>DCAD01000051.1:6851-14222 GCA_002311875.1 Gemmatimonadales bacterium UBA1142 | reverse complement strand
CGAAGATAATCTCACGGGGCCTGGACCTCCTGGCTGTCACTGCTCACTTTCTGGTCCCTCTCGCATCACCGCTGAGACCATAGATTCGGAGCAATCGCATGCGCCCGCTTCGCCTTTTTGTAGCCCTAGCACTTATCGGTCACCCCGTGCAGGCCCAGCAGATTCCCACGCCCGAATCTGTTCTCGGTTTTCCCGTCGGTACCGACTTCGAACTCGCGACATACGAACAGTCTCTCGAATATTTCCAGCGCCTCGCGGCTGCATCGGACCAGGTGGAGCTTCAGGAGGTTGGCCTCACCAGCTACGGTCGACCCTGGTATCTCGCTCTGATTTCGTCTGCCGAGAACCTGCAGGATGCAGAGAGATACCGTGAGATCGCACACAGGCTAGCGTATCCTGCCGAAGACATGACCGAGGCGGAGGCGCGTCGGCTCGCGATGGACGGTAAGGTGATCGTTCATATCGACGGTGGCCTGCATGCCACTGAGGTTGCACATGCCCAGCACACGATCCAGCTCGCCTATGACCTCGTGACCGGAGACTCAAACCCTGAGATTGCGGCAATCCTGGATAACGTGATTCTTGTGCTTTGGTTCAGTATCAATCCCGATGGTCAGACGATGGTTTCGGATTGGTACAAGTCCAACGTCGGTACGTCTTACGAAGTGGCAGGTGCCCCTTTCTTATACCAGAAGTACATCGGGCATGATAACAATCGGGATGGCTACATGATCAACCAGATCGAGTCCCGTGTGGTAACCCGCATCGACCGATACTGGGAGCCACAGATTATCTACAATCATCACCAGTCGTCACCATTCCCGACTCGGATCTGGATACCGCCTTTTGCGGAGCCGATCAGTCCGAATGTCCACCCGCTCATGTGGCGGACGGTAAATCTCATCGGCATGGCGATGGCGCAAGCACTAGAGGAGAGAGGTCAAGAGGGTGCGGTCCACATGGGCAGCGGATTCGATAATTGGTATCCAGGCTTCATGGATCACGCGAATAATTTCCACAATGTTGCGTCCCTTCTTACCGAAACAGCGCTCTACCGGTACGCGACACCTCACTTCTACACGATCGGAGATTTTCCTGCGAACGCTCGTGATCTTCGCCCGGAATCACTGTATGCGAGCCCGTGGCAAGGGGGTTGGTGGCGCATCCGAGATGCAATCGACTACATGCTGACTGCCTCCATTTCGGTACTGGACGTTGCAGCGAAGTACCGGACTGATTTGCTATTCAACCGCTACCAGGCTGCCAGTGATGTCGTTGAACAATACCGTTCTGGCCCCCCGTACGGATATTTCATTTCCCAGGGCCAGTCAGATCCAGTGGCTGCGGTAGAGATGCTGCGGAGGCTTGCTTTTAACGGGATTGAAATTCAGCGTCTTACGAGGGCTGTTACGGTAGACGGAGTAACGCATGGGGCTGGAAGTTGGATGATCCCAATGGACCAACCGAATGCTAATTTCGTGCGCCAACTCTTCGCAGTTCAGGAATATCCAGATCTTAGGGAATACCCAGAGGGCCCCCCGGAGCAGCCATACGATGTGTCCGGGTGGACACTCCCGTATCTATTCGACGTTCGGGTTGTGGAGGCTCGTACTCCGCTAGAGGCTGATGTGAGAGAGGCCTTGGAAGATTTGTACGCTGAAGCCTTGCCTTGGGATGCTGATATAGATGCCCAGCCATGGGACACACCTCCGGGTGTTGGCTTTGACAGTAATCCAGTTGCACGTGCGATCGTGCCGTCGGCCGGAACCTCTCCCGGTAGAGGGGATGCCCTGATACTCGATCCGGCACAGAATAATTCGTACAAGGCCCTGTCCCGGGCATGGCGTGAGGGCGGAAGCGTACGATTCGATCCTGGTGCTAGTGCGGCGGACTCGGGTTCTTCGGGAACGAGTGGGCAGTGGGTTGTTACGGGGCTGACAGCGGATGCTAGGGGTGCTCTCGTTAGTGATTTAGCGTTGCAGGCGAGCCAAGCCAGTGCTTTGGGAACGATGATCCGGCAACCTCGGATCGGGCTCTACCGTCCCTGGAATGCGAGTATGGATGAGGGATGGACACGCTGGATACTGGAAATGTACGAAATTGAGCATGTCAATCTTTATAATGCGGACGTGCGAGCAGGGGATCTGCGGTCACGTTACGACGTGATAGTGCTAGCGGATATGGGTGGGAACCAAATCATCAACGGGTTTGGAAATGGCTCAGTTCCGCCCCGATACGCAGGAGGAGTGGGAGCTGAGGGGGTGCGGGAGATTGATGCGTTTGTTAGGGATGGCGGCACGCTGGTGACGATTAACGGTTCGAGCAGCTTCGCGGTTGACGAATTACATCTGCCGGTCCGGAACGTGATTTCTGAAGTGGAGCGTGACGAATATTTCGCAGGTGGTGCGGTCGTCGAGTTACTCGTAGACCCGTCCCACCCAGTGATGAGCGGTATGCCCGAACGGTCGAAGATTTTCGTGGGCTCAAGTCCTGTTTTCTCCACCGAGGAGGGGTTCAAGGGGCATGTGCTTGCCAAGTATGATACCAATGGTTCCCCGTTGCTCTCTGGGTACTTTCTTGGAGAAGAGTACGTTCAGGGATATGCGGCCGCACTCGATGTGCAGTATGGAGATGGACGAGTCGTGTTGCTTGGCTTCCGCCCACAGTGGCGGGGACAGCCCTTCGGCACCTTCAAGATTCTCTTTAACGCTGCCTTGTATTCGAACCAGGTTGCCGCTTTGGTCCCAGGCAATGAGGGCTTTTGGCAAGCTCCGCAGGAAGAAGAGGAAAAGGAGTCCGATACGAATGGATCAGGTCGTTTTGACTGAGAGACACCTGGCGGTTAGGAGGGGGTAGAGGGTCAACATGCTCCCAATGACGCCGTGTGTCCAAAAGTTACTTATCGCGAACATCGCGATGTTTTTCCTCGCTCCCTTCTCGCCTGTGGAGCTCAGTTTCTATCCACCAGCCATCCTTGTCCAACCTTGGACGTTGGTCTCGTACATGTTCCTGCACTCTGGCTTTATGCATCTGTTCTTCAATATGATCGGCCTCTACTTCTTCGGGCCGCGGGTGGAGAACCGACTCGGTGCCAAGGGCTTCCTGTGGCTTTACTTCCTTTCCGGGTTGGGCGCTGCGCTGTTTCACTTTCTATTTGCTCGGGAGCATCCGGTCGTTGGGGCTTCCGGAGCGGTGTACGGTGTGCTCTTAGCCTTTGCAATGTACTGGCCGCGGGTCCGGATCTACCTTTGGGCAATCCTGCCAATCCAGGCTTGGCTTCTCGCCACTCTGCTGGTGTTAGGCTCGCTTTATGCTGGCGTGAATCCGTCCGTGGGCTCACGAACAGCTCACTTTGCGCACCTTGGAGGGCTCGCTTTCGCATTCGTTTTCATCAAGTGGTGGGAGTGGCGAAAAGGGGCTGCCAAGAGAGCTTTTGATAAGAAACTCCATCCCGACGCATCACCTACAGGGATGGTGGGGGACCGCCTGGCTACGGCGAGGTGGAAGGGAATTGCTCTAGAGTCATTGCACGAGCTTAATAGAGGAGAAGTCGTGCGACTTCTGGCCAAGGTGGAGTCTGAAGGTGCTGGTAATTTGAGCCCTTCAGAGCGGCAGTTCCTGGATCGTATGTCAGCGGACTAGCTGTTACACCTGAACGCTGACATGGCGGCTTGAGTCGAGTGAGATCAGAGGCTGGTCTCCGCTATGCTATTCCCTCGCGAATCTACAGGGTCGAGGAATTAATTCAGCGCAGTCGTTTCATCACCACTGCAGCGCACGCCCCAGACGCCAATGCTGCCAACGCTTTTGTGGACTCGGTGAGAGAGAATTTCCCGGATGCGACGCATAACTGCTGGGCTTTCGTGGCCGGCCCCCCAGGGAGTACCGCTCACATCGGCATGAGTGATGATGGCGAACCCCACGGCACAGCTGGTCGGCCCATGCTCACTGTATTACTGCATTCTGGGGTGGGTGAGATCGTCACCGTTTGCACGCGTTATTTCGGGGGCGTGAAGCTCGGAACTGGCGGACTTTCCCGTGCATATGCTGATGGAGTCAAGCTGCTGCTCGAAACACTACCGACTGAAGTGAGGATCGAGCGCGTCCAAGTCAGTGTGCGAGTTGGTTACCCTCATGTGGAGAGTCTTCAAAGATTACTGGACGATCTAGAGGTTGTCGTCGAGCATGAGGATTATGGGGAGCGGGTCCGGTATCAGATTGCTGTCCCGACCGCGAGGGTAGAGACACTGAAAGAACGGGTCGCCGAGTTGACAGCTGGAGAAGGCGCGGTGGAGTAAGCTATCCGTCGCGCGCTGCTAAATCCCAGCATATCTTCAGGGCCCACCAGCACTGGGAGTAGCGGTATGCGCACAGCCTCGTCTATTAAAACCTTGTTGTTCTCCACCTGCTTTTTGTCCGTGGCATGCGGTGTAGCTGAAGAAGAAATCCCGAATGCGGATGGCTCTACTGAGTCGCTTATTGCACGTGCACAAGCATTTGAACTCAACACGGAGTACGACCCTCCTCCGGGTGAGGCGCTGCACCATCAGACTGCGGGTTTCGCGAAGATTCTTTGCTCTGGTGTCTTCATTACTGGTTTGGATGCTGCTGACGCTGCCGCCAACGTCGGTGGGTTCATCTCTCCATTCGATGAGCGCGCGCATGTTGTCGACACTGTGGTTGATTACGAACAGGAGCGTGTGGCCCTTACGCTCTCCGACGGTGTAACTCGAACTGCGAAGCGCTATGAGAATCAGGGCTGCGTAGCTCATGGGATTGGCGAGGACTCGGTGCATTTCACGCCGACTGCTGTGGAGCGCAACCTGCCACCTGCAGCAGCAACTCCCTGGCCGATGGGTGACGTTCTTTCCGATGTGCCATGGCCATCTGAAATCGATATGGAGAAGGTTGAAGAGGCTCTTGATATCGGATTCGGTCCTGCCGAAGCGCGTACGCTTGGACTCGTAGTCACATATAAGGGCCGTATCCTGGGCGAGAGGTATGGCGAGGGCATCGACATCCATACCCCGCTTGAGAGTTGGTCAATGACGAAGAGTTTGACCGGGACACTCATGGGTGTCCTCATTCAGCAGGGCACCTATGAACTGTGGCAATCGGCGCCCATACCCGAATGGCAAGATCCGGGTGACCCCCGTCAAGAAATCCGCATCGGTGACATCATGCGCATGTCCAGCGGAATCAAGATCAATGCTCCGAGCGACCCCGACTACGACCGCGATATCTACGCTGATCATTTGTATCTCTATACAGCGACATCGAATTCCTACGAGTGGGCTGCGACACGCCCGCAAGAGTGGCCTCCCAATACAATCGGGCGCTACAGGAACACTGACCCAGTTCTGACTAGCTATCTCATTCGTCTTGGGGTCGAAGGACGGGGGGAAGACTACCACTCGTTCCCACAGCGTGATCTCTTCGACAAGATCGGGATCCGGGATGGACTCATTGAGACGGATCCCCAGGGCAACTTCCTTGGTCAGGGGCTCGCATTTATGCCGGCGCGCGATTGGGCTAGGCTCGGTAACCTTTACCTGCAGGATGGCATGTGGGATGGCGAGCGCATTCTGCCCGAAGGCTACGTGGAATACGCCTCGACGCTCGCTCCGACGTGGGTTTCGGATGGGCGACTCCAATACGGTGGAGCGTTCTTTTGGGTGAACGGTCAGGGTAGTCAGGGGTTGCCGGAGAGTGCTTTCAGCATGAGAGGCGCCGGTGGACAGAGTACGACTATCATTCCGACTCATGACCTTGTGGTCGTGCGACTGGGCAAGTACACAGGTTCAGGACCTGGTGGACGAGCCCTTAATCAAGCTTTTGAGATGCTCATGGAGGCAGTACCTCCTACTGGATGATGTGGGCGATGTGCCCGTGTAGAAGCGTGAAATTCAGATGACTCGTCCTCCAGGGGGTCTTCTGAGGCGATCAGTGAGTTGGGTGTTCGGATTGGCAATACTGATCGTCGTCCCCTTTACGATACTCGTCAGGGGCAGTGTCTTTTTCTACCGTGAATGGGCCTTGGGTATGTCGCTATCTCTAGCCTGTGCGGTGATTCTGACCGTGCTGCTTTTCCTGGTGGGCACCTGGATTATCAGGCGAGGGCGCGAAGACGGGCCAGAGATCCGGCGTATGCTTATCCGTGGCGCGATCGCGATCGCGTGTACCTATGCGGGTTATGCTGCCTTTTATGTTGCGAGTGCAAACGCGGTTCCGGATGAGATCCGAGAAGAATACCAGACGATTCATCCACTGCTTCGCCTCGCTGCCAGCCCGGTGATTTTCTTTGACCCGAGTGCGGTCACCTCAAATGAGGGGCGAATCGTAGAGGACTATCGCCTGATGGGCCTGTCTGTGAACGAAGCGAACCTTCACTTCGTGCAAACGGACGGCCTCATTCATTCCCTTGACCTCGGGACTGATGCTAGGGTGGAGTGGAGAAATCGTGGCATCGAGCTTGGGTTCTGGGCGCTCGGTTTCCACTCACTCCGCCACCTGGGAGTTGCCGATCACCTACATGTATCGCTGCGGTTTCCGGGGCAAGTGATTTTACAGTAGGCCTCTATGAGTACTCCTCATAGGGAGGGGCCTATGCCAGCAGGGATCAACATTCCATAGTTCCTCAAGAGTCTTTATATAGAGGTGGGTCTGAGTATCACGGTCGAAGAATACTTTCTGGTGGAGATATTGAGATGGATTTGAGGAAGATGCAGCCAAAAGCGCTTGAGTTTTTTGTGGCGCTAGTCGTCTCTCTGGTGATCGGTGGTCCGGTCCACGCCCAAGTTCAGGGCAGGGTCGTGGATCTCACGCTTGAGGGGATGGTAGACTTGGCGCTCAGCAATAGTTTCCGCGTGCGCCAGCTGAATATGGGTGTCGATCGGACCAGATTCCGTTTACAGGCGCAGCGCGCAAGGATGCGTTCACGGGTAGATCTCAATCTCTCAGCGCCAGATATGAGGATAATTTCCGAAACGAAATGGAATTCTACGCTTCAGCGGGACGAGATCGTTCACGAGGACTCACGCCGCCTTGAAGCCGAGTTGTCGATCCGCCAGCCGGTCATCCTCTTCGGCTACCCGACGGACGGTTATCTGTCTCTTAACAACCGGGTCTACCGTTACGCACAGACGGAACCAGATGGTGATCAAGACCTTCGGTACTACAACCGCTACTACATCAGATACACCCAGCCTTTTTTCCAGCCAAACGGCCTCAAGAACGATCTCGAGGAAGCGGAACTCGACCTTGAGGACACCCAACTGGAATTCTATGAAGACATTGTCGGAATTGTCGATGACCTGTCGGACGACTACTTCGATCTCTTTGAATCGTCCTATCAGAGGATCATTAATGAGG
>DCAD01000051.1:5028-6735 GCA_002311875.1 Gemmatimonadales bacterium UBA1142 | reverse complement strand
CAGGTACAACAATCAGAGAGCCAATTCCGACTCCAAGCCGCGAGCTTGACTACGACCTTGAACCTTTCCCCACTCGATTCAATCACTCTGACACCGATCATCGATGTGCAGCCGATCGAAATCAATGTGGAGCAGGCCACGCAATTCGCGTTCCAGCTCACGCCGCGTATGAGGCAACTGAACATCAATTACAGGGAAAGTGAGATCAATCTGGAGAATACCAGGGGCAGAGGAGGCTTTAGAATGGATCTCGCGCTTAGCTATGGGCGGGAGATGCAGGATCCTGGTTTTAGAGAGATGTGGAGCAGGCCGTCAAACACGTACACCGTAGACGTAAACGCGTATCTACCCATCTGGGATTGGGGACAGCGTAGCGCAAGCATCGCATCCTCCCGAATCGGGCTAGATCAAGTCCAACTTCGTATTGAACAAGCAGAGCAGGACATCCGTTCGCAAGTTCAAAATCAAGTGCGAAACGTAGAGGAATTCGAAATGCGGACGCTGGCGATGGAGGGTAATCTGGCGTTAGCGAGTAACCTATCACAGTCGAGCATCAATCTATACCGAGAAGGCTCGATCACTGCCTTGGAGTTGATACAGAGTTTCCAGCGGGAATCTGACACAGCGAGCAATTTTCTTGATGCGTACCTCGGTTGGCGCCAGGCACTGCTCCGGATTCAGCGACTTACATTCTTCGACTTCGAGAGTATGCTTCCAGTGCTTGAGAGATTCGGAGTCGCCACGACCATCCCGGATACCCAGAGTTGAGACTGTAAGGAGAGCCGCTTTTCTATCAGGATCGGATCGGTTGAGTGAACTCATTGAGAATTATAGGTTTTCGAGCTCCCTGGGGCCTGTAGCTCAGTTGGTTAGAGCGCACGCCTGATAAGCGTGAGGTCGGAAGTTCAAATCTTCCCAGGCCCACTTGGTAGGTATAAGCCCCGCAAGGCCTTACGGCCTTCGGGGTTTTGCTGTTACACGTTAGGCGTGAGGGCAATAACACTGGCGTGGTTTCTCGGGGCGAAAGGCGGGCGTCCCCCGGCGCGGTTAGGAGGGTCACCTCGCGCCACCCGGGCAACGAACTCTTAATCAGTAGGTTCGGGGTTTGAGTCTCTGGCCGGAAGCTCAGGAAGTACCTGGGTTTTCGGCCTTCTTGTTGCGCTGAGTTCGGGGTCAGAATGGTGCGTGACGCTCCACGACGCGTCCGCGCGTGCCTTGCCGTTCCGGCCCTCCCGGCGCATGCTGGCGGCTCACCCTCGTCCCCCTCCGAAAGACTGTTGGAGACACCATGAAGATCCCCGCTTTCCGGGCCTCCACGCCCCTCACCTCGACGCTGCTCACGGCTGTGCTCGGCTTTACGCTCCTCGCGCTCAGCCTGGGACCGGCTTCCTCCAGCACCGGCGCGCTTCTTGCGCAGGACGAGGTCCCCATGCGAGGCGACAAGAAGGTCCTCATGATCGACGACTACGCGAGGTGGCGTTCAATCGGGCAGACCTCCATCTCACCCGATGGGCGGTGGGTGACGTACGCCTACAGCCGGCGCGAGGTTGACGATTCTCTCTTCATCAAGGAAGTCGGCGATGGTGACCCGGCCGTCGTGGTCCGCGGGAGCAACCCTGAGTTCTCCGAGGACTCTCGGTGGGTTGCTTACTACATCAACCCGCCGGAGCAGGAAGACGGCGGTGGGCGCGGGAACGCGGGCGGCGG
>DCAD01000051.1:350-4999 GCA_002311875.1 Gemmatimonadales bacterium UBA1142 | reverse complement strand
CGGGCGGCGGGAATGATGCCGACCGCCCGCCCCGTGCAGTCGAGCTGCGCGACCTGCATACGGGGGTGACACGGAAGTGGGACAACACCCAGTCCTTTGCCTTCGCCGAGGCGGGCCGGGCCTTCATGGTGAAGAAGCGCGCCGCCGATTCGGAAGCCGAGCACGAGGGCACGGACCTGATTGTGCGTTACCTCGACTCGGGTATGGAGGAGTTGATCGCGTATGTGAACGAGTACGGGGCCGATGAGTCCGGCGCGCGGTTGGCCTACACGGTTGATGGGCCGGACGGCGAGTCGAACAGCGTGCACCTACTCGCGCTCGACACGCGTGTCCGGACCATGCTCGATGCGGAGCGCGAGGCGACTTACGCACGCCTGACCTGGGGCGGGGACCCCGATGAAGAGGTCGAGCCCGCCCTGGACGCGCTAGCGGTGCTTAAGGGGAAGAACGACGATGAGCTCACCGAGCGCGCGAACGCGGTCCTGCTTTGGCCGGCGGTTTCCGACGGTTCAGGGCCGCTGGTGCTCGATCCGCGGCCCGAGGGCAAAGAGGAAGACGAAGGAGCCGACGAGGATGGCGAGAGCCCGGACGCCGCTGAACGTGCCGACGCTAACTCGCACGGCTTCCCCGCGGAGCGTGTGTTGAGCGAGAAGGGCGTGCTGCGGTGGTCGCCGGATGCGACCCGGCTCTTTGTGGCGACCCGTCCGCAGCGCCCGGCACCCTCCGCGCTTTGCGAACCGAGGAAGAAGAAGGACGGTGAAGCCGACGAGGAAGGCGGGGGCGAGGGGGACGGCGAGGATGAGGGCCCGACGATCGTGCACATGGCCACGCGTGTCTCGGACGACGGCCGCCCACTGGGACCCGAAGAGGTCGCCGGCGGGTTCTGCCCCGAGTTCGTCGCGGACGTGGACATCTGGCATGTCGGAGACGAGCGGATCCAGTCGATCCAGGAGTCTCGTGCGAGCGCCGACCGCAACCGGACGCACACCGGCGCCGTCCACGTCGAGGGCGGAGGGAAGGTCCTCCGCTTCGTCCAGCTCGCTGACGAGACGATGGAGACCGTCCAGATCTCCGACGACGGGCGCTCGGCGATCGGTACGGACGACCGCGCGTACCGCTCAGATTGGCGACCGAACTACCGGGACCTCTACCTCGTTGATGTCGAGACCGGCGAGCGCACGCTGATACTCGAGCAGCAGCTCCGTACGCTGGGCTTCAACCCTGACGGCAAACACTTCCTCTATTGGAAGGACAGCGACGTCTGGAGCTACGACCTCGAAGCGGCGAAGCACCGCAACCTCTCGGCGGATGCGCCGGTCACCTTCGAGAACGAGCTGTTCGACCGCTTCGGCGAGAAGCCGCCGTATGGCGTCGCCGGGTGGACCACGGACGGCGATGCGATCGTGATGCATCGCCACGACCTTTATCGCGTCTCTCTGGACGGTGGTGCACTGGAGAACCTCACGCAGGGCTTCGGCCAGGAGAACAAGATCCGCTTCCGGGTGATCGACACGGATCCCGACGAAGACGAGTTCGACCTTTCGAAGCCCTTGTACCTGTCGGCGTACGGCGAGTGGACCAAGAAGGCGGGATTCTACTGGCTGGACGGCGGAGATCTCGAAGAGCTGGTGTTCGATGATGCGCGGTACGGAAATCTGACGAAGGCCGAGGACGCCGACGTCGTAATCTTCACACGGCAGGACTTCGAGACCTTTCCGGACTTCTGGTTGGCGAGCCTCGACCATGAGTCGCGGGTGCGGATTACCGACGCGAACCCCCAGCAGGCCGAGTACAACTGGGGCCGACGGATCCTCTTCGACTACTACACGTCTGACGGCATCCGGAAGCAGGGCACGCTCGCCATCCCTGATGACTACCGGGAGGGGGAGCGCCGGCCGATGCTGATCAACTACTACGAGCAGAATTCACAGAACCTGCACCGCTATCCGACACCGAGGTTTCAAGGCTCGCCCAACTTCTCAGGATATGTGAGTGACGGGTATCTCGTGATGCAGCCCGACATCCACTTCCGGATCGGACCGTCACACGAGCACATGCTCGAGTCGATCGAGCTTGCACTCGACGCCGTGATCGAGATGGGGTACGTCGACCCGGACCGGGTCGCGCTCCACGGCCACTCGTACAGCGGGCAGGGCTCGACCTACATCGCGACCCACTCGGACCGGTTTGCTGCGATCGTCGCGGGCGCCGCCGCCACGAATCTCGTGAGCGACTTCAACGCGCTCTGGGGCGGGGGCAACAACGCGCACAACTACGACATCTACGGACAGGGCCGCCTCGGGACGGACCTCTACAGCGACTTCGGGCTGTACGTCGACCAGTCGGCCGTGCACCACGCGGCCGACATGAACACCCCGCTCCTTCTGCTCCACGGCGAGGACGACCCCACCGTCCGCTGGATGCACGCGGTCGAGTTCTACAACGGGCTGCGCTGGTTCAGGAAGGACGTGATTCTGCTGTCCTACCCGGGCGAGGGGCACGGTCTGCGTCGGTACGAGAACCAGAAGGACTTCCAGATCCGCACGCGGCAGTTCATCGACCACCACCTAAGGGGCGCGCCGACCCCTGCGTGGATAGAGTCGGGCCGCACCTTCATCCAGAAGGAGCGGGCCCTCGAGATGATGAAAAAGGACGAGAAGGGGAATGGCGGCGGGAGTAGCTAGAGCAAAGTCCGAGTTCCTGGTGGGGCACTGGCCGGGAGTCCAGGAAATACCTGGGCTTCCGGCTTTCTTGTTGGGCTGACTTTGGGACCGGAAGAGGTGTCCTGTTGGCAGGCGCTGGCTGCGGCTGGCTTGGTCCTACGCGACCCGTAGCCCCTTCAGCCGATCGCGGATCTCGTCGCGGTCCCGGTGTTGCTCGATCCGAAACTCGGCATGCTCCGACCGGTGACGGACCTTACCCAGGTGACCGTAAACCCGTGCGCCGCGACAACGAGTACCGTGACCTGCCCCACGCCAACAATCGCGAGTTGAACTTCGGTGCGGACGGACGAGGGCCGAGCCCTGGCCCGGAAGCCGCTCTAGTTCACGCGCGTCCTGTAGTTGA
The DNA here is from genome assembly GCA_002311875.1 of Gemmatimonadales bacterium UBA1142. Taxonomy (GTDB): domain Bacteria; phylum Gemmatimonadota; class Gemmatimonadetes; order Longimicrobiales; family Gaopeijiaceae; genus UBA1142. The sequence goes on along the minus strand of DCAD01000051.1, from coordinate 1,933 downwards.
GCGGGGTCCGCATTCTGAACACGCGACCCTGTTCGTCGGTCTCGAAGATGACCTCGGTCCCCAGTTCGCCGTCGTTGCCGGCGCGACGGAAGGTGTCGCCCTCGACGTGCGTGAGCTCGCTGAGCGACTGGCGCGGGTTGTCCGTGGGTAGGCTCAAGGTCGCGATGCCACCTTTCCAGCGGACCACCACGGTCTCGGAGCCACCGAGGCCCCCGGTGTAGGTCCCCATGTAGCGCGTCGGGTCGATCTGAGCGTCGTGGCTCGACTGCCCGTCGTCACCGTCACTGTTCGCATCGGCTGTCACCGGGTGCTCGTCGTCTTCGGCGGTGGCGCTCTTGATGGCGTCGGCGACGAGGTTGTAGACGCCGGTCGAGTATTTGCCCGCGTTGACCATCGCGTTCACCATCGCCACCGTGGCGATCTTGCTGTCGTTCTGTAACGAGAGCGTCGTGCGGAATCCGGGGCAGCTCCCCCCATGGCCGACGAACGTCTCTCCGTCTCGGGCCGAGACTGAAAAGCCCAGCCCCCTCATCGTGTTCGAGCCCGGCCGCGCGAAGTGCACGCGCTGCATCTCGGCGAGCGTGTACGCGTGCAAGACCTCTTCGGTGTCGCCCCGCAGGCGAAACTGCCACATCGCGAACTTCGCGAGGTCGTCGACGGTGGAGGCGTACCCGGCGGCCGGTGAGATGCCCTTCGCCTGGAAGAAGGGGACCTCGTTCCGACCGCCCTGACGGGTGAGGTCTGTGTAGCCCATGGCGAGCTGGCCACCGACGTGCTGCCTCGGCATCTCCGAATAGGTGTCATCCATACCGAGCGGCCCGAGGATATGGCTGCGGACGTACTGGTCGTACGGCGTCCCGGACACCTCTTCTACGATGTAGCCGGCCAGCGACACCCCGAGGTTCGAGTACTGATACTCGGTACGCGACGCATGGAGAGTCTCCTGGTCGCTGAGTCGAGCGATGACCTCGTCCTTCGTCGGGAAGGGGTATTCCGGTCCGCTCCAATACGGATGGTCCGACTCCCGAGGCAGGCCTGCCGAGTGTGTGAGTAGCCCCTCCACAGTGACGGGTGTCGACTCGTCGTACTGCTGCTCGAGGTCGTAAAACGGCAGGTGCTTCTGGACCGGATCGCGCAGGTCGAGGTGCTCTCGGTCCCTGAGCTGCATGACCGCCACGCTCGTGAAGAGCTTGGAGATCGAGCAGATCGAATACAGCGTGCTCGAGGTCGCCGGCCGGCCCGCGTCGATGTCGGCCATGCCGACCGCACCGCTCCAGACGAGCTCCTGGTCGTATACAATTGCGGCGGCGACGGATGGCAGTTGTTCGTAGTCCTTCTGCGCGTCCAGCCAGATGCGCGCAACCTCCACAGCCTCGGCGACGTGTGCGTCGTCCGCCACCGATTGGGCGACCGCTGGCAGGGGTGCGAGAAGAGCGAGTGCAGCGGACACGCGGATGACCGTGCGTAGCATAGCCGCCTCCTTAGTGGTTGTGGGTCGACGACCGAAGCTCAGAGTATGTGTGGTGCCGGGCCTCGACAAGGTGCGGAGGGCCGGGCTTCCGTGATTCGTAGGGCGTTTTGAC
>DCAD01000051.1:0-134 GCA_002311875.1 Gemmatimonadales bacterium UBA1142 | reverse complement strand
CTGTTCTTCCGCTGGGGACGAGAGCGGTGACGTTCCGTTTGGTCGAGCTGTAACACAACCTGTAACTGCGCCCACGAGTGCCCGGCTTATATCTGATAACCGTGAGATCAGTAGTTGAAATCTACCCAGGCCCA
>DCAD01000007.1:120169-132654 GCA_002311875.1 Gemmatimonadales bacterium UBA1142 | reverse complement strand
AAGTGCGAGTCCATCTCTGGCGGGGATAGAAAAAGCCCCACAAGCGTGTAAATGCTTGTGGGGCTTTGACTTATCCGAGTGCCCCGCCAGGGACTCGAACCCCGAACCTACTGATTAAGAGTCAGTTGCTCTACCAGTTGAGCTAGCGGGGCATAGCGACCAGATAAGACCACAGCGGAAAGGTACCTGAGGTCAGAATTCGGTCAATCTATGCTGCGGCCTGCCTTCTGGACGATTTCATCGAGCCTTTGCAGGAACTTCGAACGGTCACGCTTTTCAAACTGAGCAGGGCCTCCGGTGATCTCTCCCGATTCCCTTAGGCCCGCCATGAGCGCCCGTGTGGCGACTGCCTCCCCGATCGTCTCCTCTGTGAATACTCGACCTCGTGGACTCAAGACACTAGCTCCTGCCTGTAGGCACCGATCAGCTAGGAGAATGTCCTCGGTCACTACGATCTCCACCGGGCTAGCCTCCTGGACGATTCGGTCGTCTGCAGCATCTAGTTTCCCCTCGTTCTTGACGACCACCAACTCGATCCATGGTTCACTCGGCACCCGCTGCCATCGCTCCGAGACCAGCACGACATCCAATTCGTAGCGTTTTGCAACCCGATACACCTCATCCTTGACTGGACAAGAGTCCGCATCTACCAAAATCCTCACGGGTGAGAAACCTGCCCTAGAAGGCGCTTATACCCGTCAGGGCCTGCCCTAGAATAAGCGAGTGCACGTCGTGGGTACCCTCATAGGTATACACCGATTCGAGATTAGCCATGTGCCGCATCGAGTGGTATTCGACAAGGATTCCGTTAGCACCGAGGAGTCGGCGGGCCTCACGTGCCACGTTCGTTGCCATGTCACAATTCGCGCGCTTCGCGAGAGACACTTGCTGCGGTGTCATCGTACCCTCGTCCTTCATGCGGCCTAGGCGGTAGCATAGGAGTTGCCCCTGGGTGATCCCGGTTAGCATGTCAGCGAGGCGCACCTGCTGGATCTGTTTCCCACCGATTGGCGTGTCGAATATCAAGCGTTCCTTCGAGTACGAAAGCGCTTCGTCGAAGCAAGCCATCGCCGCACCCACAGCTCCCCAGGCGATCCCATACCTTGCCTGCGTAAGGCACATGAGAGGATTCTTGAGACCTTCGCTCCCCCCAGGCAGCATCGCCGTGTCAGGCAATTCGACATCCTGAAGGACCAGTTCACTCGTGTCGGATGCCAGAAGTGACAGCTTCCCCTCCTGATCCTTTGCACTGAAGCCTGGTGTGTCAGTGGGCACAACAAAACCTCGGATGCCCTTCACGTCGCCGATCTCACTGGTTTGAGCCCAGGTGATCGCGACGTCAGCCATCGATCCATTCGTGATCCACATCTTGGCACCGTTCAAGAGCCAGCCATCTGATGTCTGTTTCGCAGTCGTGATCATCCCCGCGGGGTTAGAGCCAAAGTCCGGCTCGGTCAGCCCAAAGCAACCGATCGCTTCACCTGAAGCCAGCTTCGGGAGCCACCCTGTGCGTTGCTCTTCGCTACCAAAAGCGTATATCGGATACATCACGAGTGCACTCTGAACCGAGGTGAAGGATCGAACACCGGAGTCTCCACGCTCTAGTTCCTGCATGATGATTCCATAAGCCACATTGTTGAGTTCAGCGCAGCCATATTGTTCCGGCAAGTTCGCACCCAACACGCCAAGTTCCCCAAGTTCGGGGATGAGCTCGGTCGGAAACCGGTGTTTGTGGTACGCCTGTCCGATGATCGGCATAAGCCGATCCTCTACCCAGCTGCGTACAGTGTCTCGGATCATCCGCTCCTCTTCAGAGAAGAGGGCGTCTAGGTCATAGAAGTCGATGCCTTGGAAGCGGGCCATCGTCTGGATTCCGTTCTGCGAGTGTCGGATACCCCATAGTCTCGGGGCGCGTGGAAATCTAGCTCGTCCGCTCTTCGAGGGTAGCGCCTTAAGGGGAGTCTAGCACGGGTGGTGTAGCTTCAACCGCTCGTGCATTCCGGAATCTCATGCCGCCGTAGATAATCTCTCTGGCAACCTTCGAACCGACCCAAGTCGCCGCAGCGATCGTGCCCAACCAGCCCCGAATCACCAGATCCGTGGGCTGGATCACAGTCCAAACATAGAGCGCGACAAGACCACCGAACACAAGCCCCCCACCCCAACCCCACCAGGCTGCCCGGTTCCGAGCCCGAATCCTGCAGCGGTCGCACCAGAGCAACCGATCTAGGTACATCTGATCATACACCCCCAGGCAACGCACACATGTAACCTCCTCCGGATATCGGTCACGCCAAGTTGGACGATCGCTCCCCACGTCCTTACTCTTAGCTCCCTACGCCAGCGCTCGAACAAGCGCATCTGTATACTCCACAGTCGACGCACTTTCACCCATGTCAACGGTGCGGACGCGACCAGCGAGGATCACGTCATTTATGGCGGATCTGATGCGAGTGCCAACCTCTTGCTGGCCGATATAGTCTGGCATCAGACAAGCTGACAGGAGCAATCCGGTAGGGTTTGCGACCCCCTGCCCGGTGATGTCCGGTGCCGAGCCGTGAACGGCCTCGAACATTGCAGTATCTGTGCCGATGTTGCCTGCCGGGGCGAAGCCGAGTCCACCGACAAGCCCGGCCATGAGATCAGACAAGATATCGCCGAACATGTTCTCCATAACGAGCGCATCGAACCGGTGAGGGTCCAGGACAAGATGCATCGCGGTAGCATCAATGATACGGTCTTCCCACTCGATGTCGGGGAAGTCCTCAGCAACCTCCCGCCCTGCCTCTAAGAATAGTCCTTGGGTGAACTTCAAGATGTTCGCCTTGTGCGCCAGGGTCACCTTGTTCCTTCCGTTGGCGCGAGCGTACTCAAATGCGTACCTGCACACCCTCTCGGCCCCAAATCGCGTGATGATCATCACCGACTCCGCAGCTGCACGAGGATCTCCGTGCATCCCCCTATAGTGCTCCACACCGACGCAGAGTCCCTCTGTGTTCTCACGAATCAGTAGGAGATCTATGTTCTCGTAGCGCCCACCTGGTACAAGTGTCCTGACTGGGCGCACGTTGGCGTAAGGGTCAAACGCATTTCTGAACGCCACGTTGATCGACCGGAAGCCCGACCCCGAGGGAGTAGTGAGCGGTCCCTTGAGGATGATCCCGCTCTGCTCAGCAGACTCTAGTGTCACTTTCGGGACCGGATCTCTGACCTCCTTGAGCGCGACAAGACCAGCGAGTTACTCATCGTACTCCAGGTCAGCATCAGCCGCTTTCAGAACCGCTAGCACGGCCCGGGTGACTTCCGGGGCGATCTCGTCCCCGGGGAATTACGGTGATGGTTTGCGACATCGGGTCTCAGTTGTGCTCGGTGACCTGACCAAGTTCACACAGGACCTGGCTCATTGGCTGCGAGTGTACCTGGGATTGTAGTTGTATTCCTCCGTGTGGTCTTCACCCCAACGGACGAGATCCTGGAGAAGTGTGACGCGTCGAGTACCGTTCACCCGTGCCCGCCCCGCGATATTGAGTGCTCTACGCCACTGGACATCGCTCAGGGCGTCCCTCCCCAGAAGGACATTCGCGACCTCGCTCTCGCCGACCGTTGTTATGACCCTCACCGCAGCCAAACCCGGGTAGTTGTCCATCAGCTGCTGGGTTTCTTCGCTGAAGAGGAAAATGTAAGGACCAACTTTAGCCCATAGCGTACCTCCACGCCGGAGCTGTTGTGCTGACTGACCGACAGTCACCACCGCTACATTGCCCTTCACGTCAGCCCCCAGAGGGCCTTTATAAAGGTAGTGAGCCTCAATTTCTGCAGTAGAGGGCAAGGCTAAGTCGACCGGCTCCCTGCACCCTAGCAGCGCGAGAGTCAGCAGAAGCATCAATTCAAGCCGAAACATGATCTCATAAGTCCGTCGTAGGAACGTTGTCCTGCACAGAGGTACCATGGCAATCTTCGGGCCAACTATTCTCCATGGCTCGCGTCACACACCGTCTCAGGATGTTGGAGACCTCCGTGATGGGTGTAGCTTGATAAGGTAATCGTCCTCTCACCCAAGAGGAGACCTGGGTTGATAACACGGGTCCAGCCAAGCCTTCTCGCCACAGCAGCATTCGCACTTTTGGGTTCTTCGTGCGGGATTTCTGAGCCTGAGCTTCCGCCATACCTCGAGTTCTCGGAGCCGGTACTCGACCTCGGACTAGAGCGTGAGGGCCAGATAGAGATCCGCAACACCGGTGGACAATCGATAGGGCCGATTGAACTCGTGCCTGGTGAAATTCGCGACCTCAGCGGGTCAATGGTGCCCGGATCTCGCCTATCACTGGATCCTGCTGAGATCCCCACTCTCAACCCCGGAGATAAGCGCCTTCTCACCTTGCAACTTTCCTTGGACGGATCGTTGAACTCGGGTGAGTACGACACGTGGGTACGCGCACGCGGAGGAGGCTGCGCGTTATGTTGCCGAACAAATCAGTGTCGAGAAGTAAATGCTTTGCTTAGCGTCCGTTTCACGGTTCTTAGCGAGCTGGAAGCAGCTGTCACAAGCGTGAGGATCGTTGCCCCTCCCTTCGACCCTCGGACAGGGGATGTGATCAATCTACCTCTAGAAGCGCGTGACGAGGCTGGCACGCTCCTCCAGGGGGTTCCCGTTTACTGGTCAGTCAACCCCTCACAAGCCGGATACGTTGGAAAAAATGGCCAATTTGTCGGTTATCAGACTGGGGAGGCGTCTATAATCGCACAGGCTGGAACTATTGCGGACACGCTGGCACTAAACGTCCTGGATAGGAACATTGAGGGCTCATTCAGCGTGGCGCTTATCGGCCGGGAGGTTGGCCGTTATACCTCGGACCTGTGGCTGCACGGGGACGTCCTGTACAGTGGCACGTGGGGCACACGACAAACCGGATCGCACTCAAGCTTCGGCAACACGTTAAACGTCTGGGATATCTCGGTCCCCGGAACGACTTTCCGCAGTATCCAGAGGAGCTTCTCGATTGAGATTGACGCACGGGTGGTGAATGACGTCAAAGTTAGGACAGACGGTGAATTGGCGATCATTACCCATGAAGGCTCAAACGACGCTCTGAACGGGATCACGATCCTGGACCTCGACAACCCACTTGAGCCCACTGTTGTAAGTCGGTTCACGGCTGAGTTGGAGTCGGGGGTCCATAACGTCTGGATCGAAGGTGATTACGCGTATCTCGTCGTGGATGGTGTAGGAAACGGACTCCGTATACTCAACATCTCAGACCCCGAGAATCCGAGTGTTATAGCTCGTTTCTGGGCAGGCAAAAGTTTCCTCCACGACGTCTACGTACGGGGTGGTCTCGCATTTCTGTCACATTGGAATGCTGGACTTGTAATCCTAGATGTTGGTAACGGCATTGCCGACGGATCCCCTGAGAACCCCGTTGAGGTGTCCAGGCTCTCGGATCTCGGGGGACAGACGCACAATGCATGGTACTGGCCGGAAGCCGGCTACGTCTTCGTTGGTGAGGAAGATTTTGACTCGCCCGGGATCATGCACGTAGTGGATCTTCGGAATCTCCTAGAGCCGCGAGAGGTGGCCACATTTAAGGTACCTGGTCAGACACCGCACAATTTCTGGCTCGATGAAAGTACCGGCACACTCTACCTGGCCTGGTACGGAAACGGAGTTCGAGCACTGGACGTGACAGGTGACCTCCTCGGGGAACTTGATCGTCAAGGTCGCGAGATCGCGGGGTTGGTCTACAACGGCGGATCCGGTACTTGTAACCGGGGAAGTGGAGACACCTGCACTTGGGCGCCACAGTTCCACCGAGGTCTTGTCTGGGTCTCGGACATGAATGAAGGGCTCGTGGGACTCGAGCCACCGAGGTGATCTACCACCTGATCCGGGGAGCGCTCCGAGCGGTTGTGACAGTGGTGATCGCAACCATCGCATGCACACCTGCGCCTGGTGAGCGCCTCCTCATCACTTCGGGCTTCACCGATCAGATCTTTGTGCTCGATGCCAACACTGGTAGAGTGACCGATTCGTTATCACTTGATCGCCGCCCCGGGGAGCGGGATGGGCCTCATTCTGTCGCAGTATCACCAGACGGTTCCCACTTCTATGCGACCCTGTCACACGGAGAACCATCGCTCTGGAAATACGAATCAAAGGGACTTCGGTTGGTCGGCAGGCTAACTCTCCCGACAAATGGTGCCTCTCGTATCCGACTGAGCCCTGATGGCTTGGTTGCCGCAATTCCGGACTACTGGCTGAGCGGTGGAGGGATGGTAAGCCGTGTCACATTCGTGGGTACCGAAGACCTGAACGTTATCGCGAGCCCAGAGCTATGCGCGGCACCACACGATGCGGTGTTCTCACCGAGCGGCGACAGAGTGGCGGTGACGTGTTCGCTCAGTGATGAGTTGGTGATGGTGGACACCGATGGATTCCGGGAGACCACCCGCTTCAAGGTGGGAGAAAACGGTGACAGACCCCTGAACGCCGCCTGGACGCTCGACGGGAGGCACCTGCTCGTCACATTGACTACCCGAAGTAAGTTCGTCGAACTAGAGGTAGCTGCGGCAATGCGCCAAACCTCTCAAGTGATGACAGGTGACCAGCCAGCTCAGTTGGCAATCGCTCCGGGAGGCTCAACGGTAGTTGTGGCTAATAGAGGGTCTGGCTCTGTGACGATTACGACGACAGATGGAACTCGACGAACAGAAATCGATGTACCCGGAGCGCACCCTCATGGCGTAGCATTCGGCCGAGACCCATCAGTAGCATACGTGACTTATGAGGGAGATACACGGACGCTCGGGGGAGTAGTCGCGATCGATGTGGAGACAGGTGAGATCCTGTGGCAAACCGAAGTGGGAAGCTTCACCCTTGGTGTGGCAGTACTGCCCTGAGCCCCAATTACTTCAGCGGAAGACTTACCCGGGTTCTTCTTCTGAGGACTGAGTCCTCGAGACCTCCGTCTGGTCGAGGTCGAGCGAGCACGAGTTCACGCAATAGCGAAGACCGGTAGGCTGCGGACCATCTGGAAAAAGATGGCCGAGGTGGCCCCCGCACCGTGAACAGTGCACTTCAGTTCTGGTCATGAAGAGCGAGCGGTCCGTCTCCATCCCGACTGCGGAAGGGTTGACCGGCTCATAGAATGACGGCCAGCCTGTGCCCGAATCATACTTCGCAGCAGCCGCAAAAAGAGGGGACCCACACCCCCTGCACCGATAGGTTCCTGACTGCTTCCCATCCCAGTACGGTCCCGAGAAAGCTTGCTCGGTACCTCTCTCTCGGAGAATCCCATACTCTTCATCGCTGAGAAACTCTCTCCACTCTGCATCAGTTTTGGTGATTCCGTCGTCCACTGTATCCGCTCCATCGCAGTGGGCTCGGTTACCCTCTCATAGAGTCGGGGGTCCGCCCGCAAGAGCAGAAGCTTTGTTGACCATTGACATCAAGCGCGTTGGGGCTCCGATTGGCCGGTTCTGCAAGCAAACCGGGAGCAAACGATGAGAGACCCTGCACTGCACCCCACATCCTGGGACGATATCCCGCTGGAAACCGTCACGGATAGCATCAAACGCCGCCTCTTCTCAGGCGAGCGCATGATGCTGGCCCACGTGCATCTGGATAAGGGCGCTATCGTGCCCATGCACTCCCATGAGAATGAGCAACTAACCTGGATCATCGAAGGGGCACTGCGTTTCTGGATTGGCGAAGAGGGCTCTGATCATTCCCAAGAGTTTGTTGTTTCAGCAGGCGAAACGCTCTACATACCGTCTAACGTTCCGCATAAAGCTGAGGCCCTGGAAAACACGTTTGACGTGGATGTCTTTTCCCCACCCCGCCAGGACTGGCTGGACGGGACCGACACCTATTTCCATCAGAAGTAACATGGACCTCGGAATCCAAGGGAAAGCAGCACTGGTATGCGGCTCAAGCCAGGGGCTAGGAAGGGCGATCGCTAATGCACTCGCAACCGAGGGAGTAGATCTGGCCATCAACTCCCGCTCGGACGATAAGCTCGCGCGTGTCCAGGCTGAGATAGTGGAAGCTACAGGGGCAAGAGTCGTTGCCATCCCAGCCGACCTCACGGATCCCGAAGGGGTCAACGCACTCGTAGCTCAGACTGAAAAAGCTTTCGGAAAGATTGACATATTGGTTACCAACACTGGAGGCCCGGCAGCCGGCTCATTCGAATCGCACTCACCCGAAGTATGGAGAAACGCGATTGCTCAGAACTTCGAGAGCGTAGTCAATCTGGTCCGTGGGGTCTTACCGGGCATGAAAGAACGCAGGTGGGGTCGCATCGTGAACGTGACATCAATCTCCGTCAAGCAACCTGTCGAAGGGTTGATCCTATCAAACGCGATTCGGGCGGGAGTTACGGGCTTTGCGAAGACCATCGCGAACGAAGTCGCCCCCTTCAATGTGACGGTAAACAATGTCCTCCCTGGATATACCCGGACGGAGAGGTTAATCCACCTGGCAGAAGTCGTGGCAGAACGTGACGGTGTTAGTTTGGAGGGCGCTTACCAAAGCTGGGAGCGTGAGATTCCCATGGGTCGCCTGGCAGATCCACACGAACTCGCTGCGGTCGCGGCCTTCTTGTGCTCCGCGCAAGCATCTTACGTTACTGGGCAATCAATTGCCGTCGATGGCGGCTGGATAAAAGGACTCGTCTGATGGGTGCTGTCAGTTTTCAAGAAGCTGAGTGGATCTGGAAAGATGGTGAGTTTGTGCATTGGGAAGACGCGAAGCTGCATCTGCTCTCCACAGCCGTCCAATTCGGGACTTCCGTATTCGAAGGTATCCGGGCATACGAAACCGACAGGGGACCAGCACTTTTCAGACTCAAGGCGCACATAAGACGTTTGATGGACTCGGCTAAGATCTACCGGATGGTACCAGAGCATCCAGTAGAGGTAATCAAGGCCGCGTGTCTAGAAACCGTGCTAAAGAACGAACTCGCAAACGGTTATATCCGGCCGATGGTGCTGCGTGGTTACGGCTCCCCAGGCATCAACCCATTTGGTAGCCCTGTGGAAACATTCGTCGCGGCTTGGCCGTGGGGCACCTACCTGGGCGAGGAAGCGCTAAAGAACGGTGTAGACGTGTGCGTGTCTTCCTGGCAGCGAGCCCCTCCCAACACCTATCCGTCACGAGCCAAGGCTGGCGGTCATTACCTGAGTGCCCAACTCATGAAGATGGAGGCCATGGAAAACGGGTACGGAGACGCGATCGCTCTTGGCCCCGATGGGCTGGTCAGCGAAGGAAGCGGAATGAACATCTTTTTGGTTCGTGACGGCGTTATCATCAGCCCCTTCTTGGACGGAACCTCTCTCGCAGGAATCACCCGTGACTCCGTGATTATCATGGCTCGGGACCTCGGGTATGACGTCCAGGAACAGCACATTCCGCGGGAGAGCCTTTATACCGCTGACGAGTTGTTCTTCACAGGCACCGCGACCGAGGTTACCCCGATCCGTAGCGTGGACGGTATCGTCATCGGTGAGGGAAAGGCTGGGTCAGTCTCTCTCGAATTACAGGCACACTTCTGGGAGACTGTGAAAGGAGAGAATGACGACCCGCATGGGTGGCTCACATACGTGAACGGCTGAAGAGTCAGCTCTGCCACATTCTCATCCCTACCCTTCCCCACACGGTGGGCTTATTTATCTACCAGTCCGGACTTTCTGCCTCGTCTAGTTTCCGTAATTCTTCACGGAGACGTGCGACCTCTTCATCGCTAGGCTCGGAAACAGGTACATATCCTCTTGATACGGTCCCCCCTCGCACTAGTAACCCCAGTAGTATTCCCGCCGCTACAATCGCTACCACAGGTAGAAAATAACCGACCAAATTGAAGCCCTCGGGTGGAGGTGCCAGCAGAACTGTCTTCCCAAAATCGGCGACAAAGCCCGCCTCAATCACCTCCACCGTCTCTCCACTCTCGAGCGCATCACGGATTCGCTTGGACCAAGCAGGTGATACACCACACTGCATCTGGAATTGACACGAATGCAGATCTAATCCACAGCCGCAGTTACACTTGAGTTCTGACTCGAGGCCAAGAAGTTTGTCCCCAAGCTCACCGTCGTGGTAGTGGCCGTCGAGAGGTGCATTCGGATCATAACCTGCGTGCGAAGGGCCTGTTGACTGAGCCAGAGCGGGGGCTACAAGAAGCAATCCTGTCAGAATCGGTATCGCCGCCTTAAACATCATTTTCTTCATCCTTCCTCCTGCTTCGGACCTGCTCGAATCTCGACACACGTTATTCGTACCCCAAAAAGCCTTGAAATCAGCGACCCCGCGCACCCGAATCTGGGCTTCTGGGATCTGGGGCACCGAGTCGCTCACCCGTGCTCAGATCAATTCCGATTGAATTAGCAGATCCCTGTCTACCCCCCAACTGAACGATATGGCCCATCTGCTCCAACTGTGACTGTATTTTCGCTGAAATGCCATTGGCTTCTATCCGTATTCGATCCGGCAGCCACTGATGGTGGATTCGTGGAGCGGCGACTGCCTCCGGAATACTCATTCCGAACTCCACAACGTTCAAGATGAGCTGCATAGTTGTGTTGATGATGGTACGCCCACCTGGTGATCCGATTACTGCAACTAATTTTCCGTCCCTCGCCACGATACTCGGTGACATCGAGGACAGCATTCGTTGCTGTGGACGAGCAAGATTTGCGGTGGTCCCAATCAGTCCACTTGCATTAGTCAACCCAGGCCCGGCATTAAAGTCACCCATCTCATTATTTAAGAGAAAGCCAGCTCCGGGGACTACAATTCCAGAGCCGTACCCAAACTCTAGAGTATACGTAACCGAGACCGCCATGCCGTCCGCATCGACGACAGAGTAGTGTGTTGTCTCGGGGCTTTCGGGAGGCATCTCTACATCCGTCGGATGGGAAATTGATGCGCGTTCCGAATCAATGTTTCGACGTAGCCAAGTTGCATGGTCTTTACTGGTCAATCGCTGAACAGGGACGTCATTGAAATCAGCATCCGCAAGGAATTCAGCTCGATCTCGATACGCCCTCCGCATAGCTTCTGCCAGATGGTGGATATACGCCGCACTGTTGTGACCCATCGCGGCAAGATCATACGCTTCGAGAATGTTAAGCATGGTCACGATAGCAACTCCACCTGAGCTCGGTGGCGGCATTGAGATAATGTCGTAACCACGGTATGTGCCCTCGATGGTAGCTCGCTCTCTCGCTTGGTATCGAGCCAGGTCTTCTAGCGTTATCAGTCCTCCTCCACGACGCATCTCTTCCGCTATAAGGCTCGCAGTCTCTCCCCGATAAAATCCGTCTCGGCGATGGTCTCTGATTCGCTCAAGAGACCTAGCCAGATCGGGCTGATCCCAAGTCTGACCGGCTTGGTAGGGCACCCCACCTCTGGAAAAAGCACTGACAGTTGCTTCGTACGGGCTCCCTCCCACAAAACGCTCGATTGATCCTGCTAGAGCCTCACTCAATTCAAACCCTTCCCCAGCTAGATCAATGGCTGGTTGAACTAAATCCACCCAAGATGCCGCACCATAAAGTCGATGGGCTTTGTCAAAGCCAGCCACTGTTCCGGGTACCCCGACGGCTTTGTGTGATCTGTGATGAAGGTCAGAAGAATACTCTCCAGTTTCATCGAGCCACATTTCAGGATGTGACGTAAGTGGAGCTTTTTCCCGAAAATCAATCGCCGTGGACTGTCCGTCGGGAAAACGAATAACCATAAAGCCACCACCGCCAATATTTCCGGCTGTCGGGTGAGTGACCGCGAGTGCGAAGCCGGTGGCAATTGCGGCATCAACCGCGTTGCCTCCCGAGGATAGAACATCGGCCCCAACCTGACTTGCGATCCATTGCTGAGACGACACCATGCCCGAGCGGGACCGGACCGGATCGACCTCCTGTGCCAAGACTTGGAAAGGCGCTACAGCAAGAGTGATAACAAAAGCGAACAGAGCGGTACGCCAACGGATACTTAGCATATCTACCTCGAAGCGGGGCGCTTGACAGGCATCGTGTCCCTGAAGATCCGGTCGCCCGGCCCTCAGCGCCAGATTGTGGGATCAAGCCCCTCATAACAATTGCCGGCAGCTTAACCACCGGTTACTTCACTGCCCTCCAATACCCGAGGGTAGCCGGACACGAGACAGAGGCGAAATGACAATCAAGAGACGGGAATTCCTGAAGAAAGCTGGCGCAGGCGCTGGGCTCGCGACACTCAGTGCATGCGCCGGGGGTGAGGAAACAGGCGCAGTAGCTGACGGAGGAGTGAGTGGCCCACGTGTAGAGTGGCGTCTTGCTACGAGCTATCCCCCTAGTGTGGACATCCTCTACGGAGCGACTGAGCGACTCGCGGCACACGTTTCGACAGCGACTGGTGGTAATTTCACGATCCGCGTTTATGCACCAGGGGAAATTGTACCAGCTCTCCAGGTTATGGACAGCGTCATGCAAGGTACGACGCAATGTGGGTT
>DCAD01000007.1:95528-120157 GCA_002311875.1 Gemmatimonadales bacterium UBA1142 | reverse complement strand
CCTGGGTATTACTATACTGGGAAACACCCAGCCTTGGCTTTTGACACTACGGTCCCATTCGGGTTTGATCCGCGCCAGCAAGTTTCATGGCTTACCCGCGGAGGTGGGCTCGATCTGATCAATTCGATCTATGCAGACTTCGATATAATCAGCTTTCCGATGGGGAACACAGCGGGGCAAATGGGTGGCTGGTTCCGTGAACCTGTTGGAGGCCTCTCGGATCTTACAGGACTCAGAATGAGGATCCCCGGGATTGGCGGCGAAATCATGTCGAGACTCGGCGTCACAGTTCAAAACCTCGGAGCCCCTGAGATTTATCCGGCACTCGAAAGAGGAGCAATCGATGCCACCGAGTGGGTTGGGCCACATGACGATGAGAAGCTGGGATTTCATCAAGTTGCAAAGCATTACTACTACCCTGGTTGGTGGGAGCCTGGCTCCACCGCGAGCCTGATGATCAGCAGAGAAGCCTGGGACGAGTTGCCAACTGCGTACCAAGAAATCCTCAAGACTGCATGTGGTGACATACTCTCTTGGACACTAGCAGGGTATGACGAAGCTAATCCAGCTGCACTGCAGCGCTTGATCCAAGATCATGGTGTCACACTCCATGAGTTTTCGTTAGAGATCATGGAGGCAGCATGGAGGGAATCAAACGCCTACCTGGAGGAGCAGGCAGCGGCTGATCCTGTATTCCGAACAGTCTTCGAGTCCTTCAGTGCGTTTCGGAACCAAGCGTTTCCCTATTCCGCAGGCAATGAGGGCGCGTACGCCAGGTTTACGTTCCCAAAAATCGAAGCAGGATGAGTGACAGGAACTCCAGAAAGACTTTGCCTACCCCAACCACCTTATCACGTAAGTTCGGTCTCTAACGCTCTATAACAGTACCAAGCAGCCGCACTGCGCCAGGGACGGTAAGGATCGCCGAGTGGTCTGAGTTCTTTTTTGCTCGGATCCTCTGCCATACCCTGCACTCTGGCGTAACCTACCCTCACTGCCAGATCACCCACTGGCCACACATCCGGACGGTGTAATCGAAACATCAGGTACATATGGGCCGTCCAGTCACCGATTCCTTTGACGACGGTCAGCCTGCTCACGATTTCTTCATCAGACCTCATTTCCAGATCGTGTACTTCTAATTCGCCGGACTGAATCTTTTTCGCCAAATCACGAATCGCGCCCAACTTGTTACCCGAAAGCCCGGCACCGCGGAGTGTAGACTCCGACAAGCGCAAAACGTTCTCTGGAGAGACATCACGTCCCACAGCTTCAATGAATCGGCCGTGAATCGTGCGAGCCGCCTTGCCAGCGAGTTGCTGATAACAGATCGCCCTGACCAAGTAAAAGAAGGGCGTGACGTCTGATACGGGCAGATGTATTGATCCGATACGTCTCACCCAAGGGCCGAAGGCTGGGTCCCTTCTAAGCTTTCTGTGTCCGCCGACCCAGACGCGAGCGAGCTCTTCCTCGATCATCTCCGACTGAGCGTTGAAACACTACTTACCCATCCACCATCCTTCCAACTAAAGGATTCTGTCATCTGGAACACCCTCGCCAGTTCGACCGAAAATCCGGACAAACTCACCGAAAAAGAACCCTCGGTGATCCCGAATGGGGGTGGGTCCGGTGACATAGTCCCCTCAAGACTAGTCCCCGTTTCGGTAGAATAGACGACCGACCCGTCCTGATTAATCTCAAGGGACCCACAGGTCCCAGCATTGGGACCCGATATAAAACAGTGTTCAAACGTTCCGAACCTCGATTCGGGCACTGTCACCCGTATCACTCCAGCGAGAACGATGAGTTGGATCACGATAAAGGGGATCACACCCTTGTACATCGAGATCGTTGGTATCTCAGGGGGAGTGACACCCCTTAGGTAAAAGAGACTGAACCCGAACGGGGGTGTGAGGAATGATGTCTGGATATTCACCGCAAACACTATTCCAAGCCACACAAGGTCCACACCTAAGAACACGGCCGGCGGCACAATAAGTGGAACAATGATGAATGCGATCTCAAAGAAGTCGATAAAGAACCCGAGTACAAAGACCACTAGGTTCACCACGATGAGGAAGCCCAAGGCTCCCCCCGGGATGCCAGTTAAAGCGCTCTCAATCCAGAGATCCCCCTCCAGGCCACGGAATACGAGAGCAAAGGTGGTTGAGCCAATCAGAAGAAAAACCACCATGATCGTGAGGCGGCTCGTATCCTCCATTGTTGATCTAAGTGCCGACATCGTCAGTGACCGATTGGCCATCGCGAGGAGCATCGCACCCACAGCACCGAGCGCTCCCGCTTCCGTCGGTGTAGCGATCCCAACAAAAATGCTGCCTAGAACGACAACGATGAGAATGAGCGGTGGGAGAAGTGATAGCACTACCTGCTTAGCCAACTCCATCCCCGTAGAGCGCATGTGTTCCGGTAGAGCTGGAGCAACTTCCTTATTGAAGAAAGCAAGAATGGCAACGTAGGCTGCATACCCTCCGGTGAGGATGAGTCCCGGAACCAATGCAGTGCGGAAGAGATTTCCAACAGGAACACCCATCTGGTCACCAAGTACAATCAGGACGATCGAAGGTGGAATGATCTGCCCCAGTGTACCCGCGGCCGAGATAACCCCAAGGCTGAGTTTCTCATCATACCCGTTACGGAGCATAACGGGGAGCGATATGAGACCCATAGCTGTCACGCTGGCTCCTACCACACCGGTTGCAGCCGCAAGCAGCGCCCCGACAAAGATCACGCCAACGGCGAGACCACCACGAAATCGACCGAATAGAACTCCGATTGTCTCAAGGAGTTGCTCGGCAAGCTTGCTCTTCTCGAGTACCGTACCCATGAAAATGAAGAACGGAACCGCAAGCAGAACTTGGTTCGACATAGTACCGAATGTCCGCTGCGGCAGGGCTCCGAGGAGCGCAAGATCGAATTGACCAAAAATCGATGCTAATCCGGCAAATATCAGCGCCGTACCAGCCAACGAAAATGCCACTGGATACCCACTGAAGATCATAACAAGGACCCCGATAAACATCGCGGGTCCCCACAGGTTCATGAGCTTACCTCACGCAGCGCATCCACAGGCAGGGATCCCTCTTCATCATCACTTCGCAGAATGCGCACCTGCTTTAAGATCTGGCTGTAACCCTGGCCGATCAGAAGCACGAACGAGAGCAAGATCACCATCTTGATCGGGTAACGCGGAAGGCCACCGGGATCCGGTGACATCTCACGTATCGACCAGGAATTTTGGACTGCGGGCCATGACACATAGAGCATCACGACACAGAAGGGCACGAGAAAAAGAGTGTGCCCTATAAGGTCAATCCAGGCTCGTTTCTTCGGATTGAGCTGCGAGTAGAGTACATCCACCCGGACATGTACATCGTGCTTTAGCCCATACGCTGCACCCAGCAGAAAAATCAGGCTGAAGAGGTACCATTGCGCCTCAGTCTGAGGTGTGAGGTTGAGCGAAAGCCCCAGACCTCTTGAAGAATATCTGAGAATCGCGGTCGCTGCTCCCACAAACACCATGACCATCGTCAACCAACGAATCATGGCGCCGATCCTATCGTTCAAGCTGTCGATGCACCCGGCCAGCTTACTCAGAATAGACATGAGCGGGATGATGGGCCGCCTTTCGACTAGAGGCAATGAGTCCTAGAGAACGTACCCGCCATCTACAGTGATTACCGCCCCAGTGATGTGTCGAGCTGCCTCAGAACAGAGAAACAGAACCACACCTGCCACGTCCCGCGGATCGCCCAAACGACCGAGAGCTGATCTCTCTCGTGCACGGTCTAGGATCTCAGGAGACACACCTTCCGTGAGTCGGGTCGTGCGCACATAGCCGGGAGCAACAGCATTCACATTGATATTCTTCGGGCCTAACTCAACCGCGCTACTACGGGTCAAGCCGATGAGGCCGGCCTTAGACGACGAGTAGTTGGAGATACCGAACTCGGTGCGGATCCCATACACCGACGTGATATTGACGATCTTTCCGTATTCTTGAGCACGCATGAAGGGTGCAACAGCCCGAGTGAAGTAAAAGGCACCATCCAGGTTAGTTCGGATTACGGCCTCCCAGTCATGATCGGCCATACGCCACATCGGGGAGTCGCGTCCGATCCCGGCGTTGTTCACCAGGACATCAATACCGCCGAGTTCCTCGTCCGTCTCAGCTACGAAGGAACCTACCTCGCTTGATTCTCGAACGTCGCAGGAACGGAAAAACACACGCACCGCCATCTGTCGCAGCTCACTCGCCACTTCTTCGGCTTCACGACGAGACTCGTCTCCAACATCGAGATAGCAGAAAGCCACGTGGGTACCGCAACGTGCGAGTTCGAGGGCAACCGCACGGCCAATCCCCCTTGAGCCGCCCGACACGATGGCAACTTTACCGCTCAGGTTCTCAGCCTGCAGAAGAGGCTGGGGCTGGGGCTCCGCCGTGACCTCGTCGAGGAGTGCCTCGACGGCCTCGGTGGCCGTCTCCGAGAGTGGAGAATCCGACATGAAACACGCTGTCCGTTATAAGGATTACTGCGCAACGCCAGAAGGACTTTTAATGTGTAAGTCCACAGTTACTCAAAGGACTGTGAAACAGTTCCCTGTCAGGAAAACTTGCGCTCTTCTGTGAACTATTCGCAAACCCCTATGCTTCGGGCTGATTCAAAGCGGACGCCTCCGATCAGCCATAGCGACCCTCGATATAATCAGCCGTTTCTTTTTCGCGAGGTGCTAGAAAAACTTGTTCAGTCAGGCCGTGCTCAACCATCCTGCCCAAAAGCATGAACGCGGTCTCCTCACTCGCTCGTTTTGCCTGGGCCATGTTATGAGTCACAATCAGGATCGTGTAGTCTCCGTGCAGTTCCCATATCAGTTCCTCAAGAGCCGCAGTTCCTTTGGGGTCAAGAGCTGAAGTGGGCTCGTCCATGAGGATCACGGTTGGCTTGATTGGCAAAAGCCTGGCTATGCAAAGCTTTTGCTGTTCCTCAAGAGACAGCCCAGTCGCCTCCCGGCCGAGATGATCTTTCACCTCATCCCAGAGCAGAACCCGACGGAGCGCATGCTCAACGATCTCGTCCTCTTTCCGTCTGTTGAACTTCTCATCGGCACGGTGGATCCGGTGAGCAAAGAGCACGTTATCTCGTACTGACAAGGGGAGAGGGTTGGGACGCTGGAAGACCATTCCTACATGACGCCGAAGCTGGGCCAATTCGATGTCGTTGCGCAGGATGTCCTGATCAAGGACATGTATTTCTCCTGTCGTGCGGACATAGTCACCCAGCCGCTCATTGATTCGATTCACGGCACGGAGGAGTGTCGATTTACCACACCCCGATGGCCCAATCAGCGCAGTAATCAACCCTTGCTTAACCTGAAGATCGACCTCGAAAAGCGCTTGAAAGTCTCCGTACCAGAGGCTGAGGTTGTGGATATCGATCGCCAGCGGGGTAGCTTTAACCAAAGCGGCCCTCCAGGTAATCCAGGGTGCGCTGGTCTTTTACTTCACCGGTGAAGAAAGCTTCAGTTTCTCCTACCTCTATTAACTCACCATTGAGGAAGAAGGCGGTACGATCGGCAAGCCGGCGTGCCTGTTGCACGAGGTTCGTCACTAGGATGATGGTGAGCTCCTGCTTGAGTTCCTTAAGCACATCCTCAATACGCATCGTGGTCACCGGATCAACCGCGATAGAGAACTCATCGAGTAGCAGGAGCTTAGGCTCCTGGGAAAGTGCCCTCGCAATCGTGAGCCTCTGCTGTTGCCCCCCTGAAAGCAGGCTACCAAGACCGTCGAGACGCTCTTTAACCTCATCCCAGAGCGCCGCCCGCGTGAGGCACCGCTCCACGATCTCATCGAGAGCGACCTTCTTCTTTATCCCTGAGAGCCGCGGAGCGAGTGCTACATTGTCGTAGATGCTCATCGGTAGCCCTACGGGAAGTGGAAAAACAACCCCAATATGACGGCGTAACGCGTAGACATTCTTGACCCGGGAGATATCGCGACCATCGAATACGATCGAGCCCTCGACCGTCATATCCTTGTGGTGTATCTCCATCCGATTCAGCGTTCGGAGAAAACTCGTTTTCCCGCTACCAGCAGGTCCTATGATCCCAAAAATCTCATGCTCGTGAACATCTAGAGAGACGCCAGAGAGAGCCCGTTGGCCACCGTATGAGATGTTCAGGTCCCTCACAGCAAGTTTCACGTCCGTAGCTACCACTTCTTTTTACCTCTCAGGTAGCTCCGGAACCCGATTGATACTGCGTTCATGAGCAGAACTAGTGTGATCAAGGTGAGAGCCGTCCCGTACTTGAGTTCATCGGACGCACCAGGCACGGCGGTTGAGATAACGAATAGGTGCATCGCCATCGCCATCGTTTGATCAAAGACACTGTGGGGAAGGAACGGGAAAAAGAACGCCGCCCCAGTAAACATGATCGGCGCAGTTTCCCCTGCTGTTCGAGATACCGCCAAGATCACACCGGTCAGGATCCCACTTATCGCGTTGGGGAGCACGACTATCCTAATCGTCTGCCAGCGAGTGGCACCCATGTTCCAACAGGCTTCTCGGAAGGCCATCGGAACTGTCTGGAGCGACTCGCGAGTTGCGACAATAACCACCGGTAGTGTCATAACCGCGAGGGTGAGACTCGCTGCTAGGATGCTCGTCCCGAATCCGGCGAAGATCACAAAGGCGCCAAACCCGAATAGTGCATGCACGATTGAGGGCACCCCCGCGAGGTTGATGATCGCGAGGTTGATTACCCGGGTCAGCCAGTTATCCGCGGCGTATTCTGAAAGGTAGATCGCAGCTGCCACACCCACAGGCACCGAAGCCATCAGTGAGACAGCTACAAGCCACATCGTGCCCACGAGCGCCGGAAAAATACCGCCCGCGGTCATCGCGTCCCTGGGAAAGGAGAAAAGGAATTCCAAGGAGATCGCTGGTCCTCCCCTAACTACGAGGACGCCAAGGATAATCCCGACGGGCACGATCAGGATCAGAGTCATCAAGCCAAAGAGAGCCCTAACAAGCCACTGAAGCCTATGATTGCGCGTGTTGAGCTTGGTAGCCGCGAACATCAGGGACTGCCCAGGAGTTCCACCACCCCCGTCAGAGTAGGTCACTTTCTCCCCGCCCTTCTAACCACGAGGTCTGCTGTGAGGTTGATGATGAACGTCACCACAAAAAGCAGGATTCCGAGTGTGAAAAGGGCGCGGTAATGGTCCGAACCAACCGGGGCGTCACCAAGCTCTGCTGCAATCGTTGCGGTGAGTGCAGTCACTGAATCAAATGGGCTCGTCGGGATCTTGATCGAGTTCCCGGTTGCCATAAGTACCGCCATTGTCTCGCCAAAACCCCTACCTACCCCGAGCAGAACCGCCGCGACAAGACCATTCCTGCCTGCCGGGAGTACAACCCTGAAAATCACCTGCCACTTCGTAGCACCCATCGCTTCGGCCGCCTCACGGTACGTATCTGGGACCGCCTTGAGCGCATCCTCAGCAATCGTTGTCATAATCGGCGCCGCCATTAGGCCGAGTATGATTCCCGAGTTGAGCACCCCAAGTCCGACCGGGACATCGAAGATGTCTATGATGAGCGGATTCAGGAGCGATAGACCAATGAAGCCCCATACAACTGACGGGATCGCGGCCAAGAGTTCAACCAGAACCTTGAGTGTCTCTCGGAGTCGTCCGGTGGCGAATTCCCCTATAAAGATCGCCGCACCAAGCGAGAAAGGGACCGAAACCACCATGGCGAGACCTGTCACGCTCGCCGTTCCCGCTATGAGTCCGAGAATCCCATATGTCGGCTTCGTTGGCGACGTGGGCCGCCAGGCTAGACTCCCGAAGAACTCGCGCACATCCAACGACCCCGCGATAAAGCCAAGGCCTTCTTTCGTGATGAAGACGAAGATGCCGATAATCAAGACGATCGCGGAGATCCCGCCCACGAAAACCAAGAAGGTTACCGCTTTATCGGTGTACCAATCCCGCCCACGGTGGTCGAGGTCTATCGATGTAGAAAGTTGAACTCGCTCAGTGAGCATCCGGTCCCGCCAGGGTCTTCATGAGATCCTGCACACGGAATGTGACCAACTTGTACAGGTCATCCAGCAGTTGCTCAGAGAACCCCTCCGGGATATCAATCGACCACTCCAGCACTATCGTTCGGAAAGGCACCTGGGCTATATGCTCCAGCACATCCTCTCCGAGGGCGACGATGACGTGATAGGGGTGGGGGGACTCTGCTGTAATTTGGATAAGGGACGGCTTTGTCCTGCGGACATCCATCCCACGTCTATCCATGAAGTCGATAAGAGCGGGATCGAGGGCTCCGGTGGGGCTCAACCCCATACTCGAATATACCCCACTCTGAGGGAAAGCTTTCTCGGCATAAGCCGCTGCTATTTGGCTCGCCCTGTTGTTCTCGCGGCCCACAAACAGAATCCGGAAGATGCGTGGGTCGCGATCTTTGCCTGTGACAGCAAAGATCGCCTGCTCACTAACGTTATCCGCCTGCTCCGAAACCCGCTTTAGCAGGTTGTTGATCCTCACCAGAGCGAAGCTGTCCTTGAGAGGGATCGCGCGGTCATCGGCCAATTCAACTAGGTGATCAAGCACTGTTCTCAGCGTCAGATCTATCGGGCGAACCAAATCGTGGATTGCAGATGCTCGGTCGACATCTTCCTCGAAGAAGGAGGCGAGTGCTTCAGTCAGTGCATGGCTTGCCTGTTGAGCGATGAGTTCGATGTCGTGCGCGACTTCTTCAGGCGGCCGCTCCGTCAGCCGCAGAACCTCTCTGCTGATCGTGCTGGCGTAGTCACCGACCCGCTCCAGCGCCACGTTAAGTCGGAGAATTGATGAGGCAAAACGGAGGTGTCCAGCGCTGGGCGCATGTCGGATGATGAACGCGTGAGACAGATGGTCGATCTCCTTGATGCGCCGATTCACCTGACGGTCACCTAGGACCACTGTGTTCGCAAGATCTCTGTCCCACCCAATGAGTGCTTGGATGGTATCTCTCACCTGATTTACTACGAGCTCGGCTACCGTCTGAAACTTTCTGCGGACCTTATCGAGATCCGCTTGCATCCGCTCTTCATATTGAGGTGTCATTCTGAGAAAGGCCTCAGTTCCTAGTAAGAAAAGCCACTATGCACAGCTAACTGAACCGGCTGGTGCAAATCCCTTATCCACTAAGATACACTGACCTGCTTCACCAAGAATCCAATCCATGTACTCCTTGATCATTCCGGTCGGTTCCCCAGCGGTGTACATAAAAAGCGGCCTCGCGATCGGGTACCTTCCGTCGATTGCGCTCTCCACGGACGGTGACACACAGTCACCTCCGTCAGTCGAGATACAGGGCATCTCCACCTCCTCAGTGGCGTAAGCGAGACCACTGTATCCGATCGCACAAGGCGTATTTGCGACCAGGTCGACGACCTCTGACGATCCGTTCATGTGCAGTGAGCCAAGCTTGTAGTCGGCCTGACCCAACACTGCATCCTGGAAGTAGGCGTATGTCCCAGAGTTGTTCTGCCGGCTCACCCTCACGATCTCATCGCTTGAGCACCCGGGAACACTGACACCCAATTGGCTCCACGTCTCGTGAGAGCCGCCCTCCGCGTAGATCTCAGCAAGCTGTGTTATGGAAAGCGCTTCGATCGGATTGTCGGGGTGAAGAAATACGGCAAGTGCGTCAAAGCCTACGACGTACTCTATAGGCTCGATTCCCCGGCTCTGCGCCCCCTCTATTTCTCTGTTTCGCATCTTTCGGCTCGAGTTGGCAATGTCCGCCGTCCCGTTAACCAAGGCGCTGATTCCAGTCCCGGAACCTCCACCCGAGACTGCCACGGCTACGCTGGGATTGATCTCTCCATATCTCTCGGCCCAGGAAAGAGCCACGAAGACTAGCGTGTCCGAGCCCTTGTTCTGGATGATGTCACGTCCTGCCCCTGAACTCCCATCACACCCTCCGCAAGCTACGCTAACCAGTAGGAAGGGGAGGACTCTTAACGTACGGCTCACAGATACTCGCTCATTCTAGAGGTCATAACATAATTGCTCTTGGTGGAAGCTGTACCCGAAGCACTCACCTACAATGTCGGGAGTGTATCAGCAAGGTATCGATTGTATCGGCCTAAAGTCTGGGCTCAAATCAATAGAACATTATTGTTATTAAGGCCTGTCTGAGGCACGCTCTAGGAACTCGGCGGGATTCAGTGCTAAATAAATGTTAAATAATCGTTACACGCCACGGGCTCTGTTACTGTTCCGTTACATAATATCCGGGGAGTCGTTAGGTAAGCGTCACAACCTATGTGTTAGTCAAACCTGTGGGTCCCTTTGATCGAGATAATGGACCTATGAGACATTGCTGGGTTGTCCTGACACTCGCATTAACCGCCCTTGCAGTTCCCCCGATCATAGAAGCCCAGTTCGAGATCTCCTCGAGGGCATCCTCAATCCAAATAGGAGGGAGAGCACACGCGCAGTATGCACACACATCAGTTGGTGACGCGGAAAACAACTTCTTTCTTCGACGTGTGCGGCTCATCGCTGATATCACATTGAACGATTTCGTCGCTGCTCGTGTGCAGCCGGACTTCGCACATGGTAAGATCGCACTCCAGGACGTCTACGTGCGGCTCAGTTTTTCCAGAAACTTCCGAGTCTCGGTGGGGCAGTTCAAACGTGCGTTTGACATCTTCGAGTTGTCGAGTTCGACTGACCTATCAATCATCGAACGTGACGCTCGTGTCGAAGGAATCTCCGCATGTTCGGGAGTGTCAGGTGTCTGCTCCTACTCACGGCTCACACAGAAACTGAAGTACTCCGAGCGCGATCAGGGTATCAAGATAGACGGCTCCTTAGGTCGCTTGAGTTACCAAGCCACTCTCACGAATGGCACCGGGATTAACGTGTACGACGAGAACGATGCCAAATCGTACTCGGGGCGTCTCACCTTCGCCGCATCTGATAAGATTGGCTTCTCAGGACAACTCGGCGTTCATGACTATCTGATAGAGTCTACTGCGAGTACAGGGCGAGGAATCGCCTGGGGTGCAGACATAGAATTGGGGACTTGGCGGGATGGCGCTCATATCCAAGCATCCGTGGTCGGTGGAGATAACTGGAAGTCGCTCGATACAAACCACACTGAAGCGACCTTCCTGACCACTCAGATCGTAGCGTCGTACTACAGTGAGCGGGCCAGCCGCTTAGCCGGTATCGAGCCCTTACTGCGACTGAGTTTCGGTGACCCGGACACAGCAGTCGGTAAGAACGCCGGTACAGTAGTTACCCCAGGCCTGATGTTCTACCTACAGGGCAAAAGTAAGATCGGTGCGAACCTCGACGTCTACTCACCTCAGAAGGGCGACACGGCATTCTCGTTTAAGGTCCAGACCTACCTTTACTTCTGACTTAGGTTGGTCTGCGCTGTGCAAGTGCTGCGAATCTCTCTAGCGCAAAGGTGGCGCAGCCACACTCGGGCCGATTCGGCCGGTAAAGCGTGAATCGAACGGTCGTGCCCTGAGCAAGCTGACCTTTTTCGACTACCGTTCTGCCCATTCAGATAGTGGGTGCCGAACGATCACTAACCCGAGCTCAGTTGCCCTCGAAATCCCTGGCCTGATCGGAATCGGCTCAATCGAAGCGTTCGAAAACCCGTGGCAGTGCATCAGTGGGAATTCCTTCACAGTCGTCTGAGATCACCACCTCGATCGTGGAGTCTTGGGTCGACGCCATAGTGACATGCACCAAGCCTCCGCTGTCGGTATGTCGTACAGAATTCTCAAGCAAGTCCTTGAAGATTTGAATGAGTAGAGCGGTACTGAGCACTACGCTCAAGCGCCGCGACAGAGGCCCTCGAGTTCCTCTTCTGTAAGAGTGTGGTTCATCTTCTTAGACACGGCCAAGATCTTCTGAACCAAGTTCTGGTCGTCCTCCTCGTATCCGTGCTCCCGGAGCCAGTATTTCACGTTCGATTGGCCTGACATCGGCCCAACTTCGATGACCTGCTCCCGACCAACCAATGACGCGGGAACGCTCGAATAGATTCTGTCCGCTAGCCAAACGTCGCCCTTGGCCGCGGCTTTCATGATCGCTGCGGCGTGAACTCCTGTACCAGTGCGGAAAGCGTCTCGGCCCACAACCGGGGACGAGTGCACGAGCGGGACTTGGCACATGTTTGCCGCCAACCGACAATATTCCGGGAGAACAGACAGATTGGCATTGTGTACACCGAGTAGTTTTAGATTGACTAGCAGGAGTTCCATCTCAGTATTGCCGCATCGCTCGCCGAGTCCGAGTGCCGTTGCGTGTACCCGTGTGACTCCCGCCTCTATCGCCGCGAGCGCGTTCGCAAGAGCGAAGCCGCGGTCACGGTGTCCATGCCAATCGATCCCGATCTCTTTCCCCGAGGGTTCTACCACTTCCTCAATAATAAAACGCACCAGGGCCCTTACCCCATCCGGCGTAGCATGGCCGACAGTGTCGGATAGGCAGAGACGTTCAGCGCCCAGCTCGATCGCCCGACAGTAAAGAGCCTTGATGTCCTCCGGATTTGCTCGCGTTGTGTCCTCCGTGACCATCATCACGGACAGTCCCTCCGTCAGCGCAAAGGTCACCGCCTCTTCGATCGTGTCGAGCATCTGATCCAGGGTCCAATCCTCAGCATACTTCCGGATTGCTGAGCTCCCTATGAAAATGCACGCTTGAATGGGGAGCCCCACGTTCTGGCTGATCTCGGCTATAGGGCGGACGTCCGTGACGACGCTCCTTGCTGCCGCGTTCGCACAGATGGAGAGTCCCGAGTCCATAATCTCCCTCGCCAATGCCGTCACCGCTTCTACGGCCCGCGGGCCTGCTCCCGGAAGACCGATGTTCGCCGAGTGGATACCTAAATGATTCATCAGGTGGAGCAGGCGGATTTTGTCGCCGATGGGTGGATCCACGACGGAAGGATTCTGCAGTCCGTCCCGCAGTGTCTCGTCATTCACGAGAATATCGGTGGCGCTTGCCCAATCAAACGTGGGGCTGAACCTATTCCAGTCGTAAATCAGTTTCGATTCTTGCATGAATGCTGAAACCCGAATGTGGTTCACCATCGAATACGGTAAAGATATGCATGCTTCCCGGAGAGGTCATGCAACCCCTCTATTCCACGGCCGAAGGGATAACAGATTGCATCGTCTCAGGTGTAGCCGGGGGCGCAAGTGAACGCCACACTATAGACAGGTCCAACCGAACATTTTCTTATAACCTCGCACCCGTGCTCCACTGCTAATGTGACAGAATGATCGATCTCAGAACACCGATCCCGTCCGGCAATGCTGAAGCTCTGCAGTCGGATTTCCTCGTTCGTTGAGGTGGATACTGCGGGGCCTCACGGACAATCATGCGCACACTGATGCATCGGCTTCAGACCCGCGACTGAGGGGCCGCACATACACGATCCCTTTTGACGCAGTCTGGGAGACAGCATTAACCGTCGCTCGTAAACGAATGCGGGGGTGGGCCGTACTATACTGCGACGACCAAAGCGGAGTGATCGTCGCAGAGGCATCATCACTCCTATGGAAATTCATAGATGATGTCAGGATCTCGATAGGGCTTGATGAGAATGGCCAGACCCGAGTAGACCTGAAGTCTGCCTCTCGCAAAGGAAAAATCGATTGGGGGCGCAATCCCCGCGGGATATCCGGCTTCCTGCGTCGTCTCGATCGGGAGCTTGCTGTTCGCCCCAACCAAATCCTAGATCCCAATTGGATGAACGAGTGACAAGAGGCATTTTGATACGGTTCATCGCGCTTTCCTTCGTACTCTCGCTCTCCGCGTGCCGTGAACACGAGCCGGTACCAGTCGCTGACTTATCCGGTACTCAACTGATGTTGCGCGAGACAGGACTTCCAGGACAATCCTACGAGAGAAACTTTGTATTCATGACAACGACCGGGGATAGTCTACTCTTGGTGCCCTGGCTACTGGAAACGACCCCGGGATCCAATGCCATATCCCGGGAAGCACGTGGATGGATCCGCAGGAGCGGGGCCTGGGAACCCTTCTTGGCCGAGCGATGGGAAACACCGCCGACTAGCCATCCAGCTCGGATTCTTCCTCACGGAACCTTCCGAATCGTCGCGGGAGAGAGTGACATAATAGACGGTATCATCTACGCGGAGGGACCGAGGAACCTGGAACTTGCCCTTGGTAGGCCAGTCGCCCAATGGGGTGGCCCCCGCGAAGAGCGGTTCCAGCTTCTAGAGGCATCTCTCTACTTGGGCGACCAGAGAGTGAGCGGAATGGTGCTCGACATGGCACGCATTAACTCAGCTGACACACCACCACGCGGTGACTGGGCATTCCTAACCTCCGGTGACTCACTTCAGGTCGTGCTCCAAGGAGATATGGAACACGATATTGACATCCCACCGAACTACCGCGGGTGGGTCCGACTAGACTCTGAGGAATTACAATGGCCGTCACTCCGAATCGATTGGACCCTGACGAGTGCATATCAGCCGGCCCGCCAAAACGTACCCATATCATGGAGCCTTTCCTCTCCCATAGAGTCAGTTGATGGGACACTAGCAGTCCTAGCTGCAGAGATAGTCACAGGTGCAGGAGCGGGTCCGGTGCTGCCAGTGCAAGCCCTGTTCGAGGTTGCCGGTACAATTTCCATTGATGGCCTCTCATTTCCAGTGCGTGGCCTTTTCAGGCATCGCAGAAGGTGATAACCGGCGAGGATACAGGGCCGTAGCGAGCGAACAGACTCTGTGGCTGTGGACTTACTCGTCAGGTAACTCCAGCCGAAAACCTCGTGAGCGGCGAGACCCGTCTCCCCGGGATGTCCGCACACTGATCTGGCGCTGAAGCCATGCGATGGGTGTGAAGTGGCGCTTCACCTTCCTTTGACGTCCCGGACCCCGGGCCATGCTTTCCTCGATCTCCTGTGCAGTCTGCAAGTAGCGCCCCGGCAACCCGAGCCACACCCCAAGCACGAATGCCAAAAGCCCGCCGAAGATCTTCAGCGCGAGGATCACAGCGAGCTACTAATCAATTCTTTGTTACAGTCTCAAGGAGGAGCAATCCAAGTCCTACGGACAGGATGACTGCAACCGCATTGGTGCCCACTCCGACAAGGCCGACAACAACCCAAAATACAGCGTGAGTAAAGAGGTATCCACCGGGAACCAGATTGCTCATGGCTAAGAAGGGGGAAGGGGGATCAATACGGAAATATGCCGGGGACTCTTCAACCTGTCACCCCCGTTTGCGGTAATACAGAGGAGTTAGTCCCCGTCGTCTGTTACCGCACCAGCCCCGACGTCTTCAGCTCGCTTGCGAGCCACAGCCAGGTATCCAGGCTCGAGCCCCAGCAGGTGCGAAATCTTTCGCATTAGGTACTGTTCTTTATCGGCTAGTTCACCGTCGGAGTAGACCAAACCCCACATGATCTCAGCAAGCACCATTTTCTGACCGACGGTGTAGTTTTGCGCTATCAGATTCGTAAACTGCCACAGGTCCACTGCTTCCGCACGCGCTTCGTCCGCTAGCTTAATGAGCTTTGTAGCTTGGGCAGGATCGAGTCCATACTGTCTCCGGATCGCAGACTCTAGGTGCTTCCTCTCGTCCTCCGTGAACTCTTCATCCGCATGGGCAAGCTCAAGTAGAAGAGCACATGCTGCCAGTCGGATGTCCGTCTTGCTCTCTCCGTCATCATACTCTTCAACGGGACTCATGGAAGAGGAGAAGAATTTCTTGATAGAATCCAACATCAGCAACTCCGTTTAGCGACCTCAGCCCTCACCCACGATACCCAGTGCAATATCAATTAGCTCCGCTGTAACTCCCGAGCTTGGCGGTACATGAGCGCCGCTTCTTCAGTCATGTATTTGCGGTCGTAAAGGTGCCCTAACGTGTAGAAAGCCCTGGCGTTTCTTGGCTGTAAGACCGTAGCCTGCTCCAGAGCGACAAGTGCTTCATCAAACCGGCCGAGCCTATTGAGAGTTTCACCATGGTAGTAGAACGCTCGCCCCAGCTCTCCATCCTGCTCACAAACCCAGCGGAGTTCCAGCTCCGCTGCAGCATAAGCTCCACGTCGGAAATATAGGATGCCGACGCTAGTTCGCACGGGCACGCTCTCGGGATCGATACTTGCAGCTCGAAGTAGTAGTTCTTCAGCTGCGCCATATCGTGCGAGTACACCTAGCACCGATCCATAGTTGATGAGTACGTCGACATTCAGAGGGTCAATGCCCTCTGCCGCCTCAAACTGTTCCAGCGCCAGCTCAGGGTGACCGAGTTCGTCGTAGAGCACCCCAAGGTTGTTACGTGCCTTCACGTTTCTGGGCGTATCGGCAAGGATATCACGATAGAGTTCGATCGCATCAGCGATCTGCCCCTTCTGGACGAGGTCTCGGGCTCGCGCTAGACGCTCATCAGATGGCGGCGAACTCTTCGCCCTGAAATGCACCATCTCGAGATCGGTTGAATCAACGTCCTCAGTAGAAGATTGCTCTTCGACCGCTACCTGGGCTGCGCCCTCCTGATCCAAGGGTTCTAATCCTTCTGGCTCGAGCGTCTCGTCAGACTCTTCTTTCGGATCCTGTCCCTTAGGCGGCAGCAACTCGGTCTGCGCGTCTGCAGCCCCAGGCTTTTGTTTCTTCTTCTTCGCCACTTTCTTCCTCACCGAAGCCTTCTTTCTGGTGGCAGATGACGTCTTTGCAGCAGCTTTCTTTCCGGCCACCGTCTTCTTCGCTGGCCGCTTACTCGGCATCTCCTATCCCTCCACCTCGGAACCAACCCAAGCAAGGTAGGGCGGATGTCCACCAGCTATCGGAAACGCAAGTAACTCAGGAATATCGTATGGGTGGAGCTCAACCAACCTGGCTTCTAACGCATTCACTTGGGCCATCGTCGTCTTGATGACAACCATCGCTTCCTCCTCTCGCTGTACTTGCCCATCCCACCAATAAATCGACGACACCCCTGGAATGACGTTGGCGCAAGCAGCGAGTCGTTCGCTTACCAGTGCCAGAGCGATTCGTTCAGCTTCCTTCAAACCGGGGGCAGCCGTAAGCAGAGTGACGACTTGAGTCGATACTGTAGCACTCATGGCTTCAGGACGCAGTCTTGTCTACTGCGTCACCAGTATAGAGCCGGTCGATAATTCCCCCGAAGTGTTCTTCGACCTGACGCCGCTTCACCTTGAGGGTAGGTGTAAGCATGCCATTTTCAATTGTGAGTTCTTCCGATAAAAGTGCAATTTTCTTGGGGGTCTCGAACGACGCGAGATCGCTGAGCATCCCCAATACCTCACCTTCCACATGGGCAAGCACCGTATTATTGGAAACGAGCTCTTCAAAGCCCGACCACTCGATGTCGTTTTGGGATGCCCATTGCTCGAGCGGTCCCCTGGCCGGGACGATGAGCAGCACCAAGTAAGGACGACGATCGCCGACCATGACGGCCTGCTCGACAAAGATATTTGTCAACAGGCGGTTCTCAATCGGCTGCGGAGCGACGTTCTTGCCACCACCCGTAACTATGAGATCCTTCTTACGATCTGTGATGTAGAGGAATCCCTCCCCGTCGATCTCACCAATGTCACCGGTCGCGAACCATCCTTCGGCATCGATGACTGCGGCGGTGGCTTCCGGCTTGTTGTAATACCCCTTCATGACCTGTGGTCCCCGGATCAGGATCTCACCGTCCTGAGCAATCTTGATCTCTGTATTGGGCGCCGGCTTACCCACACTTCCTATACGGAAGTGCTCAAGCGTGTTCGCGTTCGTGACGGGGCTCGTCTCTGTTAGCCCATAACCCTCAAGGATGGTGAGCCCGATCGAATAGAAGAACCGATTCAGCGCTGGAGCCAAGGGCCCACCGCCACTCAGAAAGAGCTTCACCCTACCTCCTACCCCAGCCTTCACTTTCGAGAAGACGAGCCTATCTGCTAGCCCGTATTGGAGTGCGAGCAGCCCCGAGGGCTCACGTCCAGTAAGGCGCAGATCCGCAGCACGATCTGCAACACCCGCCGCCCAGTTGATTAACGCTTTCTTGATGCCACTGGCATCCATCACATTGTTGTAGATCTTCTCATAGATACGTGGCACAGAAACCACCACGGTTGGACGGATGACCCCCATATCCTTGATTAGCGTCGGCATCGAGCGCGGGTACCCGATCCGGCAACCTGTCCCGAAAAACAGATAGTCAGCGGTCCTCTGTAAAATGTGAGATAGGGGAAGGAAACTGACCGTATTGTCGAGCCCCGCCACAATGGGAAGCAGGGTGCTACAAACCTGAACGTTTGAAGAGATGTTGTTGTGCGTAAGCATTACGCCCTTGGGGTCACCGGTCGTACCTGACGTGTAGATGATTGTAGCTACATCGTCCGGTCGCGCCTCAAGGGCACTCCTGCGAAAATCCTCATCGGATATCGCGGGCAGAAGAGAAGCCGCACCTGACTCGAGGAACTCCACCCAAGAAGAGATTCCGGCAGGCAACTCAGACAGTGAATCAAATACAACGATTTGGATTTCTTGGGAGCACTCCACTACTGCTTCAAGCACCTTAATCATCTGCTCATAGGAGGAGACGAACACCAGTTTCGCGCCCGAATCCTTCAGCGCATAAGCCACCTGAGAAGATGTCAGCGTCGGGTAAATGGGGACATCAATCACCCCGGCACACAGACACCCGTAATCGGCCAAGGCCCATTCGGGCCTGTTTTCCGAGAGAATCGCCGCTCGGTCACCCCGAGTAATACCGTGAGACTCCAGTGCCAAAGATATTCGTTTCACGAACGAGAAGACCTCGGTATAAGCGATGCTATCCAACTCTATCTCGGATATCATCCGCTCGAACGCTACTCTAGAACCGTGTTCGTCAACTGCCTTAAAAAAGAGCTCGGTCAGCGTCGACTTGGGAAGAACTGATTCGTCTGCGAAGTAGCTAAGGGTCGTCATATTTGTTCCTAGGTTCCGTCTTTAAGTCCGCTCCACCCTAATATCCATACTAATCTCTGGGCTAAGCGAATGTAGCACACTGCAGTACTTGTCCCGTGACAGATCAAGAGCACGCTGCACTTGGCCTTCGTGCTCTTCGCCAGGGCCTGTAATCCGACAAACCAGTCGGATCAATTTATATTTCTTCGGTGCCTCGTCCGCTCGCTCTCCGGTAGCATCGATCTCTAGTGACTCAACTGGAACCCGTGATTTCTCCAAGATCATTCTCAGATCGATCGCCATACATCCGGTAAGTGAAAGGAGAAGTAGTTCCATAGGCGACGGCCCCTGGGAACTGTCCCCGTCTATGGCAATCTCGGGCCCACCGCTCGTGCCTCCCGTGAACACGAGTCCATCACCGGACCAACGGAGCCCGATGCTCCGAATATCAGAAAAGTTCATCTGGAGGAGGGGCCTCAGGCAGAGAATCGTGCGGCTCGCCTAGAAGCCTTGCAAGGGTCGCCCGAGCGTGAGCAACATGTCCGCTAGCTTCTGGATCCTCCGGCGCGCAGGCAAGAAAAAACTCAAAGTGCTGGATGGCACCCTCGGTGTCACCGCCGTTCAGAAGGATGAATGCCAAACCATAGTGTGCCCCCGCAGCGGAAGCGTCCCTGTGGAGAACGTGCCGATAGGTTTTGGCTGCCTCCTCCATCATCCCGATGCGAGTGTAACAGATCGCGATCTGCTGAAGGATGACGCCGTCGCCTGCAGATTCTTTGAGAGCGAGACGGAAGGATGTGAGCGCCTCGTGGAAGTTCTCGTCCGCGAGGAGTTCGAGGCCTTCGTTGTAATAGTCGACGCGCTGCGGATCGCCGCCGCCAAAAAGCTTGTTCCAGAACGCCATCTGTGAGCAGGCTACACGGCCGGGGTATGAGGCTAAGGGCACTGACAAGGTAGGATTAGTGCTCAGAGAGACGCAACTTCTTGATGCCTCAACTACTTGTGGCGACAACCCTTCCCGATTCATCAGCCATTATCTCTAATCCAGCATCCTGAAGCCATTCTGTCGCAGTCGGAGCCGCATTTACCACAATAACCCTGGACACTGGAGCGATTACCCTGGCCGCCTCTTCAAACCACTGCCGGCTAAGTCGGCCATCAATTACCACCCCTCGAAGCGTGCATGAGAAGAATGGGATCCCCGGGTGAGAGACGATCCGATTCCACGATGGATCACCAGACCATGTTCCCAAGTCTGCATCCATTCCCACCACCTGGATGTTATCAAGCAAAGCGGCGAGCCCTGCTCCAAGGGCAGCAGGACCACCAATCAGTAGCAAGGTTGCGGGCCCCTGTGTAACACCCAGGAGAGCCAGCAGGGACTCGCTCTCTTCTTGCGCTGGCCTCACGGGATCTCCGGCTAAGCCCTTCTGAAGTTCACCACGAGGAGGAGCTCTGAGGTCCCCAAATCCATCTATGATCGGATACCGGTCCCTGCAGTTGGGGCATCCCAGCACACCTTCACTCACCCGCCGGTCATGTGTTCGGTCAGCTCTAAGGATCAAACCGAACTCTGGCCCACACCTAGAGCAAGTAAGCCTGTCTGCGATAAGTACGTGCACGATGACGGAGTCCGAAAATAATTCTAGAAATGAGCAACGTTATAGCAGGCTCGGACACAAAAATAGAGACTCATTCACTCATGCCCGTTCAATCTGGATAAGGGGTATACGCACCGACGCGGGTCGAGTCGCTACGAATACCACCGCTTCGGCAACATCCCCAGGCTGTATCATCTGGTTCCGGTTTGGCAAGGCAGGGTGGTTATCGGGATCCATTCCATCCCACAGGGCAGTATCCGTTGCAGCTGGCTCGATCAGTGTAGCACGCACGCCGCTTCCCCGAATCTCCTCGAGCAAGACCTCATGGAAGCCTCGGAGTCCAAATTTTGAAGCGGAGTAGGCAGCGTTGCCCGGAAAGGCTTTCCGACCCGATATGGAACCAATGTTCACAATCAAACCTTCCCCACGATCCAACATCCCAGGAAGCAGACTGCGCACGACGAGAAAGGTGCCTCGGAGATTCACAGCAAGAATTTCATCAAACGCAAGCACCGACTCCGTGGCGCAAGATGAGAGCCCGAAAACCCCGGCTGCGTTCACAACGATATCGGGTGGCCCCCCGACTTCATCGGTAAGTCTCTCGAGCGCACCCCAAACTGCTGCATCGTCCGAAAGGTCTGCGACGAGCAAGCTGCCGCCTGTTTCCGAGGCCAATTCAGCTAACGCAGCCTCGACACGACCCAACCCCCACACTATCGCCCCTGCTTCAGCAAGTCTTATAGCTACACCGTGGCCTATGCCACGGCTCGCACCTGTGATAAGTGCGGTGCAACTTGAGAGGACACGTCCTCCCGGCATCAGAGCGGTTCGTGAGCGCTGGTTGTCAGCCTCAAGAACTCGTCTCGTGTGCGTTGATCCTCAAGGAAGACCCCCCGCATTGCCGACGTAATAGTTTTCGAGTTCTGCTTCTGGACCCCGCGCATCATCATACACAGGTGGTACGCCTCGATAACGACGGCGACTCCTTGAGGCGTGGTGGTCTCCCACACTGCCTGGGCAATCTGCTCCGTTAGGCGCTCCTGTATCTGAAAACGCCTCGCATACACCTCCACCAAACGAGCAAGCTTCGATAATCCCAGTATGTGGCTGTCAGGTATGTAAGCGATGTGAGCCTTGCCGAAGAACGGAAGGAGGTGATGCTCGCACAATGAGTAAAGCTCGATGTCTTTGACTAGTACCATGTTTTGATGGCTTTGCTCGTAGAGCGCATCCCCTATCTCCTCATGAGGACACTTGCGATAACCCTCAGTTAGAAAAGCCAGCGATCGTGCAACACGTTCGGGAGTTTTGCGCATGCCTTCGCGCTCAGGATTGTCACCAAGTCTCAGGATCATCTCAGCGACCAGGTCCTCGAACGAGGCAGCGGATAAATCAGTAGCCCTTGCGGACTCAATGGCAATATCGCTCATGGTCGGCCATTCTCTTGGGGGCCCCTATACTCGACTGAGTTACGGGGCGTTTCGTTCACGATGACGCTGACCAAATTAGCTCCGGATGGCAATGAGTCGCTGATTCGGGCCCAGACCGCTACAGCGAGATTTTCAGTTGTCGGGTTTACCTGAGCCAACCATGGCACATCCGTATTGAGATTCCGGTGATCGATATCAGACACTACCCGATCTTCTAGGATGTCCTTGAGCTGCTTCAGGTTCATAACGAACCCTGTTTCTGGGTCGATCGCCCCCTCGACAGTTACAACTAACTCGTAGTTGTGACCGTGCCAGTTCGGATTTGAACAGTCCCCAAAGACTTTGGTATTGCGTTCTTCAGACCAATCAGGTCTGCAGAGCCGATGAGCTGCACTAAAGTGAGCCCGCCGAGTGATTCGGACTAAGACCAAAGACTTCGGTAGTTAAGATGCATCGCCGTCATATCCCAATTCTTATGGAACGAGAGGGCCGACGTCTTACACGTAGTGTGCGTAGGCGCCGGCCCTCTCATGCACAACGGAGGGGGAATTATTGAAGCCCAGGATAAATCTATGGTGACCTCCTCAAGCAATTCGCTTTCCCCTCCTCCGGGGCCTAGCGTCCGACTCAAGAGTCAGTCCCGGCTTCGGTACGTTGGCTCAATAAAGAGACCCCCCGATGCGCACGAGAAATATAGATTGTCCTGAAGTGCAGGACCAGCGGCTACGTGCAGGCTTACTTCCAGGATACAGGAGCAGAACCAGATAACACGTTAAGCCGATGCTCGGAAACTCCGCAGTAACTCGAGGTTTGCGATATCAGCTGCGTTACCCTCGTCACCTTTCGGTGTCTCAAGAATCTTCGGTACATGCTCTAGGCGCTCGTCGAGCATGATTCTCTGGAAGGGCTCAGGGCCAAGCGTTCCCTGTCCGATACTCTCGTGTCGATCCTTGCGTGAGTCGAACGGATGCTTCGAGTCATTCATGTGGATGAGCCCGAGTCTCTCAAGCCCGATCACCTCGTCAAATCGCACCCAAACACTCTCGTAGTCCTTGAGAAGATCGTACCCCGCCGAATACGCGTGGCAGGTGTCGAAGCACACGCCAAGCCTATGTTGTTGGTCCTCCGGGATCTGATCGATGATGGACCGCAAGTTCTCAAACGTAGCCCC
Organism: Gemmatimonadales bacterium UBA1142; assembly: GCA_002311875.1. Taxonomy (GTDB): domain Bacteria; phylum Gemmatimonadota; class Gemmatimonadetes; order Longimicrobiales; family Gaopeijiaceae; genus UBA1142. Next base: position 96,974 of record DCAD01000007.1, on the reverse strand, counting down.
TACGCTTGTGCCAGAGCCAGCTGTCAGCTCAAGGAGGACCCGTGTCGAACCGTCGACTACTTTGAGTGACTCCGCCACTCCCCGTGCGTTGCGTTCCAGACCGGCGGCCTCATCTCCGTCCGTCGCGTTACCCGGATGGGTCACCATGAAGTCAAGACCCAGCAGACAACACCTCTCGAGTTCGCCCTGGAAACAACGTTGAGACATCCGCCACAGGCGTCGGTCCGGTGATGAGAGGTTTATGAGATATGAGTCGTGGGCTCCCGCAATTCGGATTCCATATTCCTCGCGCGCGGCCCTAAAAGTCTCTGCGGACTCCTGGTCGATTATTGGCTCCGCCCATCGGCTCGGTTGTTTCGTAAACAGTTGTATGTTGTTAACGCCAATCGCCGCGGCCCGTTCAGGCGCAAGTTGTACGCCACCACCTGCGGATACGTGGGCTCCTAGCTCGTCATCGACTCTATCCATCATTCTCTGAAGCTCAGCAATGTATTGGTGTCACCGCCTTAGTTCCTTTGCTAGTGCCGTGATAGAAGAAGCTACTGGGATAAACCTGAAGTTTCGAGCTAAGTATACGGTGCTTACTCTTCCGGCAAGCCCGGCTCCGTCATACCCCATACATCTAACGCTTCGTCCACCTTGTCCTCAGGTAGCAACCCTTTAGCGAGCACTATTTCTCGGACACTCAACCCTCGCTCCGTAGCTTCCTTCGCCACCAACGCCGCTTGGTCATACCCGATGTAAGGATTGAGTGCAGTCGCCATCGCCGGATTTTTCTCGAGCAGCTCTTTCGCGCGCTCGGAGTTTGCCTCTATACCAGCTAAACAACGGTCGGTAAAAGCACGAGAGATATTGGCTATCAGGGTGATGGATTCGAGGAGAGATTGCGCCAGTACCGGCATCATCACGTTCAACTCGAAGTTCCCTCGACTTCCGGCAATGGTGATGGTGGTATGATTCCCCATCACACGAGCACATACCATCATCATCGCCTCGGACATTACGGGATTAACCTTACCGGGCATAATCGACGAACCGGGCTGTATTGCAGGTAACCTCAACTCCTGGATTCCGGACGTGGGCCCTGATCCGAGCCACCGGATGTCATCAGCTATCTTCATCAGGCTCGTGGCAACTGTATTGAGCGCACCGGACACGTTGACAGCTGCGTCCTTCGAGCCCTGTGCTTCGAAGTGATTATCAGCTTCCCGAAATGAAATGCCCGTAGTCTCTGCCATCCGTGCAATCACCTTTTCCGCAAAATCAGGATGAGTGTTGATACCCGTTCCAGTTGCGGTGCCACCCAAAGCGAGCTCCTCAAGTTCTGCCGAAGCAAATCGGACTCGATCAATACCTTTGGTTATCTGAGCTGCATATCCGCTGAACTCTTGGCCGAGTCTGACTGGTGTCGCGTCCATCAAGTGCGTACGACCTGACTTCACGATC
>DCAD01000007.1:94936-95396 GCA_002311875.1 Gemmatimonadales bacterium UBA1142 | reverse complement strand
GAAGATTGCCCGAAGTTCACGTGGTCATTGGGGTGGATCTTCTCGCCATGAAGCTCGGTCGCACGAGAAGCCACAACCTCATTCATATTCATGTTTGTAGAGGTACCAGAACCAGTCTGGTAGATATCGACGATGAACTGGTCATCCCACTTACCCTCGGCAACTTCGGTGGCTGCCGTCGCAATCGCTTCAGCGATCTCGACATCAACGATTCCGAGTTCGGCATTCACCTCGGCAGCTGACTTTTTGATGAGACCCAGCGCCTCAATGAAGCGTCGACCAAAAAGTTGGCCGCTGATCGGAAAGTTCTCGACGGCTCTTTGAGTCTGGGCACCGTAGAGAGCGTTCTCGGGAACGGTCATCTCGCCGAGTGAGTCCTTCTCGGTGCGGTATCCGTCAGGCATGAGAGAGCTGACTCCTGCTATTGATTCGCTGTGACGAGTACGCCTCGGCCATCACT
>DCAD01000007.1:94478-94762 GCA_002311875.1 Gemmatimonadales bacterium UBA1142 | reverse complement strand
CAGTCTTCAGGCTCAAGCTTCCAGGTACGCACAGGGCTCTGTTCACGCTGGCGGAACTCCGTGTTGACACTGCCGGGCATCACGATTGATACGCGGACGTCATCGTAGCGTACGTCAAGCATCATGGCTTCCGTCAGGCCGAGCACGCCAAACTTACTCGCATTGTATGCTGTCCCTCCAGAAAAAGGATTCCTACTAGCAAGTGACGCGATATTGATGATGAATCCGTCTCCGGTGGCAGTGAGGTGTGGCAAGGCTGCCTTCGAGCAGTAGAACACTCCGCC
>DCAD01000007.1:42632-94253 GCA_002311875.1 Gemmatimonadales bacterium UBA1142 | reverse complement strand
CGAGCGCGAGTTGACGGCCACGGATGCTCCCGCCCCAGCCAGGTGTTTGGCAATCGCGCGGCCGATCCCCTTGGAGCTTCCTGTGATGATTGCGACCTTGCCGGTGAGATCAGGCATAGGACTCCTTCCATTTGAAGATCAGTTATAGGGCTAGCAAGACCAGTCCTAGAGCTAGTATGAGTGTGGCGATGAGCAATCCGAACTTCAACAAGATCGCCCTCGTCACAGGGGGGGCAATTCGTATCGGCCGAGCGATTAGTATCGCACTCGCCAAAGCAGGCTACGATCTCGTTGTCGCTCACCTCTCCTCTGTGGGCCCTGCGATCGAGGTACAGAAGGTCGTCTCTAAACTTGGGCGCCGATGTGAGCTTGTTCAGGCAGATCTCAGAGAGCCAACCGCAGCAGACACGGTAGTAGAGTCGGTGCGACAAATGTTTGGTCGGCTCGATCTACTAGTGAACTCAGCCGCCAGCTTCGAAGGCAGCTCTCTACTAGAGTTAGGCGCGGATGAGTGGGACTCCGTGATGGCACTCAATTGTCGCGCACCTCACCTGCTTGTTCGCGCCGCAGCGGATCTGCTGCGGGAAAGTCACGGTTCCGTAGTCAACATTGTCGACCTTTCAGCATTCCAACCGTGGACTGAATTTCCGGCGCACGCGGTCTCCAAGGCTGGGTTAGCGCACCTCACGCGCATTCAGGCACGAGTCCTAGCGCCCGAGGTTCGGGTGAACGCCATAGCCCCCGGAGCGCTGCTCCGACCTGATGAGTGGTCTGATCAGCGATGGGCAGCCATCGCCGAAGCCACACCTCTGCAACGTTCGGGAACACCAGATGATGTGTCCCGTGCAGTTCTATTCTTCGCGAATGCAGAGTTTGTGACCGGGGAAATCCTAACCGTCGACGGAGGGCGCCACCTGGGCCCCGGCGGGCCACCGACTTCGGAATGAACCCGACGGCTGAAGGATCCGTTCAATCCCGGACTACTAATTCCTCCGAATGCTCGTTCCCCGCGGCTCCGCGGTGGGCCAGCCAACGCTCGGCCTCCAATGCCGCCATGCAGCCGGTCCCCGCAGCCGTAACAGCCTGACGGAAGTAGTCGTCCATCACGTCCCCAGCTGCAAAGATACCGGGCACAGATGTCTCAGTTCGCCATGGCATTGGTGTTTCGACGTAACCGTTATCCTTGAGTTCAACAACTCCGTTGAGGAAACCGGCGTTCGGCGTATGACCGATAGCCACAAACATCCCACCCACCTCAAGTTCACTCACTTCACCGCTCACAGTATCCTCCAGCCTGAGAGCGGTAATAGTCTCATCGCCAAGGACCTCAGTGACCACCTTGTTCCATTCGACACGTATCTTATCATGGGTCAGGGCACGCTCGGACATAATCTTTGAAGCTCGGAACTCGTCTCTCCGGTGGATGATGACGACTTGCTCTGCGAACTTTGTCAGATAAAGTGAATCCTCCATTGCCGAGTCCCCTCCGCCTACTACCGCAAGGACATTCCCGCGGAAATGAGGGAGTGCTCCATCGCAGACCGCGCATGCACTGACACCACCACCCGACTGTGCGAGTCGCTCCTCATTCTTGAGACCCAGCCATTTCGCGTTCGCACCCGTGGCCAAGATCAAGGAATCCGCAAGAACTTGTGTACCTGTGTTTGACAGCAGCCTGAAGGGATATCGGCCGGAGTCAATGTCAACAACGTCCTCCCAGATAGAACGGGTGCCGAAGCCAAGAGCCTGCTCTCGCATCTCCATCATCAGGTCCGGACCCATCACTCCGTCTTTGAAGCCCGGATAATTCTCGACTTCGGTTGTAAACATTAACTGGCCACCGGGAATCATCGTACGGCTTCCAGCCCCCTCGAAAACGAAAGGCTCCATCAGAGCTCGGGCAGCGTAGAGCGCTGCCGTCCAGGCGGCAGGTCCGGACCCAATGATGACAACAGTCTCCCGCCCTCTGATTTCGCTATCACTCATGTGCCTATACTCCCCACTGTCTCGTCCTCAGAGTCAGGATCTCTAATAAGTCCAGAATGTACATCGTTCCCCAACCGATCTGGCATCCTATTTGTTGAACACCTTCATGCTAGTGGAATGCCCAGGGTTAACTCGAGCACTCGGATCGACATAGTGCAGCAGTGCATGATTCACCGCGATCGCGGCTTCGTGGAAACCGCTGACAATCAAGTCGAGCTTCCCTTGGTATTGCACGATGTCACCGGCGGCATAAATCCCTTCGATGTTCGTACGCATCACTTGATCCACTGTGACCCGGTTCTTAGCCACTTCAATCCCCCACTTCTTGACCGAGCTGAGATCGGGCTTGAAGCCCAGACAGGACAATAGAACATCACACTCGAGAGCCGACTCCTCATCTGTGCGATTGTCGTAGATCGTCAAACGATCAACAAAACTCTCACCCATGATTTTCCGTACCTCGTGAAAGGTGTGAAGTTTGATCTCACCTCCTGCAACGGCCTCGTTCAGGCGCTGCACCGTCGCTTCGTGTGCACGCCACCTTTCGTGTCGATGGACAAGGGTCATCGACCCGGCAACATCCTTTAACATCAATACGAAGTCGAGGGCAGAGTCACCCCCTCCGACAACGACGACCCGCTTGCCACGAAATGCTTCGGGATCTGTCACGGAATACTCAATGCCGTGGTGTATCATCTCCTCATAACCTGGACACTTCAGTGGCATGGGCTCGAAGGCCCCCTTCCCTCCTGCGATCACGATTGTCTTTGTCAGGTAAGTGCCCCCTGGGCAGTGCAACTCAAAGCGTCCCTCCCCGCGCTCCACATCTTGGACCTGTTCGTCAAGCACGACATCTGGATCGAACTGCATCGCTTGGTCGATGAGATTCACTGTCAAGTCTTTCGCGCGGACCTTCGGGAAGCCACCGACATCGAAGATGTACTTCTCTGGGTACAGCGCCGCGAGCTGCCCCCCGAGTGCAGGAAGAGAGTCGACGATCCTGCACGACATACCCCTCATACCTGCATAGAAAGCGGCAAAAAGGCCAGTCGGCCCACCACCGATGACCGTAATATCGTGTATCTCGTCAGCCATAGCGGGAGAAGTCTAACCGCACACTGGAGGGGGTCAACCTGAGTCGTCCGTCTCTAAAGAGGGCTTGACCCGACCATCAATCTTTGGGCCCAGATCCTATTCCTGACCCGATTCGCTGAGCCTCCTGAAGAACTCCGCACAAATTTTCGTAAGTGATCTTATCGTGGGCTTCATGGAGCGGTACCCAGGTACATTCAGTGATACCCTCCTTGAAGTCGGGTACGGGTCTCCCCACTTCAGAGTACATCAAGTAGAAAGTTGCAGACTTATGGATGGAACCTCCCTTAGTTCGGAAACCCCAATCGGCGACTCCGAGTCTTGAACCCATCTGCAAATCGGAGAGACCGGTCTCTTCCTTAACTTCGCGTAAGGCCGCCTGTTCCGAATCTTCTCCATGTTCAAGGTGGCCCTTGGGTAGTCCCCAGTGTCCGTAGCGGTCGCGGATCACGAGGCAATGGAAGATTCCTTTGATCATTCGCACGACTACACCACCTGCAGTCTCTTCGATTCGAGTGGGCCTTACACTCTTTACGTGCTTGGCCACTCAATACATCCGGGAGAAGTAGCGCCACCAACCCGTCTCCGACTTACGCCACGCATCCCCTGCCACGTTATCGGAGCTAGCCTCCGGTCTCTGGGGCACCTTCGAGCAGGAATTCAACCTCGTCCATCGTATCGTTTTCACCCGGCAGCACATACGTAATCCGGATGCTCTTCACAGCCGACTGCGGGTCTGTTAAAGCTACTTCGAACCCAAGATCCTGATCGCCGGAGGTAATACCGGTACGCATCCGGTCTCCGGGGTCAGCTTCCGGGCCATTCGCGGGGTTCCGGAAGAGTCTTTTCGTTGACTGGCGACCGTTCTTGAGCTGCCGGGTGACCTTGATCAGCTTAAGCCAGTCTGGCTGATAACTGATGGTGTACCTGAAGCCCAGTTGGTCGGTTCCGCGACCTTCTCGATTGTGACGTGCCAACGCGAGTCCTCCACAACTCAATTGGATTCAAGAACACATCGGAATAGACGTTCCGGGATGCATTACGACAAGTTGAGTCTTGTGAATCTTGGATCATTCCAAACAGCAATGATGAAAATAGTATTCGCTGATCCTCCAACATGCGGGTTTTCAGCTAAAGGTCGAAGGGCTCTGGAATAGTCGAAGCCAGGGCGCTGGATCAGGCTTGACCAACTTACGGAAGGAGATTACTCTCGCCCGGATATTATAGTATACCCTCCAATAACTTATTTTTCTGGCCCGCTCTCTCCAAAAAGGGAGGGCGTTCTTAGGCTAGGACTAATTCGAACGTTAGAAAACCTTCTGTTTGCTATTCAGTATTCCCAACATCAAGCAAACGCATAATTCACATCTCAGATCAGCGCACCCTCCGGAACCCTAGCGTGGACATTGCAGAGCTCAAGACCAAGAGTATCAGTGAGCTGCATGACCTGGCTGAAGAGCTGAACATCAGCAACTTCACAGGTATTCGCAAGCAAGAACTGATCTTTAGAATTGAACAAGAATTATTCGATTCTGATGTCGTTCTCAGGGGTGAAGGCGTCCTCGAAATTCTCCCAGAAGGCTACGGTTTCTTGCGCTCACAGGAGTTTAACTACCTATACGGTCCCGAGGACATTTACGTTAGCCCGTCCCAAATCAAGCGCTTCGATTTGCGCACAGGTGACACCATCAGTGGACAAGTTCGCCCCCCAAAGCGGGGTGAACGCTACCTCGCGTTGCTAAAAATTGAAGCCCTGGGCGACCTGGCCCCTGAAGAGGGTGGGAAACGGGTTCAGTTTGACAACCTCCGCCCGACTTACCCGGAGAAACGCTTAGATCTGGAAGTCCTTGGGGAGAAGGGTAGCATTTCCACAAGAATCCTCGACTTAATTGCTCCGATCGGGAAAGGGCAGCGAGGACTTATCGTGTCACCTCCCAAGGCAGGCAAGACCATCATCCTGCAGCAGATAGCCAACTCCATATCGATCAATGAGCCAGACATTCACCTGATCGTGCTGCTCATTGACGAGCGGCCCGAGGAAGTCAGTGACATGGAAGGTCACGTCGATGCTGAGGTGATTTCGTCAACCTTTGACGAGCCCGCCGAGCGACACGTCCAGGTCGCGGAAATGGTGATGGAGAAGGCTAAGCGCCTTGTCGAGCACGGTAAGGACGTCGTGATTCTGTTGGACTCAATCACTCGCCTTGCTAGAGCTTACAACTCGACGATGCCGCACTCCGGAAGAATCATGTCTGGAGGTGTAGATGCTAAGGCTCTGCACAAACCGAAACGCTTTTTCGGGGCAGCAAGAAACATCGAGAGTGGTGGATCTTTGACAATCATTGCGACAGCATTGATCGAGACCGGTAGTCGAATGGACGAAGTGATCTTTGAAGAGTTCAAAGGAACCGGAAACATGGAGCTTGTGCTTGATCGGTCCATCTCTGAGAAGCGAATCTTTCCTGCTATCGACTTAAACCGTTCAGGTACAAGGAAAGAAGAACTCCTCCTGAATGAGACTGAACTCAACCGTGTATATCTGCTCCGGAACTTCCTGGCCGACATGCCGCCGGAAGAGGGAATTGAGTTCTTGCTCGCTCGCATGGCTCGCACGGAGACAAATCAGGAGTTCCTGGACTCGATGACCCAGGGGGAGTAACGAGGTCGGACCGTAAGAGGTACCTGAGAATAGACGGTCTCGTCCCGACTTAATCTCCTTCCCCAAGCAGGGTCACCTCAATTAATAGCTACGGGCGGATTACCATCTTGCCATTTTCGTAGACAGTGAGATGACATTGACCCCTATACTGTCTGCACACCATCCTTTGGAACCATGTTCGAAGACCTGACCGCTGAAGCTGACCGCCTTCTCGTAGAGGCCCTTAATGCATCCGGCGAGCGTGACCCCCGTGACTATTATCGGAATCGGCTGAAAGAACTAAAAGGTAGTGACCCGGCTAAATACGGTGCTGCGATCAAGTACTACCGGAACAAGCTTATACCCTTGGTTGCATCGGGCGAGGCAGAACCCATCGTTGCTTGGACGAAATACGGTCAATTTCTGGCTGAATCACTCACGCCCGGGCGAACTGTGAGCATAGACCCATCCGGCCAATCACACCCCTATGAGCCTCTTACGGCTAGTGGGAGGCTCGTGCTCCACATCCCGGAACCTGGAAAAGGTGGGAGAGCACTTCTCGTGGGCTTACCAGGCGAGTTGAGTCCCGCCCAAAGGGCAACATATGACGTTCTGGTATCCGGCAAGCATAGGATGCCAGACTGAGCCTCACCCCGAGCTACCGGTCTTCCACAAGGTAGGCAACCCCCCAGGCACCCGTACCCAAGTGGGTTGCAATCACTGGTGTCGCGGGAGCTGAAATAACCTCGACACCATCCCCATACCGCCCCCTGAGTTCCTCTGTGATCGGCTTAACGATTTCGGGAATTCCGACATGGAAGATCCCGAAACGCATGTGTTCAGTTCCTTCAGGGATGCGCTCATCGACGAGTTTCATCAATTCGCTCCGGACCCGAGTCACACCCATAGCCTTCCCTACCGCGGCGACTCGCCCCTGTTTGTTGACTTCTAGCACAGGCTTGATTCCCAACAGCCTAGCTAAAAGCGCCTGGCCCAACCCGACACGTCCAGATGCGAGAAGTCGCTTTAACGTCAGAACAGTAAAGAGAATGCCGGATTGTCTACGAACCCTTGTAATCTCCCCAACTATGTCCTCCGGTTGCCATCCAAGCTCAGCCAGTTCACAGGCCTTCAATACCAGAAGGCCTTGAAGAACCGATGCACCGAGCGAGTCTGCCATATGGATATCAGTCCCGTGAAAGCCTGATGCTACAGCCTCGCCCGCCGCGAAGGTCCCCGACAGCGTCGACGCCGCAAGCACCGCTAATACAGCCTCACCCTCTTCCGCCGCACGGGCATACGTCTCCGTGAAATCGGCCTGGGTGGGCTGACTAGTCGTTGGCAATTCAGAATCATCTTCAAGCTTTCGATGGAACTCCTCAGTGGTAATGTCCACTCCGTCTCTATAGGTCTGATCCCCGTCGATCAATAAGAGCGGGACTACATGTATCCCATGTGCACGGACGATCTCCTCAGGCAGATCAGCTGCCGAGTCCGTGACAACAGAAACCGGCCGACGGGCAAGCTGAATGTGACCCTCGGCGGCACGTTGGATGGCCCGGTACTGTGCACGCATGTCCTCAGCTTTGTGCGTAACCAGATCCCCCAAACTTCTCAGGTAGTCGAAGACGGCCTCGGGATCATCTGTGTGGATGTGGATTTTCAGCATATGGTCCGAGCGGATCACTATCAGAGAGTCACCCGTATCTCGGAGCCGCCTCCGCACGCCGGTTTGTGTCGGGAGTGAGTCACCGCGTATTAGCGCCTCGGTGCAGAAACGGAATTGCTCTTGATCCACTGGATATTCGATCCGAGCCGCGGGGTAAGCTACGGCCTTCGCATCCCCGACAGTTTCAACAGAAATTGGTAGGGCGCCACTGACCAAACCAAGGACGCCTTCAAGCAAGCTCAGAAAACCCTTAGCTCCTGCATCAACTACACCAGCTGTCTTGAGTACGGGTAGAAGTTCGGGCGTTCTCTCGAGTGAATTCCGGGCCTCCTCAACGAGATATTCGAGCAAGGGCACAAAATCTTTTGCCCCACACCGGGTGGCTGCTACAGCAGTATCGTGGATCAGTGTGAGAATCGTACCCTCAACAGGCTTATCTAATGCTTCTCGCAAACCCCTGGCGCCCATGCCAAAAGCACGGCAGAACTCGGTTGTGTTGACACGGCCACAACCGGATACGCCTTTCGCGAAGCCAAGTAAGAAATGAGATAGCATCATCCCACAGTTACCTCTGGAACCCATAACAGCTGCATCTGCTGCCTCTCGCGCGACCTCAGAAACAGCCCTAGCTCGACTGGGTTTCACTTTGTCTGCGATCGCTCGAACCGTCAAAGCGAGGTTTGTTCCAGTATCCCCGTCGGGAACCGGGAACACATTGATCCGGTTCAGTTCATCTCGCTGTTGCAGAGCATAATCGCAGGCCGCGAGTAGGGAGCGGCGCAGGCGCGAGCCATCAAGATAGTGAATCTGCATCGTCGATGCCGTTAGATGATCGGCGTCCACTAATGTAGCGAGGGTGATACAGGTCTAGACATCTCGACCTCCGCAGCGAGTCCTTCACAACTTTACTCGAAGCGTCGACGCTATGTTGAATTCTTGCGCCTGGCGAGGCACAGAAGACGGTTTTGTCTAGACTTGCATCCTCTCACGGTCGGGCTACGGTATCGGCAAGAATTCAAGACTGGACAGACAGCATGACCTTCACGGCAACCAACCCAACCACCGGTGAGATCATCACCTCGTATCCGATGATGTCCGCAGATCGAGTCGAAGAGATCATCCCAGCAGCGCAAGAGGCTCATCTCACTTGGAGCAAGTGTGCGATCACACAGCGCACAGGAATGCTCACTGTGCTCGGATCTCTTCTCAGGGAACATAAGGAAGAATTCGGCCGACTCATGACCCTCGAGATGGGAAAACCGATTCAACAAGCGATCTCCGAAGCAGAAAAGTGTGCATGGGTGTGCGACTACTACGCCGAGCACGCCGAGCACTTCCTAGCTCCAGTGCCAGCACCGACCGACGCCACAATCAGTTATTGGGCGTACCGTCCGCTAGGGGTCGTGCTAGGGATCATGCCCTGGAATTTCCCTTTCTGGCAGGTGGTTCGCTTTGCTGTTCCTACACTGACTGCCGGCAACGCGGTGCTGTTGAAGCACTCCCCCAGCGTACCTGGATGTGCTGAGGCACTAGCGCAGATTTTCATGGAGGCCGGCTACCCGGACGGGCTATTCACCAACCTCGTCATTGATCTCGAAACAACGGGAGAAGTGATCGATCACCCTCTTGTTCGAGCCATTAGCCTAACGGGGAGTGTTCGGGCGGGCCGATCCGTCGCTGCTAGAGCGGGCGCTGCGATCAAGAAATGTGTGCTCGAGTTGGGTGGTAGTGACCCCTCACTTATCCTCGCTGATGCCGACATCGATGAAGCTGTCGCCAGTTGCAGGTTAGCGCGCACTGTCAATACAGGCCAAAGCTGTGTTGCAGCGAAACGTCTTGTGGTCGTTGAACCTGTCCGCGAGGAGTTCGAGTCGAAGTTGGTCAGCGCGATGGAAGCTACAGTGATGGGTGATCCCTTAGACCCTACGAGCGACATTGGACCGTTATCCCGGGAAGACTTGCGAGACACACTCCACAGTCAGGTTCAACGATCAGTCAGATCTGGAGCGCGTCTTCTGACGGGCGGAGAGCCTCCAACCGATCCTGGATGGTGGTACCCGCCGACTGTTCTGACTGATGTACGCACTGGTATGGCAGCCTACGAAGAAGAACTCTTCGGACCTGTGGCATCAATCCTACCGGTGAGCAATGAAGAAGAGGCGATCCGAGTTGCGAATGACACTGCTTACGGCCTAGGTGCCTCAGTATACACCGGAGATTCCGCCCGCGGTGAGAGAATCGCAGCCGAACTACTAGACGCCGGAAACTGTTTTGTGAATAGCATTGTAAAGTCCGATCCGAGGCTCCCGTTCGGCGGCACGAAGGACAGCGGCTACGGGAGTGAGCTCTCGCCGCTCGGCATCCTCGAGTTCACCTACCCCAAGACAATCTGGGTGAAGTAGGGAGTCTCTTCGCAGCCCGGGAGGGACGGTCACCGCCGGACCTAGACAAGTTATTCGAAGTCGCCAGGGACTGCCTCATGCATCTCGGACTGAACGTCTTCAGCCTTACGCATGGTCGAAAGGTCGAGCTCAAAGTCTGTCAGACTAGGACGACGAAGCTTACCAGCGAACTCTTCGATCTCGCGTGCGGACAACCCCATCTTCTTAAGGTGATCGGATGAGAAGCTCCTACCAGACCTAGCAGACACGCTCTCTTCATCCACATCTAGGAGTTCCCCCAGCACGTTGAGTTCGGCCCGGCTCAAGCTTCGACCAAGCAGGTCATAATCGACCCACGCTTCGAACGACAATGGAGCAACACGCTTGACCATACCAGCGATGATCTCCGCAAAAACACGAATCTCCCACTGCGCATGCGGATCTGCCCTAAGCGATAGAAAGTGTAGCAGGTTGTGCAAATCAATCTTCCAGTACCACTGCGTATACGTAGAGAGGGGCAAGTCTATCCGCGCAATTTCCCTCGCGATATCCTCACCGATCATCCAGGCATAGCCGCCGCTGGCCTCGGCTCTGATGCGGTCCCAACGTTCTACTGCAGCCTCATAAATCTCTGCCGGAGCAACCTTCTCTCGTCCCTGCCGGTTAGACCGGCTCTGGAGCGCAAAGTGCTCCTCGTCGGGCATATAGAATAGCAGCGGCATAAGGCTATAGCGTCCGCTATACTCGTTAATTGATGCACTTCGGTGACGCACCCATTGACGTGCGATGAACATCGGCATCGCGCAGTGGAATTTGAACTCAACCATCTCACTCGGTGTGGTGTGGCGATGACGCCTGAGATAGCGGATCAGCCCACGCGTAAGTGATACTTTACGAGTGCCAGCCCCATAACTCACTCGCGCCGCCCGCTCAACGTCCTCGTCGGTGCCCATGTAATCTATCAGGGCTACGAAACCATGGTCGAGCGCTGGAAAGTAGCCTCCTAGAATTTCTTCGGCGGCCTCCACTGTAGGTCGTTTAGTTTCCACACTCATTGAAGGATTATCTCTCAATCATGCAGGACAGGGAGCCCGAATATAGCCGGCATCGGAGGGCTCGATAGAGACGGTTCGCCTTACCTGGGACTGAGTGACGAGGCCCAACGACAGACGCTCAAATATCAAAACACCTGCAGGGGGATCAGGGCTTTGGTAGTCCCCACGGACCAACGTCCGACTCCGGCTCAACACCGAGCGCATCGGCAATCCGGGTAATATAGTTAAAGTACCCTATGATCTGAGTTGCATCGTGGATCGCTGTATCCTCGAAACCATGAACACGCAAAGAGTCAAGGTCGCCCGGACCTATCCTCCGCTGATCCTGAGTGAGTTTTTCTGCGAACAGGCAGAGTGCCCAATCCTTGTCAGAAAGATCTGCAGAGCGCCAGTCCGAGGCGATGGCCTCTACGAAGGCATCTGCTTCTTCGGCTGATTTGAAGCTTTCCGTAACCTCTTCCCGGAGGTCATGTGCGTGCGACTGCACTCAATAGAAACAATCGTTCGCCTTCGATGTGACCACGGCAAGCATCTCTCGCTGCACCCTGGAAAGCGGCGAGCGGCCAAACATCAGGGTGCGATAGAGCCCCATGGAAGCTTCCATGACACTCGGGTTGAGGCTCATGACATGGACGATATGCCATACGCGGCCCGATCGATCGATCGCAGCGTCGAATTGCTTCTTGAGCAGGCCCCCGGCTTCCGACACGGGGATCTGTTCTATAAAAGGCATGGTCTCACGGGTTCAGTTATACCGGATCAACTTAATGTACTACCTCGATGAGAGATCAGCCTCAGATACACTCAGCTGTCTCCACAGTAGGCGAGAGCAGCACTCAGTGAATAGGGTTGCAGAGCATAGATCCAGTAATAGGAAGTAGGCGGCGTCTTGAAAGAGGCCAAGCATTTACACAGCTTGGCCGGATGTGTGACGCCCTTACGGAGGCCAGTCTCCGTTGACCCTTCAGTTGGTTGATCGCGCCAAGGCCTATGCGGACCGCACAGCCATCATTGCAGAGGAAGGCGTCTTCACATACTCAGACCTATTACGAGTTTCCGGCATAGTCGCGACCCGGCTGCTCTCTGGACGCAACGACCTAGAGGCCACCCGCATATGCATCCTGGTGCCACCCGGATGGAACTACGTGGCCACGCAGTGGGGAATTTGGCGAGCAGGCGGCGTAGCCGTCCCGATGGCCATCTCACATCCTCCTGCTGAGTTAGCTTATGTCATAGACGATGCTGAACCTGAAGCCATCGTCGCGCATCCGTCCCTCCTGGATCGGATTAATGATCTAGCTGACGAACGCGGACTCCCAGTGCTTACAAGTTCAGTTCTAATTCAAGAAGGCCCTCTCTCTGAGATCCCGCTAGTTCATGAGGAGGGTCCATCGATGATCCTCTATACTTCAGGAACCACTGGACGACCGAAAGGAGTGGTCCTGACCCACAAGAATATCCATGCACAGGTCGAGTCCCTTAGCAGTGCCTGGGGCTGGGACGGTGATGACCACATCCTACTCCATCTCCCCCTGCATCACGTTCATGGCATCGTAAACGTTTTGTCGTCAGCACTATGGAACGGGGGTAAATGCGAAATTCTTCCTCGGTTCAATGCCGTGGATGTCTGGGAACGGTTGAGCCGTGGTGATATCACACTCTATATGGCAGTCCCAACTATCTATCGTCGTCTGATAGGTGCCTGGCAAAGCGCGAATTCCAATACCCGGACTGCTTGGACTTCTGGCGCTGAAGCATGCCGACTCACCGTTTCAGGTTCAGCTGCGCTACCCGTGTCAACGCTGGAACTTTGGGAAACAATGACCGGCCAACGCCTACTTGAGCGGTACGGTATGACTGAGATCGGGATGGCGCTCTCAAACCCTCTCGAGGGCGAACGGCGCGCTGGATACGTGGGCAACCCGCTGCCCGGCGTAGAGGTTCGTCTAGTGGACGAAGCCAACTATCCGGTGGCAGAGGGCTACCCGGGCTTGATACAGGTCCGTGGAGCTACGGTATTCAAGGAGTACTGGCACCAACCTGAGGAAACAGAGGCAGCCTTCACCAACGACGGGTGGTTCAGAACCGGTGACCAAGCAGTTGTGGAAACAGGAGCATACCGCATCCTAGGTCGCTCTAGTGTTGACATCCTTAAAACGGGTGGTGAGAAGATCTCGGCCTTGGAAATCGAAGAGGTTATGCTCACCTATCCTGGAGTGCGTGAGTGCGCCGTGGTAGGAGTTCCGGACGTCGATTGGGGAGATCGGATCTGCGCGGCAATCGTGCCCGAGGGCAGTGATGCCCTCTTGGCCCATGAACTCCGAGCATTTGCCAAGGAGCGCCTTGCCACGTACAAAGTCCCGAAGGAAATCATCATAGTGGCAGAGTTACCCCGTAATGCGATGGGTAAAGTGACTAAACCAGCAGTACTCAAGTTCTTCAACCCGGACAAAGCATAGTGATCCACTATCGCACCTCCACCTTCTCCTCATGATTGACACGGTGCTCGGAAACCTGCGCGAGTTCTGGTTGGTCTACTCACTACTCGCTCTATACACCGTGATGCTCGCGCACCACGCTTGGACAGGGAAAAGGGAAACGAAAGGCCTCACGGACTACTACGTCGGTGGACGGAATATGGGCGGATGGGTCATCGGCCTCTCATTCTTTGCCACGTATGCAAGTACGAATTCGTTCGTGGGCTTCAGTGGCCAGACATACGACTGGGGAGTCCCATGGATGCTGTTTGTCCCAGCCTCGGTCGCCCTAAGCCTCTTCGCGTGGCTCATCATCGCTCCTCGACTCCGAAGCTTCACCCGTGCGATGGACTCGCTCACAATCCCAGACTTCATAGGCTTTCGATTCGACAGCACTCCCGCCAGAGTCTTTGCTGCACTGATCCTCATAGCAGCTTCGTTCTTCTATATGACAGCCGTCTTCAAGGGCATCGGCAACCTACTAGAAGTTTTTCTGGAGATTCCGTACAAGCTCTCAATCGTAATCGTTTTCTTTGTCGTCATGCTCTATACGATGATTGGCGGTTTCATAAGTGTGGTGAAGACAGATTCAGTTCAGGGCGTAGTGATGATCATGGCGGCCATCCTGCTCTTCACCGGCACGGTGAACGCGGCGGGTGGTCTGAATGCGATCTTTGAAGTACGCTCCCAGGCCGGTGGAGAAGCACTGTTTACCTGGGGGGGGGGCGTCGCAATTCCAGTGCTACTTGGGACAATGTTCGCGGCACTCATCAAGTTCGCCGTCGAACCGCGGCAACTCGCTCGATTCTTTGCGCTCCAGGGGGACAAAGCGATCCGAACGGGTATGCTTGTCTCGACAATTACGTTCGGTTTCGTATTCTCGCTCCTGATCCCGATTGGGCTCTACGCAAGACGAATCTTCCCAGACGGACTAGGGGATACTGATCTTGTGATCCCCAATCTCCTTAGCCAAGTGTTTGGACAGGGGACTGCCGCGTTCCTCCTGGTCGCTATGGTAGCGGCTGCGATGTCATCGCTGGACTCGGTTCTTCTCGTGCTAGCATCGACTGCCGAGCGGGACATCGTCAGCGTTATCAAGCCGGGACGAAGTGAGAAGGACCAAATGTTCTGGACTAAGGGCTGGGTGGCGCTATTCGCATTCATCACAATGCTGATCTCTCTAAATCCACCCGGTGGAATAGTTACTCTCACAGCGTTCAGCGGGAGTCTCTACGGGGCTTGTTTCTTTCCAGCCATCGTCTTCGGGCTTCACTGGCAACGAGGAAGTGGCTCGGCGGTGATAACTTCCTTTGGCACGGGAATCGTGACACTCCTGACGTGGGATTTCATTCCCGGCTCTGAAGTGGTGCATGAGGTCTTCCCGGCGATGCTACTTTCTACTGTTGCCTACGCTGGCATCTCACTCGTGACACGCGATAGCGCGAGCAACACGGTCGTGACATTGATGAAGAACTCGAGTCATAGCCTTCGTAATCAAGCGCCGGAGTGACTGACCTTTGTTATCGCTTGGTCGTGGACAGTGATGCTACCGCGGTAGCATATAACACTGCTAAAAGCAGGCTCGCTTCCCCACTTGACAGTCGGTTCATAGCGGGTTCATGGAACGTTTAGGGTTTCCCTGGGATTCCAGATACAAGTAGTATGTTCTCAGAACTGTAGGATTGGAGTTATATCCGTAGATCCTGGATGGAAGATTTAAGTCTAGGCTTCGACAAACATGATGACACGGTGCAGATCATTAAGACGTTGACCAGTAGCATTTGGCCACTTGCGCTGCTGCTTTGCTTAAGCGCCTGTGCGCCCATGGGGCGTCCGATTGGAGGAGGAGGCGGCGGGAGTGACCCGTTCGCAGGCGGAAGCAGGCCTACACCGCAAGACATCGAATTGCGCGTACGGAACCTCAATTTCAACGATGCTAGGCTTTATGCAGTTAGCGGAGGATCACGCCGCCGTTTGGGTCAAGTTAGCGCCCTCTCTGATGAGACGCTTAAGATCCCGTGGGCGTTCACGGACCGCCTTCGAATAGAAATCGATCTCGTGACAGGCCCGAGATGCTTGACAAGGGAATTCATGGTCGACCCTGGTGAAATTCTCGAACTACAGATTGAGTCGCGATTCGACGGAAGCGGGCTATGTAGATAACTGGTGTGTTAGATACCTACCTACTTGGTCATTCTACAGGGATTCCCCCGTTTTCAGTCATACATTAAAAAGCTCGCGACACTCTGGCCAAAGGCGTCAAGACCCTCCTGTACACCCTCTAGAATCTCATCCACCGTCGCACCGTCATCTATTCCATTCCGTAGCCCATCGTGCCCCCAAAGCATGTCAATCGGCATCAGGTCTTCCTCATATTCGTAGGGCGGCTCACTCCAGCCGAACTCCTGGGGAGCAAGTTCTCTGGCCGCCCTAAGGATTGCTACCGCCGTTCGCACAGATTGGAATGTTTGCGGATCAGTAACATGCAGTTGTCCTCCCGCACACATGGCTCCAGCATGTTTCTGAAACGTGGGCTCAAAATGACATGGACGGATCGTTACACCGTCCAGGGGCTCCTGGACTAGGAACTCCGTTAGCTGTTGAACATTCAGGTACGGTGCACCGAAATACTCGAAAGGTTTAGTGGTCCCCCGCCCTTCTGAAAGGTTGGTCCCCTCGAGTAGGACCATACCCGGATACACGATACACGATTCTGGTGTCGGCAGGTTAGGGCTCGGCGCCACCCACGGTAATCCGGTTTCTCTCCATCCCATTGACCGATGCCACCCGTCACACCCAATCACTTCAAGGTCACATCCGATACCTCGGGTTTCGTTCATCCAAGACGCTAACTCACCACAGGTCAGCCCATGCCGAAGAGGAATCGGGTGCAAGCCAACGAAGGACTCAAAGCCCCTGCGAAGCACTGCACCCTCTCTCCGAGCTCCACCTATGGGGTTGGGGCGATCTAGTACTATGAAATGGAGGCCTGCTTCCGCACATGCCTCCATTGCCAACAACATCGTCCAAATGAAAGTGTAAACACGCACTCCCACGTCTTGGAGGTCGAACACGAGTGCGTCCAAACCAGTGAGCATATCCTGGGTCGGCTTTCGGACGTCACTATATAGTGAGTGCACGGGCAAACCCGTGTACGGATCAGCATAGTGCTCCGACTCGATCATGTTGTCCTGTTTTTCACCCCTGGCGCCATGCTGAGGACCGAAGAGAGCCCTGACCATGAATCCTTCTCGTAACAAAGCATCAACTGAGAGGCGGAGCCCCTTTGCTACGGACGCCGGATGGATAATCAATCCAAGAGAGAGGCCCCGGAGATGGGATGCTTCCCCAGCAAGAAGCCGCTCGAGACCTGTGGTCACCTGAAAGGAGTTCATACGGGAAAGATAGTGTACTAGCGGTTTATTGCTCTGTTTCCCATACGGAACGATCGTTCGCCAGCCCGAAGACTACCCCTCACTCGACCTTGTCCTGATGCTGTGATGTGTACTGATCTTCCCCTCAACATCTGCTCAATAGCAGAGTTGTTATGGCTGCCGGCGAGCGATCCGGATGGGCATACGGTGTTCGTCAGTATTCACCCCTAGAACCACAGTGTACTCTCCAGGCTGCACCAAATTGGCTCGCCGAGAGAATCCGGCTCCGCGCCCACCTTGATCTGAGCCCATACGCTCCAGCGCCCACTCGACCGCATGCAAGCCTGGGGCACCGTTCGCCTCAAGGATATTCACGGTCTGCCCCCGGTTATCCTGAATCTCCAGGCTCACTTTCGCTTCCTCGCCAAGCCAATAGTGAATGTATGCGCTCTGCACTCCGGAAGTACCGGAACCGCCCCTACCACTGCCACGTGTGAGAAGCCCCCCTTCGGGTTCAAACATATGGGAGGTTGCAGCAACGATTTCAGGTGTCAGCTGCTGTAGCTGCCTCACATCAAACGCGAACATTCCCCTTCCATGGGTGGCAGCAACCATAATGTCATCCCTAGGATGGATCACCAGATCGTGCACAAAGGTGCTCGGGAGGCCTTCAGGGAGCGCATGCCACTCTCCCCCTCGGTTCAGAGACACATACACACCCACGTCGTTACCAAGGTAGAGCAAGCTCGGGTTCTTGGGATCCTCGCGAATGATGTTCACAGGTCCGAATGGAATTCCGTCGGCGATACTTTCCCACGTCTCTCCGTAGTCCGTGGACCTCCACACGTAAGGTGCAAAATCATCACTGCGGCGACCATTTTGCGTTACGTAGACGGTACTCTCGTGGTACTCAGATGCCACAACCTCAGAAGTGAACCGGTCAGGATGTAAACCGGCGGAGATATCGGCCCATGACTCACCCCCATCACGTGTAATATGGACTCGGCCGTCATCCGAGCCAGCATAGAGAAGTCCCTCAGTGATGGGTGACTCTGAAAGCGCGGTGATCGTCTGGAACTGGATATCCCCTAGACGATCCGGGTCGTTGTGAGTCAGGTCTGGGCTAATGCGTTCCCAATCGTCCCCTTGGTTAGTAGAGCGAAATACATGGTTCATACCATGGTAGATCGTGTTTGGATCGTGGGGTGAAATAATGAAGTGAGCTAGCCACTGGCCTCTGTATGGTAGCTCGCCTTCGGATGGCGTCGGAACGATTTGCCTCGTCTCTTCCGTCATTCGATTCGTTCGTGAGATCGTGCCATAGAACCCTGCCGAATACACGATGTTCGTATCCCTAGGGTCTATCGCATGATGACTGCCTTCTCCACCTGGCGCTCCATCAAACTCCAAGGCCGGTATCGCATGCCTGCCGTTGTTGAGGTCGACAACACCAGTGTATGAACCGTGGTCCTGAACCGAGCCGTAGACCCGAAAGGGATCGCTCATGTCGAAGTTGACATTGAAGAACTGGACCATCGGGAGTTCCCCGAAGAAACGCCAGTTCTCACCACCATCATAAGACACATAGGCGCCACCGTCGTTTGAGTTGACTAGGTAATTCGAATTGTGCGGGTCGATATAGAGACCGTGATGGTCACCGTGCATCCCAGATAACCGCCGGAATGTCCTTCCACTGTCCTCGGATACGTTCAGCCCGAGGCCCATTACATAGATCTTGTCAGGGTTGCCCGGATCAGCTCTCATCTGACCGAAGACCCACCCGTATGTGCCACCCAGGCCTTCCATGAACTGATTGTGTTCACTAGTCCGGCGCCACGAGCCACCACCGTCATCTGACCGAAAAACGGTCGCCCCGCGGATCACACCTCCCCGAGGACGTCCGTACGCATCGGCTTCACCTTCCTCGGCCTCACGCGCAATCTCGTAGTTGTCAACAAATGCGTATATCGTCTCTGGCTGTGAGCGGGCAATGTCGATCCCGATCCGGCCTCGATTCCTTGGGCTGGGCAAACCATCGTTGATCTGTTGCCAATTTTCACCTCCGTCAGTGCTTTTCCACACACCCGAACCTGTGAAGTACTCGTCGGAACTTGTGAATGCGGGCTCATTACGCGGATCGTTGAACTTGGCCCGTCGGCGCTGCCAAGTGGCGGCATACAGGGTGCTTGGATCAAATGGATGGATCACAAGATCAATCGCACCAGTCATGTCATCGATGAAGAGCACTTTGTCCCAGTTGTGACCACCATCAACGGTCTTGTAGACCCCTCGTTCTGGATTATCACGGTACTCGTGACCACTGGCAGCAACCCAGACGACATCCGGGTTTTCCGGATGCACTACGATACGACCAATGGTCTGGGTTTCAGTCAGGCCCATGTGCTGCCACGAACTGCCGCCATCCGTGGACTTATAGATCCCAGCGCCAGCATGGGAACTGCGGAAAATATTTGCCTCTCCGGTACCCACCCACACTATCTCGGAATCCGACGGAGCAATCGCCAGATCACCTATCGAGGTGGTTAACTGCTCATCGAAGAGCGACGTCCAAGTAACCCCTTCGTTCTCAGTTTTCCAGACGCCTCCTGAAGCTCCAGCGACGTACATGGTGTAAGTCTCACCTCGAGGCTCTGCTAAGGCGATGTCGGTAGATCGTCCGCTGATATTCGTGGGGCCAAGATGCTGCCATGGTATCGTTTTGAATAACGATCCCCCGACCATTGAGCGGTGTGTTTGGTATGCAGACAGCCGCTCCGTAGCGGACATCCGACTCTCTTGGGCAACCATGGAGTATGGTGCCACTCCCAGGAGGACCACTGCTGTGAAGGCTCGCAGGTAGGACTTACACATGGTATTCGACCTCATGAGTACGATATGGGTTCACTTAGGGGAATATGGTGACATGGTTTCCCACTGATCGGGAGTGGGAAAGTACGAATACCGCTTTCGCACACGCTAGACGTCACTCCGTTATCCAATGGAGACCTGAGCGTAGGATCGAATTTGGAAAGAAGTTCGCGTGCCGGAGAGTCCCTCTAATCTAGAAGCCGAAGCTCAACCATTGGATCGTATCTCCACACGATGGACTCGAGCTCCACCCTCCTCTCTCACACGGATCGTATCACCTGCAGTCTCGACACCCTCATAGCCCCCGCGAATCGTGAGGAGTTGACCCTCAGGTACTCCGCAAATCCGGTAATAGCCATCAGCGTCGGCAGTCGCTTGGAGTCCAAGTATATCAGCCTGTTGTGGCAACCCACCCAAGACTGATATAAATCGCTGCCACGTCAGGGAAACAGTTGCCCCGGGAAGCGCCCGACCACGCTGATCGACGACCTGCCCGAGGACAGCTCCGGAACCATCCTCCTGGCTTTCACCCCGGCAAGCCTCGAAAACCACATCTGACTTTGCTGGCATCCGGAATTGAACAGCGGTCACCTGCCCTTCCACAACTTCTTCGATGATAGGAGGTGGGCGAAATCCGATTTCCTCGACACTCGGATGCGAGATACTGATCTGATATCTACCGCCGGTAAGACCTTGGATTACAAATTGCCCATTAGCATCTGTGAAGACGGTCTGATTTGACCCGACCATTCCCACGCGAGCTCCAACGAGTGGCTCGATACCTAGACTATCGAAGACTACCCCTTCAATCGCCCCAGTCTCGGCCTCTACGACCGTCCGCCCCGCAGCACCAGCCTCCCGCACCTGCAGCACCCGACCTCCCGTCCGCCTGTAAGCGGTGATGCGGGTTCGCGCTCGGCCCGACGTATCGTAGAAAGTTCCAATCCGTGGCATCTGGATCCACCACTCGGGAACAATCCACGTTCCGTTCGGAAGCCGTTGGAATTCGACATGCCCACCCACCTCGGATGAGTTGATGTCCGGGTCAAGGTTCTCATAGTTGTACTGAAGCCAGCGTAGCTCAAAGGTTTGCCCATCAAGCCACAGTGTCCCTGAAATATCTATATTGCGATTCCGGCGACTCGCCGGCTCAAAACCAAGGCCAACCATTCCCTCAGCTTCTCCTCGACCAACCGTAAATCGGAAGCAGTGGGAGTCGAGAAAGGGGTCCGAGAGTAGTACGTCGGCGTCTGGGGCAAAGTAGAGTTGCCCGTCACCGTCACTCTGAACAAAACCATTCTCAATCAGGTCTTCTGCCGGCTTGCTGTCGAATAACTTCGATCCAGTCATCTGCTCTTCTCTCTGGATCGTCTTGGCATCTAGAGCTAGGTCCCGAGTGTAAAGTGTTGTGCGATAAAGGTAGACAGCCTCTCTGTTGGTAAACGCAGCAGCACTGAGGGCTTTTCGAGCCTCATCCCACAGTTCCGCCACCCCCAACCCCTGTGCTGGTCGAACTCTGCAACGTCCACCTTCTGCTTCAACTTGAAGGCCTTCAAGAATGATTGCGCTGGACTCAAGCCGCACATCCTGGGTAGCTGTCACTCCGGGAGCAACCTGGAAGAGATCAGTTTCCACTGTGGCTTTTCCAATCATCTCGACACGCACCCTGAATGCTCCTGCTTGGAGTCCCACGAACAGAGCCCGACCAAGCTGGTCCGTCAGCGCGCGCTTCAAGACGGTGCCCTCGGAATCCAGCAAGTACGCTAGCGCCCCGAATACGGGCCTGGAGTCTTCGCCATCGAGTACCCGTGCTAGGACTGTCTGGGCATCGCCAGAAGACGGTGTGGCGAACAGTGAAGCCGCGACAAGAATAGCAAGTAGAACGCGATCGAAGCGCATCGGGGTTCCTGGCCCAAGAACGGTCATGTGATTGCTACAACGCCCTTCCCACTCGGGTTCCCGCTAGAGCAATGCATATTATGAGAAATCCAGAGCTTGGAAGATCCCCATCCCTGAAGATGCCGCAGCCTATCCAAATGGCTGGTCAAGCGATTCCTCCTCCAGTGAGTGCTTTAACAAGGCGGTAAAGAAATTCCTGGCCCTCAAAAAAGTTCTGGATACTTATTCGCTCATCTTGACCGTGTGCACGGACGTCATCCATATCACCAAAAAGTCCACTCACTCCGTACACGGGTATCCCCTCCCGACGCAAATAGAGTCCGTCTGTCGCTCCCGTCGACATGACCGGGAGGACTTCCACTCCTGGCCACATCTGTTCCGTGATCCTCTCAATTGGCCCAAGAACTTCAGGAGTCAGAGGTGAAGGCGGACTCTCTGTCGCCGATCCTCTGGGCTCGACGGTCACATCAAACGGGGTAGCCAACTCTTGAAGCTTAGCGTGGACATCCGCGGGATCATGACTCGGAAAGATTCGGCAATTAACGTTCGCCTGAGCCAATTGAGGAAGCGCATTCTGTGCGTGCCCTCCCTCGAGCAAGGTCGCTACACAAGTCGTTCTCAAGCGTGAGTTATAACCGGTCTCGTCGGATAGAACCCTCGCAGCTTGAGCATCCGCAGGGTTAGATACGATTCTCCGCATTGCCTCACCCATTTCACCTCCCAGGAGGTCCGCAGAGCGGCCGAAGAATGCCTCTGTAACCTCGTTGAGCATGATGGGAAAATCGAAGTCTTGAACTGCAAGAAGCGCTCCAGCGAGATCGTAAATCGCGTTCTTACGCACTGGCAAAGAAGAGTGGCCACCCGGGTTTCTACCCGTGAAAAAGAACGAGAGAAACTTCTTCTCGGCGGCCTGAACATTGTTTGAGATCTTTCTCCCATTTTGTTCCATACCTCCACCGCCCTCGTTGAGTGCGAAAGCGGCGTCGATCAATTCACGATGCTCCTCTAACAGGTAGGCTACACCGTTGCGGGGACCACCTTCTTCGTCGGCGGTCAGTGCCATGATTATGTCACGATCTGGCACAAAGCCTTCCTTTCGCATTCGAATTAAATTTGCGGTGTAGATCGCCGCTTCATCTTTGTCGTCCGTAACACCTCGCCCGTAGTAGTACCCATCACGCTCAATGAGCTCGAACGGATTTAGGTCTGGACTCCAATCCTCAGGCAGAGCTTCAACAACGTCGATGTGTGCAAGCAGCAGAATTGGCTCCTGTCCACTATCCCGCCCCCTGTAGCGTGCAACGAGGTTCCCTTTAGTCGGTGAGTCTTCCGGCACGAGGACGTGCACGTCGTCCTGCGGAAATCCTGCTTCGAGCAAAGCATCTGCCATGGCCTGCGCTGCGAGCGTGTTGTTGCCTCGCTCGGTGTTAGTCGTATTGATTTCGACGAGTTGCTCCAGCAGTGATCGTGCCAGATCCATATGCTCCCTTGGTGATGTGGATTGAGCGGCGGTATTTGTCGTCGCCAAACCCATGGCGAAAGCCAGCACCGTAGCCGACGGAAGCTTGTTTGTCATTGCTCTATATTCCCCTGTTCACCTGGTCCGGTAGGAAGCCCTATGGTGTGCGACCCAATGTCTTTCGCAAGACGGGTATCAATCTATGTATGCCCAGGTAAGGCGGCCTCTAGCCTACCCAGGTCGTGAAATCTATAGCGGATTTGCGAGACTTCTGTTCCGGCATGCTAGCTGGCTCACCCAGGTGGAGTGTCGCTACAATCCGTTCTCCGTCACTCACGCCCACTGCCGCTCGCGCCAGCGGATCCTCCATGACCGCGCCGCTCTTAATGTGAGCTCCTAACCCCATATGATGCGCGGCCAGGGACAGGTTCTGGAGTCCCATGAATACTGCAGCATAGTCTTCCTCACGGATTTCGGGATTGTCATCAAGCACCAAGCTGATCGCAATCATGCAGGGAAGCGCAGCATGTGTGTCGGCTACCTTGAGAATCACAGCCTCCGCCGCTTCAGGGTCTTCTACTCTCTTTGCCTTACGTCCACCCAAGGCGGCGCCATATGCACGACGAGCTATCGGCCCGAGGATATAGAATCTCCATGGCTCGGTCATTCGGTGGTTCGGAGCTTGCACTACACCCTCAAGTAATTGCTCGATCTCCTCTCGTGCGACGGATCGAGTTGTAAAATTTTTGATGGAGCGACGCTCATGTATTGTCTGGAAGATGCTCATTTCGGGAAGCAATCCATTCAGGGTAATCTCAAGTGCTTTATGCAGCTAAAGAAGGCAACCACAAGATACTCCAGATGCTGACGGAACCCCTTACCCCTTTAATACACGTCCAAGTCCTTCCCGGACGCTAGCGGGCCATTATATCCAGCTGCACGTATCTCACTAACGAGTCCAGTATCGTCGGTTCCCCAAAACAGGTGGTGATAAAGAACCAGCATACCCGGTCGAGCACGATTAACAATATCGGCAAGTTCAGTCGTCGAGGTGTGGAATTGTGAATGGTACGCCTGCCATTCTGGGGGTCGTGTAGTAAAACGCTCTGCACTGTATACCTCGTGTAAGAGGATGTCACAGCCGTCGCACGCCTCCACCAGAGACTCACTCGGTGCCGCATCCCCACTGATGACGATGGTCCGATCAGGGCCCTCAAAGCGGTAGCCGTAGGAATACTCCCAAGATCCATGTTTGACAGGGATCGCATACACACGCACGAGTTCATCTTCGTAGACGAGCCCTGGCCCGATTTCATTCGTATTCGGCCTGTATCCATCGCGATTCGCACCCCGAGGTTCTAGCCCGTCGATCCGGATGGAGATGTCGTCAGCCCATGCCTCAGCTATGCCGCTCATCATCCGCTGTATCCCCGGAGGCCCGAACACATTCAGGGGATCAGGACGATCAAGCACCCAAGGGCTGTAGAGCAGATCTGGAAGACCAACGGTGTGATCGGAATGCAGATGTGTAATAAAAACGTGGTTGAGGCGTTGGGCTGTGAGCGCAGATATATCTTTTTCGCGTGCAGCCATTGCCGCGCGGCGAACAATGCCGGGGCCGGCATCAATGAGGTAGGCACGATCATCAACCACAACCGCAGTCGCGGGACCTGACCGTTCTGGGTCCGCATTGGGTGTTCCCGTCCCTAACAAGACAAGCCGTGTGCGGGGTACGACTTGAGCCTCCAACCCCACTGCGCTGAAACTGAACCCCGCTATTATTAGCCCAACCAAGAAAATGATCCGCCTTGCGCTCAGCTTCATCCTTTTCGCCATAAGCAGTCCGGAAAGCATTGCTTGTGTGTTTTGCAGGGTAGATCGGTCAGCCATGCACGCCCCCATACTCAAGTTTAAGAAAGCATAGTAACTCTAGGGGCATGGCACCGCGCTGTGGACACTCGGCTCACCAAGACTCCAACCTATCCTGAGCGGTAAAGAATAAGATTCGCTCCTTCACTGGGTCGCCCGTCAATAGGGTCCAAGCATCAGCGTAAAGGTCAACCTGCTGACGGTAAGCTTTTAGTCGAGAGCTGAAGTTCGGATCTGTACCCCGGTCTGTCTTGTAGTCGGCAATCACCCAACCGCCCTCTTCCCGGAATGCAAGATCGACCACCCCTTCAATCACCCGTAATAGAGGCTCTCCCCCCCTGACGGCGGGCTCATCAACCACCTTAGGATTCTCCATATTTGAGAAAATCTCCATCTGCCTACCGGTCAGGGCTTCGGAAGAAGACTTGGCCATACTCGTTGAATCTTCAGAATCGTCGACAAGTGTGATCCCTTCGTGCTGCACGGCAAACGGTACCTCAATCATCATCTTCTCAGCTTGCTGAGCTCGGGACCAAAGTTCAGAGGCACACACCGCTTCTACTGCCTGAAGGAGTTCTGCGAGTTCGATCGGCTCTCCAAGATCATCGAGTGGGCGCTCGTATTCTACTAGAAGGTCACGGCAAGTAGCTCTCAGAACCTCAGGTGGAGCATCGACTGCCGCTACTGCCAGGGCACCGTGAACTACACTGCCCCAAGAAAAACCGCGGTAACCTTCTTCCCTTTCATCGTGATCAGACCTAGCGGGTCCAACTGTTTCTGGGATGACTTTAGCCTTCTTCACGATTCCGGTCACGGACCGATACTCGAATGAAGGGTTCGCCAGCTCGCTAAGCATATCAGCCGCGACCTTACGGTCTCGCTCAATCGCCTCCTTCTTAAGAGACAATTCAGGTCGTGGCTCTGGTTCACCAGCAGCGAGGACCTGATCCGGGTTTTCCGGTTTCGTCAGCCAAGGATCAAGCTTGCGCCATGGTGACTTTTGATTGTGGGGATACCTAGCAACCCAGAGTTCGCTCTTTGCTCTGGTTACAGCCACATATAGGAGTCTTACTTCCTCTGCTGCCTGAAATCGTTCTTCAATTTCCTCCTTGTCCGCCCAGTCCGGAGCAGTGGCTAAAGTTGTAGTCCCATGCATCACCTTCAGATAACCGGATACCCTACCATCTTTGCCGCGCCGAACATGAAACCTTGGCTTACGGGAGCTAGCTCCGGCCGGGTCTGCAAGAACAACTACTTCAGCCTCTAGGCCCTTCGCTTGGTGCAGATTCATCAGCTGAATCACCCCGGAGCGCCCCGGTTCGAGCGGCGCCTCTGCCTCATTCAATGCAAAAGCCGACCGGAGTGCTCTCAAAACACCTGGTAGTGAGGCATCACCAGCTAGCGCAGTAGCCTGAACGGTTTCGAGTGCGTACACGAGGGCACCGGCGCGGAGCGCGCCTAGCTCTCCGGCTGCTGCGTAGGGAAGCAATCCCAATTCGCTAACCACTTCGGATACAAAGATGTCTGCAGGCGAAGTAGCAGTTGCCCGCCACCATTCGTTCAGTTTGTTCATAGATTCGATAACCGTCGGATGACCAACAACGGCCTGAACCTCCATCACATCGAAGTGCCCGCCATCTTCTCGGTGCTGCACCAGTTGCTCGTAATCGATACCGAAGAAAAGTCCGACCAAAACTGCCACGACCTTGATCGGATTTCCCGGATCAATCATACATTCGAGGAGAGTCTGAAGCTCTTGTAGTTCTTCCTCCGCGCTGACTCCCGCCCCAGTCACTTGAACCGGGAGACCCCACTTTTCCAACTCACGCGCATAGACACTGAGTTGTTTCCGGTCCCGTGTTAGGATCATGAAATCACCTGGCGCGCGCTCTCCTGCGGTGACTCGGCTAGCGATCCACGTTGCCAAACGTGCACTGTCATCTGAAGCGATTAACCTGCGAACATGTCGATCGACGCGATCTAGAGAATACGAATACACCCCCTCGGGCGCGCTCGAATCACTCGTTCGTGTATTCAGAGGCTGGAATGGAGCCTGCTCCTCACTCCCTTTCTCTGGGAATAAACCACCTTTACCGAACAACTCATTGACAAGAGCACCGATCGGTGGACGTGAGCGGAAATTCATGGTGAGTTCCAGAACTGACCCGAAATCCCTAAAGCGATGCTTCACGAAAGTGTAGAGGTCAATATCAGCACGGCGGAAGCGGTAAATGCTCTGTTTCGGGTCGCCCACTAAGAACAGTGCTCCCGGGCGTGGATCCTCTCGACGCCAGTCAATTTCGACCTCTTCCGCGCTACCACTAGGTTCTGAAGCAAGAAGAAAAAGGATTTCGGTCTGCAGCGGATCTGTGTCCTGGAATTCGTCAACCAGAATCCTCCGGTACCTCTGCCCGAGTTGGTGCCTGGCATCTGCACTCCGCCTAAGTAGCTCAGCTGAAAGTGCGAGCAAGTCCTGATAATCAAGTCGTCCGATCCTTCGGCGGTAGTCTGCGAATTCCTGAGCCGCTTGGATTGCCATCCGCATAGCCAGTTGATAACGGCGTGCGTTTTGAGCGTCTGCGCCACGAACTGCTAACTCATTGTTAAGAGCGAACTCCTTTACTCGATCATTAAATACTTTAGCCAACTCTGGGGATAACCACCTGTTTTTGACGAACGTAGTCGGCCGGCAAAGCTTAGAAAGAGCATCCAGGAAACCTCCGGGCTCATTCCATCGGGTCACGTCATGAGTGTAGTGGAGGTCACGGATGACTTTCTGAAGACCATCCCATTTGCCTCGTGGCTCTTGTTTGGGGATCAACTCCCAACCTTGCTTCACGATATCCTTAAACTCATCGTTAAGTGCGGCCATCTCAGGAGCCTGCAGGGTCTTTAGGGTGTCATCCGGGAAAACGACATCAGGATGCTTCACGACTTCGCTGAAGAGGTTCCGTAAATAAGAAGGATCGAGCTTCACCTCAGCTAGTTCACCCAAGATGGGATCAGCTTCACGAACCAGCCTCTCGAGGTACCCGTCCCAAAAGTCACTCTCGACCCTGACTCGTTCGTCGGCAGGTAGCTGTTCGAACGTCGGATCCAGGCCGATTTCTAAAGGTCGTTCGCGAAGCAGTCCGGCACAGAACGAGTGAATCGTCCCGATAAAGACCCGGTCGATATCATAAAGCGCTAAAACAAGTCGTTCTCGAACGCTTTCGTCGGAGTCCGGACCCTGATCACGAATCAGGCCCTCTAGACGTCTCTGGAAGCGCTCACGCAGCTCGGCAGCAGACTTCCTTGTGAACGTGACGGCCGCGATCTCGTGAACCAATGCGGAGCCGGTCGAGACAAGTGCTACCATGCGTCCGATCAGTTCTGTCGTCTTCCCTGAACCCGCACCAGCCTCGACAATAAGGTTGGTTTCGAGGTCCTCTCTGATGCGCACCCGTGCAGAAGTGTCCGGCAGCTTTGCTGCCTTTGTCTCGCCAGAATTAATCATCGCGGAAATCTGTGTGCCTAGATACTGCCGGGGAAGTGACCTCTATCCTCCAGCCTGGCACAGACACGGGACGGGGATCACCTTTGCTAGTCACCAGGAGGAGATCCTATGTACATCCTGAAGCGAGTACCGATCCTCGTGCTATTCCTAACCGCTCTTTCACCCAGCCTCATGCCGGTAAGTGCTCAAGAGACTCTCGCACAACGGATTGAGCGGATTCTCTCCCGGGTACCCTTGATTGATGGGCACAATGACCTGCCAGGACAGATCCGCGATGTTCAGACCTCTGAAGGTGACGTGGGCCTGTATGATCTGAGACAGGCCACCTCAGGAGACACCGACCTTCCCAGGCTACGCGAGGGTATGGTGGGTGCACAGTTCTGGTCAGTGCATGTGAATGTTGAGGACCCCGCGCCAGCGAAGCAGCAGCTGGAACAAATCGATATTGCACACCGGATCTTCGAAATGTACCCGGACGAACTCGAATTCGCAGGCAGCGCATCCGACATCCAACGTGTCTTCGGGGCAGGTAAGATCGCTTCCTTGCTCGGTATAGAGGGTGGGCACGTTATCGAAAACTCACTAGGCGCCCTGAGAGCATTCTACCGCGCTGGTGTCCGCTATATGGGGCTGACACACTTCTCTAATACCGATTGGGCAGATTCCAGTACCGATGATGTTGTCAATGACGGACTTTCCCCTTTCGGTCAGGAGGTTGTCCGGGAAATGAACCGAATGGGTATGCTCGTCGATCTGGCCCACACGTCGCCCGCAACCATGAGTGATGCGCTCAACCTCGCAGAAGCACCGGTCATTTTCTCTCACGCCGGTGCCAGGGCACTTGCTGATCACCCTCGCAATGTTCCGGATTCGATCCTGAAGAGGCTCACCGAGAACGGTGGTGTCGTGATGCAGGTCTTCTATCCACCGTATATCAGTGTCGAGGACTCCGTTGTGAGCATCTCAGACGTTGCCGACCACATCGAGCACATCCGCACAGTGGCTGGAATCAATCACATCGGCATAGGCTCGGACTTCGACGGTATTCCCACGTATGTGGAGGGCTTGGAAGATGTTTCTACATTCCCTGCTCTGTTCATGGAGTTGGCACGCAGAGGGTGGACGGACGAGGAACTCTCGAAACTCGCAGGTGAGAACCTTCTCCGGGTCATGCGTGAGACGGAAGCGGCGGCGATGCGACTGCAACGAGAGCGCCCGCCATCTACCAAGACCTATGAGGAGCTCGACGGAGGAAGACGGGGCGAGAATTAAAGCCTCAGAACCTGGCCCTCTGAGGTTATCCTTAGTAGTGCTCCTTCGGGAACACCATCGAGTGCGCTGAGTTCAACTTCCAGCACAGGGCACGCTGGGTACCCCAGCTCTATGCTGACCACAACCCCGAGAGCGAGGATCGCATCCGAGTGTGCCATGAGTACTGCTGCGGGTGCGGTACCTTCCCGGAGCAGTTCGAGCATGATCGCACTAGAAGAACTTGATCCGATCGCTCCCGGCATAGCAAGAACGGTTCCCGTGATACTTGCTCCATGGTCGGGATGCCGTGGGTCTATGACCACCCCGCTTCCAGGGTCAACGCCACCCCAGAGACTGATAGGGGCCTGAAGTCGGAGCAACCCTCCCTCAGCGTTACCCGGGATAAGCACACGCCCCTTTACCAAGACCAGATCTCTTCTGTCCGAGCCACCAGACCAGTGACCGCTGACTCAACACAGTCCTCGAGGCTACCATATACGACCTCGTAGCCCGTTTTTGATGGTCCGTAGTGAGCGAACTTGCCTGAATTCGTCATCAACACCCCCCCGCTCTCCCGCAATATTGGAGTTACGACTACACATGTATCCGCAACGATCTTGATACCTGCCTCGTGTAGCGCAAGCAAGTCACCCCTCTCCTCAAGCTCGCGGAGGGTAGCACGTGCGGTGCAGGCATAGAACGGGACGGCCATACACCGGCCACGTACGAGGTTAAGTAGGGCTTCGAATTCTGTAATCGAGAAATGAGGGCTACCGACCGCCACTGCGTCGATCCGTTCTACGGCATCAGCAGTCGTGAGGCGTCTTAGCGCTCTCCTCACCATATCAGCTGTAAGTGTGATTCGACGTACCGACCCTCCCTTGCTCATTACCGCATCCAGACTTGGTGCCTCTGGTGTCACTCCCACGACGTGGAAGAGCGCCACGGCGCCCGTCGATGCCGCTGAAGCCCCTAGTGCCTTGAGCTGGTCCCTGGTGACTTTCGAGGGCAACCCGACAATTACAGAAACCTCTCTGCCCACCTCAAGCCCTAACCAAGTTCCCAATACGGGATAGAATACGTCCTGATCCTTTAGTGCATCCGGCACATTCGTCGCGTCAACTACAACTTTGGCTTGTCGGTTCTGTTCGATGTGCAGGCCGTGCAGTGGTGCTCGTCCAGTCAGCGCACAACACGCGTCTAGAAAATCCCCATATCGCTCCGTCCGCGCACCAAGTACCGAGTTGGCGAACGCGATCGCATTCGATTCTCCCCACGCTACCTGTTCGCCAAGTCCCGGTTCGTGGCCAATCTGGTAGGGAGCGCAAGTGAATGTTGGCTCCGCACCCATCGAGACATAGGCGTCCATCTGCCTGCGTGCCATTGCAGCTTTCAATGGGTCCGCTCGCACTGTGTCTGGATGGAGAAGGTCAAGCGCACCGACATTCAACGTGGTCGGGACGGCAACTTGGCCACCAGCGGCCACCAGTTTTTCTGCGAACTCGACGCCTCCGTCTCCGTGATAGAGGCAACCATCGATGTGCGCAGAGGTGACACGAATAAGGGCTTGTGCACTAAGTAGTTCTGCCGCAGAGACCAGGATCCGCATCGCCAGTGAAACCGCCTCTCCATGGTCGCCTGCGAGGAGCGCCTGATCTTCAGTTGTGAGGTGCAAGGTCATATGGGAGGCTACACACCTCGGGTCATCAACGCCACGGCGTCTCAGGATTGCGGTTGAAGAGGCACGGCGAACCTCGTTAGCATGAACTCCCTACTCGACCAGGAGTGTGGAGCTGGACAATCTCACGCATGGACTTGTGGGTGCGGCGATCAGCAAGTTAGGAGCTGAGCGGATCACCCCTCTTGCGACCACAACACTCGTAATCGCGGCTAATGCTCCCGACATTGACGTCCTGAGCTTTCTCCGGGGCGAGTATTTCGCACTCTCTTTCCGGAGGGGGATCACCCATGGTTGGCTCGCCCTCATCGTCATTCCCTTCGTGGTCACTGGCGTCATTTTAGCATGGGATCGAACAGTGAGGCGGAGACGATCACCGGACGTAAATCCGGTGCGCCCTGGCCCGACCCTACTTCTATCGTTCTTGGGTGTTTCTACACATCCCTTCTTAGACTGGCTGAATACATACGGGATGCGTTGGCAACTTCCGTTTGCAGACAGATGGACGTATGGGGATGCGCTCTTCATCATCGACCCCTGGGTCTGGCTGGTTCTTGGTGGAGCTGTATTCCTGAGTTCATCCCCTGGCCGGTTAGGCAACACCGCCTGGGCTCTCCTGGCCGGGCTTCTGTCATTTGCATTCTTAGTGATCCCAATTCCGTTGGCTGCCAAAGCGACCTGGACGATAGGAATCCTCATCGTGCTGTGGATTCGTTTTCGTGGGCACACATCGTTCTTGGAAACCTCGAGCATGATACCAAAGGGAGCATTAACCGCGATGGTAGCCTATTTCGTGCTTATGGTCAGTGCGAATCTCGCTTCGCGCCGTCATGTACGAACTACGGCGGCCGAAGCTAATCTCAAAGTTGTGGATGTGATGGTTTCACCACAGCCAGCAAACCCATTTGCCGGTGAAGTTGTGGTTCTAACAGATGTGGGCTTCGTGCCGGGCACGCATCACTGGCTCCGAAACCCTCGGGTCGAGCTTTTCCCCGATCAGATCGTGCCACTTGTAAACGAGGTGGCGGAGGCAGAGCGGTTGGAGGTGATCGTGGAAGCGGCACGTCGATACCCAGACGCATCCCATTACCTGGTATGGTCGCGCTACCCGTACGTTCGGATCGAACCCGATGGGGCCAACTGGTGGGTTTTCTTTTCAGATGCGAGATACGACAGAGATAATGGGGTCGGCGGCCTAAGCGGTCTGCGGATCCGCATTACTGAGGAGCAGCTTAGATGAGCCGTAACGGTGTGGAGAAGTTATGGATCCGCTAGTTCCTATACCACTTACGGCTATTGAGGAAGCGCGGGATCGTATTGCAGGAGCCGCAATCAAGACGCCGTTACTTCCACTGAATCTACCGGATGCCCCATGTGAGATCTGGCTGAAAGCGGAATGTCTGCAGCTGATCGGGTCATTCAAGATCCGAGGGGCAGCGAACGCGATGGCCCTTGCAGACCAAGCTGAGTTGCAGAGGGGTGTCTACACCGCTAGCGCAGGAAACATGGCACAGGGCGTCGCGTTTAATGCACAACGGCGTGGTATTCCGTGCCGTGTCGTAGTCCCGGAGACCGCTCCCCAAACCAAGCTCACGGCCATCGCACGATTAGGTGCTACCGCCGTATCGGTGCCGTTTGATGAATGGTGGTCCGTCATCCGTGATCATGGACACCCCCTCGAAAAAGGCTTCTTCGTGCACCCAGTGAGTGATCCTGCGGTAATCGCTGGTAATGGTACCATAGGCCTTGAGATACTCGAACAGCTTCCCGATGTGGACGCTGTCATCGTGCCTTACGGAGGAGGAGGCCTTTCTTGTGGCATCGGCTCAGCCCTGAAAACACTGCGGCCGGATATCCGAGTGTTCGCGGCAGAAGTGGAGACGGCCTCACCTTTCGCAGCCTCTCTTGCGGCTGGTGAGGCTGTCGAAGTAGCTAGAACTCCAACATTCATCGACGGAATTGGGGGCAAGGGTGTTCTCCGCGAAATATGGCCTCTCGCCTCATCACTGCTCGACGGCTCTATCGTCGTCTCGGTAGAGCAGGTGTGCAGTGCCATCCGCATTCTGGTCTCACACGCTCATCTGGTAGCAGAGGGAGCCGGAGGGACTTCGGTTGCCGCAGCTCTGACGGGGATGGCGGGGAAAGGTAAGGTGGTCGCGGTGGTGTCTGGCGGGAATCTCGACCCAGCTACCCTCAAGATAATCCTGGAAGGGAATATTCCGCCCCTGCCCTAGCCTTCGTCTTCGAAGGTGCGAATCTCCTCAAGACGAGTGAAAGCGGGATACTCGCCTGTACCAAAGTGTTCTTTAGACCACTTAGCGAGAGGTGATAGGGCATCACCGTAGTCAGATCTTCGGACTCTGCACACTTCGGAGTAGTCGCAGTAAGTGCAGTCTGCCGCATCCTCAGTTGGGATGAAGTTTCCCTCTGCCACTGTCTGAAGCATATGACCCACCAGTGAACGAATCCCTTCCAACTCATCCCTTCCGAACGAAAAAATCTGGTTTTGGCCACCGCGTGTCGGGTAGTGGTATTGGCCAGTCTCGACCGGTCGGCTAAGACACTCCTCAACCGCAAGTGCGTAAAGGCCAAGCTGGAGACGGCGACCGCCGTTGAACACGCCCTTCCCCTCTCTGAAGTCGCGAGTGTTACGGCCAGTCTTATAATCGACAACTCGGATCCCCTCGAGTTCCAAATCGCCGCCCGGACAATCCAAGCGGTCAATCATACCGCGAAGCTGGATGGAACCACCTTCGACTTCGATCGACACAGGTGCCTCACCACCCATTCCGAAGCCGAACTCGAGTTTCTCCCAGGGAGCTCCGAAATCTCTCACCATCCTAACAAAGGACCTGACGTCGTCCTCAAGGCCGTCGAGTTCCCGCCGGACGGTGTCTTTCCCTGGCGAAGGCACTTCTCGGTTCGCTTGCCTTACTTCGACATGGAGTCTTTCTATTGCGACTTCTTCAAAGGCTCTATCGTTATGGGCCAACCTGCTTTCTTTCGCTGTAGATAGGGTATGCTCGAAAACTGCGTGGAGTAGTCGTCCCTTTCTTGCGGGATCAAGCCACTGATCCGGATTAAACTCGTAATCATCCGGTGGTCTCAGGTGAAGCACCGACGAGTGTAGATACCTCAGTGGACATGTCCCAAGAGCCTCAAGCCGACTCGGGGATAATACGATGTCGTTGTTCTGCCTCGGATCCAGCACGGATGCTCTGGGAGCAATGATGCCGTGTGCGTAACCTGGCTCTTCGGCATCCCGCTCATGCTTTTTTTGGATTCCCGCGTTCAACCCCGGAAAAGCCTCCCGTACGCTTTGCTCACCCCGCCACATTACGTCACCTGATCCAAGTTCAGCCAGCCAAATATCGTCTACGTCCAACAGTAAACGACCAGATTTAGGGACTCGGCAAATGGCATCACCTAAAGCCTGGTCTAGGTCTTTGAAGGTCAAATGGGCATCAGACCGTGCGAGCCGAAGCAACTGCAGCAAGGTGGTTGAGGGACTCACTGCATGGGCCTCAGCACCGTTCCAGGCCGTATA
Source organism: Gemmatimonadales bacterium UBA1142 (assembly GCA_002311875.1). Lineage (GTDB taxonomy): Bacteria > Gemmatimonadota > Gemmatimonadetes > Longimicrobiales > Gaopeijiaceae > UBA1142. Next base: position 59,514 of record DCAD01000007.1, on the reverse strand, counting down.
GCTCATCGTGAGATGAGCATACTTCAGGCGAGCTATTAAGGCGGCGAGTGAGAAAACACGCTCTCTTAGCAGTTCTGTCGAAGTAGGAAGTCCCTCACCCAGTATGCGGCGGTCTCCGTCAACCAGAACCGGGTCCTGATTGATCATGCCCGGCAAACGCTCTGTATCAGCACCAACGAAAAATATCGCTCGTCGCCCAGATAAACCTCCGTGTTCAAGATCCGACAAATGGAGATGGCCACCTGACGACGACCATGTAGCCCCAGGCTCACCAGAGTTCTCACGCGCCCCCACCCCGGAAGCTTGGACATGGATTCTGAGACGACGCCTGAGAATCGTCACCGCGGCTCGGAAGTTCGTCCGTCTCTGTAGTGTGGCCCCTACTCGCTCGAGGATTTCACTGATCTGCTTATACGCATTGCCGTCCAGTCCCTCAACAGTGGGGACTCGTCGCAAGAATGAGCGAAGTCCCTGTGCAAGCTCAGCAGGAGAGACCGGCTTTCCATCTTGACCCATACGATCCGGCACCCTCGGTGTAGCTTTTAAGGGTGGGAAAAGGATCCCGCGCAAGGCTTCCAACTCGTTTCTCGTCTTCTTGCAGCGCTGCTTGAAGTCTTGCTCGGACTCCAATCTTCCCTGCCTCAGCCACTCGCTACCTTCGAGCGCCGAACGGAGCTGGGTAAAGTACCGCTCACGACCCCAGCCGATGCGTAAGGACCGAAAACGACGAGCAAGATCGGATGCCGAGGGACCATCGCGTGCTTGCTTGGGTCGCAAGTCACCGGCTTCAAGCAGTCGCCGTATTAGGTTGGCTTGGAAGCCCTCTTCAATCCAATCCAGATATGCTTTCACAACACGGCCTGTACGGGTCCTCTCGATCGGCAAACCCACCGCGTATGTGACTGGGATGCCGAGACGAGTCGAAACAGAGTGAAGGGCAGACCCGTATGTGGCCGGATCAGTCGTGATGATTTCCACCTCATCCCAAGGCAGTTCACGCTCGGCGATTCTTCGTAGAACTTCCCGAAGCTCATCGGTAATCGAAGTGGCCCGAAATATCTCTATCTCTGGACTGCTAATGTCAGTAGGCAAGTCAGCAGGTGCATGCAGGTACGAGTACCCTTCCGGATGAGTGTGGCGATTCCAGAGGATCCCGTCGGGGGTTTCAATACCCAGCACGGGATCTGTTTCTAGGACCGAACCACCTCGGGTCAGTAGGGCAGCGAGTAGTCGTCCAGTGAGTCCTCTTGTCCTTAATCCAGGCATGAGGAAGAGCAAGTCCACGCCCAATAGCGATGGTAGCTGGTTCCCCTCTTTCTCCAGGGTATCTAATGCGAGTTGGACGACGAGAGCGCTATCGGCCCGGCGGCGCTCATAGAGTAGCCTCTCGTAGTGCTTAAGCGTGCGCACTAGAAATAAGCGCCTCGAAAAGGTCGTGAGTCGAGCCGATTCTAGGGCCCTGGGTTCGATGCCCGCCATGCGCAGCGCCGTTATAGCTTCGTAGACCTTCTCCCGGAAACCCACTCCTTCACTGAGACTTCCTAGCTCACCGTCCCCCGAAGAGATAGAGAGATCAAGGGCTTCGTCGAGGACAGACTGTTGCTCAAATGCATCCAGCGGCCTCAGGGACTCATGCTCCAAACCTGGACGCGCCAGTTGAAGCGCCAGGGTGCGTGGAGTGGTAATCTCGAAGCCTATCCAGCCCGTGCCCTCTAAAGACAGCCGGCGCAACAACTCCCGGCCCAGTCCAAACGTAGGGACTACTATAAGCTTCCGCGCGATCGGATTACGGTCAGCTTCCGAGGCTAAAGCACGGACCAGATGAGGTATGAGGGAGCCGGACGTGACACTCATGGGTGACTGTCGAAGGTCCCGTGCAATTATTTTCGGCAAGATGGGTCGGTAAGGACGTTCGCCAAGATAGATGGAAATTGTTAATGATGGGAGCCCGTGGCGCACACTGCTGTCTCGCTCTACCGTTGCAGAAGGCTGATCAGCTCAATCCAAACTCGTTCGCAGGTTACATCGGAGGTCCTAAATGTCTCGACATCCGTCAACATCCCCACGGGCTCTACTGGTGTTCGCAGCGTTACTCCTCACCACCGATCTCGTATCTGCCCAAACGTATTGGCCTGGCCAAAATCTCGACTGGGAGCGAAAGAGTCCTGAGGAAGCCGGCTTTGATGTAGCCAAGATTCAACAGGCCATTGAAATAGCAGTGGCTGGAGAATCGAACTCACCACGAGATCTGGCATTCAACCACCAAATGACGTTTGGGCGGGAGCCGCACGGAGAGCCCGTAGGCCCCTTCACCATCCGTGGACCCCAGACGGGGGTGATCGTGCACAAGGGCTACATAATCGCGGAATGGGGTGACCCGTATAAGGTCGATCAAACCTTCAGCGTGTCGAAAAGCTTCTTATCTACTTCAGTGGGGCTGGCTTACGACCGGGGGATGATCCGGGACGTACACGATCTCGCACGGCCATACGTGGCACCTATAGTCCTGGAAGAGGGGGACGGAGAGCCGGGTGATGAAGGAGGACGCAGGCCCAAGCTGCTGTTCGAGTCAGAGCACAACCGTAAGATCACCTGGGACGATCTCTTGCGTCAGACCAGCGATTGGGAAGGGACCCTATGGGGAAAGCCCGAGTGGGCAGATCGGCCTGATAACGACCGGACAACCTGGGGAACTCGGGCCCGCTTCGAGCCGGGCACAGTCTATGAATACAACGACACCCGAGTGAACCTACTCGCGCTCGCCGCAACAAGCGTCTGGAGGCGGGCTCTTCCCGACGTGCTGCGCGAATACGTCATGGATCCGATTGGGGCGTCACCCACATGGCGCTGGCACGGTTACGACAACTCATGGATTACGCTGGACGGGCGGCGGATTCAAGCGGTAAGTGGAGGAGGGCACTGGGGAGGAGGTATGATGTTGAGCGCCTTCGACCAGGCCAGGTTCGGTTTGTTGACCCTGCACAAGGGTAACTGGAACGGCCGTCAGTTGATCTCGGAAGAGTGGATCGACATGGCAACATCACCTGGCGATGCGAACCAGTCCTACGGCTTCATGAACTTCTCTCTTAACTCTGGCCAGCGTCGCTACTCCAATGCACCCGAGTACACATGGACGCACACCGGAGCAGGGTCGAACCTGATCTACGTCGATCCGCAGAATGATTTGGTGATCGTCTGTCGCTGGATTCGCGGAGGAGCGTTTACAAACGTTGTCCACACCGTGTTGGACGCGCTGGGAGTCGTTGCCACGAACAACTGACGAGCAGTTTGCGTGTATAGTCCGGTAATGGTCCAACAACACGCGAGTGAATGATGAGGAGTCATCTCCCAAAGCTCCTGTTCCTTGGGATCTTAACCGGATGCGATAGCAGCACGGGTCCTTTCATGTGCACCAGAGAACTGCGTTACGGGATTGAGATGGCGGTCGTTAACGCCAACAGCGGAGTCCCAAGTGCTTCTGGCGCTACAATGACGCTCAGGGAAGGTGCCTATCTCGAAAGCACAGTTGGTATCGAAGACAATTGGCTGTTAGTCGGCGCTCCAGAGCGTGCCGGAACCTATATCGTCACCGTCGCACGCTCAGGATATCACTCGTGGGTTCAAACTGATGTGGTGGTGACCGCTGACGAGTGTCATGTCCAAACAGTTTCACTCAGAGCCCAGCTTGAGCAGATCTAGCACTCAATACTCAAACTCCAAGAAAATCCTCAAGCGATAGCCGTCTTTAACTGGAGTCTGGCTAGCCGGTCACACGTCAAGGTGCTTCACATACTTGGCGTTCTTCTCAATGAAGGCCCGACGCGGCTCGACATCTTTTCCCATGAGCCTCTGGAAGAGTTTGTCGGCTATTGCCCCTTGATCGATTTCCACCCTTTGCATGGTGCGTACTTCTGGATCCATTGTGGTCTTCCAGAGCTGGTCAGGATTCATTTCACCCAATCCTTTATAGCGCTGGATGGTGATCCCCTTCGTTTTTCCGTTCTTGCCACCGAGCCGTTTCACGTACTCATCACGCTCTCGATCAGAATAAGCGTAGTAGTCGCCCTTGCCTTTATGCACTCTGTAGAGGGGCGGCTGTGCGATATAAATGTATCCGGCCTCGATGAGGTCCTGCATGTGGCGGTAAAAGAATGTGAGCAGCAACGTTCTAATATGGGCGCCATCCACGTCCGCATCTGTCATAATGACCACTTTGTGGTACCGCACATTATCAAGGTCGAACTCTTCTCCGATACCACCACCGATCGCAGTAATGATCGCTCGGATCTCAAGGTTAGACAGAACCTTATCGATCCGCCCCTCGAGTCGCTCGACGTTAAGAATCTTACCTTTGAGCGGAAGGATTGCCTGATATCCGCGATCCCGCCCTTGTTTTGCAGATCCTCCAGCGGAATCCCCCTCAACGAGATAGAGTTCGCAGAGGGATGGATCCGAGATTGAGCAGTCAGCAAGCTTGCCCGGCAGCACACCACCCTCCAGCGCACTCTTCGTGCGAGTCAGATCACGAGCCTTACGAGCTGCTTCACGTGCACGGGCAGCCTGAAGCGACTTATTGATAATCGACTTGACCGCTTTCGGATTCTCGTCGAGAAAGATTGACAGGTGCTCGTTCACAGCTGCCTCGACCGCGCCCCTCACTTCACTGTTGCCCAGCTTGGTCTTTGTCTGACCCTCAAACTGCGGCTCCATCACCCTCACGCTGAGCACACATGTGAGTCCTTCACGGACATCTTCACCCGATAAGCTCTCGTCCTTCTTGAAAATGTTATTCCGCCTTGCATGGTCGTTGATCGTACGCGTGAGGGCGGACTTCAGTCCCGTCAGGTGCATTCCACCTTCGTGGGTATTGATATTGTTTACGAACGTATGTGTGTTCTCACTAAAGCCCTGGTTGTACTGAAGTGCGAGTTCGATCTCAGCCTCAGGCTTCGAAGTCTCGAAGTAACAAACCTTGTCATGGAGTGCTTGCCGGCTGCCACGTAAGAATTCCACGTACTCCGCTATGCCACCCTCGTAATAGTATGCTTCGGAGGCACCACCGTTGCGCTCATCGGTGAGCGTGATCTTTAGGCCTTTGTTTAGGAATGCTAGCTCACGCAAACGGTTGGAGAGCACCTCAAACGAGAACTCGAGATCGGTCATGATTTCAGGGTCAGGCTTAAACGTCACGAGTGTGCCAGAGCCCTTTGCCTTTCCCTGCTCTTCAAGCTCCTTGGCCTTAACCCCCTGCTCGTAGCGTTGATGATATTTTTTGCCGCCACGTCGAATTTCGACCTCAAGATACTCGGACAAAGCATTCACCACGCTCACCCCCACTCCGTGGAGGCCGCCCGACACCTTATAGGTGTTCTTATCGAATTTCCCGCCCGCGTGGAGCATAGTCATGGCGACTTCTACACCCGGAACCTTCTCGGTGGGATGGATATCCACCGGGATCCCACGCCCGTTGTCCTCAACCGAAACCGAGTTCCCTTCGTGAATTATCACCCCAACGTGCGTGCAGTGCCCGGCCATCGCTTCATCAATCGAATTATCTACCACTTCGTAGACGAGGTGATGAAGACCTCGGGCTGATGTCGTCCCGATGTACATACCCGGGCGCTTTCGGACAGCCTCAAGGCCCTTAAGCACTTGGATCTGCCCAGCGGTATATGCTTCCTTCTTCTGCTTCTTCTTTTCTGCCATGTCCGCTCCGTGAGTGTTAATCGCGGTCAGTTAGTCTCTATTCACTTTTCCCCGAGGAAAAAAATGATGCGCTCGACGGGTACGTCTTCTAGGTGTCGGTTGACCTCGGCCAAGAAGTCACCTTTCATCATGTTCAGCTCCATCAGCCAGGCGCTCGTACACACTTCAACAAAGAGGGTGCGCTCCGAAACACTCCTAGCATGCGTGACTGCAGCAACGTGTTCGCCTACGATCTCCGGCCAGAGTTTCAGCACCGTCATGCGCTTGATCTGGTCTTTGACCCCATACTGATCGAGCACACTTGGAACTAGTGAGCCGACCTGGACCGGTCCCCGACTGTGGTTCACGTGGCCACGACCCCTGCCGTTATACGCCACCGAGGCAGCGAATCACTGTGGATTCGTACGTGTTCTTCTCTCGGAGCAGTGAGCACCACTTGGCCAGTCTCCTCAGTCTCCATCAATTCAAGCACGCGCTCGCTTCGACCACTGTCGAACTCAGCAAAAACATCGTCTAGCAAAATAAGCGGTTGCTTGCGTCTCGACTCACGGATGCTCTTTGCCTCTACGAGTCGCAGAGCAAGCGCGGCGGTTCGGCGCTGTCCACCTGACCCGTATTGTCGTAAATCGAGGGTAGAGCCTCCGTTATCCAACTGCAGTTGGACTTCATCCCTATGTGGCCCTACGACCGTTGCCCCAACTCGCCGCTCGCGTTCTGCTGTCACAGCCAAGGCGTCACGAAATGCCTCTGCAATCCCTCCCTCCGATGCGGCTCCAGTTAGTGATAGACTGGGTGCATACGTGATTCGTGCCGAGACTCCGTCTGAAATCCTGGCGTAGTAATCGCGAAAAGCCTCACAACGGAGGTCAATCCAGTCTCGGCGAGCCCGAGTCACACTTGCGCCTGACTTAATCAGGCCACTATCCCAAGCCATGACCACCGATGGCGGCTGGCCGGTTTTCAGGGACACGTTCCTCTGCTGAAGTATCCGCCTGTACTCTTGAATTGCAGCCAGGTACCCCGGCTGACTTAACGAGAGAACAATATCGAGAAAGCGACGGCGTTTCTTCGGCCCACCACTGACTAACTGGGTGTCACGTGGAGAGAAGACAACGGCGGCAAGCCGACCGAGGGCATCCCCTAATCGCTCTGGCTCTTCGCCATTGACCGAAACTTTCTTACGCTTGCCATTGCGCTCAAAGGCAGCTGCTACGACTTCGGTCCCGCATTCTTCGTCTGTCGCCTGCATAGTTCCCGTCACCCGAAACAGTTCGCTATTGAACCCGACGAGTTGTTCATCTCGAGCACCACGAAAGGACCGAAACGTCTCTAGATAGTAGATCGCTTCGAGAAAGTTTGACTTCCCCTGGGCGTTGTCGCCGATCAATGCTATGCCCTCGGGCGGAAACTCCAAATCCTGACTCCCGAGGTTACGGAAGTGGCGGAGTGTAAGCCCGCTCAGACGCACGAACGGGCGACTGGGAGAATCCCGTGGAGCATAGAAAAAATTAACGGTTTCTCCTAACCAAAACTACCCCGTACGCACCTATCGAAAGCGCTTTTAATAGAACGGTTTTTGTATAGCTATCACGCGCCGGGGTAGTAACCCTTTCAGCGATGGAAAAACTCACGTAAAGTCTTTACTATTCCGGCCCTCGTATGGGGGCACTCCCTTCTCCGTTCGCATTTATTTCTTTCGTCTTGATCGGGCGTCGGCCCGACCAAGGAGCATTTATGAGCCGGTCACTAAATAAGATCATGTTGATTGGAAATATCGGTAACGACCCCGAGATCAGAGCAACTGCCTCAGGTGCACGCGTCGCTAAGCTTTCGATGGCCACAAACCGTACCTGGTCTGATCGTAGTGGGCAGCAGCAAGAGAAGACCGAGTGGCATCGACTGACCTTCTTCGGCCGTGTCGTCGATGTAGTCGAACAGTATGTCAAGAAAGGTGACCGACTGTTCGTTGAGGGGCGAATCGAGTACTCCCAAACCCAGGACGATCAGGGTGGCACTCGCTACTGGACTGACATAGTAGTAAATGAAATGGTCATGTTGGGATCGACCGGCGGCAGTGGCCAGTACGATGGTGCAGGCGGATCAGAGGGTGGTGGTGCCAGCTCTGAGCCTCCGAGCATGGAACCAATCGATGATCTTCCGTTTTGAGAAGAGTAGGCCCCCACAGCTAAGAAGAAGCAGCATACCACTTAGATATACTAACAACTACTCTCCGTCAGTAATCTCCTAAGAACGAAACGCCCTGTACCCCTACTTCATGGCCGCCTCAAAACTCTACGAGTCAGCCGTCTAGAGTTAGTTTGGGCTCAGATTTCCATAGGCCCATGAAGTACTCTTCGTAGCTTTCGGGATGAGCCCTGTAATCTTCTAGCCAGATCTCAAACGGGGGAAGAGCCACCTTCCGGGAAAGCCAGTCGGTGGCAATTTGAACCATTTCTACGTAAGAGAGGTCGCCCTCTTCGCTATCTTCGCGATAGGCCCTCTGGGCAAGAAGGTAAATCTCGTCCGGGCTCAGGTAGAGAAGGAGATCCGCAACCTGTGCTGAGCAGTAATCGAGGTATTTTGCGCGCAGAACTTCAAGCGGCTCTACTGAGCCCCTCTTGCCTGCACCCACGGCCTCCCTCCCGTTGGACATGAAGAACTACCGGACTGCCGCCTCGACGATTCCTACTGCTAAGGGGCCTTCTAGGGAAAGGTATGAGTGTGCAAGCTCTTATGGAACTGCCTACGGCCTCTCTTCCAGGGATTGCTGATCTTGATCTTGGACTTGGTTTTGCTCACGCAAGCGTCGGTAAATCGAACGTCGCGTCATCCCGTACAGAACCACCCGACTCAAGAACTCAGGATCAGTTTCCTGCGCTTCTTCAGCCTGTGCAGCAATATCTCGCGGCAAGCGTACCTTCAGCTGTACGGAGCACGTTTCCCACATAGACGCACCTCACCCAAAGTGACAGAGTAAAAAACCACGGTTTCATCAAGTACCGCACATCACGGATTTGGACACGCGATGGCCGCGCATGGGAGGGTGCCGGCATCCTCTATAGCGGAAATCACAGTAAGGCTCCCTCAAGGGACACGCAACCCCTTTGTTACCTGGACTACATAAAAATCATCAATTCCTAAGTCGTTGCCACATAACGACTTAGGAATTTCATAATTTCCATAAACCAGGTGTTCCCAAACAAGATCGCAGCTTACCATTTTGTTCGTTTCATTCGCGGAAGTCTAAGTGGCTCACGGAGTTTGCTCACCGCCAACTAGTGCATATTCAGGATATTGTCTCACCGATTTTTTGCAAAAAATGGACTCTCTCGGAGTTCAACAAAAGAATGCTTCCAATCCCACATTTCGAGAGCTCATGAAGTGTTCTTTCACCGTCTGGAGTGGGCGTTGTCCTGGAACATGAATTCACTACAGAAGGCACAGGTGCCCTCAGTCGGGAGTCACCAAACGTGATAAAGAGTCCTGAACCTAGCCCTCATAAGTAGCTTGCCAGGTAATAGTCAGTGTTTTTACTCGTTAGTGGACCGTGTGTGCTGATGACAACGAGTGACTGATCGCCACTGACTGCGCTTGGGAACCGCGCACGCGGAGGCTGGCCAGCGTTTCTCGATGGCCAAACGTATTCATTAGGTGTCCAACAGACTCGTAGCGCTGCGGTTCGAAGCGAAGCATAAGAGCAGCCAAGCCACGCCTCATAGCCCCGAGACTCGAGCGGGTCTCCGCAAAAGTCGTTGGTAATACCATACGGACCTGATATTCAATAGAATCAGCTTCAGAGATCATGTCGAAGCGTCGGACCTCAGCGGAACCGAAGGCATCCAACAGAGCATGCTCTAGAGGGATATCAGGCTCGGTGAAGACTGTCTTGAACGATAGGGCACACGCATCATAATCGAGATACACACGCGTGAGCCGGCCGGGCCCGAGGACGAATCTGATCGATGTTCCCTCATGCAGGTCAAAATCACGACAGATATCGCGATATCCGATTCGGAGAAGAGTTGGCCTTGTAAGTGGCCCGAAGCCGACTCGCTCCAAGACTCTCAAACCGAGTTTATAGACATAACTACGAAGAGGTTCGTCCTGCTGAGTCTTAGCAGTTTCTGTGATTAGTTCTGAAACGTGCGCAAGGGTAGGCTCGTAAACCCAATCCAGCACAACCAACTCAGTGCTAAGATCAAGTACCTTAATCCGTCCACTTCCAAGATCGATGACCTCGGCTGAGCCCGCGTGGCGCCCCTCTACAACTAACGCAAGACCAATGTCTTCGATCCGACCACCTGGTGCATCCATTTCGTGCAATTCACGGTATTGTACGACAGCTCGTGTAAGGGGCAACTCACAGATCCCAGGGACATCCCCCATCGCCTCGGGACGCGCCTGTATGTGGGTTGTCGGATCCATAGCACCATCTCAGTAGTTTTTCTGGAAAAGAAACCCGACCTTTGTGGCCGGGTCAGGTTCCTATCATATGCGGGACGTGATTTCAATAACAGCAACACTATTACCGAAAACATGTCTGAGTACCGGTCACAACGATAACAATCCTTTTACGTCGTCCGCAAGAAATGGTGTGAGCATGTCGATACAGGACACATAAACATTTCTTGCTCTCATACTCCGTCTCCGACATCTTCGGACGACCGATGTGGGTCCGAGCCAATAAAGTGATCCGTTGGATGCATTCAGACACTAATGTTCGTTCATGACGACACTCAGCGAACGTAGACGATCGGTCGCGTTCATCCAGAAGGAGGGTGAGTCGTGGGCGTGCTTCCTCGTGACGTTCGTCGCCCAGGAAGGGGAGTGGCACGGATACTTCTCCTTCCGTCCCGGGCACGGAGAAGTCGCCGAGGACGAAATCCGGACCACCGACATCTTCATTGAGTCCTCCGAGGCGGAGATCCATGAGAAGGCGAGAGGATTGGGAAAACTTCTATTGGCAGGGCTCCTTGACTCAGCACTGCACACCCAGAGTACGAACGGGCTTGGTGGACAGAAGCTTCGGGGACGATTCCGGAGATTGCTGAAGGAAAACTCTAAGGAGATTGCAGGGGACTGGGCGATAGATGCGACCGCCCCCCCCAACGCCACCGAGATAGATCGCTTGCGATCTATCTATAGCTCATACAGACTGGATCAGGTTTCACATTTCATAAGCCTCATTAACCCGGACGATTTCGAGCGCACGGTCGATGAGATCTTGGCAGGCGAAAGCATCGATTTCCTATCAAAAGACCGCGTCCAATTCGCCATGATGGTCGTGGACCATATCGAACGACTGTTGCCATTACCGGACTTTCAAAGCTGGGTCCAAGATTTCCTCACCCATCCCGAGGCGTACCGCCTCTACACCCACACGTTACACAGAGAAGGTCGGCTGCCCTAGACCGGATTGCCTGTGATCCCCGTTGCCGCTTTCAGGATCTGATTGTAGACTTTTGAGCTTCTTTTTTTTCCGGTTTCACAGTAAAGGAGTTTGATCTCCTTGGAAGTAGTCATACAGGACAATGAAAGTCTTGAGCGGGCGCTTCGCCGATTCAAGAGGAAGGTGCAGCGGTCCGGACTTTATTCTGAGTTACGGAAGCGCCGATACTACGAGAAGCCCAGCGCACAGAGAAAACGTAAGAGGGAAGCTGCGATCCGTCGCGAGCGGCGTCGACAACGTCGTAATAAGCGCTAACTGCTTTAGCAACCCAGCTCAACTGGGGCCTCTATTGTATCGGGGCAGCTAACCTCTCTCCCAGCTCCAACGTTGCCCAATGAAAAGCAAAACCGCGAAGTAGCGATCCTCTGATCAGAGTTTCATCGCTCTCATCCCACAAGACACGAGCTAACCTCGTAGACCGTGACCGGGTGCCTCTGATCTCCCACAGGAACAGGTCAGTTGGTTCAAACCGGTAGCGCTACCGGTTTTTCACCAGACCAGTCATAAAACCCCTTGCCGGTCTTCTGGCCAAACCTTCCCATCGTCGCAATTCGTTTTAGCAGTGGGGGTGGTGCATACCGCGCATCCCTGTACTCCTCAAACATGATCTCACTGATCTTGTACAGCGTATCTATGCCAACAAAGTCGCAGAGTATGAAGGGCCCCATTGGATAACCAAGGCCCAGGGCCATAGCGGTGTCGATATCCTCGATAGTTGCCACTCCATGCTCAAGCTGCCGAATGGCGTCCAGCAGATAAGGCACCAACAGAAGGTTCACTACAAAACCTGAATTGTCCTTCGCCGCAATTGGCACCTTACCAAGAGCCCTTGAGAACTGCATGGCACGGTCTACGGTCTCCTGGCTCGTAGCGATCGTCCTCACGACTTCGACAAGCTTCATGACCGGTACAGGATTAAAGAAATGAAGGCCCACGAAACGGTCTCCTCGTGATGTAGCTGCCGCCATATCAGTTACCGTAAGGGAACTCGTGTTTGATGCGAAAATTGTGTCCCCAGGACAAGATTTGTCCAACTCGCGGAAGAGTTCCACCTTGGCATCCAAGTTCTCGGTGATAGCCTCAACTACGATGTTTGAACTTTCAAGATCTGATACTTTGGCCGTGAAGTGGAGGCGATCCCAGGCAGCCTCCCGATCCGCAAGCGTCAACTTCTCTTTTTCTACCGCTCTGTCCATGGATCGCTTGATCCGGCCCTTGCCCCGCTCCAGCACCTCATCATCAACTTCAAGGACCGTGACATCGAATCCGCTCTTGGCGGCCACCTCGGCGATTCCACTTCCCATGAGACCGCATCCCACTACACTAACTCTTCTGATGTCCAAGACCTCCCTCCGTTCTCTTTAAAGATCTATTCTCAGGGGTCCAACTAGCTCTCCGAGACCCTCGCTCATTGAACTCCGGGTTATGAGTCAAAGCGCTTCGAGCACGATGGCAGCACCCTGGCCTCCACCGATACACGCCGAGCCGAGTCCGAACTTTCCGCCACGACGACGTAACTCATGCAAGAGGTGGATTGTGATCCGAGCACCTGAAGCCGCAAGCGGGTGGGTAAGCGCAATCGCACCACCGTTGACGTTTGTCTTCTCAGGGTCGAGCCCTAACTCCTTCTCAACCGACTTGTACTGAGCAGCAAACGCCTCATTGATCTCTACCAGGTCCATGTCCTCTAGAGATAAACCCGCTTTGTCGAGTGCTAGTCTCGAGGCAGGCGCTGGCCCGATACCCATCACCTGCGGCTCCACACCGACAAAGCCCCAAGAAATGATTCGACCCAGGGGTTCAATACCGTTCGCCTTCGCCCATTCGGCACTCGCAAGGACCGCGGTCGCAGAGCCATCACCCAAGCCACTCGCATTACCCGCTGTCACCATGCCGTCATCCTTAAAGTACGGCCGCAGCGCAGACAAAGCCTCCATGGTGGTGTCGGGACGTATGTGTTCGTCGGCCGCGTAGGTGGTCTCCCCCTTTCTCGTCTTGAACACAATTGGTGTAACCTCTGCATCGAAGTGGCCTTCACCCCATGCTGTCTTGGCCCTCTGCTGTGAATGAAACGCGACCGCGTCCACCTCCGGGCGCGTGATACCGTACCTTTCTGCTAGTTCCTCTGCGGTCTGTGCCATCGAGAGCCCGCAGTTTGTATCAGTCAGCGCCCCCCAAAGAAGATCTTCGAATTGCCCACCTGCCGGCCCAAGCCTTAGTTCACCCCAACGGGCACCGCGCACGACATGCGGTGCCTGACTCATCGACTCGGTTCCTCCTGTCAGGGCTACATCAGCCTCACCTAAGATGATCTCTTTGGCTCCCTGAACGACTGCTTCGAACCCTGATCCGCATAGACGATTGATCGTCAGGGCAGGCTTCTCATCGGGGATGCCAGCCCGGAGTGCAATGTGCCGTGCCAGATAAATGGCATCAGCAGAGGTTTGGAGGGCGTTTCCAAAGAATGTGTGGTCAATTTGATGGGGAGTGATACCAGCTGCCTCAATAGCTGCAGTACTGCTGAAAACCCCCAGATCAGTGGCTGAAAATCTCTTCAGCGATCCACCGAATGTCCCAAATCCTGTGCGCTTTCCCGAAAGTACGACAACCTCGCGCGCGTGACCCTGCGTTGCCATGGAGCCTCTGCGGAAAATGGTTTTGCTGTAGTCGCGATCTCTGGACTAAGAGTTACCCCCCCGGGTCCCCACCGGTTCATTGCTTTAGGATGATGTGTATCCTCGGAGAGCAAACTGAAAACCCCCTGACTTTTCAGAATCGTCAGCACCCCTCGGTAATCATCCTATCCAGGTATGAAGCTAAAAAGATGAGCGTGTCCTTGGTTACACACCTAAGTAGATTCGCTGCCAACGTATGAGGCGATCCAACTGCCAACCTCTTCGGTGCTCGATTCACCGCCCAAATCGGGGGTGGTTGTCCCATCCTCAATCGAAGCGAGTACCCCCGCCTCTATACGCTCTCCCAGTTGCTGGTGACCGAAATACTCCAGCATCAGGGACACACAACGGATCGCCCCAATTGGGTTGGCTACACCCTGGCCCGCAATGTCCGGTGCTGAGCCATGAACCGGCTCGAAAAGCGCGTACCGACCCGGATGGATATTCGCAGACGGGGCAAGGCCCAACCCTCCTGTGACCTCCGCGGCAAGATCGCTGATGATGTCTCCGAACAGGTTCGACGTGACGAGCACCTCGTAACACTCTGGGCGGCGGACCAAATCCATGACCATCGCATCGACGTACATCGCATCCTGAGAGATCCCTGGGTAAGCTCCACCTACTTCTTCGAAAACTCTACGCCAAAGGCTACCGACGAAGCGTTGCACATTCGCCTTGTCCACTAACGTCACCCGTCCCCGCCCCTGCGATTGGGCGTACTCAAACGCGGCTCGAATGATTCGTTCCACACCCTTCCGGGTGTGGAGGTCCTTCTCGATTACGATTTCGTCAGAGGTCCCTGTCTTGAAGCTTCCCCCCAACCCAGTGTAGAGCCCTTCGGTATTCTCACGAAACATGTCTATGCGAAATGGCTCCTGGATTGTTACAAGGGGAGAAAGTCTTGCCAGTGGCAACACGCAGGGACGGAAGTTCACGTACAGATCAAGTTTGAAGCGAAGCCCAAGGAGGATCTCCTTGATATGCTCCATACCCGGTACACGCGGGTCTCCTAACGCACCCAGGAAGACCGCATCGTGATCATCAGCTAGTGCCCGGAACTCCTCATCTGTGATGGCTACTCCATCCCTCAGATACCGCTCTGCACCCAAATCCCAATCCACAAGTTCAAACCCTAGTTCGTTCGCATCCTCCAGGGCAGCTAGCACACGGCGTGCTTCTCGCACCACTTCAACACCAATACCATCTCCGGGGATAACAGCGATTCTGGGCATCTGACAACCGCGAGAAAGAGATGTGGGCGTAGGGAGTCCAGCGGTAGATCCCCGCGAGCGATCGAGAGATTAAGGTCCGGCTTCCAGCACCACCACCCCACGGCCTGGTGCTCCATTGCCCTCTAACACAAACGGATAGCGTCCCGGAGGTCCGTCAGCGAAATGAACAACATATCTGCTGTCCCGGCGGAGCAACGGAGGTGAGGCCACCTGGTCAGTACGCTCTAAGAACGCCCTGGCATCGGCACTCAGACTGTCCAGTTCGAAAACGATCTCATGCACTAGCCAATCCGCAGTCACAAATTCCACATAACCCCCTGAATTTACCACTGTCTCCAAGGGGCTAGCTCTCTCCCTATCCCCACCCATGATGACGATCCGATGCACTTGGTCACGGTCGCCGAGACCCAACTCCACGCGGAGAACATCATCCGGACGTAGCTCCGGATCACCAGCGCATGCTACAAGCCAGAAAGACAATAACGGGGCAAGAAGCAACGGATTTTGGCCCCTAGGTCTGACCCTCAAGTATCAGCCCCTGCCCTGCAAGACGCTCAGAACCGCCAATCGGGTTCCAACGCAGCACCGCAATGAAGTCACTAAGTACTCGGGACGTTGAGCACGGATTTCCACTACAAGCACAGAATGAAAGTTCATAAACTCTGTGATGCGTGCGTCATTCGTCCAACTCAATACGCACGAAACCCCCAGCAGCAGCCGATCTCAGGAAAGTTTCGGGGTCAACAAAGGGAATCTTCGCCCCTCTCTGTTCAAGCCAGCGCTCGGCAAGCCGACGCATAAATTCAAGGAGGGGTTCATGAAGGAATCCTGCCCGCTCTCTCATTTGTTGAACGATCTCCACCCAGGTGCCCCGTAATCTATTCCCATCGCTTAATCGCACGACATGGGTGAGTTTTTCGGTCGCTGAATGAATCGAGGTGAAGAGCTCGAGCTGGCTTGGGTCAAGGTAGTATCCAGGCTGTTCCACACCGTGTACCACTGACTCAATTTCAGCGAATAGTCTGTCGATGGGGTCCGGCACTTCCTCAATCTGGCTTAATCTCTCCCGCCAAGGACTGAGGCGAACATCACCCTCATCCATGTGCCAGAGCTCCTGCTTCAGTTCCATTAAGCGCCAAACCGCGAGGGCATCCCAGTGCTCAGAGGGAGGGACTCCCTCATACTCCCTCAGCGCGCCCTCCCAGTCACCCCGATCGTAGAGGAGGTGGGCAAGGTAAATTCTGGCTTCGTGTAAATCCGGCTTAAGCCTAAGCGCTCGGCGTATCTGTCGACCCGCACCCACCTCATCACCTAGCTGGTGTAGTGCATAGCCCAATGATGCGGCAGCGTCCGCGCTGTCAGGACGAGCTGCTGCTGCCTTGGCGAAAATGTCCCGGCACTCCACGTAGAGAGCTTCCCGGTAGAGTGCCCGACCCATCGTAAGCATGAGTTCAGTGTCATGATGATAGCCCGCTCTCGCGACTTGCTCGAACAGGCCGAGCGCTTCCTCCTGCTCTCCGAAACGAAGGAGCGTCTCCCCCAAACCTACCAGGGCGTCCTCGTGAGAATCATCCAAAGCTGACGCACGCTCGAAAGCCTTGCGTGCCCACGCATACTCCTCCCTAGCAAGCCTCGCATACCCGAGTCCGACGTTCAGGTCTACTGCATTCGGATATAAAGAAAGGCCCTCCTTAAGCATCTTGAGTGCCCCATCATAATTACCGTCACTATAGAGTTTGTGTGCCTGCTCGTCATATTCCTCCGAACTAAGAAACCGTTCGGGCATATAAAGGCCTCCTCACGGACCTACGGTACAGGGG
>DCAD01000007.1:32158-42513 GCA_002311875.1 Gemmatimonadales bacterium UBA1142 | reverse complement strand
CGATCAGCGCCTCACACCCTCGCGTACGGTACTCCACAGTGGCTACATACAAGGGTCTTTCCGGCCCTAACGAGTCGAAAATCGGGACCATGCCTTGGGCAATCAGGGTCCCCACCCGCCTGGAGGACGTCTTTAACCTTCTTGCGTTCGGTACGAGTCGCCTTGGGGATTACGATCTCATAGCGAAGTGATGATGCACTGCACTCGAATACCCCCATCGCCGTGCCACCCTTCTGTGGACTGATGCCCAGAAGGATAAGAAATCCGCCATTAGGAGACTCCATTCTTTGTCCAGCATAATAATGCTTTAGGAGTTGCTTTCCCTTTTCCATCCGTAGCGCATCAGCCAACGCGCGCCCCCCTTTCGGATCAACGGTCTATTTCGACAACGCTCGAAAAAACTCACCTGCGCTCGAACAAATATGCGGAATCCTCGTGCCGTGAGTCCCCGTCAACGCTGACTGCAAAACGGGCTCCTGACCAAATAGCCGCACCACCCCAATCACCGTTCTTGTTCACCGCATAATAATTCACGTTGAAATTCGGTCTACCATTTTCGTCGTGCAGGCGGTTTTCGACCGTCACGTGAACGATCCGACGAAGCGCCTCAAGGCATGCGTCGGTCGGATGCATCCCGTTCCTCATCATCTCTACGACGGTGTAGCTGCCGCATGTCTTGATCACCGCCTCACCACGACCCGTGGAGCCCGCCGCACCAACGTCATTGTCACAATATTGCCCAGCTCCGATGATCGGAGAATCGCCTACTCGTCCCGGGATTTTATAGGAGAGTCCAGATGTGGTTGTGACAGAGGACAGGTCACCGTCTGGGTTCACTATATCGCAGTTGATCGTACCCTGTGGCCGGTAACCATCGTGCGAGTCCACCAGACCGTCCCCAAACTCTTCGGGTTCACGGAAACTTCCGATACGCTCACCAGACTCTTCGGGGGAAAGGTAATCGTCCCGGTCACTCAGCCGAGCTCGCCATTCGATCCAGCGCTCGCGAGAAGATTCAGTCAAAAGGTCCTCAAGTTGGTGACCCATCGACACCGCGAATCGCCGTGCTCCCTCGCCAACCAATAGGTGGTGATCTGTATAACGCATAACATCAAGCGCAACTAACGAGGGCCTCTTAAACCCTTCCAACGCTGCCACGGCGCCTGCGCCGCGTGTTGGGCCATGCATGAGCGAGGAATCGAGTTGTACCACACCCTGCTCATTTGGCAATCCCCCGTAACCGACTGATGAGTCATTCGGGTCCTCTTCCACCAAGTTGACACCCCTCACGATTGCTTCGATTGTGCTCGCCCCGTTCCCCAGCTCTTCGATGGCCCGTGAGACTGCGCCAAGACCGTTCCCTGAGGCGACACAAACCGGCGTAACACGCCGAGTGATAACGTTCGCAGCCCCAGCCCCTCCTTCCAGTGGCTTCGGGAACCCTCCGAGGGCGGCCCCAACTCCTGCGCCGGCGGAAGTCCGAATGAAATCCCGTCTAGTGCTCATGGACCCTCCTGGTGGAAGCCTGCAATAAGCGGGCGACAGTATAGGCTTACAGCCCTTCGGTCGCTACCTGAGTCTCATCTGATTTGAGGGGTCTTTTATCAACGACTTCCTCCCCCCATGAAAAGAGCAGGACAGTCTATCGGTGTCCTGCTCTTGGCCCATTCGACAAATCTAGAAGGATGACACGTCAAGCCACGCTTGCGTCGTCCAGCGCATCCAAGGTACTCTCGCCCTTCCGCGCGATGGCAGGTTGGCAAAAACGAGTGCCGATTTCGTGGAGACCCGAAAGATCGACTTCACTCAAGTCCGGATAGCGCTCACGAATGTAATCGATTGTCTCATCCATCCATTGGCGCTGATCACCCTCAACTGCCTTCAGAACACCGCAACGGTTGATGTGACTAAAAAGTTCATCTCTTGCTCTTTCTAGGAGTTTTTCTTTGCCCAAATCTGCCTCCGCTTATCGTTTCTTGCGCTTGCATTCGATACACCGACAGAAGTCTCTGTCGAGCTGGGTTCATGCCTCAGCCAGGTAACCTAACCGAGGCTCGGAGAGCCTTGTAGTGGGGCACCAAATGCTTCCGGAGCCATCGCCGTGACCCATTCTAGATCCCCGCAGGCTGTGTCGCTGGAAATATTCCGACATTTGTTCACGGCTCTCTCCGAGGAAATGGGCGCGACACTTAAGCGTGCATCGTTCTCACCCAACATCAAGGAACGGCGAGACTACTCCTGTGCTCTCTTCAATGCCTTAGGAGCAACAATCTCACTCGGCGATCACATGCCGGTGCACCTCGGAGCAATGCCGATGAGTGTACAGGCGGCCCTGGCCGAAGTTGGGGAACTCGCGCCCGGAGACATCGTCTGTGTAAATGATCCATTTAGCGGTGGAACGCATCTGCCGGATATCACGTTGATATCACCAGTACATGAGACCGGGGGAAGGCTCCTTGGTCATGTAGCCTCGAGGGCCCACCACAGCGATGTCGGTGGATCAACTCCAGGCTCAATGCCGCTAGCACAAGAGATCTTTGAAGAAGGAATCAGGATTCCCCCGGTTCGTCTTTACGAGGCTGGGCAGCTAAACAACAGCCTCTGGAAAACCTTGTTAGCAAACGTGCGGACCCCGGTGGAAAGGGCCGGTGACCTGGACGCTCAGGTTGCTGCACTCCTCACAGGATCCAAGAGGCTCCTTGAGATCGTGCAGCGCCGAGGGATAGAGGAGACGTTGACCGCGATGGAAAAGCTCATCGAATACGCCGACCGCCTGGTCGAAACGGGACTGAATATCGTGCCCGATGGTTGCTACGAGGCCGAGGACTGGATCGAGGACGATGGCTTCGGGTCGGGACCAGTACCGATCCGGGTCACACTAACTGTCAAAGGCACACAACTGACTGTTGACTTCGAGGGGTCTTCACCGCAGGTCCCTGGAGGCGTGAACGCAGTGGCCGCGATTACTTCGTCCGCCACCCGCTATGTGGTACGCTGCATCGTTGAAGCTTTATTGGGAGAGCCGTTACCTGCTGGGGGTGGCTCAATGTCAGCGGTGGAGTTGATCCTACCGCAAGCATCGGTTGTCAACGCTAATTTCCCGGCTGCAGTCGCAGCAGGTAACGTGGAGACGAGTCAGCGCATCACAGATGTACTCCTGCGCGGATTCGGCCTCGCACTCCCGGATCATATCCCTGCTATGTCTCAGGGAACTATGAATAACACCACAATTGGCGGCATCGATCATCGTAACGGTGAAGTTTTTGCCTATTACGAGACTGTTGGAGGCGGGATGGGGGCCGGACCCAACAGCCCCGGCCTCTCAGGAGTCCACTGCCATATGTCCAATTCGCTTAACACTCCCGTCGAGGCACTTGAGCATGCCTACCCGTATCGGGTTACGCACTACGGGATCCGTAGAGGCTCAGGAGGCACAGGTCTACATCACGGCGGAGATGGCCTTCGTAGAGATTTAATGCTACTTGTGCCCGCCAGGGTAGCACTGCTTTGTGAGCGCCGCACCGCTGGCCCATCAGGTGCCCAGGGCGGTGGCGACGGAGCGCCGGGAGAGAACGTCCTGATTAGTGACGGTGTAGAGAAACATCTCCCTGGAAAAATCACCTTCACGGTCCAAGCAGGCGATATCATTAGCATTAGATCACCCGGTGGTGGCGGCTGGGGAACCATTTCACAAGAGTTGTGACACGAAAGCCAAATCCCATGACCTGTGCGCTCCGTTTTTCTGCAGTGTGCGATGACGCTCACCCAAGCCCTGATGGGAAACTTGACCTGCACGGAGTATATCACGACCTGTCAGCGCCAGGCTTCCCGGCCAGGCAGGACCATCTTGTCCTCGTGCTAGTGCTCGAATGGGGTCGCAGCGATCACGGTCGGTTTCAGTTCAAGGCTGATCTTGAGGATTCAGAAGGCAACATCTCATTAACAGTTGAAGGCGAAAGCGAAGTCCGAGAAGCGCCGGAAGGCCATCCGCCAGCACGTAGCCAATTAATCATGCCGATGGACGGAGTCGTCTTTCCCCAGCCGGGCCAATACAACTTCCGAGTCAAAGTCAAAGGAGAGACGTTTCGGGGACCTGGCATATACCTAATCGACATGCCCGAAGAACAGGCCACCTAGCCTGAAAGGTGAGGCTCCCCGAAGGCTATCTGGGCATCACCCACAAGAACAGCAGTGCTTTTGCGGTTTCAGCTGCCCTTGAGTGGGCACATTCTGTCCTCTATTCGGGCACTACACTTTATGAATGGGCGAGCCAGAATTTCACAAGACAGGCGCAGGCTGGTCGTGGCAGCGCGTTCATATTTCCCGCCCTGGGGAGGGCAGAGAACGCAACGCACTGGGTTGCTCGCCACTACCGGCGAGGAGGCATTATCGCGTCATATCTTGACGATCGGTATCTGGTGACTCGGACACCCCGCCCTTTCTCAGAGCTTTTGGCAAGCGTGGAAGCACGCTCAAGGGGTATCCCGACGCCACGCATTATTGCAGGAGCCGTGTGCAGGTCCGGATTTTTCTACCGGGCGGATCTTGTAACAGAGTACGTGCCTGATGTGACTAACCTCGCTTCGGCGGTCTTCAGGACTAAGGGGAGCAATCTGGCACTCCGCACTGCTGCGCTACACGCAGCAGGCAACCTCGTGCACCTTCTCGAAAACCAACGGGTAGTGCACGCAGACCTGAACGCAAGCAATATCCTGGTGAATCAGGTTGGTGTTGTCGCCTCGGCACATGTTATCGATCTGGACCGATGCCGACTCCTCTCACCAACTGTACGTGCGCCAATCGGATTCATGCGTCGTCGGCTAGAACATTCCCTAGAAAAGCTGGCACAGAGGTATGGACAGCCTCTCAACGAAACCTTGTGGACCGCACTCCGTGACGGTTACGAAACACAGTTGTAATGAGTGCGGAGCCAGGCATAGGATGGAAAGGCCCTCCTCCCCGAGAAATTTGTATCGTGATGCTGTCGGCTCTTGGGGATACAGTGCATGTGTTGCCTGTCGCCAACGCGCTGAAACGAGCCTGGCCAGAGACTCGCATCACCTGGGTGATTCAACCCATCCCATATCAACTCGTCAGCGGTCATCCAGCTATCGACGAATTTGTAGTCTTCGAAAGAACGAAAGGTCTAAGGGCCTGGCATAGCTTCAGAGACGTCACTCAAGTGTTAGGAAACCGGAAGTTCGACCTACTTCTCGGCCTTCAAGTATACTTGAAGGCCGGAATCCTTACCGCACTGATACAGTCCAAAGTTAAGCTTGGTTTCGACAGGGCACGTGCCAGAGACATGCAGTGGCTCTTCACGAATCGGCGCATCCCCCAACACGCTCCCCAACACGTACAGGACCAGTACTTCGAGTTCCTCCACTTCATCGGAGTCAATCCCAAACCCATCAATTGGGACCTACAGCTTTCCGATAGTGAAAAAGAAGCACAAGCGGCGTTCTTCTCCCGTATTGGTAAACGCACCTGTGCCGT
This sequence comes from Gemmatimonadales bacterium UBA1142, assembly GCA_002311875.1. GTDB lineage: Bacteria > Gemmatimonadota > Gemmatimonadetes > Longimicrobiales > Gaopeijiaceae > UBA1142. The sequence goes on along the minus strand of DCAD01000007.1, from coordinate 37,017 downwards.
GGTCGTCGCCACCAGCAAGCGTGAAAAAAATTGGACGTCCGACGGTTATGCACGCGTGCTCGAGGAGGTTGAGTCCACTCACGGATTAACCCCGGTAATCATTGGCGGACCTTCTACGGTCGAAAGAGCTATCGCGAATAAAATCATGACATCTACAAAGGCGACGGTGTTAGACACACTCGGCAACAATATCCGAAAGCTCGTTTGGATTCTTGAGGGAAGCTCACTACTCATCAGCCCCGACACTGGGCCACTCCATATAAGCCGTGCACTCGGAACTCCTGTCGTCAGCCTGTTCGGCCACACAAACCCGAACCGTTCAGGACCCTATCGAGCCTTTCGTGACCTTATTGTGAACGGATATGAACAGCACTCTAGAGAGGAGTACCCAGCCATCCGTGAATACCGAGACGGGATGAAACACGTCACTGTTGACAACGTCTTGGAAAAGGTATCGCTCGCACTAGAGCGTTACCTCATAACCGAGGAAGAAGTGACCTAGAAACCTGGATTCGTCGGAGTGGGGTACTCCTAAGGAAAAGGCGAACCGAAGAGAGCCCTTATAGCTAGAAACCCGAAAATGGCCACGGCCCCAAGCAGGGCTTCCCATTCCTTATTTCTGTAGTAGCGCTTGAGACGGAAACCGTGTCCCTCGCTATCCCTAGAAGGCTGATACGGCACCATCTTCGGGAGAAACGAGGGAACACTGCTAGCATAGTCGCGATATGCGTCCCCGAAGAGATCGGTGAGCCTGTTATCCTCTAGCGACATTGTCTTACCATAAACACCGACGAAGTAGATGAGAAAGAGAAGCAACCATTCGCTTGCACCTCCAGCCACAGTCACGCCAATCCCTATGAGCAGGGTCCCTAGATAAAGAGGATTTCTGAGATACGCGTAAGGGCCCGAGGTGGTGAGTTCCTGATCCTTATGGATCGACCCAGCCGCCCAACCGCGGAGTAAGAGTCCCAAAAGGGAAAAAGGCATGCCCCAAAGCAAAAGTGCGGATGTCGGACGAGAATACCACAGGAACGGTGGGATGAGGGCCCAAGCGATCACCCGACGAAGAGTTCCTGTATCGCGGGCCACGACCCTAAGTGGCCTTATCTGGGCTCAACGCCTAACAAGCGTATCCGGCTCTGCTATCGCTCTATTCAACCTTCCTTGTGTTGCTTCCTCCCGTGACTCTGGATTGAGAGGTACCCCTTCCTGGATCGACCTCAAGTGCAGGGTGAGCGATCCCGGAAACTTAGGGATGTTTGACTTCATGTAGACCAGGATTCTGCGCTCGTCATCTGTGAAATGGAGTTCCGCTTTCCCTCCTTGCCCGAAGAGTCCGCCGGTTTGGATGATAGGCTTGACCACAATCGTGTTGTAAATTACACCCTCGGCTTCATACTCATCTCGGCGCAGAACCTGGATCACGACCGGATTTCCATCCTCCTTGAAGTAGCGCGACAAACTGTATGTCTTCCCTATTTCAAGCGGAAGACGCCGTATGAAGTAGATGAAGGCGATATCATCCAGGGGGAGGGAGGACGCTAATGGGCCAAATTCGTCGTTATCCGTACGATGCCAGATCCTCCGATCCGGATAAAACTCGTAGTGCCGGTAGGATTCGTAGAAGGGTTCATCAATCTCCCTTATGTAACGCCAACTCTGAAGTGTCTCTAGGTCCATCCACGTCGTATACTTGTCATCAACACGGAGACCCGGAAGGCCACCTCGTATACCCATAACCGCACGATACGTTTGATGCCCCCGGACGCTGTCCAGGGTCTCTACCGTCATGTGACCTTCGCCTGCATTGAAGATGCCAACCTTGACCTGGTAAACCAGGTGTTCACCGGGTCCCCACGGGGTCTCGGCAGCCCACTCATCAACGGGGTAAATCGCTGACAAGCTGTCCACGATCGATTCCTGATCGAACACAATATCGGTAGCCCCAGCAACCACCTGACCAGCCACCGCCGTAGGAAGAGTGAAAGCCAAAAGCACCTTGGCGAAAGCCTTAAGAGGCGGTGAGTTCATACCCCCTGCGGGTTTGAGGTTGGCCAAAGCTCACTGCCCCGTAACTTCATGAGAGCCATCAGGGTGCTTATGGGTCGGAATCGAGATCCACGCTGGCGCAGGTCATGTCTCACCTCCAACGGGATTTCGGCAATCCTCCTAGCGTGCGGGACGAGTCGACTAAGTAATTCTACGTTTGCCGCCCATCCTTCAGCTCTTACCAATGGCCTGTCCCCAAAGCCATCACGTAACGCTTTCTTGAGGACTATTACCCGGTACGCCCTTAGCCCGCTGAGCGGGTCAGAAACAGGGGCCCCGCGAAATACCGTAGATAGAGGCCAGCGCGACAAGTTTCTCACAATCTTGACCCCGAAAGGCACCCGACGTCCTTTCATGTCAGCAACACCAGCCACAATGTCAGCGCCACCCTCCAGAATTTTCACCAAGCCGACGATGTCATCTGGATGCTCCGTAAAGTCTCCTTGGAGCACTACCGCACAGTCTCGTTTAGGATACGACGCGGTCTCAACGACGTGTCTTAGCAGCTTTTCCACGGACCGGCCGTAACCAATCTGCTCTCGCGAACCTAGCACAGTAAGTGGCAATACTCGCCGATAACGTTCTAGTACCACGGGAGTATCATCCGTCGATGCGTCGTCGTAAACCAAGATCCGGTAGTCCCGACTGAACTCCCCGAGGGTATTCCGTACTTTCCATAGAAGGACGCCGATAGTGGGACCTTCGTCGTGAGCAGGAATACAGATGTAAATCACATTTTTTCGGATTGAAGGGGCTACAAGGCAAGGTCGGGACAGGGGGTTCTCCCTAGAGCCACCTGCCACCGACTATCGCCTTATACAGGGCCGCAGAGCCCTGGTTCCTAGTAAGTTATCAGCCTAGCAGGCCACATCGTCCAGCCCTGGCGTCCTTTTCCATCGCCTATGCTGCCAGAAGTACTGCTCAGGAGCCGCTCGCACCGCCCGCTCCAGTGCCGCGGAGTGGGCCGCGGTGAGCCCGCGGACATCGGCATCAACTTCACCGGTAGTTTTGAAGTCAATCCTCTCCAGTGATACCGTGTAACGCTGACCCCATCCTGGATCTCGAAGCGCTATTCCAAGAAATACCGGTGCCCCCGTGCGGATGGCGAAGACTGCCGGCGCCCGGGTGGTAGATGCCACCCTGCCGAAGAATGAAATGAATGTCCCTCCCTTGTGAGCATTCTGGTCCGCGGGAATCGCCACTACTCGGCCCTGCAGTAAACTACGAGGCACCTTTCTCGCCGCCTCGTTCATATGGATGAGGCCGATGCCTAATCGTTGTCTGACCCGGGTGATCGCGTCACCGATTGCTTGATTAGTCATACCCTTTACTATCGCATCGAGGGCTATCCCACGAGAAGTGAACGCCCCGCCCCCAACTTCCCAGTTTCCGAGGTGTCCTGTGACGAGTATTACACCCCTGCCTGCCTCAACGGCGGTGCGAAATAATGCCAAGTCTGGGATGTGAATTCTCTCGATTAACTCTTTGTCTGTTCCCCGACTGAGTCTAAGAGTGGCCACGGCCTCCCTTCCTAGATGCGCATAGCTAGCTCTGGCAACATTATGACGCCACGCCTCTGTCCTTTCAGGGAAAGCCAGTAGGAGGTGCTCATCGACTTCAGTGCGGCGCACCCTCAGAACACTTCCCGCAATCCACCCTAGAAGGGATCCAGCGCAAAGTGCTAACAACTCGGGAAGAAATATGGCAGCTCCCGAGAAGGCCTTGAACGCCAGGTGCTCTAGATAGTGTCTGACGATCCTAGATTTCATGGGCTGGGAGCAAGCCCTAGATACTTGCCAGTCCCTCGGGGGTCAGGTCTCATCCGCAGGCCAGAGGCTTCCCACCGCCGCTGCCTCGTTGAACTGAAGGTCGTAAAGCCGACGATAGAGACCGGCCTTGGCCATCAGGGTTCCGTGGTCGCCTTGCTCGATAATTTCCCCTCCGTCCATCACTAGGATCTTGTCCGCACTGAGAATCGTGGAAAGTCGATGTGCGATGACAAAAACGGTCCGCCCTACCATCAGGCGGCTCGTCGCTTCTTGGATGACGCGCTCGGATGCTGTGTCCAGAGAACTCGTCGCCTCGTCAAGCACTAGGATAGGACGATTCATCAAGAGTGCTCGAGCAATCGCTATGCGCTGCCGTTCACCACCGGAGAGCTCCACACCTCGCTCACCAACTATAGTGTCATATCCCTTTGGCATCTCCGTGATGAAGTCGTGGGCATGTGCGGCTGTCGCAGCCGCCACGATATCAGCATGCGAAGCTTCCGGACGACCATATGCAATATTCGCACGCACTGTGTCATGAAAGAGAACTGTATCCTGAGAAACAATCCCGAACAGGGATCTCAGATCTCCGATACGCAACCCGCGGATGTCCACACCATCGACCATGATGCGTCCAGTGTCCACATCGAAGAAGCGCCCGAGGAGGTCTACCAGGGTGCTCTTCCCGGCACCGCTGGGTCCAACCAGAGCGATAACATCACCGCGGTCAGCGTGGAGGGATATACCCCGCAGAACAACCTCGTCTGCACGGTATGAGAAAGATACATCCTCGAAAGTAATGGTGGACTCAAATCCTCTGATCGAGCTGGCGCCGAATGCATCGCAAATCTCTCTGGGGGTGTCAAGAAAGTCGAAGATGCGCTCGGCAGCTACCAGTCCCGGTTGAGCGACAGCCGGGAACTTCGCCACATTTTTCACCGGAGAGTACAGCTTTACTGAGAGGCCAAGGAAACCGACGAATTCAGGGCCAGTTATCTCTCCAGCCACAACGAATCTGGCTCCAAGCCAGAGGATGACTAC
>DCAD01000007.1:29253-32087 GCA_002311875.1 Gemmatimonadales bacterium UBA1142 | reverse complement strand
AAACTCAGCTCGCATGAATTGCTGAAAATACTCACCGGTAAGGCTACGGAACCGCTCCCGCTCACGGTTCTCGGAAGAGGAGGATTTCACGAGGCGGATGGCGGCGAATGTCTCTTGAACGTGAGCGGTAACTTCACCGCCGAGATGCAGGACCTTGTGGTCAAGCCGCCGAAGCACACCCACTAGCGGTCCCCAGAAGATCATGGCCAGGGGCACCACCACAAAGGCAGCAGCCGTCAACTGCCACGAGATGAGAAGCATCGCTATGACTGCTACTGAGAACTCGAGACCAGACGAGAGCACTCTGAACAATTCAGTCGTCACCAGTCTGCGAAATTGTTCAACCTCGGTGGTTAAGCGGCTCACCACCTGTCCCAACCGAGTGCGACCGAAAAATGATAGGTCGAGCCCTACAAGGTGACCATAAATCTGGTTCCGAAGGCTGCGATTCACTTCCTGTTCAACCCGTGCGACAAGGTAGGTGCGAGAAAAGTGGAAGACGTTCTTTACTAGAAACACTAGGATGATTAGTGCGATAATCTGGCCGATCGCCTCAAGCGGATCTCCAGCAAGGTCGACCCATCGGTAGACTGTAGCGTCGAGAAGCCGATCCATACCGGTTTCACTCGCGAATCCTGGTCCACCTGCGCTTGAGAAAAGTGTTTCGACAAAGGGGATCATCAGGACGTAAACCGAGGCATCCAAAACCGCAAATAGTGCAGCGGACACCGACGCTAAGGCCAAGAAGGCTCCGTGCGGGGCCAGGAGTGACAGAATACGAGGGAATGGAGAGGAGTTCCCTGGATAATCCCAGGTCTGCTTCATCATCTCGGTGTTAGGATGGCCACCGGAACAACCATCTCTTCAGGGCTGATCCCCCCGTGCAGAAAGGAGTTCCGGTAGCGGGCCTGATACTCCCTGAGCTTCGTTGGATAGACGAAAAAATAATCATCGAGAGTTAGCAGATATGTCATCCCTAATCCACCGCGCGGGAGGCGGAGATCCCGCGCATCCGTCGTACTAAACACGGCTGTCGATACTTCGGCCCGCATATCTTGGCCGAACTTATAGCGAAGACCGCTGGTGGCGTCGCGGCTAGAGAAAACCGTCGTTGGATGCTGGCATAGGATCGAGCCGTGATCCGTGGTCAAAATCACTCTGTAGCCTCTCAACGCAGCTTCACGCAGCACTGCAAAAGCTGTCGATCGCTCGAACCACGAGCGCGTAAGATCACGGAGCGCTGCCTCATCACGCGCCACCTCCATGAGGATTGGCGACTCGGAACGCCCATGTGTCATGAGGTCTACAAAGTTGAAAACAAGCGCTATCACGGTCCCAGGGTTCCTCTGGGCTGAGTTCACACGCGTGCGGACTTGATCCCTCTGACGGTCAGAAAATATTTTCTCGTAGTGTACAGGGACGGATCGTCCGGTGAGGCGCCTGAGTTGCTCTACGAGTAACTCATCCTCAAATGCGTTCAGGCCTCCTTCATTGTCTGAAGCATTCCACCATTCGGGTCTACCTTGAGCGATTTCATCAGGATAGAGGCCACTGAAGATTGCGTTGCGGGCATAGGGTGTCGCGGTCGGTAGAATCGAGTAGTGGTACGTCTCCTCGATTTCGAAGAACTGTGCAAGCAGGGGGGCCATCACCCGCCACTGATCCAGCCTCATACAATCAAGCACTATAAAGTACACTGGATCCGCGCCGAGACGCGGTAGCAGAAAGTCCCGCACGATGTCAATTGACAGTCTGGGCCGGTCCGGTGAGCCTCGAACCCAGCGTGGATACTCGTCAATGACCCAACTCCCGAAGTCTCGTCTCAAGTCACGCATCATCCCCTGGAGCGTATCTAAAAGGCCCTCTTCACCCGCCTCACTGAGCCGGATATGCCAATTAGTAAGTTCGGCGAATACTTGAGCGAAATCCTCTGGAGTTTCGGCCTGTTGGCTCCGAACGGTCAGGGCACTGAACCCGGCTGCAAAGTCTTGGGTAACATGTTGCTGTCGGATCGAGGACCCTTCGAGAATCCTCGTGATGACAGAGAGCACCTGACGAGGGCTCGTCGGCTTGACGAGGTAGTCGTCAACGCGCCGCCCGATCGCTTCAGTCATTGTCCGATCTTCTTGGGACTTCGTGACCATCACTACCCGTTGGTGAGGATCGTCACGGCGTATGAGCTCCAATACCTCGAGGCCCCGCCTACCCGACATCTGCTCGTCCAGCAACACGAGGTCATAAGAGTGTTCGCGAAGCAACTCAAGTGCGTCGTCACCGTTAGTAATCGGATCGACATGGTAGCCGCGAGCTTCCAGAAAGAGCAGGTGTGGCTTGAGGAGATGGACTTCGTCGTCCACCCAAAGAATTCGTTTCGCGCCTCGAGCAGTCGGGATTGGCATGGGACGGGACTAGAGGAGCCCTTTTGCTTCCTCCACCCAGGGTTCAGTCATCTGGTTATCCAATACACTTTCGAAGTGTAATTCAAGCTCCATACCGCCACCTATGGATGGACTGGCATTAATGGATTCGTTCTTTACGAACGGATGCAGTTCAGAAGTTACTTGTCTTGCCTAACGGCCGACCATCCCCCTGCACTCATGTCACTCCATGGTGATCCGATAAGGGAACCAAGATGCTACTGGCTTCCCCTCCCGAGTCGCAGGGCGGAAAGACCACCCCGCAGCCTGTTGGATAAGGCTTTGGTTGAAATCGTGATCTTCCGTAGGGGGGTCTAAACGAGTCGAGTCCGCAATGACACGGCCGGCTTCATCGATGAAGACCCACACTTGGATTTCTGTACCCCTTAGGCCACGCTTCGTCGTGGGGATAATCAT
>DCAD01000007.1:20093-29186 GCA_002311875.1 Gemmatimonadales bacterium UBA1142 | reverse complement strand
TTCCAGCACCGTCAGCCAGACCCAGCGGCTCACCGAAGCCAGGCCTCTCACCTAGCAGTGAGAACGCATCTCCCTCAATAGTCTGAGCGAGATCGACTTCTTGAATCTCAATCTCGTTGGGAAGCGGGATTGGTGGAGGCACAATCGGAAGATTAGGCGGGACCCGAATACTCAACGCCCTCAGTGAACCTTCATCAGCACGATCTTCACCTTGTCGAGGGCCGGAAGCCACATACGGTGAAATGGGAACAGCTGTGATCCTCCAGGCGAAAAACACAAGTAAATGAACTATTGCGGACACAGCGAGTCCGTTACGCCAAACCCTTCTTTCCCGGCGATGGCGATCGTTCATGCGAATTTCGGATTTGTAACTCATTAAGGTTCGGATAAAGCACCATGGTCTCCGCCTCTAGATACTACCCTGAGGGTTGACCCGTTTGTTTCCGGAATCGTTAAAGCCCCTGTCACTAGCCCAGCATCGTATCTAAGATCGATTGCCGCACGGAGGACTGTATAGGCCCCGGACTCACATGTAATCCACGACCACAAAGATGCAAGATTCCCAGCCCTCTAAAGCAGCCGCCTTTTACGAACTCACGAAGCCCGGAATCGTGGTCTACGTGACGATCACAGCTGGTGTAGGCGCATTCGTAGGATCGCGCGGCTCACTCGAACTGTGGCTCGCATTCCATACCATGTTTGGCACGGGAATCACCACAGCCGGAGCGCTCGCGCTTAACCAATACACTGAGCGAGATGCCGATAGTATGATGATGCGGACTCGAGGGCGTCCAATCCCATCCGGACGATTGTCACCGATATCAGCTCTTTACTTCAGCCAAGCCCTGCTCCTTTCGGGGTTAGCATACCTAACGCTTAATGTGTCGTGGTTACCGGCAGCGATTGCAGCCTTCTCAGCAGTTATATACCAAGGGGTCTACACACCGCTAAAGTCCCGCTCTTATGGAGCTACCCTGGCGGGGGGAGTGCCAGGGGCCCTGCCGACGCTCATCGGTTGGAGCGCCGCGACCGGTACACTCGAGCCCGCTGGATTCGCTCTCTTTGGAATCACCTATCTATGGCAACTGCCTCACGTGCTAGCCCTCGCATGGATGCTCCGTGAGGACTATCGACTTGTGGGCTTCAAACTGATACCCAGAGGGGGCGGGCGAATCATCGGCATGCACATGGTGACGGCGACCGCTGCTCTGCTACCGACGGTAGTCTCACCTAGTATCCTGGGGTACACCGGGGTTTGGTATCTGGCAGGTGCTCTAATAGCAACAACATATTTCCTCTGGGTGACGATCAGTGCTGCTCGCAACATGACCAGCGCAGCTGCCAGAAAGGTTTTTCAGACGTCACTCTTATATCATCCGGTACTCTTGGGCCTAATGCTGTTCGATACAATTCGCCTCTGAATAGACCACAATCGCCGAGGAGATTTATTGATGCGCTACTTCGTTGTCGCCATGCTCATCGCGGTTGCACCAATGTCCTTATTCGCCCAGGAGTCCGAACGTCCAAGAGCCCGCGACCTTGGGCTGACTATCGGCATCTTCAACACGGGTGAGCATAATGCGATCACAGACGTAAGAGGTGTGCTCGTTGGGCAAACCACCGTCATCGAGGGTGACCGTGTTCGAACCGGAGTGACCGCAATCTTTCCTCACGGGGGCAACTTGTACTCAAGTCGCGTGCCCGCTGCAATCCATGTTGGCAATGGTTTCGGCAAGCTCCTCGGGGTGACACAGATCCGAGAACTCGGAGAGATCGAAACCCCAATTCTCCTCACATGCACGCTATGTGTGTGGAAAGCAGCGGACGCGATGGTTGAGTGGATGCTAGCCCAGGAAGAGATGGAGAATGTGCGCTCTATCAACCCAGTTGTCGGTGAAACGAACGACGGTGGGTTGAACGATATCCGCTCACGCCCTATCGAAGCCCACCACGTGGTTACAGCGCTGGAGTCCGCCACAAACGGCCCGGTGACCGAAGGTGCTGTTGGCGCGGGTGCAGGCACAGTCGCTTTCGGCTGGAAGGGCGGAATTGGAACAAGCAGTCGCGTGCTGCCCGAAGGCCTCGGTGGATACAGCTTGGGCGTACTGGTCCAGTCTAACTTCGGAGGCATCTTACAGATAAGTGGTGCACCAGTTGGGATTGAGTTGGGGCAATACTCATTCTCGGGTCAGATCTCGCGAGAGGGAGCACACGATCCTGAGGAAGACATCCATGAGTGGGGCTCCATCATGATGGTGATAGCAACCGACGCCCCGCTATCGGACAGAAACCTAGAGCGCGTTGCCCGAAGAGCAGTCATGGGGCTCGCACGCACTGGTTCGTATGCCAGTAACGGCTCCGGCGACTATGTGATCGCGTTTTCGACCGCTAACGGCGTTCGTCGACCAGCAGCTGATGACGTTTACGGACTAGACGACTTATCGAACGGGAGGATGAGTGCCCTTTTCCAGGCAACTGTCGAGGCCACCGAGGAAGCGATCTACAACTCACTCTTGAAGGCAGAAACAGTCACGAGCAATGGCCGCACAGTCGAGGGACTACCAATCACTAAAACGATAGAGATCCTCAAGCGTTATGGAGTAATCCAGTAACAGAATCCGGCTATGATCCCGCTCCCTAAAGCTCCTGCGCCACTACGGTAGCGATCATCTGATCTATTTCGGCCTTAGTGTAGCCGAACTCGTGGAGCACGGGCCGTGTGTGCTCACCAAGGAGCGGTGAACCTGCTCGTGGTCCGCTAGGGCCATGCCCTTCTTTCGATCCTGAGAGCTTGACTGGAATCCCGAGTGAGCGGACGGACCCCACGGTAGTATGCTCAACATCAACGACCATACTGCGAGCCTGCGTCTGGGGGTGCTCAAGCATCTCTCCTACCGACGCGACTGGGCCTGCCGGGACACCTGCATCTTCCAGTAATTTCAGCCAATACTCAGTCGGGTGGTCTCGAAAGTGCAGCCCGAGGATCTCGATAAGATCCGCGAGGTTCGCCATCCGGTCCGCGTTGGTAACAAAGCGATCGTCGGTGCTAAGCTCTAGCACACCGAGAGCTTCGGTAAGGCGGGTCCAAGTCCCTTCATTCGAAGCTCCTACGTTAATCCAGCCGTTCTTAGTCTGAAACGCTTGGTACGGTGCAGCCATCGGATGAGCCGACCCTAACGGAGCCGGAGAAATCCCCGTGGCTAATGCAATGGCACTCTGCCAGTACGTGTGCGTGATACCAGCCTCGTATAGCGACGTATCTACGCGCTGCCCCTGCCCGGTACGCTCCCGCTCCAATACGGCGCAGACAACCCCAAAGGCGGCGAGGATGCCAGCCGTGATGTCAGTGAGGGGTGCTCCTACCTTGACTGGCTCCCGACCTGGACCCTCCCCAGTAACGCTCATCAACCCAGAGTATCCCTGCGCGATCAGATCCAAGCCACCCTGTGTAGAGAGTGGGCCGTTACGTCCAAAACCCGTGATCTGACAATATATCAGTCGTTTGTTTAGCGCAGCCAGGTCCTCGTAGCCCAGCCCCATCCGTTCCATCGTACCGACGCGAAAATTCTCGATGACTACATCTGTGGAGGACACCATCTGGCGCACAACCGCTTGGCCTTCTTCGGTACGTAGGTCCAGTGCCACACCCCTTTTCCCCCGGTTAAGCATCATGAACGCTGCTGACTCGCCCTTAATCTCCGGAGGTGAGAAGTATCGGGTCGTGTCACCATGCGGTAACCGCTCCACCTTCACGACATCAGCACCTAGGTCCGCAAGAAATAGCCCACAAATGGGCCCCGCCATGACGTGCGCAAGCTCGATGACACGTAAGCCCTCGAGCGGAGCTGACATCAGCTGCCTTCCCTCGTCATTGACCGTTGAACTCCGGAGGTCGCTTTTCGAGGAAAGCCGACCTGCCTTCGCGGTAGTCGGCCGTCTGGAAAGCGTCCAGCGCCTCATCCCGCTCAGCATCCGTAAGCGGTCCGCGGTTCCTTTCCATCAGGCGCAGAATAAAGCGCTTGTGCCAGCGATTCACGAGAGGTGCTCCATCCGCGATGCGGTTAGCGAGGTCCCAACCCGTAGATAGTACGTCGGTATCCGCAACGATTCGGTTAACAAGACCAATCTCCCGCGCGCGTTCGGCTCCAATCAGATCACCGGTCAAGAGAATCTCGAGCACGGGCCCGGGACCAAGCAGGGCAATCAGCGGTTCAAGTTCATCATGTGACATTGTCAGCCCGAGGCGGTTGATTGGAGCACCGAAGCGGCTAGATCGACCGCAAATACGTACGTCGCAGCATGCAGCAATCTCCATACCGCCGCCGACGCATAATCCCTCAATTACCCCAAGGGTGGGGTGTCGGCACTCTCGCACTGCCTTCATCCCCCGAGTTATCGCCTCTGAGTACCGCCTTGCATCCTCTGGTGTGTCCCGTTGATCTGCGAACGACGATATGTCCGAACCTGTTGAAAATGCTCGGTCACCGGCTCCGCGGATTATTACACAGCCGATATCTTGATTCCCAGAGAGTTCGTCGAACGCATCTGCTAGGGCCACCCAGCCCCCTAGGTCGAGGACGTTGTGTTTCTGGGGGCAGTCTAGAACTACTTCGGTGATCCGCCCCTTGAGAGAAATCCGAACCTGAGTGTTCATCGATAGAAGATTTCGACCAAGATCATAGGAACTAAGGGAACGTAGGTCACAAGCAATAGCACTGCGAGGAGGACCGCAACGAAGTAGACGTTGACCTTGCTGACCTCCCAGATGTCGGCCTTCGCAACAGAACAAGCAGTGACTAGAACTGACGCTACCGGAGGAGTCTGCTGCCCAATCCCAAGATTGAGAGTAACGACGAGCCCAAAGTGAACGGGATCAATACCCGCGGCCAGGACAAGCGGCATCACGATCGGGACAACAAGGATGATGGCAGCAGCTGAGTGCAGAAAGAGCCCGATTACCAGGAAGAAAGCATTGAGCAGTAGTAGGACCGCCCACCGATCCTGTGTGAGGCTCATGATACCTTCAGCGACCCGTTGGGGGACACGGACCTCAGTCAAGTAATCTCCCAGTAGCGCTGAAGCCGCTACCAGCAGCATCACCACGCCCGTCTGAATACCGCCTTCCAATATCGCAGTCTTGAGGTGCCTCCAATTGAGTTCTTGGTAGACCACCCCCCCGATGAAGACTGCAGCGACGACCGCAAGGCCTGCACCTTCCGTGGCGGTCACCCATCCCCCGAAGATCCCACCCAGTATGATTAACGGAAGAGACAGTGTCCATATGGCTTCTTTGAAGGTTTCCCAGACACGGGTGAGCTTGAACATCTGTTCTGTGGGAAAGTTGTGCCGACGCGCTAGTAGGTACGCAACGAACATCATCATCAAACCACCCAGGACTCCCGGAATAATCCCAGCTACGAATAGCTCTACAATCGAGCTTCCCGACATGACACCATAGAGGATCATCGGGATCGAGGGCGGGATGATAACCGCTAGGGTCGCTGAGGATGAGGTAACAGCAGCAGCAAAGGAGCTGGAGTAACCTTTGTTCTTCATCGCCGGAATCAGGATAGACCCAAGGGCTGCAACGTCCGCAACAGCCGAACCGCTGATCTCCGCAAAAAACAGGGAAGCACTGATCGTCACCATCGCAAGGCCACCACGTACGAAGCCGACCAATGCAGAAGCGAACGCTACCAGCCGTCGGCTAATCCCAGAAGCGTTCATGACTGCGCCAGCCAAAATGAAGAGTGGGATCGCTATCAGCGGAAACGAAGTCGCGCCGCTGAACATCACCAATCCGACGTTAGGTAGCGATGCAGCGCCCCCAGGCCCTGTGATCATTGCCAGGATCGCAACGAGACCTAGGGACACCGCAATCGGGATGCCGATCAGAATGAGTGCGAGTAGCACAATGCCGATGCCCAGGAGGCTCATTGGGCCCCTTTACCGGGTGGCAAGTCAGCATTGGGGGACGCGAGTGAGGATTCGGCGATAGAATGCCGAATAGCATCTGGAAGTGACAGAAGCTGCGCTGCGATGAAAAGTATGGCGCCGATCGGAATGACCGATTGAGCTACCGCTGTTGGCACCCACGGGAGCGATACTAGCGTCGTACTGCCGAGAACAGTTAACACCTTGATTCCCGCCCAAGTAAGCGTGCCGAAGAAGGTGAGTACCAGAACCTCAGCAACTAGGACCACGAACGTACGCAGCTTACCTGAGAGCTTGTCCACCAGAGTTGGCACTCCGATGTGTGCTCTCTGTAGAGCGGCTAATGCTGCGCCATAGTAGGTCAGCCAAGCGAGGAGTATCGACGCGACCTCGTCATACCAGACCAGCGACGCTCCGCTTTTCCGGAACACAACCCCTACGACAACAACGAGGGCAAGGGAAACCATCAGGAAGAGGACCAGCCCTTCCAGGATCTTTCGTAGCCCCTCTCGAGCCTCTGTTAGTGTCACAAGAGCAAAGTCAGTTTGACCCGGCCGCGACGGCGCGCTCAACGAGAAGGCCTCCTCGCTCGACCGTTCGGTCGAACTCGTCGTAGATCTCGCGACTCGCCATCAAGAATGCATCTCGATCAGGGCGAGTCACCTTCACTCCCTCAGCTTCGACCTGAGCCAAAAGCTCATCGTCAAGTCGAGCTGCCGTGTCGTGGACGAACGCCTGGACCAAGCGAGCTTCTTCTTCCAGGATCCGGCGCACGTCAGCTGGCAATGTTGTCCATTGAGACGCCGAGACCACAACGTATCCAGGCGTATACACGTGGCCAGTGAGCGAAAGATACTCTTGGACCTCATACAGTCTGGATCCCCAAATCTGTGCGAGCGGGTTTTCCTGGCCATCTATCACACCGGTCTGGAGTCCTATAAACACCTCAGAAAGCGCCATCGGAGTGGGGTTCGCACCCAGAGTCTGGAAAAGCTTGACACGCCAAACACCGCGAGGTGTTCGGAGCTTGATTCCAGATAGGTCATCGGGGCTGGTGATCGGTCGAGTGTTGTTCGTCACATGCCGAAAACCATTTTCCCATACAGCAATGATCCGATAGCCATCTTTTTCCGCGAGTGGTGCAAGTTCTGGCCAAACAACCTCTTCTTCGATCGCGCGCATATGCTCACGATCTCGCACCAGATAGGGCATCTCGAATAGGCCGAACGCATCTATCTGTGAGGACATAACCGTTGACGGGAGGGCGAAGTCCACCGTGCCAAGCTTGATCTTTTGGAGCAGCACCTCGTCACCCCCTAGCTGACTCGAGCCATATACCACGACCTCGAACCCCTCCAGTCGCTCGTTGGCCCGCCGAGCAAACTCTTCGGCAGAGAGAGCAAAGAGCGACCCCGGCTCACCAACGTGACCAAAAGTGAGTTCGCGTGGCCCAGCTGAGCCGTCTGTACAGGCACCGAATCCCAAAACGAAAGCGGACGCGCTCAACGTGAGCAGAGCACGAGCATACGTCAGTCTGGCTAGTAGAGTCGCACGAGTACAGTTCATTCAGCCTCGCTCTCATTCATTAGGAACGCCATAGCCGCGGAGACCCCCTCCAAGCTGACCGGTACCCGAGCAGAAGCTAACCCCATCTCCACACCGGCAATGGTCCCGATGAGTGATAGGGTATTTAAGTCTCCAAGATGTCCAATCCGGAAGATGCGACCCCTAAGTTTCCCGAGGCCCGTCCCCAGCGACATATTAGATTGCTCCAAAACGATCCTTCGCACCTCATCCGCATCCAATCCATTCGGCATCATAACAGCAGTTAAGGCATTGCTGGACTCCGAGGGCTCCAGCGCGTAACCCTCTAGGCCCCATGCGGAAACTGCAGCACGAGTAGCGCCCGCAAGCCTTGCGTGACGCTCTAACACGGTGGGAAGACCCTCTTCGCGAAGCATCGACAATGCTTCGTTAAGCCCAAAGAAGAGGTTGGTCGCCGGCGTGTAGGGGAAAAACCCGCGCTTGTTGAACTCCAAGTGATCTCGCCAACTCCAGTAAGAGTGAGGCAATCTAGCCGACTCGCTGGCAGCAAGAGCCCTCGGGCTGAGAGCGACAAATGACAGCCCAGGAGGAAGCATAAGCCCCTTCTGAGAACCGCTTACAGTCACATCCACCCCCCATTCATCGTGCTGGAAATCAGTCGTTCCAAGCGACGACACCGCATCCACAAGAAGAAGTGCTGGATGACCGGATTCCCGAAGCTCGTTCCCGATCGCTTCGACATCACTGGTCACGCCAGTCGACGTCTCATTGTGTACCACTAGGATAGCCTTGACGCTCCGGGCCACATCCGAATGGAGAACTTCCATGACTGCATCGGCTGTCAAACCTCGACGGGACTCCCAGGGCTTGAACTGGACGTGTAGGCCGAAGCGCTCGGCTACTTGTGCCCACTTTTCAGTGAAAAATCCTTGGTTGAACACCAACACGCTGTCACCCGGGGACAGTGCATTGGTGATCGCCGCCTCCCACGCACCAGTCGCAGACGATGGATAGATGAGCACAGGGTGTTCGGTCCTAAAGATCAGCTGCATTTCCTCCAGGAGTTGGTAAGTCATCTCCTGGAACTCTGGACCACGATGATCAATTGTCGGCCGTGACATAGCGCGCAACACGCGCTCCGGCACGTTGGTCGGTCCGGGCAGCTGTAGGAAGTGGTGTCCGCTTTGGTAAGACACAAGCGTCTTTGGTCGGGTGCAACCAGGGTCGGGGAGCGATAGACTCACGCCGACGGGCAGGTCCAACTTACACAGTCCCCTAGCGCCTGACACCACCACCCATGACCGAAAGTCGCATTCAACCCGGGGATCCCGGACTCGAGAAGAAGCTCCAGCGGGAAATCGAAGGCGAGGTACATTTTGATGCCTTCACGCGTGGACTCTTCTCCACTGATGCCTCTCACTACCAGATCGAACCGCTCGGCGTTGTATTCCCCGCGACTGTAGAGGACATCCGGTCCGTATTGGAGATAGCACAGGCAGAGAAGGTTCCCGTGCTTCCACGCGGTGCAGGCACATCGCAATGCGGCCAGACCGTAGGACGTGCCATCGTCGTCGATGTTACCCGCCATCTAAACCAAAGGGGCGGCATACATGG
>DCAD01000007.1:4847-20009 GCA_002311875.1 Gemmatimonadales bacterium UBA1142 | reverse complement strand
GCAACACCTGTGGTTTCCGGTTGATCCTTCCACCGGTAGCCGTGCAACGCTTGGTGGGATGGCGGGAAACAATAGCGCAGGCGCTCGCTCGCTCCGCTATGGAATGATGGCAGATAACATCTCAGCCATCGAAGTAGTGCTTCCAGACGGACGCAAACTCTGGCTCGGAGAAGACGGCGACGAGGAGCGCCGTATCCCGGATGAACTCACGTTCTTGAGGAATCTCTACGCTCACCACGCGGAGGAAATTACTCAGCGCACGCCACAAACGATGCGCAATGTGGCCGGTTATAACCTCGCCCGTCTGAATCCGGATCGGGAAAATCTCGCCCAACTCCTAGTGGGCTCAGAAGGGACACTCGCATTCTTCGTCCGCCTGCGCCTAAAGCTCAGCCCCCTCCTTCGATCGAGAGTCCTAGGTATTTGCCACTTTGATGGTCTATTTGAGGCACTGGACACCGTCCAGCATATCGTGAGCCTGAACCCCAGCGCGGTGGAGCTTGTCGATCAGAATGTGTTGAGCCTTGGGGCAAGTCGCCTGGACTTCCGCACCGCCATGGGTGAGTTCGTCAGAGGCACACCGAAGGCATTGCTACTAGTGGAATTCTCCGAAGAACTTCCAGGAGCGGACCTGGGTGGTAAACTCAACCAACTTGAGGAACTCTTGAGCGAATTGGGGCACCCAGACAGCGTGGTGCGTGCAGAAACCGAATCACTCCAATCAGCAGCCTGGAGTGTCCGGAAGGAAGGCCTCAATATCGTGATGTCGATGGCAGGTCCCAGGAAGCCAATCTCCTTCATCGAGGACTGTGCGGTGCCACTTGAGCACCTATCTGACTACGCCCGGCACGTGGAAGAGATCTTTGCTAAGCATGGTGTCGAGGGCACATGGTACGCTCACGCGTCCGTGGGATGTCTTCACGTTCGTCCTGCGCTAAACCTCCGTGATCCTAACGACATTCACCGCATGCGTGCGATCGCAGAAGAGACTCATGAGGTTGTGCGACGGTTCGGAGGGACACACTCCGGAGAACATGGTGACGGCCTCCTCAGGTCCGAGTTCATCGAGCCGATGCTGGGTCAGCGGATGAGTCGGATCTTTGCAGAAGTGAAGAATACGTTCGACCCTCATGGCCTCATGAATCCCGGCAAGATCGTCAATCCACCACGGATGGACGACCCTACTTTGTTCCGGTACGAGGCTGAGAGCATTATGAAACAGCTACCAGTGGTGCTCAACTGGTCTCAGGATGGGGGTTTATTAACTGCGTTGGAACGATGTAACAACAACGGAGCGTGCCTCAAGTCAGATCCGGGTGTGATGTGTCCCTCGTATCGGGTCACTCGAGACGAACGGCATTCGACCCGCGGCCGAGCCAATGCGCTCCGACTCGCGCTGACCGGTCAACTCGGTGCAGATGGCCTGGAATCACAAGAGATGGCGGAGGCCATGTCGCTGTGCATTTCTTGCAAGGGATGTAAGCGCGAGTGTCCAACTGGCGTCGACATGGCGGCCCTCAAATTGGAGTGGCAGTATCACCAGAATCGATACGTAGGCACCTCCATCCGCACCCGAGTACTAGGAGGGCTGCCACGAATAGCACCCTGGGCGGCGAAGGTTAGACCCCTAGTTAATATCCTTGGAAAGCTACCCCTAGGACGTCGTCTACTTGGCTTGGCTCCCGCACGCAAATTACCCCAATGGCACGGATCCCCCTGGAGCGACACTGAGCTTCCACCTGCGCGCGCTGGCACTACTGCACCCGACGTTGTGCTTTTCGTTGATACTTTCACGAGGTGGTTTGAGCCTGAGGTTCCCCGCGCAGCGAAAGACTTACTAGAAGCTGGATCGTGGTCGACCCAAACGGTGCAGAGCCACCCGGGCCGCCCGCTGTGTTGCGGGCGCACCTACCTAAGCGGGGGCATGCTCGACGAGGCAAGACGGGAACTCCGACGTGTTTTGGACGCCTTGGCTCCGGCGGCACGCGCGGGAGCGTGGATCGTCGGACTAGAGCCATCTTGTATTTACACTTTACGAGATGAGGCACCCGCGCTAATCCCGGGGGGCGATGCGGCTGTGGTTGCAGAGCGCGCAGTGCTTCTTGAGGAATTCCTCGATCGAGAATGGGCACTTGGTCACTCCCTTCCTTTCAAGTCGCCTGGAAGGCATCGACTGAAGGTTCACGGGCATTGTCACCAAAAGGCGTTCGGCACAGTTGGCGCGACTGTTCGAATGCTAGAGAGAGTTCCGGACCTGACCGTAGAGGAAATCCCTTCGGGGTGTTGCGGCATGGCGGGTGCGTTCGGTTACCAGGCAGAGCACTACGACGTGTCCATGGCAATGGGCGAGTTGGACTTGCTACCCGCAGTTCGGGTTGCGGATGAAAACACAGAGATCGTCGCGAGCGGGACGAGTTGTCGCGCTCAGATCAAGGACGGGACGGGACGGGAGGCCTTGCACCCCGCCGTTGTGCTCCGGAAGGCACTCACATAGCCGACCGGCCCTGCTCCATCAATGCGCAAAACCAGATCGACACCAGCTTAATTCATCCTACTTAGCTCAATCTGATGACAACCGCAGCAGATACCTCCTGTAGCTCCATGAGCGCATCACGAACCGTACTATCTACCTTGCCGTCCACCGCAATGGCAGCCAGCGCATCCCCTCCCATAGTGAGCCGGGCCTGGTGGTATTCGGCAATGTTGATCGAGTGGGCCCCCAAGAGTGTGCCGACCCGCCCGATAACACCTGGGACATCTTGGTTCCTGAGCACAATCAGTGTACCGTCTGGCACAATATCAACATGATAATCTCGGATTCGGACGACTCGGGGATGCATGTCACCTAAGAGAGCACCAGCAAGTCGCAGATCCTCCCCCTCAGCCTTAACAATGACCTCGACAAACTCGGAGTAGTCAGTTCGCCTCGACAGGTGGGCCAGTGCGATGTCGATGCCACGCTGCCTGGCGAGATAACCAGCACTCACAAGATTGATACTCCGTGCCCCTATAATATTCTTGAGCAGTCCCATGAGGACGTGTGCAGTTAGGGGTGATAGCACCTCCTCAGACTCGCCCGAGTAGCGCACCTCAATGCCCTTGATCCCGCCTCTGGCGAGCGCACAAGCAAGAAGTCCAAGGCGGCGGCCGAGGTCGAAAACAGGACCGAACTTCAGCAGTGCAACGCCTCCGAATCCCGGGGCGTTGAGAGCATGCGAAAGATCACCCTCTAAGAGTGCATCCCTGACCGCCTCACTGATCTCGGTGGCAACTAATTCCTGGGCCTCCAGCGTCGAGGCCCCAAGGTGAGGTGTCAGCACCACTCCGGGCGCTCCACGTAATGGGCTATCATCCTCAAGCGGCTCGTTCGCATAAACGTCCAGAGCGGCGCCTGCGATTCTTCCCTCATTCAGCGCCACTGCGAGCGCTTCCTCGTCGATAACCTCCCCTCGTGAAACATTCACAATGAAGGCGCTCTTTTTCATGCGGGAGATAGTTTCCTGGTTAATCATCCCCCGAGTGTCATCTGTGAGTGGAACGTGCAGAGAGAGAACATCCGCACTCTCAAGGACTGCACCCAGATCGGCACGGTCCGCCCTTAGCTCCTTGGCCCTTTCATCAGTGAGGTACGGGTCATGAACCACAACACGCATACCAAAAGCACGGCAACGCTGTGCGACTTCCCGGCCAACACGGCCAGCACCAACTAGACCGAGTGTGCGGCCTCGAAGTTCTGCTCCCTTAAAGCGACCCCGGTCCCACTCTCCTCGCCGGACCGAAGCATCAGCACCCGGCACTCTACGAACTACCGAGAGCATCAGTGCCAGCGTGAGTTCAGCAGCAGAGACGGTATTACCCTCTGGCGCGTTGAGTACCGCAATGCCGCGCTCGGTAGCCGCATCAAGATCAATATTGTCCACACCAACGCCGGCGCGCCCAACAACTTTCAGGTTCAGCGCCCCAGCCAGCATGTCCGGGCCCACCTTCGTGGCACTCCTAACTACCAAGCCATCGGCATTAGTCAGCGCATCGAAAAAGTCAGTGGAAGAAGAATCATTGATCTCGACAAGTTCGAAGTGATCATTCTTGCGTAACGGCTGCAGGCCTGTCCGGGAGATGTTGTCAGTAACGAGAATAGAGAATTTCGATGCCATCACGTGAGGATCTCGGCTAGGACAGAGAGCAATTCCTCCAACTCCTCGACGGTGTGCTCTCCCATGTGTCCGATGCGAAACGTCGTTGGCTTAAGTTTTCCGTATCCACCTCCGATGACCCATCCCCGCTGTTTCACCGTATCGACAACCAATGGAGCACTCACGCCATCCGGCACCTCCACAACTGTCACTGTCGGAGAACGATAGCCCTCTGGGGCAACCACCCTAAGCTGGACACCCGAGGAATTCATCTCCTCGACCCACGCCCAGGTGCGCTCGGCCATCCTCCGGTGACGTGCCCAACGAACCTCCATCGTCTCCTTAGCCATCAGCCGAAGTTGTATCTGGAGAGCAAAGAGCGTTGAGAGGGCCGGCGTAGTAGGTGTCTGCAATTTCTCCATATTCTCAGCGTAGCTGACTAAGTCAAAGTAATAACCCCTACCATCCACTTCTTTGGCTCGCTCAATCATCGACCTAGATGCCACACCAAATGAAACACCAGGTGGCAAAGAGAAAGCTTTCTGTCCACCAGCCAAGACAAAATCAAGTCCCCAAGAATCCGTCTGGAGTTCGGCACCAGCCGCTCCGCTCACTGAGTCAACAAGCAGAAGGGTGCTTGCATGCCGGTGTACTACCTCCGAGAGGACCTCCAAGTTGTTCAATACGCCAGTAGAAGTCTCGGAGTGGGCTACTGTGACGGCATCGTACTTCCTGACCGAGAGGGCCTCGGCGACTTGGTCAGGGTCCTGTGCTTCACCCCACGGAATCGAGACCTCGTCCACTTCGCGACCGCACTGACGTGCGATGTCTGAGAAGCGCTTACTAAATGCACCATTCACAAGCGAGAGCACTCGAGTCGAAGCACCATTACGGATCGCAGCCTCCATTAGACCCGTGCCCGAGCAAGGAACAATGAATACAGGACGTTCCGTCCGAAACGCGTCCTTGAGTCCGGTCTGTAACTCACCGATGAAAGCCTGGACATCCGGCCCTCGGTGACCGGTCATCGGTTTCAGTTGGGCCGCGAGTACCTCGGGTCGGACTTCGACAGGACCGGGTAGGAAGAAGCGACCGTAAGGGCGCGTCAAACCCTGGGGATCAGGGTGGTTCAATTGCTTAGTTCGAGGAGCATCCCGATGCGCCAGGGAGTTAGGATAGACGCTCTGAAGCTACCGAAGAAACTAACAGTACGCTCAATGTTCTACATGGGTGTGGGGGACTCATGTCAGGGTAAGCCCACCTTACCTGTGTGATCCCAGAACAACCTGATCGCCACAAGATTCAATCCCTCCATGCATCCTTCCATCTCGCATAGCGCAAAGCTACCAACCCACCCTGCTCCAGCACTGCCAGGCCCGCTGGATTACGATACGCCTCGCGGTAGAAGA
The DNA here is from genome assembly GCA_002311875.1 of Gemmatimonadales bacterium UBA1142. Classification (GTDB taxonomy): domain Bacteria; phylum Gemmatimonadota; class Gemmatimonadetes; order Longimicrobiales; family Gaopeijiaceae; genus UBA1142. The sequence goes on along the minus strand of DCAD01000007.1, from coordinate 14,467 downwards.
CGTAGGATATGTTTGACTGTACCATCAATTTCGCGCAGACCACGCATGGGCTCGCAGTTACGAACGCGACCTTGTCACGTATTTGCCCCGGCCCCTTCACGAGAGCATTCATCTCGGAGTGAATGCAGCCACACCTGCCCGCCTCCGTCGAGTCACACTTGTTCGGGAAGCCGCGCGCATTGCCATTATACCCTATTGCGACGACATGCTCGAGGTCCGCATCTGTGATCACTGTCCCGACCTGGAGCCGCGCGCAGGTTGAGCGTTTAGCCAGTTCTTCCGCCATTCTCATATAGACTTCATAGAGCGGTGGCCGACTCACTTTTACTTCGATCTCCTCCGCATGCTCCATCAGATTCAAGGGGTGATTATTGTCCCGTACGCCATCCTTGTAGATCAGCGGCATACTTCCTCCTTCCATAGCCCCAGAAGCTCTATCAATCTCATACCAGACCGCCAAGAAACACCTTCGTCTGCAAGTATTCGACCGGAGCCGAAGGCCAGCAAGAAGAGACCGAACCCCTTCAGCCCTTGTGGCCGTCTTGCGAACCGGAGACCATCCCAATTCAAGGATCTCAGTTGCCCATCACCTGCGTGCTGAGCGCCGTCGGGGTCATCAGTTTGTAGATGGGTACCACCGGTGGACGTGCCAAACCCCTTCCACCGGCGCCACGGCCACCAAAGCCCCTGCCTCCACCTACGGCGTCCGCTGAGCGAGGAATCCAGGCATCCATCGTGTTCCAGTATACAACGTTGTCCTCGGTCTCGGGCTCGAGCATGTGCGTGACCAGTCGACCAAGGTACTGAGCCGTAGGCACAACGAAGGTGCCAGCCGGGAACACCTCGGTAAGCGTGAGCACCTCACCCACCTCAACCTTCGTGGCAGCCGCATGGTTGTATGCCCGCTCGTGCGTAACGTCCGTGACAGTGTAAGCATCCACCTGGAGTTCTTTGGCTGACACAAGCGTTTCCACTGTGATCCCATGGCGCCTGAGCATCGTGACTGCATCGACCGCATCACGCGGCAGCAGGTACGCCCAAGGGCGGGAGCGTAGTTTGACGGCCACGGGCTTCTTCATAAGGTCGGCACCTGTGACTTGGATAATCTCTACTGGCTCGTTCGGTGTAGCGCCCCTACCACCCCCTCGAACGATTTCATAGCTGACGGGATAGTCTTCCGCAGCATACTCCATGACCACAGCGATATCACCTCGCGGCCCAGCTCCCATTTCGATCGTCTCACGGCGTGCGTCATCGACCACGCTCATGAGCCGGTCAGTATGTTCCGCAGCGAACTCGACTACCGCCAGATAACCCAGGTATCCCGCTCTCGCTCCCGATTCAAGCTCCTGAGAAGGAGCTTCAAAAAGGATGCCGACCGAATTTACGAAGCCCCCGTAGTTCCTCCCGATCCTCGCCTGCCAGCCGCCGACCCTCCACTCACTCTCATCTCCACCCGTGTAGTACCAGGCCTTGTAGCCTTCCGTCGCAAGCTTCGCATCGATTGCTGGGAAAATTTCCCGATCACACATGAGTGTGATCTCAGCTGCCGGATCGAAGTGGCTCGGACACTGATAGTTGAGATTGTAGGGTCGTGACCCTCCGTTGTGCCCGTCCACAAACATCTGCGGCCGCCACTTGCTGATGATGTTGCCCACGTAGTTTGCGATTGCCGGCTGCTCAAGTTTGATGTAGTCGCGATTGAGGTCGATGCCCCAGGCGTTGCCGCGGGTGCCGCGCTCAGTTGCCTCAAAGCCATCCGGATTGATTTGTGGCGCTACGAGCACCGTAACGTCATCGAGTAAGTCGTACGCGGCTGTACCCGGAATCGTAAAGTCCCGCATCAGAATCATAAGACCTTCTCGGAAGGTCCGTTCTCCTCCATGCACGTTTGCCGCAAGAACTACAACGGGTCGCCCCAGAGCCCAAGCTTCCCAGGGTTCGCTCACGAGAGGACGGCTGAACACAGCATAAGGGAGCTCCCGACCCTCCCATGTCTGCCCATAGCTCCCGAGCCGCATATCGGTAGTGACTCCGCGGAGTGCCTCGAGATACTCCCACATCTCGAGGTGTCGGGTGTGGCTCGTGAAACCGTTCTCCTCAGCAGCGGTCTGAGGATAACCGTCCGGGACAGGCGACCATTCAACCTGCCCACGGCTTGGAACAGCCAAGATACCGACCAAAAGCCCTGTCAGCAGTAACGAAAAACCGTGGCGGATGGCAACGCGTGGACAGTCACATCTCATGCTGAACCTCATCGTTATCGGGGTGGAGTGGATCGTAGGCAGCGTGGTTGGAGCGGGCAAGCGAAGCCCTCACTATACCCGACCCTTAACTCTCTTTGCCGCCTTCTTACGCATATTTTGGTCGAGAACCGTCTTCCGGAGCCGGACCGCGTCGGGTGTGATCTCAATCAACTCGTCATCCTCTATGAACTCTAGCGCCGCTTCAAGCGTGATCCGCCTCGGCGGCTCAAGCTTGACACTCTCGTCTGAACCCGCTGCTCTCATGTTCGTGAGCTTCTTTTCCTTGCTGACATTTACGTCAAGGTCGCCCGGCCTCGCGTTTTCTCCGACGATCATCCCTCCGTAGACCTCCTCGCCAGGCGAGACAAAGAGGATGCCGCGTTCTTGAAGATTTTGCAGTGCAAACCCGACTGCCCTTCCGACCCGATCCGCAACAAGTACGCCGCGTCCGCGACCCCTTAACACTCCGGCCCATGGACCCCAAGAGTGGAATTGATGATGAAGAACACCCTCTCCGCGAGTGTCAGTCAGGAACTCCGACCGGTAGCCGACAAGGCCACGGGCTGGAACGCGCAAGCTCAAGCGGGTTGTTCCCGAGTCACCCATCGGTCGCATATCGGTCATCTCGCCTTTCCTGGAGCCTAACTTCTCTAGAATGGTGCCAACTATTTCGGAGGGCACTTCAACTAGGGCTTCCTCGTAAGGCTCCTGTAGCCCTCCATGAACATCCTTCCGGGTTATCACCCTAGGTCGGGAAACCTGAAACTCGTAACCCTCGCGGCGCATCGTCTCAATGAGGATCGACAAGTGAAGCTCACCCCGTCCACTCACCGTAAGGGTCTCTGGCTGCTGAGTGTCCTCAACGCGGAGAGCCACGTTGTGCTCAAGCTCTTTATACAGTCGCTCACGGAGGTGGCGGGTCGTCACGAACTTGCCTGACTGTCCTGCGAACGGTGAGTTATTGACCGTGAAGTCCATGGATAACGTTGGTTCTTCGACTGCGATACCAATCAATCGCTCCTGATGCTCTGGATCACTCAATGTCTTCCCGATCTCCACACCCTCGATGCCTGCGAGTGCGATAATGTCACCGGCGCTCGCCTCTTCGACCTCAATACGCTCGAGCCCACTAAACGTGTAAAGCTTCGATACCCTAGCTTTTTCTGCCTCGGCTGCATCATCCACCATGCCAGGGCTACCCAAATCGAGAAGAGCTACACGCTGGCCGATACACACTTGGCCCCTCTCTATGCGCCCAATGGCTATCCTGCCCACATAAGACGAGTGATCAAGGGTCGACACGAGCATCTGGAATGGGCCCGCCAGATCAACCTCGGGTTCCGGAAAGTGCGACACAATTCGGTCAAACAGTGGCTTTAGGTCACCGCCACCCTCCTCGGGGCCCTCTGCTGCCCAACCGTCACGACCAGCAGCATAGAGGAATGGTGAGTCAAGCTGGGCTTCGGTTGCGTCCAAATCCATGAAGAGTTCGAGCACTTCGTCGTGCACCTCGGCCGGACGAGCATCCCCGCGGTCGACCTTGTTGATCAGCACAAGTGAGAGAAGTTCGAGGTCAAGAGCTTTTCTCATGACAAACCGCGTCTGCGGCATCGGCCCTTCGGCTGCATCTACGAGCAGCACGACACCATCGACCATTCTGAGAATCCGTTCTACCTCACCCCCGAAGTCGGCGTGGCCCGGGGTGTCGACAATGTTGATCTTCACACCATTCCAATGCACCGCGGTATTTTTCGAAAGAATTGTGATCCCCCGCTCCCGCTCCAGGGGGTTCGAATCCATAACGCGTTCCTGCACCTGCTGGTTATCGCGGAAGATGCCAGCCTGCCACAACATCTGGTCGACGAGGGTTGTCTTGCCGTGATCAACGTGCGCGATTATGGCAATGTTACGGATGGGCATGGTCCGCGCGGGCCCCCGCGATCGAGACGCTGGGATGAGAGCCCGTTAAGTTAATCGCTTTCCTCCTATCCTCTCAGTGACACACTTCATCGGAGTCACTTCCCTTGCGAATCACTTCTTCGACCCTATTCGCCCTAGCCGCAGTCTTGGTGGCTGGTCTTTCACCACTATCTGCCCAGAACTTGGCTCCCGCATACGCCCAGGAGGCCCGTGAGCTAGCCGTGCACCCCCAGGTTGCGGAAGCGTTGGAGATCGCTGAGCAACTAGATGCGTGGTCTCTCGACCGACTCATCGAACTGACTGAGATCCCCGCGCCTCCATTCTTAGAAAAAGCCAGGGGCCAGCGTTTCGCTGAGTTACTGAACCAGTTCGGAGCAGATTCCGTCTGGACCGACCCGGAAGGAAATGTGATCGGGCTGCGCCGCGGCCGAGGGGGTGAGAGGACAATCGGTTTCGGTGGTCACCTGGACACCGTGTTCCCAGAAGGAACGGACGTCACAGTCCGCCAGGTCGGTGACACCCTCTTCGCGCCCGGGATCGGAGACGATACCCGGGGACTTGTTGTGGTCCTAACGGCTCTGCGCGCAATGGAGGACGCCGGAGTCGAGACCCAGGACGATGTCCTCTTCGTGGGGGTGGTAGGCGAGGAAGGCCTCGGTGATCTCCGGGGTATGAAGCACCTGTTTCGTGAAGCAAATGAGGCGCCTGATGTCTGGATCGATGTAGACGGTGGTGGCCTTAGCCGGCTAGTCACCATGGGATTGGGTTCGGTTCGTTACCGAATCACTTTCAGTGGACCGGGAGGACACTCGTGGGGTGCCTTCGGCCTGCCTAACCCGGCGCATGCAATGAGCCGCGCTGTTCGGTACTTTCAGGACGTGGCAGATACTCTCACAAGAAGCGGCCCGCGCACGAGTTATAACGTGGGCCGCATAGGGGGGGGGACCTCGGTGAACTCGATCCCTGCCGAAACATGGATGGAGGTCGACATGCGCTCAGAGAGCCCCGAAAGTCTTGACCGTATCGAACAGGTCTTCTTGGAAGCGATGAATCGGGCGCTAGACGAAGAGAACCAACTTCGTCGTACTGGCCCAGCACTTACCGTCGATAACAGAAAGGTCGGTGACAGACCATCCGGCTCTCTAGAGTCGTCAATCCCGCTCATCCAGCGCGCACTAGCCACGACCGAAGTCTTTGGTGTAAAAGGAGAACTCGCACGGTCATCAACGGACTCCAACATCCCGATCGCCCTAGGAGTTCCCGCAGTAACCATTGGTCGAGGGGGCGTGGGAGGTGAAGGACACTCACCCGGAGAGTGGTGGATCAACCGGGATGGTTATCTCGCGATCCAACGCGCTTTGTTGCTCGTCGTAGCCGAAGCAGGCCTCGCTAATCCCATTTCCTAGGATCACTTTGGGATGCGCGCGCAAACGAGTCGGTGCTAGGATTCAGAATGCACTATGAACAGGTCACGAGTGGTATCCGCGTGCGGGTGCAACCCCGCTTCTCTCTCTCTGACTCGGATCCGGAGGACGGTGTTTACGTGTTCTCTTACGAGATAGAGATGGAAAACGAAGGCGATATACGCGCACAGTTGCTCTTCCGCCATTGGAGAATCCACGATTCAATCGGGGATGACACTGAGGTAGATGGAGAAGGCATTGTCGGCATGAAGCCAGTGCTCCAGCCTGGGGAATCGCACACGTACCAGAGTTTCTGCGTACTCCGGTCGCCGGTCGGCTATATGGAAGGCTACTACACATTTGCGAGGCCTGACGGACAGCTGTTCCGTGTCGACGTGCCCCGCTTCGAGCTGAACGGGCCATTCGTACTTCCGAATCGTGTGCAGGCTGTGGACCCGAGAGACGATGCACCGGTGATGAACTGACTGATCAGTCTCGGCGAGGCTTCTCAAGCTCGGTGTTTAGGTTGGACTTGGCATTGGCAGTGTATATTCGATGTTATTATCGTTTATTCCTTTAGTCACCTCATCCCTGTGGTATCTCAGGGGGAAATGTGAACGATTCCGTCGCTATTGATGCTAAGCGCATTCTGCTCCGCTATGGAGCGCCAATCGCTGTTTTGGACAAGGTGTCAGAGGATCATCGCGTGGAATTCGCACGTGTGATTGCTCGGACCACCCTCGCTAGCCGGGAACCGCGGATGAAAGAGCTCCTAATAGAACACGGTTATCTAGAGGAAGACTGAGACCCGGGGGTTATGTGATCGGCCGGCATCCATCCCCGAGAAGTTGAAGGCTAAGGACTTGGCCTTCTCGTTTTCTACTAATCGGCAAAATCACTTGTCCCTCGTATAAAGTCCCTTCGTATCCGAACCAGTGAGTGCCCATAGCGACGGGCTCTTGGTCTCTCATCGCCACAGCTTAGCACTTAGGTTGCTCGGATCCCCTTCTGGAGAAGACTCATGATTCTTCGAGCCGTCGCGCTCCTCACATTACTCGCACTCGCCAAACCGGCGGTGGCGCAGGAGCAGACAGTACTGATCCTGAACGGACGTGTGATGGACGGCTCGGGAAACCCCTGGGTGCGTGCCGACGTGCTCATTCAGGGGGACAAGATCATAGAGATCGGAGACCTAAGTGACGTATCAGCAGACGACATGGTCGATGCGACCGGGCTCTACGTGACCCCTGGGTTCATTGACACACATTCCCATTCTGGACCCGGCCTGGCCACCGTAGGCCTCAGCCACGCCGAACCACTCCTCGCAATGGGACTCACAACGATTTTCGCCAACCCTGACGGTGGTGGGCCGATCGACCTCAGCGCACAACGCATAGCACTCGAAAGAGACGGGTTGGGCGTAAATGTAGCCCAGTTGATCGGTCACGGATCAGCGCGCTCACAGGTGATCGGCCAACAAAACCGCGTGGCGACACCTGCTGAACTCGACCGCATGCGTGCAATAGTCCGTGAGGCTATGGATGAGGGGGCGTGGGGCCTGTCCTCCGGTACATTCTATGTTCCCGGTAATTATGCACCGCCGGAGGAAATCGAAGAGCTTGCCAAAGTCGTTGCCCCTTACCAGGGCTCCTACACGAGTCACCACCGCGATGAGTCCACATACAGTATCGGCTTAATCGCTGCTATAGACGAAGTGATCAATGTGGGCCGTGTTGCAGGCATTCCAGCAATTCTCACACACGTGAAAGCTCTAGGGCCGTTCGTCTGGGGATATGGGGCAGCGATCGTTCAACGCGTGGAGCGTGCTCGCGAAGAAGGAGTCCAGGTGTTCGCAGACCAGTATCCGTATACCGCTTCTGCCACAGGCCTGGAAGCTGCTCTCTTGCCGCGTTGGTCCCAGGCCGGAGGCAGAGACTCTCTAATGGCTCGTCTGGGTGAACCTGCTACACTGGAGCGCATCAAGGAGGGAATGATCGAGGGACTCGCCCGGCGAGGTGGGGCAGACCGGATCCAATTCCGGAGATACCGTCCGAATGAATCGATCGAAGGGAAACTCTTGAGTGATGTGGCTAAAGAAAGAGGCCAGAATCCCATCAACACCGCGATCGACCTCATCAAGGCTGGAAGTGTGAGCATCGTCTCATACAATATGCATGACCAGGACGTCGAGACACTGATGGTGCAACCGTGGACCATGACCTCTTCGGACGGCGACTTGGTCCCCTTGAACGAGGGTGTACCGCACCCGCGGAGTTACGGCACGTTTGCTCGCAAGATCCGGTTGTACGTGCAAGAGAAGCGCATAGTGACGCTCGAGCACGCGATCCGGAGCATGACCTCGCTTCCGGCGCAGGTCTTTGGTATGGCCAATCGCGGAATGCTGAGACCGGGGATGACTGCGGACATTACGGTATTCGATTTAGACGCCGTGCAAGATCTCGCTGAATACACGGACCCTCATCACTATTCTGAGGGCATGGTCCACGTTTTCGTGAACGGTAGGGCAGCCATCAGGGACGGAGCTTTCACTGGGATCCGAGCAGGTCGCGTCCTCCGGAAACAAAGTCGAGAGATCTCCTGACGGGGCAAACACCTGCCCCAATGTCTATATCCGTAAGAATATGCGGTAGTTAGACTTACACCACTTACGACCGATGAAGGAGGATCTCTTTGGGTGCAATTCGTGACTTCATCGAAAAGCACTTTAGGCACTTCAACGCCAGGGAAGTCCTCGAAGCTGCACGGGCTTATGATGCGCACTTGGAGGCAGGCGGAAAAATGCTCCTCGCTATCGCCGGCGCAATGTCGACGGGAGAAATCGGGATCATCCTGGCACGCATGATTCGTGAGGGTAAGGTCCATGCGATCTCATGCACCGGCGCTAACCTTGAGGAGGACGTGTTCAACCTTATATCGAACCGGAATTACGAGATCATTCCCTCATGGCGGGACCTTTCCCCAGACGATGAGCTCGAACTCCGCAACCGAGGGATGAACCGTGTTACAGACACATGCATCCCTGAGAGTGCCATGCGACAAATCGAAGAGCGCCTGCTCGATTGCTGGCAGCGAGCCGCCGCCCAAGGCGACCGCAGGATGCCAGTCGATTTCTTCTTCGAGGTCCTCGGGGACCCAACGCTAGCCGAGTACTACCAGATCGACCCCGCCCACTCGTGGCTGCTGGCGGCGAAGGAGGCAGGCATTCCAGTCTATGTCCCAGGATGGGAGGATTCCACAATAGGAAATATGTTCACCGCCAGCGTGATGCTGGGCCACCTGCCCAATCATCTCTCCGTTAAGACTGGGACGGAGCAATTCCAGGCACTTATGGAGTGGTACGAGAGCGGGCACGATTCCGGTTCGAACCCATCTATCGGCTTTTTCCAGATCGGTGGTGGAATCGCGGGTGATTTCGCTATCTGCTCGGTGCCATGCATCGTCCAGGATCTCAAGCACGAGGTACCATGCTGGGGCTACTTATGCCAGATCACTGACGCCCAGCCATCCTTCGGGGGTTACTCCGGCGCACCCGCGAACGAGAAGATCACGTGGGGTAAGATAGACTCGGATACACCGAGGTTTGAAATCAACTCGGATGCTTCGATCGTTGCCCCTCTGATTTTCGCGTGGGTGCTTGGAGACTAGGATTACTTCTTTGAGCAGGGATACTTTCATGCTCGGTAACCTCGACGCTGATTGAGGCCGGGGATAACTTCGATTCCATGCTACCAAGCCCACTTTCACGGTCGATCGAAGACTATCTTAAGGCGATTTACGACCTCTCTAGAGGGGAGGAGCCGGCTTCAACAAGTGCGATCGCCGAAGCGCTAGATATCCAACCCGCGTCCGTGACCGGGATGATTAAGCGCCTGGCGGAAATAGGGCTTCTAGAGCACGTACCATATCGGGGCGTTCGCCTTACCAAAGCAGGTCACCGCGAAGCCCTTAGGGTGCTGCGACGACACAGGGTCATCGAGGCCTACCTTTGTGAGCGGCTAGGGTATCCTTGGGATGATGTTCATGCTGAAGC
>DCAD01000007.1:0-4620 GCA_002311875.1 Gemmatimonadales bacterium UBA1142 | reverse complement strand
GAAGAGGCAAAAGAGCTTAGGTCAATGGCCGCAGACGGACTTCTGCCGGGTGTCAACGTAATGGTCAACAAGGGGCCGCAGATCGAGGGCATGGTCGACATTGTCGTGGGAGACGGCCAGGGACCATCCCTCGCCGTCAAGACTGAGTTAGCCAGACGGATCTACGTCGAACCCCAAGAGGAGTGAGGTTGAGCGAACGCCCGGTCATAGTGGGCATCGCCGGCGGTAGCGGCTCGGGTAAATCGACCATAGTAAAGAAACTTGTGCGTCTGCTCGGCCCAGACATCGCGATTGTCATCCGTCACGACTGGTATTACCAAGACCTCTCCCATCTGGACTTGGATGACAGGGTCAAGGTCAACTTTGACCACCCTTCAAGCCTCGAAACAGATCTCTTGGTCGAGCACGTCATGACTCTCATCCGTGGGGACTCGGTAGACGCACCTTCTTACGATTTTGCGACGCACACGCGCTCCTCACATACAGTGCGATTGGAACTGTCTCGGGTCGTGATTTTGGACGGAATCCTAACCCTCGCACATGACCAGTTGCGCCAGCTCATGGATATTCGGGTATTCGTCGACACCGATGTGACGAAGCGTCTGGAGAGGCGGCTACGACGTGACATAGGCGCGCGAGGACGGAGCCCAGAGTCCGTAACTCAGCAATTCGAGAGGACCGTACTACCTATGCATAACGAGTTTGTCGAGCCGAGCCGGAAGCATGCTGACATAACGATATCCGGGGAACATCAAGATTCCGCGAGCATGAAACATCTAGCTCTTAGAGTGAAAGAACTCTTGGCTGAAGACACCCTGACAAACGGGTAGGCTTGGACTCAAGAAGTCGGACAAGCTGGAACGTCGTAGGTAGCGCCTGAGGAATCTGGGTTCACAACAGTCTCAAATGTCCGGGTTACGGTCGCCCCGAAGACACCTGTACCATCTCCGGTCACACTCGGTATCGATATCCTACCGGACGGATTGAAATTTCCACCCCGAGCCCAGTTCACGTAGTTGCGATCAGCAGCCGTGACGGTCACAGATGCCGTCGACCCCGGTGTGAGACCCTTCTGGAGTTGTGCTGCTACTTCTGCATCCAAATCGAATCGTTCGAAGATACCAAACTCCGTCGGAAAGACGATCGTTGTATCACTGGCTGACAGCGATAACCCCAAAAGCCAAAGCGAGTCTAATTCGTTAGCAGAAGCCACAGTTCCCGCAACACTTCTTTCTAGGCCAATAATTAGGGTTTCGCTTACGTAAGCCCAGGTACCACTTGATCGGGACCATCGGATCGTGAGCGGAGTGTCCGGTGGAAGCAGACATCGTGAGCCATCCTCGATCCCTGTCAGCGTAAACCCGCCAGGAACTGTTGTCGCACTCCGCAGGGTGCGACCTTGAGTTAGTTCGATGGTCAACTCGAGCTGTTCACCCGGGACGAACTCGTCAGCAGCTTCCTGCGAGGACAAGTAACACGTTCCCCTCGTACGTTTAGGCCGCTCCTGGCGGCAAGCATTTTCGTCGGCCTCCTGCAGTTCTACGCTAGATGTGCCTCCACGTGTAATCACAACGCGGGCACCAGGAACCGAGGTGCCGAGGGTACGATGGAGGAACGCCATAACTCGATTTCCACCGAGAAAAGCCCCACCTATTTGAACGTGAACCTCTGCTACAACTAGGTCCTCCAACTCGACGATCAGTGTTTCTTGGATACCACAACCAACTGAAGCCAACACCAGCAGAAAACTCAGGACCATGCACTGACGCTTCATTAGAATCGCACCTCAAACCCAAACGTTGGAAGAATCGGAAACATCGAAATTCCAGATCGTGTGGGAGGCCTTGCACGGTAATTGAAGAAATAGAAGAGAACATTCTTTCTATTGTAGACATTCACGAGGTTTAAGTATGGGACAAGCGTGCCCCAAGGCTTCTCAAAGGTCTTGCGGAAGCTTAAGTCCAGCCGATGGTAGGGTGCGTACCGGGATCCGTTGCGCTCGCCAAGCACAACGGCAGACCCATCCCTGTCCAGAAGTCCCTGCTCTCTAAGGAAATCAGGCAAATAATATCGGTGGGATCCGATCGGTTTCGTATAAGGAATTCCGGTACCGAAATTCCACCGGAGTCCGCCATCCCCTCCGAACGGCAATGGATACCTGAGCACGAGATCGAAATCGATCCTACGGTCGAAGATTGGTGGGTAGGTAACTTCCGGTTGGGGTATGAATGGCGAATAGGCGTCCGGAAAAGTGCGGTCAGCCTTGAGAAATGACAGTGCAGCCCAACCAGTCAGTGAACCGACTTCTTTGCGGACAAGCAGATCAGCACCGTAGGAGAGTCCCCTGCCACCCAAGATGTCATCCAGTTCGTCGTTTGGATCTTCTGCACCATTCACTGCCACGACCCCGTCGAAGGTACGGGTGTAGCCCTCCAGTGCCCAAAACCAGTCTTGGCCCACATACCCTTCTATACCGAGCTGTATTTGATCTGATACTACAGGAGGCGCGCGGTCGCCGGCGACAACCCACAGATCCAATCCGATGGGCAAATCTTCGTCCCGAAGCGAATGCAGAAACTGCGTGTACCTCCCGGCCGCCAGCTTGAGTGCAAGGTCCCCATCGTCGAAGAAACGCTTCACGGCAACCCGGGGCGCAATTTCCAGGATCTGATCACCGTGATATGGGTGCCATAGATCCAACCGAGTCCCTACTTCGATTACCCACTCGCGTGGCCGTGACCATGAAGCCTGCGCATAGGATCCAGTCAGCCAACCCGAGCCAACCCCACCACCGAACTTGCTGCCCCCCGTTTCGAGAAGGTTATCGTATCCCATCCACTCTATTGCTCCTCCAACCTTAGCTTGGAGCGTTGGTGAAGGACGGGTATCCAGATCGACCCGAAGCTGCCGCTGGTTGATTACGCTACTGAAGTTCGTATCCGCGAAATCGGGCAAGACCAGGCTGCTACCGTAACGGCTAAGATTTGCTCGCACGTCGAGTGAACCACCTCCACGTCTAGCCCGAGTCCACCGGAGACCGACAATGTCGTTGCCCCAGTCCCATTTGATCCGTAGCGGGAAGTCTTCGAGCTCGAGACGAGTCAGATCGACCACGTCATCACCTGTATAGGCGGTTAACACCAGGCGATCGCCCGAGTCAGTCCACCCCTCGACTATTGTCTGAAAATCAGTGAGATGGTACGGGAACTCAAACACTGGTTTGAGTAAGATATCGAAGTATGAACGCCGCACCGATGCTCGCCACTTCAGGTCAGCAAGTCCGAGAGAATTCACGACTTGCGAGGAGGCTCCACCTCCAACGGCAACTCGACTTGCGAGCAGAGAGATCCCTGCATCCACCCCAAAATCTCCATCGCCCGGATCACTCTCTATCTGCAGTACGGACGAGACCCGACCTCCGTGTTCCGCAGAGAATCCACCAGATTGGAGTTCCGCACGATCAAGCATGTCGGCATTGAACACCGAGAAAAAACCGCCAAGGTGAAACGGGCTGAAGATCGGCACACCGTCCAAGAGAATCAGGTTCTGATCCTGTGATCCCCCTCGTACGTGGAACGAAGCGGAAAAATCAGAGGTCGATACAACGCCAGGGAGAACTTCAACGGCACGAATCGGGTCCGCCTCTGCCACCCCCGGTATTTGCTTGAGGTCCGAGAGGCTAATCTCGCGGACCGTCGCGCCCCCAGCCTCCTCGAAGCGGATCCTCTCTCTGCTTCTCTCCGCCTCAACCTCTAGCCCTTCAAGTTGGATCGCCTGACGCTCAACGCGGACGTAGAACTCGACGGTCTCATCGCCAATCAGAGCAACGTCCTCCGTCAACTCAGCGTACCCGAGCGCCCTAAAGTTCAGACGGTATGAGCCCGCTGGCACGCGCGTGAGTCGAAATGAACCCAGTCGGTCGGTATCGGTGATACCAACCAGGGTTGTATCAGACAGCAGTCGGACAACTGCACGGAACACCGCCGCACCCTGTTCGTCACGCACCCGACCCTGGATCGTTCCCTCCTGAGCGTCCAACGCTAGAGTGAACCTGCAGGACAAAAGAGCGATCAGGAGGATCGAGCGCGATGGAAAATTAGGAGGGTTCAAGTCCGCATTATCTCGAGTTACAGCGAGCACCTTTTTGGTAAGTAACGATCGCTGGTACCGTTAAGATGCCATAGTGTTCACTCCAATCTTCTGAGATTGTGTCTGGTTCCAGAAAGGCGGGATCTGGCGTAGGACAATCCGTGAATTAGCAGTCATTTCGATCAGGTTATCCGTGCAACCTTCATACTTTGATTCTTGGCCCACGTACTCCGTGAGCGTATCAGTACCGGGTGGGAACCTGAGAAATTTTTCAGGAGGTGCTCATTCTCACAAAACCACTGGAAACGGTAGTGATTCACGCTAGGAGAGGGACTGCGTCATGAATCCCTCCACCGCACTCGCCCGGCTCTTCGAATGGCCACGGCTTCAGTTGGCCAACCTACCGACACCGATCCGTCCGCTCCCGCGCCTGGCGGAAGCACTCGGGGGGCCAACACTCGATCTTCTCGTGAAGCTTGATTCAGAGACTGGCTTTGCCCTCGGCGGGAATAAGGTGCGCAAGCTCGAATT
>DCAD01000034.1:67137-67562 GCA_002311875.1 Gemmatimonadales bacterium UBA1142 | reverse complement strand
GTCTTAGGGTATAAGCACGGAGAGACAGAGTACGTCTTGAGCGCTATTCCTCTTGGTGGTTATGTCAAGATGGCTGGCATGGGCGAAGACGAGATGCTCGAGAAGCTCGAAGGCGGTAGCGATGGAAGCCCTCGCACCCCAGGTCCTCGAGACTTTGATGCGAAGCCGATTTGGGCACGTACACTCGTAATCTCCGCGGGTGTGATCGCCAACATGCTTTTCGCGTTCGGCGTCTTAACCTACGTCATCGCGGAGTGGGGTGTTCCCGAGTTAAGCACGACTCGGATAGGTATTGTGCACGATGAATTCCTTCCCCCAGGGACCGAGAATCTCACGGGGATCTCTGCGGGCAGTCGCTTTGTTCGGATTGGAGAAACGGAAGTTGGTAGTTGGGGCGATGTCGAGCGTGGTCTCTTTGAGGCTCC
>DCAD01000034.1:51908-67012 GCA_002311875.1 Gemmatimonadales bacterium UBA1142 | reverse complement strand
TGGGTGGAAGCAGGAGTTGGCTCAGTGGTGCCAGGCGGACCGGCTGATGAGGGCGGACTAGAGCCTGGAGACCGGGTTACTGCTGTTGCAGGTATTGATGTTGAAGGTTGGTTTGAATTCACCAGCGAGATCAGAAGCCGGCCAGGTGAGAGAGTTGAAATTACGCTTGTCCGTGAGGGGCGTGAAATCATTCGTGCTGTCACGCTTGACACTGAGGAAGAGCAGGGCATTCAGGTGGGGAAGATAGGTGTCTCCAACCCGGTTGGGGCAGTGAGTTATTCACTGGTGCCACTGAATGAAGCTGTAGTCTACGGATATCGTGAGACCGTCGCAGTAACAGGTATGATTCTGGGCTTCCTGGGAGATCTGGTGACCGGGGGCATCTCACCACGTTCGCTCGGGAGCATCGTCACGATAGGCCAGGCCTCAGGACAAGCTGCTGCTGCCGGAGTAGATTCGTTTCTCCGCTTTATGGCGTTATTCAGCGTGAACCTAGCGATCTTGAATCTCTTGCCGATTCCGATCCTAGACGGTGGTCACCTGGCTTTCCTGGTCATCGAAGGGGTTCGAGGGAAAGCACTCAGCTTCGAGACAAAAATGCGCTGGAGCCAAGTTGGGTTCGTGATCATTATGGGGATTATGGTGCTGGCGCTTTCGAACGATTTTATGCGGGTACTTGGCTTCTGAGAGCGAGGAAGAGATAGCTCTCGGCCCATCACGGCGAACACTTTCAGCTGAAGCCAGGGCAGTGCCGGGAGACTATTACAGGAAAGTAAGCTGACTCGAACCCGATTGGAGTCGAAGGCCCTCCACATCCAGGAGGGCTGTCGGATGATCCTGTAGAGCAACCTCTAGATGACCCGACCAGCCCACCTTTTCCAATGCGTCCCCTACGACACTCCGAGCGAGGTCCGGACGGTTGCACTCACTCGACAAGTGAGCCAGCAGAATGCCGGCGAGCCGCGGGTGAATGAGTTCAGTCGCTAGACGAGCCGCAGCCTGATTGGAGAGATGGCCGTGACTTGAAGAGATGCGCTGCCTTACCGATGCGGGATAACTACTCTTGTGCAGCATGACTTCGTCGTGGTTCGCTTCCAAGATAAGGAGGTCGCATGTCGACAACGTTTGCCGGAGTTGGGCCGTTGGGCGACCCAGATCTGTAGCGACTCCGAGACGTAGTCCGCTTGATTCATCTATCAACGCCACTCCCACAGGGTCCACCGCATCATGTACTGTGACGAATGGCTCAACAAGGACATCACCTATAGTGAAGGGTCGTCCGGGGCTGTATTCGATTACGGTTTCTACACCACGTAACAATTGAGAGCAGGCGGTGTGGGTGGACGAAGTCATGTAAAGGGGGGTGCCATGGCGTCTGGCGAACACCCCGATGCCCCTCGTGTGATCCCGGTGGTCGTGCGTGACAACGATACCGTCAATCGAGTCTGGCTCCAGATCTAGCGACTCCAAGCGTCGGGCTAGATCACGACCACTAAATCCGGCATCAATGAGAACGCGGGTGTCTCCACCCCAGACGAACGTGGAGTTGCCTCGGCTACCGCTGCCCAGCACAGCTACCTTCATGTCCTAAGTCGACGCCTCGCTTGGTATGGGCGGGTGTTTATCGTTGGGGTGACTCACTCGCCCAGCCGTTCTGCTGTCCTTTCCCAGGCCTTCTTCAGGATACTGATTACGCCAGGGGTCATTTCAACTTTCCGACGGGCCATGACATCCTCTGCAGTTGCCAAGAATTCAGTCAACCGATGCCGTGTCAAATGATCTCCCGAGCCCCAACTGAACGCAGGTACTTCCGAAGGGGGCATCACATTACCAAAAAGATTGCTACCGGCTCCCACCACAGTCCCTGTGTTCAGGGTCATTCCGATGCCGGTCTTGACGTGATCACCCAGAAAACAACCCACCTTTATTTGCCCCGTGTCAATGTGACCGTCTGGTGTCCAAACTCTAACGGTCCGATAGTTGTTCTTGAGATCAGAATTAGTAGTGAGTGCACCCAAGTTGACCCAGCGACCAACCAGCGCGTGGCCTAGATATCCGCTGTGAGACTTGTTGGCGAAACCGATGAATACGCTCTTGCTGACTTCGCCACGTAAGCGGCACACCGGACCGATAGATGAAGTCGCTACTGTACCCCCAAGAATGACACTTTCGGGACCTATATAAAGTGGCCCAGTAAGTCGCGCGGGGCCTTCAATCCGGGTCCTTTCAGCCAAGCGGATAGGGCCTTGCCTGGTGTCGAACACTATGCCCGGCTCGACCTCGGTACCTGAACCCAGTGACACGAGTCCATCGCCGACGATAATGGAACCGTCGGGGACAGAGTGTTGAGGCCACAAAGTTTCTATATCTGCTTGGACTCGAGCAGGATTACAGGCTACTAGATTCCATGGGTGCTCTAGGATCTCACCGTTGAGTTCAAGCATCTGCGAGTAGCCTGGATTAATCGAAGGGTCTCGGAGCCAAAGCTCTGACGGGAGTCCTGTCCCAGGGGGCAGGACCCATCCCGCAGGCGTCCCGTTCACCGTGATCCATGTCGGTTCGGTCGGAAGCTGGAAATCTTGGAATTCCGGTACTGCCCGGCTTGACAGGATTATTCGTGTTCCGTTCTCTGCGACGTCATCCAAGGAAATGCCAGGGGCACTGTCTGCTTCATCGAATCCTACCAATACACGGCGTGATAAGTGTCCCAGGCAGGCGATTCCGAAGACTCGCTCGAGTCGTTTCCGAAGGGTCATACAACCGAACAGGAGTTCCCCAACTGGCCGGGTGAGCGAGAATGGTGCCCACCGACGGGCGCGCCCATCATCGAAGAGGTACAGCTTGGTCTGGGTCATAGAATCACTCCCCAAGCTTCTCGAGCATAACTTTGAGGTCGGAAGCCCGGTCCCGTGGCATGACCAGTGTGGCTTCATCAGTGCGAACAACTACGAGATTATCGACCCCGAAGAGAACAACCTGCCCGCCTTCGGAGAAGATAACGTTGTTGGACCCCTCTCTCACTGCGCCTTCACCAACCACCACATTGTGATCCTCATCCGGCACCTTATTACGCGCCAACGACTCCCAACTTCCCATGTCATCCCACGAGAAGCTTGCCCGAACGACCCCGACATGGGTAGATCGTTCGAGGACCATGGTATCCACAGGGCCCTCTGGTACGGCGTCAAAGAAAGCTTGTGGACTATCTTCTAGAAGCGATAAGCAAGCACCGACCTCTGGGGCATTCACTCTGACTTCGTTAAGGAAAGTCGACGCTTTCCATACGAACATTCCAGTGTTCCATAAATAACCTTTGCGCGTGTACCGTTCCGCATCAGCTGTGTTCGGCTTTTCGTGAAATGCTGAGACCGTAAACGCTTCTACCTCACTCTGTAAGGAAATGGGCTCTCCAGGCTCGATGTGGCCATATCCGGTTTCGATGCGGTCCGGCTCAGCTCCCAAGCAGACGAGGATCTCCTTGCTTCGGGCGAGTTCCACCGCGGTGGAGATCGCCCGCTGAAAGTCCTCAAGCGGCTCTATGCGGTGATCCGAGTGGAGCGAGATCATAACTGCGCCAGGGTACTGTTTTTCTATTAACCACGCCGCCCAAGCTAGAGCGGGGCATGTGCCCCTAGCCTGAGGCTCGATCCAATAGGCATCATCTTCCCATTGCTCAGGGAGGGCTTGAAAGGCTTCCGTCAACTGCGCATTCGCCAACACTCGGATTTGTCTTGCCGACACAATCCCTTCAGCGCGGCGGAAAGTCTCTACGACTAGGGGCAAATCAGTTGCGAGCGCCAAGAGTTGTTTGGGGCGCTTGCGGGTGCTTGCTGGCCAAAAGCGAGAACCGATCCCTCCTGCGAGGATCACAACGAACAAGTCGTCGTCGGAACGCGTCGAGGATACGCTGGATTCAGGCAATGAATTTCTATGGGTTCGAGGATCTTATAAGATAGTCGTCAGGAACTTCACCTGCTGCTACTCCGGGCATGGTGCTGTCGACTATGCGTAGGTTCAACCGATCATGAGATGCCGATCCCTTCCAAACCGGATCGCCTCACATACAACTTGCCGATTCCGTAGACCAGAGCAGTACCCAACGTGGTCCGGAGTAGGGGTTTTTCAGTGGTCACCGGGATACGCTTGCCAGTTGAATAGGCTGAGAGGCCCAGCACCATTGTACCCCGTGTCGAAAAGCCTCTGCTTCTTATTTCTTACCGTGCATGAAAGAGGCGATAACGATGGCTGCGGAACCTGTCTGGCGTGGAGGGTAAAGTCAAGTAATTAAAGGTCTTTTCGGGGTTGACACTGCCGTTAGATTTTCGGCAACTTGATCTATCTTTTTCCGCTCAAGTTAAGGATTTGTCACGTGCTCAAGCAGCATCGGTTCCTTCACTCAATACAGTTTGTACGCGTTTCTGCCGGGACGATTTTGGGGATTCTGGTGCTTCTGGTTGTGAACGCTTGCGGTGATGACCCTTTTGAGATCCAGTGGGAGCTTCAGGCGGATACCGTGCTTCTCTATTCGCTTGCTCGCCCAGAGATGAATATGGATTCAGGTTTCAATTTCAGACCAGGAACCCTTGGTCCGGTCCGGATTGAGGCTGCGACTGCCACAGGGACCTGGGATCTTGCTCTCGATACGCGTGGTGGTGAGCTTGTTTTTCTCCCACCTGGTGCTCTTGGGGTGTCCTCCCGAGCCCGAGTGACAGCCATACCGAATAAGCGGCGTGAGGAGGTGATCGAGGCACCGGCGGACACCACCGTTTACTCTGTTGATCAACCCGTACCCGTGCGGTCTGGTACTGTGTACGTAGTTCGTACTGACCGGGCACCAGGTGCGTTCGGAAGTCGCTGTTTCTACTATGCTAGACTTGAACCCACGCTGATTGACGTCGAAGGCGGGAACTTGACTTTCGTGTATGACGCGAGTCCGGTGTGTAACAGCCGTCGCCTAATACCGAGGGACTGATGCTTGACATCCGCCGCCTCCGCCTTAAGCCAGAAGCCGTAAAAAATGCATTAGCCAGAAGAGCCTCTGAACTCGTGGCTATGGTTGACCATGTACTTTCGTTGGATAAGGAACGTCGTGAAGCGCTGGCGGTGGTCAACGAACTGAAGGCTGAGCGGAACACCTCATCGAAACAAGTCGGTGAACTCAAGCGACAGGGTGAGGGCACCGAGGCAATCATTGCAGCGATGAGGGTCACGGGTGACCGCATCTCTGAGATCGATGAGAAAGTCCGCACTATTGATCATGAGCTCGAGGAGCTTCTTCTCGCCATCCCGAATACACCGCTCGACGAAGTTCCTGAGGGTGACGAAAACCATAACAGAATAGAAAAAACCTGGGGTGATCTTCCGGTCTTCGACTTCGAACCTTTGCCCCACTGGGAACTTGGAGAGAGCCTCGACATCCTCGACCTTGCTCGGGGCTCCAAGATCAGCGGGTCGGGCTTCCCGGTGCTGAAGGGTCTGGGTGCCCGATTACAGAGGGGCCTCATCAACTATTTCCTGGACGTGCACACAGGGGAGCACGGGTATACTGAGGTGCGCGTCCCGTACCTTGTTACCCGACAGACGATGATTGGAACGGGACAGCTGCCCAAGTTTGAAGAAGAGTCCTATGTGACTGCCCGCGACGACCTCTGGCTTATTCCCACAGCCGAAGTGCCGATTACTAACCTGCACAGGGACGAACTTCTCAGTGAGGCGGATCTCCCGATCCGTTATGCTGGGTATTCCCCGTGTTTTCGTCGGGAGGCAGGTGCAGCGGGGAAGGACACCAGGGGACTGTTGCGTGTACACCAGTTCGACAAGGTCGAACTAGTACGATATGAGCACCCTGAGCGTAGTCGGGAAGTCCTCGAAGAGCTAACGCGCGAGGCGGAAGTCCTGCTGGAGCGTCTCGGATTACATTACCGGCGCATACTGAAATCTACTGGAGATCTCGGTTTTAGCGGTGCCATGACGTACGACTTAGAGGCTTGGGCGCCTGCGGTCGGTCAGTGGCTGGAAGTGTCAAGCTGTACGACGTTTACCGACTATCAGGCGCGCCGGGCCAACCTCCGATTTCGGCCAACCCAGTCCGAAAAACCGATGTTTGTACATACGCTCAACGCCTCTGGCTTAGCCCTTCCGCGCATTGTTGCTGCTCTCCTAGAGAGTTATCAGGAATCCGATGGTAGCGTTTTTCTGCCCGATGTCCTTCACCCGTACGTCGGGTGTGAGCGACTGACTCCGGCTTAAGCAGTTTCTAAGGGATGGGCTACGCGAGCACTATTTCGAGTATCCACAGCATATGATACGGATCAAGTGGCCAGTCGCCATAGGAATACTTTTCCTTGTTCTAATCGGCTGGTATCTGCTCTACACTCGGGAGATTGTTCTCTCGCTCCAAGAAAACACTACGCGTCTGAGTGAAATCTATTCCAAGGTACAGGAGGGCCTCATAACTATGGAGCCTTCAGACGCCGAACAAGCGCTCTTCGAGCTGCAGACGATCGTCCGAGAGTCGGGTGTTCCACTTGTATTAACCGGCCCTGAAGACGCCATCATAGCAGCAGAGAATCTGCCATTTGCTGCAAACCTGAATACGCCGGAGGGACTGGCAGCGGTCCAGGCCTATGTACTCGATCTGGACGCGCTCCATGAGCCTGTTGGAGATCCAGATGTCCAACTCGTTCATTTCGGTGACACTCCCGAAGTTATCCGGCTACGCTACACACCACTGCTTCAGGCGGGTGGCCTGCTAATAACGGTACTCATAGGCTTCCTTGCCGTACGCTATCAGCGTCGAGCCGAAAGCGATAAAGAGTGGACTTCCATGGCGCGTGAGTTGGCGCATCAACTAGGAACGCCTCTATCCTCTCTAGCAGGTTGGCTGGAGGTGCTGAAACTTCCTCACCTGGATCGCCCAGGAGCTCTGAAGGACGCCCAGATTGCTGTGTCTATCGGTGAGGATCTTGAACGGCTCGAACGTATCAGCTATCGCTTCGAACTCATTGGCATAGAACCCGAACTTGAGGGTCTTTCTGTCCGTAAAGTTGCCCGGGATCTGGAATACTATCTGGTGGGTCGCATCCCGAGACTGTCTAAAAAGAGCATTGATCTTGTCATCGATGTTCCCAAAGATCTTCCGCTTATCATGGGTAACGAAGTTCTCCTAATGTGGGCTCTCGAGAACGTCGTCAATAATGCCCTCGATGCTCTCGCAGGACGTGGTGGTAAGATTACCATCTACGCGCGTGAGATAGCGGATAAGTGGGTGAGCATCCGGATCAAGGATACGGGACCGGGTGTGGCATCTGAGATTCGTGACAAGATCTTCCAGCCGGGGGTGACGTCAAAATCTGGGGGATGGGGTGTCGGTCTTGCGCTCTCACGCCGGATTATCGAAGTAGTACACAAGGGCCACATCGAACTTCTGGAAGGCTTTGAGGGGACCACATTCCAGATCCGTTTGCCTGCCGCCGATGCATGATTCGCGTTCTCCCCCGCATCTGGCTGGGCTGAACACACACCAGTTCGAAGCGACCTCGCATTTCGAGGGCCCCTTACTTGTTCTGGCAGGAGCCGGTTCAGGAAAGACTCGGGTGCTGACAGCTCGTGTATGTCATCTCATCCAAGAGTACGGCATACCTCCCACCCAAATCCTCGCGGTGACTTTCACGAATAAGGCTGCAGGTGAGATGCGAGAGCGTATCACCAAGCTTCTTGGTTCCGAGCCTACAGGAATGTGGATCGGAACTTTCCACTCTGTAGGAGCCCGCCTTTTGAGGAGACATGCGGATCGTCTCGGCTGGGATCGGGGCTTTAGTATCTTTGATTCCGACCAATCTCTCCGACTCGTTAAGACCGTTCAGGAAGAGTTGGGACTCGACCCCAAGCGCTGGAATCCCAAGGCAATACGTATCGAGATCAGTAACTCAAAAAACCAGCTTCAAGACGACAAGATTTTCCAGCAAGAGACTCAGGGTTCCTTCGACCTCTTCGTCCGTAACGTGGGCCAAGTGTTTTCCGGGTATCAAAAAGCTCTACGGGCCCAGAATGCCTTTGACTTTGATGATCTTCTTATGAAGCCAGTGGAGCTCTTTGAAGGCCAGCAAGATCTCCTGGAAAGCTACCGTGAGCGGTTCTCTTTTATCCTAGTGGATGAGTACCAGGATACGAATCGTGCCCAGTTCCGTTTTGTCGAGTTGTTAGCTCGAGCCCATGAGAACCTCATGGTTGTTGGAGATCCTGACCAGTCGATTTACGCGTGGCGTGGTGCGGACATCCGTAATATCCTCGACTTCGAAACTGCTTTTCCTGGTGCGCGCGTAGTGCCCCTCGAAATCAACTACAGGTCCACAGAGCGTATACTCGGCGCGGCAAATGCGGTTATTAGTGAGAATGTGAATCGCCCTGAGAAAATCCTTAGAGCGAGCCGCAAGGGTGGCGAGAAGATCACATTGGTGGAAACCTCCGATGAGAAAGACGAGGCCCGTTGGATCGTCAGCCAAATTGAGAGCCGGATCCAGAGTACCCCAGGCCTCTCGTCCCGTGATTGCGCAGTCCTCTATCGCACGAACGCGCAAGCGAGAGCGCTCGAGGATGCTTTCCTTCGAGCGCGGATGCCTTACCAAGTGGTTGGTGGAGTGCGTTTCTACCAACGAAGAGAAATTCAGGATGTGCTCGCGTATCTGCGACTCGTATCGAACCCGAGAGACAGAACGGCATTCGACCGCATCGTGAACTATCCGAGGCGAGGTGTTGGCCACACTACACACGAGCATCTGGTGCGGTGGGCTTTAGATGAAGACATGACTCTTTTGGAGGCTGCGCGAAGGGCTGACGAAGTTCCAGGCATCCGTACTGTCGGAGTCCGTGGCCTAAAGCGGTTCGCTGATCTGATACGTAGGTTGAGTGCCCGTGCTGCTCAGGTGGGGATAGGGGAAGTACTCGAGGAGCTCGTGGAGGATATTGATCTCATAAGACATCTCCGTGAAGAGGGTCCAGATGGAGAGGACCGCGTACGTAACGTGACAGAACTCATTACCGGTACCCTCGATTTCAATCCGACCCTTGCTCGGAGCATCGAACTGGAGGAGATGGGTACCTTCACCGAACTCGACCTTTTTCTTCAGGACGTGGCACTGATTGCGGATGTAGACCGCCTTGATCCGGGATCTGAAACTGTGACACTTATGACACTCCACAACGCAAAAGGCCTAGAGTTCGGTTTGGTGTTCATCGCTGGGCTTGAAGAGGGTCTATTTCCGCTCAGCCGGGCTTACGATGAAGCCGATGGGCTAGAGGAAGAAAGACGTCTCTTCTACGTTGGAATTACTAGAGCAGAGGACAAGCTGTTCATGTCTTGGGCTCGTCACAGAAGACGTGCCGGTGACTTCACCCACGGTTCTCTCTCATCATTCGTCTCAGCAATCCCAGACAAACTCCTAGAGCACGGTAAGAGCGGCCGGTTGTCGCGGGGTCGGTACCCTAACCCCCTCGGGGTACAATACCGTGGCCGCGAGACCGAACACGAAGAGGACGTGGCTTTCGACATGAACCAGGACTCGCCAGGCTTCGTGCCGGGTGAACGGGTCATGCATGAGACCTTTGGGGCTGGAGCAGTTATGGAGATATCCGGCTTCGGACGTGATTTGAAGGTGAAGGTCAATTTCGATGACGTGGGAGAGAAGAAGCTACTTCTCCGATATGCGCGCCTGGAGAAAGATTGGCCATGAGTGTTTCTGCTGAGGATGTTCAGAGGATTGGGGAGCTTGCCCGACTCCATTTCGAGGACAGTGAGCTTGAGCGTCTAACATCGGACCTTAACGCGATCCTCCGGCACGTGGATTTACTTCGGGATCTAGGATTAGAGGAAGGATCGGAAGATTTACTCAGGGGTAGGGCCAGCCTTACACCAGGGCACTCTGGGCACGTCGATGGCCCCGATGAATTAGTCACCCTGCTAGTGGATTTCGCACCTGAGTGGCGGGACGGATTTTTCTTGGTTCCTCCCCCCCCGGGTGTGCAGCCCTCCGGAGATCGGTGAGTCTTCAAGACGCAGTCTCCAGCGGTAGCTCCGGGGAGGGGAATCTATCGGAATCAGCCTGTCGATCTCTTAGTCAGATCAGGGAGATCGAAGGGGGTCCGGAGGGCTTGAATGCATTCCTGGCACTTGCTGAGCCAGAAGACTTGGAGCAGTGCGCAGAAGGCCCCCTAACCGGTGTGCTGGTTGCGGTGAAGGACAATATTTGCACAGTGGGGCTCCCCACAACATGTGGTTCACTAATCTTGAAAGGATACCAATCCCCCTACGAAGCGACCGCAGTACGCAAGCTTCGGGACGCGGGTGCCTTAATTGTCGGTAAGACAAACTTGGACGAGTTTGGGATGGGATCATCGACTGAAAACTCCGCCTTCGGTCCCACTTTGAATCCGGTCGACCGGGGCCTTGTCCCTGGAGGGAGCTCCGGTGGATCTGCGGCGGCGGTGGCTGCGGATTACGTCCGAGTGGCGCTAGGGTCTGACACAGGTGGGTCGGTGCGGCAACCAGCAGCATTTTGTGGTGTGGTGGGTATAAAGCCCACCTACGGCCGTATCAGCCGGTACGGGCTTGTCGCGTTCGCATCTTCACTAGACCAAATCGGGACGATCGGTGCTACGGTTATAGAAGCATCACTGCTCCTAGAGGTTGTCTCTGGATATGACGCCCGGGATGCAACCTCCGTGGAAAAGCCAGTGCCCCGGTACCGAGATGCTGCGGTTCAAGGCATTGAGGGCATGGTCGTAGGTATTCCTTCTGAATACTTCCCTGAGCAACTTGATCCTACTGTTCGTAGGCTACTCGATGAGGCGTGTGAGCGGCTCGTAGCCGCCGGAGCTGAGGTTCGGCCCGTGTCCTTACCTCACACGGAATTTGCTATTCCCTGCTACTACGTTCTCGCAACAGCTGAGGCGTCCAGCAACCTCGCGAGATACGATGGCGTGAGGTTCGGTGTTCGCCTACCCGCGGAAGAAGTTGGTCGAATGTACGAGCTTACACGAGGGAATTTCGGTGCCGAGGTCAAGCGGCGGATTATGTTGGGCACGTACGTACTGTCAGCCGGCTACTACGACGCCTATTACGCTACAGCCCAACGCACGCGAGCTAGTATAGCCCACGACTTTGAAACCGTATTCCAAGAGGTGGATGTGCTCTTTACTCCAACCTCGCCCACGCCGGCCTTTCCACTTGGTGAACGCGTCTTCGACCCAGTCGCTATGTACCTGTCCGACGTCTTCACAGTTACCGCTAACCTTGCGGGTATACCAGGAATCTCGGTGCCTATAGGGACGGTGGATGAACTACCTCTGGGAGGTCAATTACTTGGACCCTGGTGGGGTGAAAGCAAGCTCATAGCCGCTGCCGGTGCGATAGAGGCTTCATACGAGGACAATACTTGAACTGGGAAGCGGTGATCGGCGTCGAGATTCACGTAAGGCTCAAAACCCAGCACAAGCTATTTTGCGGTAATAGAGTGGTCTTTGGTGGCGAACCGAATGCTCATGTCTGTTCGGTGTGTATGGGACTCCCAGGTGCGCTGCCCGTCTTGAATCCTGAGGCCGTTGAGCTTGCCCTTCGGACTGCCCTCGCGCTCGAGTGCACTGTCCATCTGGAGAGCGTTTGGGCTCGAAAGACCTACTTCTATCCGGATTTGCCGAAAGGGTACCAGATCACCCAGTTCGAACAACCCCTAGCGACAGAAGGCAAGATTGATTTTAGTGGCTCAGAAGGTGACGCATTTGTATGTATCCGTCGGGTCCATATGGAAGAAGATGCCGGTAAGTTGCTGCATGATAAGGTCCCTGGGGCAACCGCGATTGATCTCAACAGAGCTGGTACAGCCCTCGTCGAGATCGTCACTGAGCCTGATTTTCGGACACCGGGAGATGTTCGCTCATTCCTGGGTGAGCTCAAACGGACCCTCGAGTATGTCGGTGCTAGCGATTGCAATATGGAACAGGGGGGTCTCCGTGTTGATGCCAATGTCTCGGTGCGTAAGACAGGGTCTTCCGGGCTTGGGAACAAGACGGAAATCAAGAACGTAAATTCGTTCTCAGGTGTTGAGCGTGCGTTATCCTTGGAGATAGCACGTCAGATATCTACGGTCGAAGCTGGAAATGTAGTTCGACAACAGACCTTGCTTTGGGATGACCACCGTGCAGAACTGCGAGAGATGAGGTCGAAAGAAGAGAGCCACGACTACCGCTATTTCCCCGAACCTGATCTTCCTCCACTACGAATAAGCCAGGAGCAGGTTACAGTAGTTCTCAACTCCCTTCCAGAGCTTCCCCGGGACCGTCGGTGTCGTTTCGAAGAAGTGTATAAGCTCACCGAGTACGATGCCGAAGTGCTTACCCAATCTGCTGCCACTGCGGACTACTTCGAAGAGGTAGTAGGAATTGTGATAGATCCGAAGGTTGCCGCCAAATGGGTCACAGGTCCCCTACAAGCACTGATGAACCAGCTTGGAGAGGACGCTCAGACTGTCCCGGTTCGTCCGGAGAAAATGGCAGCGCTCATAGGGCTTGTAGAGACGGGGGCAGTATCTGAATCAGCGGCTAAGAGTGTGCTTGTGATCCTCGCTGAGGAGGACGGTAGTCCTTCAGATATCATTGAGGCACGGGGCCTCTTCCAGGAGCGAGACGTTCACCGGATCTCAACCTGGGTAGGAGAGGTATTGGCCACCCATTCGGAGGAGGTTGATCGCTATCGAGCCGGGGAATCGAAGATTCTTGGATACCTGGTCGGGCGAGTAATGCATAGTTCAGGGGGAGCAGCAGATCCGAGGATTGTGCGGAAACTCCTGATCGAGCGCCTTAAGAACTAAAGAGGACGGAGGTCCTTATAGTGTCTCCTCCTCAACTCTCTCTCACTCCAGGAGTTCGGACTCCTCGATATCGGTGTCCTCATCACTAGTTTCTGCGTCCGATGTCTGGGATCTTGAAGTTCTGCCTAGCACCTGAGCGCCCTCTCGTACCCCCCTGACCGCGGCAGCTGTTTTGATGAAGACACCCTCTGCCTCTCCCTGTATCACTTCCATGAGCGCGTTGAATTCCTCAATGCGCTTCTCCATGTAGCCTGAGGCCTGGTGAAGCCGATTATTCACCACCTTCACAGATGCGTTCAGACGCTCCACGTCAGTTCTAAGGGCCTGTGTAATAAACTCTACGTTATCCGATATTGATCGAACCCGGTCCGAGACCGGTCCAAGGTTCTCGTTCACGCTCTTGAGGGTGTTGGTCAGCTTAAGCGCCAGACGCACCAGGACCACAGATACCACAAAGATCGCAGCACCGACCAGGATCATTGCGATGTCAGCGGCGGTCGAGATACCAGCAGGATCCAGGAGTGTTTGCAGCTGAAGAGCTGCTGATGGTCCGTGTAGCATTTGTGAAGTCTAACGACTTGGGCGCTCAGTGATCTAGGTCGGCAGACCACTACTTGTACCCCATCAGTCGAACTGGCACGCATCCTGCACTTCATATTCAGATCTCAAATGACGGTGGGTGAGTTGATCTTGAAGAAGCAATGTCGAGGTTCACCAGATCAGAGCGAAAGCGAATGGCTGTGTTGCTGTTGGACGGAGGCGAGCGGTATGTTCGATTTCCCAAGGTGGGGTTACCACACCGACAACCGTGTGTCCCACCACCACTGGATTTCCCGGAGACTATGGGGACCTTCGCGGTAGAGGGCGGGCATCAGCTGAAGGGCCGGATAAGGGCTGCGGGTAACAAAAACGCAGCGTTACCATGTCTGGCAGCAACCCTCTTGGCCCAGGAATCGGTGACACTCCGGAATGTGCCAAGAATTCTAGATGTGCTCACATTCCTCGACATACTCTCCTCGCTAGGCAGTGATGTGTCTTGGATCGGAGCGAATGAGCTGATTATCGACACGAGTGGAGTGGAGGCAGGTGTGGTGGAGCAGCGGTTGGCTGCCAGAATACGCGCCTCGCTACTTCTCGCGGGCCCCCTCCTAGCACGTTTTGGGAGAGTTGAACTGCCACCGCCCGGAGGAGACGTGATTGGTCGTCGTAGGATGGATACGCACTTTATGGCGTTTGAAGCCTTAGGGGGTGTGGTAAGCCTCAACGGTGGCTTCACCATCACTTCGGATGAACTTATCGCTGCGGACATCTTTCTGGACGAGCCTTCGGTTACAGGCACCGAGAACGCCATCATGACAGCGGTTCGAGCGAGAGGCCGAACCCAACTACGGAATGCCGCTGCTGAACCCCACGTTCAGGATTTATGCCGACTGTTGAACAAGATGGGCGCTCGGATCCGCGGTATAGGGACACATATTCTTGAGATTGACGGTGTCGATGAACTTCGAGGAGCTGATTTCTCGATAGGTTCGGATCATGTTGAAACGGGATCATTTATCGGGCTCGCGGCGGTTACCCGAAGTGACATCACGATAGAGAACGCGCCCATTGAGCATCTCGACTCAACAATTCTGGGCTTTCGTCGGCTTGGTATCGAATGCAGCATAGATGGATCAGATCTGCACGTGTGCGGATCCGAGGAACTCCTGATCCGTAAGGACGCATTCGGGCATGTCCCAAAGCTAGATGACGGCCCATGGCCAGCGTTCCCGGCTGACCTTATATCGATTGCGATTGTTGCTGCGACCCAATGTATTGGTAGCGTGTTGGTGCATGAGAAAATGTTTGAATCACGCATGTACTTCACGGACAAGCTCGTTTCTATGGGAGCTTCGATCATTCTCTGTGATCCGCACCGGGCGGTTGTCGTTGGCCCCACTCCGCTTCAGGGCGGAATGGTCGATAGCCCAGATATCCGCGCTGGGATGGCACTATTGTTAGCTGCGCTGGGTGCGCACGGTACCAGCCACATCCGTAATATCGGTCAGATCGAGAGAGGTTATGAGGCAATCGATGAGCGTCTCAAAGTCTTGGGAGCTATGATAGAGAGAATATGAGGAAGGCAGGGATTGAATCGGGATGCTCAATATCCTCGGAATAGATTGGCACCAAGTCATTGCACCAGGATACAGGGGTTTCTCAGAGCCTGGGCTAGACGGTACGCGAGGGCGGGCGGCTTCG
>DCAD01000034.1:6155-51830 GCA_002311875.1 Gemmatimonadales bacterium UBA1142 | reverse complement strand
TAGGTAGGACAACCGCCTGTCGGTGGTTACTAGTTCACAGTGGGGGAGAGGATTGCCCCCGCTTTTTTGTTCAATGTTGAATGGGGTACGTCGCTCTGGCGGTGTACCCCTATTGATTGATTGGAGGTTGCGTCTTGCGTCCCGTTCCGGAAATCGAGAAGGGCCTAGCGAACCAGGTTGTAGATCTGGGTTTCGAGGTCGTGGATCTCGATTGGGCGGGTAACTCCATGCGTCCTGTCCTGAGGCTACGTATCGACAAGTCTAATTCGGTGCCGGGGAAGGGAGTAACCGTCGAAGACTGTGCTAGGATTAGTCGAGTACTGGAGCCGTGGCTCGACTCACACGAATCCCTTCCTGAGCGTTATGTGCTTGAAGTTTCGTCTCCAGGAGTAGACAGGCCACTAACGAGGCCTAAGGACTTCCACCGCTTTAGGGGTGAGCAGATAGAGCTACATGGACACGAAGTCCTCGCAGGACGGGATAGGAAACTGCAGGGTGAATTGCTGGGCCTTGATGAGAGTGGCATTGAGGTGGCAGCAGTTCGGCTCCGGCTTCTAGATGGTGACGAAATAATGATTCCGAAGTCAGAGATACGGAAAGCTCACCTGGTCTTTACGTGGAAATGAGGGAATAGGGATGGCGAACGCAGAGCAGATTGTGGCAGCCTTCAAAGATGTTGCTGCCACTAAGAACCTCTCAGATGAGGAAACGAGTGATCTTGTCAAGGACGGAATACTTGCAGGTTTGGCAAGGATTTACGGTGCAACCGTCCAAGCTGAGATAGTGATTGACGATGTGACTGGGGAATTTGATATCGTGGTGCTCCGTCGTGTCGTCGCCGAAGTCGAAGACCCTGCGTATGAGATCCTGCTCGAAGAAGCTCGCTGGGACGATGACACATTTGAGATTGGGGACGTGATGGAGGTTCCTGTCGATTTCGGAGATTTCGGTCGGAATGCGGTCATGGCAGTCAAGCAGCGCATTATCCAGCTGGTCCGAGAGAATGAGCGTGACCGCATTCGTGAAGAATTCGCGGATGAAGTGACTGAGCTACTCTCGGGAGAAGTGCAGCGGACGGAGAGGGGCAAACTGGTAGTTATGCTCAACCGCTCCAGGGACGCAGAAGCGATCATCCCTTGGAAAGAGCAGAATCCACGTGAGCGGTTCCGTCAGGGGGATCCAATCCGTGCGGTGCTCAAGAAGGTGGAGGAGACCCCAAAGGGCCCGCGCCTGATTCTGTCGAGGGCCGATGCCGCATTTGTGGCAGCGCTCTTCAAGCTTGAGGTTCCAGAGATCTTTCAGGGCATTGTTGAGATCCGTGAGATCTCTCGCGAGTGTGGTGGACGGACTAAGATCGCCGTCTATAGTCGTGATGAATCCATTGATCCCGTTGGTGCGTGTGTCGGGCTGAAGGGCTCCCGGGTCCAGGCCGTGGTGTCCGAGTTAGGCGGTGAGCGTATTGATATTGTGCCTTGGCATCCGGACACTGATGTCTTCGCCCGGCGCGCGCTCGCTCCGGCAAGAGTCTCTAAGGTTGTTAGCGATACTGAAAGGCAGGTCATCACAGCAATTGTCGATGAAGACCAACTCTCCCTCGCGATCGGGCGAAATGGGCAAAATGTTCGACTTGCTTCACAGCTGATCGGCTGGCAGATCGATCTGTATGGCTCTCGTGAGTGGGTCGATAAAGGTGCTGATATATCTGCCCCTGCTAATACCCAGGAAGAGGAATATGAGACATCAGATTTCCCGCTGGCGGAGCTTGATTTACAGTCTTCTATACTGGGGGCTCTATCAGCGGCTGGTTACGATACTTTTCTTCAGATAATAGACTTGGAGCGCAGAGATTTTCTGGGTGTTGAGGGCCTTGGTGAGCAGGACGCTGACCGCCTTCTAGAGCTTATCGAAGCCCTCACCGTGGTTGACGAGGCCTTGAACGGAGGCGAGGAGGGAGCCCAAGACAAGCACCCTGAGGAGGTTCGGGCCAAGACCAATACCGCTGTGGAAGAAGCTGGGGAATTGGCTTTAGACTCGGAGGACTCGGATGAAGAAGAGGCACCGAGTGCCTGAGGCTCTTCAGATTCTGGGCCTGGCCCGACGGGCTGGTGCAGTAGCTTCCGGAACTGATGCTACTCGTCGGTCGATACGCCAAGGCGACGCGCGATTAGTTTTAATGGCTGAGGATGCCTCACCGGCTCAGCTGGACAAGATCAAACGGACTATGCGCCACCGGATGGTTCCTCAGGTATTCCTGGGGGATAGAGCAACATTGGGCGCCGCTATTGGGAGAGCGCCCATAGCAGCAGTTGCAGTGACAGATGCATCCTTGGCGGGGCGACTCCTAGAGAGCGTCGATGGAGAAATCCTGGTTGAGGGGAGGGGTTAGGTACAGGATGCATGTAAACGAGCTCGCGAATAACCTTGGAGTAGAAGCTGACGTTTTGATAGCGCTTTTTCGTCAGATGGGAATCCCCGTCTCCGGGGAGCGCGCAAGTATCAACGAGGCACAGCAGGCTAGGGTCCTCGCGAAAATTGAGCGTGAGCGAAGAGCTAGTCATTCGGATCCGACCAGGGCTATTCAGGCAGTGCTGGAGGAAGCGGCACCCCCCCCGAGTCGTCGTCGCCGCCGCCGGGCGACTGAGTTTCCTTTTCCGGAGCCTGAAGTTGAAACGGGGCCAGAGGCTTCATCCGAAGCGGAGTCACCCGACGGGGAAGTCCGTGAGATAGAAGGAGTGGCTGTGCAGGCAGACACTACGACTGCTCATCTACTGATCCCGAAAGTCGAAGGTGAAGGGGAAATCGAGGCAAAAGAGGGAGCCCCCGGTGATCGTCTGATTTCGGAGGTTACGGAAGTGGGAGAGGGTCTCGAGGGGCTCAAGGCTGACAAGTCAGAACCTACAGAAGCGGATGGCAGACTTCATGAGAGCGAAGACTCACCAGTGATTGATGCAGTTGAAGGGGAGGTAGAAGGGCTCGATCCTGCGAGAATAGGCCAATCGGAACTGCTTGCCCCAGCGTCTGAGGGTGTTCCGGTGAGGAAGATTCGTCAGCCTACCCCTACGCTATCACCTGCTGCGAGTGCCGGACCGGGTGGTCAGGTTCGGATTCAAGCTGAAGGTTACACAGCGGATGGTCGCCGCCAAAGTAAGGAAAAAAAGAAGGGAAAGAAGCGTCAGCGTGTGGATAAGGATGCTGTGCAGTCGAACATCCAGCGCGTCATGGCTGAGATCAAAGGAGGGTCTGGGAAAAAACGACGTAAAAAGAAAGGACGTCCAACGGTTGAAGAGCAAGAAGCTCAGGTCGAGCAAGAGCGTCAGGAGGAGGAACGGGAGCGCACGACAGTTCGGGTCAACGAGTTCCTTACAGTTGCCGAATTAGCTGACCTTGTAGATGTAGCTGCGACAAATATCATCGGCTCAGCATTCAAGAATCTTGGTCTCATGGTGACCATCAATCAGCGGCTCGATTTCGATCAGATCGAGATGCTCCTGGAGGAGTTCAATTACACAGCGGTTCGAGAGGAAGAGTACATTGTGGAGCCGGAGTTTGAGGATATCCAAGACGCACCTGAAGATCTCGAGCCACGCTCACCGGTGGTTACCGTCCTGGGCCATGTTGACCACGGAAAGACCCTTCTGTTAGATCGTATTCGGGACACAAATGTGGTTGCTGGTGAGGCAGGTGGGATCACCCAGCACATTGGGGCTTATCATGTAGAGCTTAAGGAAGGTCGTAGCCTCACCTTCCTGGATACCCCAGGTCACGCCGCGTTCACCGCGATGCGGGCTCGGGGTGCCGAGATTACGGATGTAGTGATCCTGGTAGTCGCCGCGGACGACTCCGTCATGCCGCAGACCGTGGAGGCAATCTCTCACGCAGCGAACGCAGGCGTACCCGTAATCGTCGCGATTAACAAGATCGACCTGCCAGCTGCTGACTCGAATAGGGTCAAGCAAGGTCTATTGCAGCACAACATCAACGTCGAGGATTTTGGCGGAGATGTACTCGCTGTCGATGTGTCCGCCAAGACCGGAGAAGGAATCGAAGAACTTCTTGACAAAGTGCTACTCCAAGCCGAGATGCTCGAACTCAAGGCGAACCCAAACCGTGATGCTCAGGGCACTGTTATTGAATCTCAGTTGGATGTCGGTAAGGGTCCTGTCATTTCGGTCCTGGTTAACAGTGGTACGCTACACGTCGGTGACTCGTTCATCTGCGGTTTTTTTGACGGTAGAGTAAGAGCTTTGCTTGATGAGCGTGGGCATAGCATTGACGAAGTTGGCCCCGCGACGCCCGTCCAGGTTCTCGGAGCCAGTGGTGTACCCCAGGCTGGTGACACCTTCCAGGTGATCGATCCTGACAGGGCTTCAGAGATCGCAGAGAACCGTCAGCGTCTGGAGAGGGAAAAGCAACTGCGTATTCGCGAACGTGCCGTCAACCTGGGTGATTTCGGGGCACTGGCCGCAGCAGGCGAGCTTTCAACACTTCCGTTAGTTATAAAGGGGGATGTGGATGGTTCTGTTCAGGCGTTGTCGGATGTGCTCGAACAACTGGGGACGAACGAAGTGCAAGTCGATATTGTCCATCGAGGAGTTGGTGCAGTCAACGAATCCGACGTGCTCCTCGCCCAAACGGCAGGAGCGGTCATCATCGGTTTGGGTGTTCGCCCGCAGACCCCTGCTCGGCAGTCAGCGGAGAGAGAAGGTGTGGACATTCGTGTTTACGATGTGATCTATGAAGCGGTAGACCAAGTGAGAGCGGCACTTGAGGGTATGCTCGCGCCAGAACGACGAGAGACGGTAGAGGGCACAGCGGAGGTTCGCGAGACCTTCAAGATCACCAAGCTAGGTACAATCGCCGGATGTTATGTATCCGAAGGTCGGATGGATCGTAAGGGCCACGCGCGCGTCATCCGTGACGGGATAGTTGCCTACGACAGTGAAGTCAGCTCACTAAAGCGCTTCAAGGACGATGTAAAGGAGGTTCGAGAGGGATTTGAGTGTGGCATTGGGATCAAGAATTTCAATGATGTGAAGGTTGGGGACCTTATCGAATGCTATACGGTTGAGGAAGTCGCCCGAACGTTGTCCGGGACTGTCTGACTGTCGGCGGCAGTTAATCACGCGGGCATAGGTTGGATGGTCATCGCCTCAGTTACTTGGGAACTAAGCCTTCCAGGGTGCTCGTCTCTCAAAGAGAAACGATCAGTCCTCCGATCTTTGCGGGATCGTTTGCGGAATAAATTCAACGTGTCTGTCGCTGAGACCGCCTTTCAAGATGCGCATGAGAGGGCTCAGCTTACTGTAGCCCTAGTTGCTTCAGATGGGCGCTTCGCGGAATCTGTCTTGAACAAAGTTGACAGGTTTGTGGAGTGTAACGGAGAAGCTCTGATAATCTCCGTGCGGAGGGGGATCCACTGATGGCGAGTAAGCGTTTGGCCCGCCTAAACGAGCAACTCAAGCGTGAGATCTCTGAGTTGGTTCGTAGGCAAGTGCGAGACCCTCGCGTTGGTCTAGTGACGATTACCAGTGTGGAAGTTGCTGGAGACCTGAGTTCGGCCCGGGTCTACATCCGTGCCCAGGCTCAACATGATGGATGGACTGAATCACTTGCTGGGCTCAAAGCCGCAGCGCCGTTTCTCCGTCAAGCACTCGGGCAGTCACTACGGCTGCGTCGTGTTCCAGAACTGCGTTTCCAGAAAGACCACTCTTTAGATCATGCCCGCCGCATTGAGGAAATTTTGTCTGACGTCACCCGTACCAGTCTGGATAAAGAGGAGGAAAGTCTGGAGTGAGCTATGCGGGTCTGGGCCTGGGCTTCATTCTCCCTGTCGACAAGCCTTCGGGTCCGACATCTCACGACATGGTGACCATGCTGCGCCGTGTGTTAGGGGTCCCCAGGATCGGACATACAGGCACTCTAGATCCCTTCGCTTCCGGGTTGCTCCTGATGTGTGTGGGTTATTCGACTCGGTTGTCAGAATACTTAGTTGGATTGGACAAATCCTACGATGCTGTGGCTTTGCTGGGGGTTTCAACAGAAACCGAAGATGCTGAGGGACGAGTGATTGATGAGTCTAGGGGATGGGAGTGCCTGACAGTCGATGAAGTTGATAAGGTACTGAGTTTGTTCGAGGGAGACCTGCAACAAGTTCCCCCACAATTTTCCGCGAAGAAAATTGCGGGGGTGGCGATGTATCACCGTGCTAGGCGGGGTGAATTCGTCGATTTGCCAGCCAAGAATGTAAGAATTTACCAACTCGAGTTACTTAGTATGGATCTACCTCTCGTCCGCTTCCGTGTGCGCTGCTCTAGTGGTACCTATGTTAGATCACTGGCTAGGGATATAGGCTTGAAACTGAAAGTCGGAGCCCATTTGGTCGAACTGCGCCGCACTTCAGTTGGCACTTTTTCAGTAGACGACGCCGTCAAGATCGAACATCTGTCTGACGCCTCTACCATCAAAAGCCGATCGATCGATCCGCTGAGTGCTGTAGGTCACTTGCCTACAGTAGAAGTAAGTCGAATTAGTGCGGAGAAGCTTGCATGTGGGAGCCCCATCCCGCTGGAAGATCCATGTCCCTCAGGATTTGTGGCCGTCTCGCGAGGAGGGACCCTGATTGCCATTGCTGAAACTGCGGAGGGTTATTTGAATCCAAGAAAGGTTTTCAGTCAGTGAACCATAGTGGATGGTTAGATAAGTCGGGGATTCCTGATGATGTTGGAAGCATCGTTACTGTAGGGACCTTCGATGGTGTTCATCGGGGCCACTGGACAATACTTCGGGAGATAAGTCAGCGAGCCCACGGCACCGACAGGCGGAGCGTACTCGTGACATTCGACCCTCATCCTTTGCGGGTTGTCAGACCTGGATCAGCTCCACGGTTACTCACGACATCAATGGAGAAGAAGGAGATTTTCGCTGAGAGCGGCCTAGACTATGCCGTCTTCATCACATTCAATGAGATGCTTTCGAGATACCCGCCGCGCCGGTTCGTCAAGGAAATATTAGTTGACCGTCTTCACGTCGAGGAACTTGTGATCGGCCATGACCATGGATTTGGGCGTGATCGGTCGGGTAACGTGGATACACTGCGCGAGATTGGAGCAGAACTAGGTTTTCTGGTTGACGTTGTAGCACCGGTCGAGGCCGGTGGTGGCGTGGTATCCTCCTCCCGGATTCGTGCCGCTGTCGAAGCCGGTCAGATGGACGAGGCTGAGCTATGTCTTGGCCGCCCATACTCTATCCGTGGGATAGTAGTTTGTGGGGAGGAGCGCGGCCGGAAGCTCGGGTTTCCAACCGCCAATCTCTCAGTGCCAGATCAAGATAAGCTCATACCGCCACCGGGGATTTACGCAGTGCAGGGTAGGGTGCAGGACCGAACATATTCAGGTGCCTTGCACCTGGGACCACGCCCGACCTTCGAGGGCTTCTCTCCCAGCATAGAGGTCCATCTTTTAGACTTCGACCAAGACATCTACGGGTCCGAGGTGACAGTGCATTTTATCGAGTTCCTTCGAGAGATTCACCCATTCGACAGTCCTGAGCAACTGATCGAACAGATGAGAAAAGACGTACAGAAGGCTCGCTATGCAGTAGACGCAAGAGCCACATCAATCTAGCTTTTGCCGTTAGAAAGATAGGCTTCCCTTGAAGCGATAGACTCTCGCGGAGGCACGACGCTGATGGCGATCGTTAAAGAAGACATTATTGCAAAGTACCAAATCCACGAAAACGATCGTGGAAGCGCCTCGGTTCAGGTTGCGATCCTTACGGCTCGTATCAATGATCTCCAGATCCACCACTTTGAGGCTCACAAGAAGGATCACCATAGCCGACGCGGCCTGCTGAAAATGGTAGGACGCCGGCGTCGCCTTCTAGAGTACCTTAAGCGGACGGACATCGAACGGTATCGTGAACTCATCGCTGATCTAGGACTCCGGCACTAACCGCTCCGAGGGCGTTGCACGCTCCGGGTGGGAGACGGCCTTCGAATTAGCTGCAGGACGGGCTCACGCAAGAGCGTGCTCCCGGGCAGCGGTCGCTCTCTCCTTCGGCACTTGTAACCCTTCGGCATTTAATCCTAAGTCGGGGAAAATCCCCGGGTAAAACCGAAGTGAGTAAAACAGCATGATTCAGAGGATGGAGCATCAATTCGCCGGGCGAACCCTTTCGCTTGAGATAGGCCGTATGGCAAGTCTCGCACAGGGCTCATGCCTGGTTCAGTACGGCGACACAGTTGTTCTGTGCGCCGCGACAGTCCGAGACGGACCGACGCATCTCCCCTTCTTCCCGTTGACGGTAGAGTACCGGGAGAAGAGCTATGCGGCTGGGAAGATCCCGGGTGGCTTCTTCAAACGCGAAGGCCAGCCCGGTGAGAAGGAAATTCTCTCGGCCCGCATGATCGACCGGCCGATTCGGCCGCTGTTCCCTGACGGATTCATGCACGAGACACAGCTCGCGTGCTTCATTCTGTCGGCCGATCAGGAAAACGACGCGGATGTGCTCGCGCTGCTCGGCAGCTCGGTCGCGCTCAACATGTCCAAGATCCCGTTCAACACGCCGGTAGCATCGGTTCGCGTCGGTCGGATCAAGGACACGTGGGTTCTCAACCCGACGTTCCAGCAGCTCGAGTACTCGGACGTCGACATCGTTGTGTCGGGCACTTCCGATGCCATCACGATGGTCGAGGGCGGCGCTATCGAGGTGCCGGAGGCCGACATTCTCGAGGCGCTCGACATCGCGCACGGCGGGATCAAGGAGCTGTGCGCGCTGCAGGTGGAGCTGCTCGAGGGGCACCTTGTGCCCGATATGGAGTGGAGCCCGATCGAGCCCGATGCGGATCTCAGGGCGAAGGTGGAGCGCGTCGCTGAGTCCAGGGTGGCCGAGGCGCTCAACCTTGCCGACAAACAGGAGCGCAATCAGGCGATGGCCGCGGTGACCGAAGATGTCATCGCCACGCTGACGGCGGAGGATGAGGCCTACGCGGATCAGAAGAAGGACATTGGCGAGATCCTCAGGGGGATCGAGAAGCGCACCATGCGCCGTCAGATCCTGGACAAGGGCGAGCGCGCTGATGGACGCGGGGTCGATGAGGTTCGCCAGATCACCTCTGAAGTGGGGGTGCTTCCGCGAACACATGGATCAGCTCTGTTCACGAGGGGAGAGACACAGGCGCTTGTGGTTGTCACCTTAGGAACTGCTCGTGACGAGCAGCGGATCGACTCGCTTGACTCCCGTGAGGAAGTCAAGAAGTCTTTCATGCTCCACTACAACTTCCCGCCCTTCTGCGTCGGTGAGGCGAAGCCGTTCCGCGGACCGTCTCGGCGTGAGAAAGGGCACGGGAACCTGGCGGAGCGCGCGATGCAGCCGCTCCTGCCGACGTACGACGACTTCCCGTACACGATTCGCGTCGTGTCGGAGATCCTCGAGTCGAACGGTTCGTCATCGATGGCATCGGTCTGTGGCGCGTCTCTCTCGCTGATGGATGCCGGCGTGCCGATCAAGGCAGCCGCCGCAGGCGTCGCGATGGGACTCATCAAGGAGGGTGATAAGGTCGCGATCCTGACCGACATCCTGGGTCTCGAGGACGCGCTCGGGGACATGGACTTCAAGGTCGCTGGCACCCGAGATGGCGTGACCTCGATCCAGATGGACATCAAGATCGAAGAAGGTCTTACGGTGGATATCCTCGAGGAGGCGCTCAAGCGTGCTCACACGGCCAGGATGCACATCTTGGACCTTATGGACCAGACCCTATCCGAGGCGCGGGAGGACCTTTCAAAATACGCCCCGCGCATTGTGTCAGTCCAAATCAATCCGGAGAAGATCGGTGAGATTATTGGACCCAAGGGCAAGACGATTCGAGCGATTCAGGATGAATCAGGCGCCACGATAGAGATTGATGACAGCGGTCTCGTAAAGATTGCTGCAGTGTCAGGTGAGGCTGGAGCGCGCGCGAGAGAGATGATTGAGGCAATTGTCAAAGACCCCGAGATAGGCCGGATCTACGAAGGTCCAGTCAAGAACACTACAACTTTCGGCGCCTTCATTGAGATTATGCCAGGGACCGAGGGCTTATGCCATATCTCAGAACTCTCAGAGGGTCGGACAGAGCGAACTGAGGATGTGCTCAAACGGGGGGATATCACGAGGGTCAAACTCCTTTCGATTGATGAAAAAGGAAGGCTGAGGTTGTCTCGAAAGGCTGCTCTTGCGGAGGAGGTAGAGGGATCTTCTACGGACAGGGCGGAGGGCGAGGACAACATTGAGGTGATCGAAGACTGATCCTCCATGGCAATCACGTGGGGCGAGTTAGTCAACTCACCCATCTGGATGTTTCATCCCGCTCTCCATCAAGCTTGACTGCTGTGCCTTCAGATGGTGTTGAGCACATGTCTGAAACGCGGCTTGAGAGTGGAATACACGTTCTTAGCGAGTATATGCCATCGGTACGTTCGGCTGCTGTTGGTGTGTGGGTTCGCCAGGGATCGGCACACGAGATCGATTCCGATACAGGTGTGAGTCATCTTCTTGAGCACATGGTGTTCAAGGGGACGGAAAAGCGCTCAGCTTCCGAGATCGCGCTCTCCTTGGAGAGTCTGGGCGGCTTGCTCGACGCGTATACTACGCGTGAGCACACTTCTTATCAGGCAAGGGTTCTCGACGAACACCTTGAGAAAGCTCTGGACGTTCTAGCAGATCTGACCCTAGCTCCATTACTGCTGGACGAGGACCTGGAGTTGGAAAGAGAAGTAGTTCTTGAAGAGATTGCTCAGGTCCAGGACACACCGGATGACCTAGTGTTTGAAATGCACTCGGATCAGCTTTGGCAGGGACACCCGTACGGTCGATCGATACTCGGTACAAAGGAATCTGTGTCCCAGATGTCGATCGACAGGCTTCGTGAACTACACGGAAGAACTTACCAGGGAAATAACCTTATTGTGGCTGCAGCTGGTAATCTCTGCCACGCAGAACTTGTTGAGGCGGTTGACTGCTTATTTCCCGCCCACTCTGCAGGTACAGGTGCCCCCTCTTTGGTTGTTCAACCGGAAGGTATAAGGCATGGGGATGAGTTCGTTGCACGTGCGTCTGCCCAGACGCACGTCGTATTCGGGACTAATGTGCCTGGACACTGCCACCCTGATCGGTATCCGCTTGCACTTCTGTCTTCGGCTTTAGGTGGAGGGATGAGTTCACGACTCTTCCAAAAAGTACGAGAGGAGATGGGCCTCTGTTATTCGGTCTATACTTATCAGTCTTTCTATAGTGCTTCTGGCGTTTCTGGCGTCTACGTTGCAACACGACCGACTACAGCCCAAGCTGCAGTTGAGGCCATATCAACCGAGTTATCAAAGCTTGCAGCGGAGGGGTTGACCGAAGAGGAATTGGATAAGACGAAGAGACAGGTGAAGGGACAAGTCATGCTCTCTCTGGAGTCACCAGGTTCCAGGTTGTACCGACTCGCTTCGTTCGCATTACACAGAGAGCCATTTCTAGGCCTAGACGGAGTTTTGGAGAAGATCGACCTCGTATCCGTTGAAGAGGTTCGGCGAGTAGCGGAAATGTACTACTCTCCCGACCGTCATTTTGTCCTCTGCCTAGGGCCAGAGACAATCTAGCGGCGGCATTAAAGACAACTGAGAAACCAGAGAATCAAATGCTGATCGGTGTACCCAAAGAAATCAGACCTGATGAGTATCGGGTTGCCCTCACCCCAGCGGGAGCGGAGATGCTCTCTCAAGGTGGGCATGATATTGTCATGGAGCGTGATGCAGGGCTAGGGAGCGGCTTCACTGATGGTTTCTACGCAGAAGCAGGGGTGCAACTCCTAGACACTGCCGAAGAGGTTTGGGCTCGCGCTGAGATGATTATGAAAGTCAAGGAGCCTATCAACCTGGAACTACCGCACATGAGAGCTGGCCAGGTTATTTTTACCTACTTTCATTTTGCAGCGGATGACAGCCTCACTAGGGCATGTCTGGAGGCAGGGGTAGTGGCGATTGCGTATGAGACCGTCAAACTATCTACTGGGGAGTTGCCCCTACTTAAGCCAATGAGTGAAGTGGCAGGGCGCATGGCTGTCCAGGAGGGAGCAAAATACCTGGAGAAGCCGCAGGGCGGCCTTGGGGTCTTGCTTGGTGGAGTCCCCGGCGTGCTACCCGGTAAGGTTCTGATCTTGGGTGGTGGGATCGTAGGTACAAATGCAGCAAAGATGGCTGCAGGCCTAGGTGCGCGGGTCCATATAATGGACATTGATCTCGAACGCCTGCGTTACCTGGACGACATTATGCCTGCTAACGTCCAAGTACTCTTCAGCACACCCTACGCGATCCGGAAGCAAGTGCAGGACGCTGACCTAATTATCGGTGCGGTCCTGATTCCGGGTGCAAAGACCCCTAGGCTCATCAACCGAGAAGACTTGGCTTTGATACGCCCCGGTACGGTGATCGTCGATGTTGCTGTAGACCAGGGTGGTTGTGTAGAGACAATCAGGCCGACGACTCACCGGGACCCGGTTTATGTGGTTGACGGCGTCATGCACTACGGTGTGGCGAACATGCCCGGGGGGGTCCCGCGAACGAGCACTCTCGCTCTGACCAACTCGACTCTCCCATACGCGCTCGCTCTTGCTGAGAAGGGTTGGCAGCAAGCTTGTTTCGAAGACTCGGCGTTGAAGCTAGGGTTGAACCTCATACAGGGTCATGTTATTTGCCGGGGTGTTGCGGAGGCTTTCGGGATGGAGTGCCTTGATGTCAATGACTTCTTAACAGGTTCAACTCAGG
Organism: Gemmatimonadales bacterium UBA1142; assembly: GCA_002311875.1. Lineage (GTDB taxonomy): Bacteria > Gemmatimonadota > Gemmatimonadetes > Longimicrobiales > Gaopeijiaceae > UBA1142. Next base: position 39,042 of record DCAD01000034.1, on the reverse strand, counting down.
TGTGACCGAGAGATCTAAGGTCCGATTTAAAAGGCTTCCGTCCAATCCGGATCTCCCGCTACCTGTACGAGCAACACCACAAGCTGCGGGGTATGACATCCGGTCTGCTGAAGGCGAGGTAGTGCTAGATCCGGGCGAGATTCGTGTAGTACACACGGGGCTAATTATGGAGCTCCCAAACGGAATTGAATGCCAAGTGCGCCCGCGCTCAGGATTGGCGCTGAACTATGGGATCACATTGCCGAACAGCCCGGGTACGATCGACCCTGATTACAGAGGTGAACTCAGGATCATTGTTCAAAATCTTGGACCGAAGCAAGTGACGCTACTTAGAGGGGAGCGTGTGGCCCAACTGGTCTTCTCGCTCTTTGAAACGCCTGAAGTACTAGAGGTGGAAGAACTTAGCGAGACACACCGGGGAGAGAGCGGCTTCGGGAGCACTGGAACAGGTTAAGTGCCTCCGGATACGTTTGGGATACTGGCCTCCGGTAGTCAGTAAACGTATGTTCACAGGCCCTTCGGGCGGTGATCTATGAACGTAAGACACCTACAAGCCCGAACATTGCCTCGCGACCCTGGAATGTCGACTGAACTGTTGTCCGGACTGAGTAGGTGGTTTAACTCGGGACGTCTAGTCCCAGTGAACGACATCGCCGTCGACCTTGGCACTGCAAATACCTTAATCTACGTCAAGGGCGAGGGTATCGTACTCAACGAACCATCTGTGGTGGCAGTTGAGAGAGGTACTAGTCGTATCATGGGGATCGGGCTCGAGGCCAAGCGCATGCTCGGGCGCACACCGGAGGGGATAGAGGCGATTCGTCCGCTAAAGGACGGCGTAATTGCTGATGTGGACGTGACAGAGATGATGCTTCGACACTTCCTGGTTCAGGTTACGCATACACGGATCTTTCGGATCAAGCCCCGCGTAGTCATAGGTGTTCCGTCAGGCATCACGGAGCTTGAGCGTAGGGCTGTCCGGTCATCGGCTATATCAGCTGGAGCCAAGGTTGTTTATATGGTGGCTGAGCCAATGGGTGCGGCTATCGGCGTGGGTCTTCCGGTGGAAACTCCGACTGGCAATATGGTGATCGATATTGGTGGAGGTACTACGGAAATCGCGGTCATCGCGCTGTCTGGAATCGTATCTAATACGTCAATTCGGGTGGGAGGAGACGAAATTGATGTGGCCATCGTCACCTTTCTCCGTAAGAACTACAATCTGCTTATCGGTGAGCCGACTGCCGAGGCTATCAAGATCCAGATTGGGTCGGCGTTCGACGTCGGGGAAGAGCGAGAGATGGAGGTAAAGGGGCGAGACCTGGTATCTGGGATCCCGAAGACTGTGACGGTCCACTCACAGGAAGTTCGGGAGTGCATACAAGAGCCGATTCAGGCGATCGTTGAGGCTGTGCGCAGAGCACTCGAAATCACTCCGCCTGAACTCTCCTCTGACATTGTGGACCGCGGAATAGTGATGACCGGAGGTGGTGCACTGATCCGGGGACTCGACCGGCTGTTACGGCACGAGACCAACCTACCGATCCACGTTGATGAAGAACCGCTGACGTGTGTGGTGCGAGGTGCGGGCCGGATCCTCGATGATCTCCACCACTATCGTACTGTTCTAGTCCAGTAGGAGGCAGGAGTCTTAGTGGCATACGGGCCCGAGCCGAAGCACGCTGAGGGTCGCCGTCAGGGCCTGCTAGCGATCTCATTCCTGCTTCTGGCACTAGTTACGGCATATATACCTGCTGCAACTCAACAGAGCATCGCCTGGTCGATGCGAGTCACAGTTCTGAGACCTTTCATCGCGACCCAGCAATGGATGGTTGCTGCTAAGGACAACGCTGCAGACGTAGGAGTTCTTCGTGCCCAACTAGACTCCCTCTCCGCTACGGTTTCTTCCCAGGCCGGACTCTTGGATGAGAACCAAACCCTTCGAGACTTGCTTGATCTAGCTGAGCGGGGGGAGACCTCGTTCCGTCCTGCGACGGTTTTACGTTCAGGTATTCCTGGATCGGAGAGCATGTTTTTTCTGAACCTCGGTTCAAGGGACGGTATTGAAAACGGGGCACCTGTGGTGGATCGGCACGGATTGGTGGGTAGGATTCTGGAAGTGCGACAGGAAATCTCAGTAGGTATGGATTGGACCCATCCAGATTTCCGTGCAAGCGCCATGCTTCAGGATGGGGGGACCTACGGCATAGTCGAGAATCGCCGAGGAGCCTTCCGGGAAGAAGACCGATTGGTGCTCAACGGGACTGCTTACTACGAAACAGCACCAGACAACACACTGGTACTGACGAGCGGGCTTGGAGGCGTATTTCCCAGAGGAATTCCTATAGGCCGTATAGCTGGTATTGAGGAAGTTCAGGGGCAGTGGCGGAAGGCCTACCGACTCCAACCGATGGTAGAGCCTGGCTCGGTAACACACGTTATCGTCTTCACTGGGATTGTACCCAACAACCTTGACCGGCTGTGGTCAGCTGATTCGTTGAGGATCTTGGAGAAGGAGGTTGTGGAGGGTAGGGAACCATGAGTCAGGATGTCAGATTATGGCTTGTTGTTCTGGGTTTTTCCTTGATTCACTTCATAATGCACGTAGGGTTCGGGTTTGGGCCGGCGGTACCGGATATGCTTACGATCGCCCTACTTCTAGCCGCACGAGAGGTTGGAATGGGGTGGGCTGCCGGACTTGGGCTTGTGTTTGGACTCTTGGAAGATTCACTAAGTGTGCTGTCATTTGGGGCGAACAGTGTCGCCATGACTGTGACCGGAGCCCTGGGAGCGACGACACGGAACCTGTTTGTAGGAGACTCACTGAGTTTTCAGGTCTCTTACTTCATCATCGGAAAGTGGATCCGTGAGCTGATTCATTGGACGATGGCAGGGGAAGCTCTTCGCCTGCCTTTTCTCGAACAAGTGATGCTGAACGGTCTATTGGGGGCGGGGTACGCCGCTGGTATTTCCGTACCGCTCATGATGATGATGGGATGGCGCGGGAGAGAAGCGACATGAACCTGTACCATCCACACGCGCGGAGGCAGCGAGCACGCAGTGTATACCTGATCATCGGGCTCTTGATGGGTATCCTCACGGTTGCGTTCTTCCGGCTACAAGTGTTGCGCTCGGATACATGGGAGCTGCGTGCGGAGTCGAACCGGATTCGCCAGCTTCCGATTCCTGCCCCGCGGGGTACTATTTATGATCGCAACGGCCAGATCATTGCCGATAATGTTCCGGGCTATGCGATAACGCTTTTGCCTGGGCCACCCGACTCCATCCGGGCGACCCTCAAGCAGATGAGTCAGTATATGGAGATCTCGGATGCTCGTATTGAGGATCTTCTGGCATTCCTGCGGCGTTATGGTCAACAGCCTTTAGTGGTGGACGCTGATGCTTCTTTCCGAGTTGTAAGCGCTCTCCAAGAACGTCGGACAGAGTTTCCTACCGTCCACATCGAAATGAGGCCTCATCGCAGGTATTTTGGTGGTGAAGCAGCAGCCCATTTACTCGGTTATGTCGGAGAAATCACCTCCGAGGAACTCGCCTCCAGTGACTTTGCCCAGAACCGCTATGAGCAAGGCATGGTAGTGGGAAAGACAGGTATAGAGAAGCAATACGAGTCGATCCTGCAGGGTAGACGGGGCCTCAAGTACGTTGAGGTGGATGCTCGTGGGCGGATCATAGGTGACTTTGCTGCCCTCCGAGTGGACCCCGGGGAGGGCGGAGAGAGCCTCCACCTCAATATCGACATGGAGTTACAGGAGTGGATCCACCACATCTTTCCCAAGTCGCTGTCCGGAGCTGTGATTGCGTTGGACCCTGCGGACGGTGGTGTTCTGGCCCTTTATTCCAATCCGGGATATGACCCCAACGATTTCGTGAGTGGCATATCAACTCAGGTATGGAATGACCTCAACAATGACGAACGCAAGCCCCTTTTCAATCGTGCTGTCATGGGTCTCTACCCACCTGCATCTACCTGGAAGTTGGCGACAGCTGGGATTGGTCTGGATCTTGGAGTTATCACACCCGACGAGGAAATGCCTGTCCCGTGCACTGGGTCCTATGCTTTCGGCAATCGATCCTACAGGTGCTGGAATCCAGATGGCCACGGGTTCAATAACTTAGCAGAGGCGATTGGTAATTCTTGCGATGTCTACTTCTACCAACTTGGGCTTCGAGTGGGGCTTGATGCTCTTCTCCGGCGCTCCACAGACATTGGCTTCAGCCGGAAGTGCGGTATCGACCTTCCCCAGGAAAGCCAGGGAATTTTTCCAGCTGAGAGAGAGTTCTGGGAGCGCCAGTTCGGCTATGCCCCCCGCGAGGGAGAGGTTCTCCCGCTCTCCATCGGTCAGGGTCCTAATTCCCAGACACCCCTTAAGATAGCTCAGTTTTATCTTGCTCTTGCGAGAGATGGATCCGCCCCCTCGCCGTTTCTAGCTCGCGATCTAGAACTTGAGGACGCGTGGGCGCTTGATCTGGCTCCCGAGCACATCATGTCCCTTCATGAAGGGTTGAGGAATGTCACATCCCCAGGAGGGACGGCCCACTTCGGTACGTCCCTTGAATACTGGGAAGTCCGAGGTAAATCGGGTACCGCCGAGCACGGACTAAGTCAGGCCGGTCTCGCTGAACCACATGCCTGGTTCGCTGGGATGGCTGGTCCATTTGGTGGAGCTCCAGGCATTGTGGTGGTCGTGATCGTCGAATACGGGGAAAGCGGATCTGGGACAGCTGCACCCATCATGGCAAAAACGGCTGATCATTACCTCAGAAGACAGCACGGCATCCCGGTCGACAGCGTACAAACGTACTTGGATCATGTGCGAATTGGGCCCGTACCAACGTGGTACCGAGAACGCTACCCCACCGGAGTCGGGGGTATCCGATGAGGCGTCGATTAAAGAAATGGATCCTAGATCCTACACTGGTATTCGCTGTCCTCGGTGTCACCTTTTTTGGGATGGCAATGATCTATTCTGCAGGAGTTGTGTACATCCCGAACGAGGTAACTCAGGGCGCGTGGATTCGCCAAGGCATGTGGTTCCTGCTTGCAATTATAGTGTTCATGGTTGTAGTCCGGATCCCAGTACGATGGATCGAGTGGATCGCAGTACCCTCTTACGCATTTAGCATTCTTCTTCTGGCTTCTACCCTTGTGGTGGGAACGGGGGCGGGGACGGCCGCCGGTGTGAAAAGTTGGATCCGGATCGGGTCATTCGGTTTTCAGCCATCAGAGATTGCGAAGGTTGCGACTATCCTCTTGCTAGCGAGGTTCTTGTCACAGAGAAAAGAACCGCTCAGTTCAGTTCAGGACCTTCTATTTCCCGCCCTTCTGGTCGGATTTCCGCTTGCACTCGTAGTGCTCCAACCCGACTTAGGCACTGCGATGGCGTTCGGAGGGATCCTCTTCGCGATGCTCTACTGGGCGGGAACCCCCGTGATTCTCCTACTTCTTATAGCGAGCCCTTTCCTTGGTCTGATCCTTTCCTACGATACAATTATATGGTCCGGCTACATCCTTGTATTGGTTGGCTTCCTGTACCTTTCCCGCTATCGACTGCTTCTGTTTGAATCGGTCACAGTTGTTCTCGCTAACCTAGCAGCTGGCACGGTATCTCGACCCCTCTGGAATCGACTTGCCCCATATCAACAAAATCGCATTCTTGTTTTTCTTGATCCCGAAGTAGACCCCCGTGGTGCTGGATACCAACTCATACAATCGAAGGTGGCAGTTGGCAGTGGTGGTTTTACAGGTCAGGGGTTCACTCTAGGGCCTCAAAAGCGTTACGACTTCCTCCCCGAACAGCACACTGACTTCATCTTCAGTGTTGTCGGAGAGGAACTCGGCTTCGTGGGCACTGCTCTCGGGATCCTCGCTTTTAGCTTTATCCTGGTGCGCTTGGTGAGCATGGCAACACGGACGCCAGATCCCTTTGCTGGCTTGGTACTCCTTGGTATCTTCGGAGCCTGGCTCACCCACGTCTTCGTGAATATCGGTATGACCGTTGGTGTCGTGCCGATTACTGGTATCCCGCTCCCATTCGTGAGTTACGGAGGCACATTCCTCCTAATGTGTTGGGTTTCCTTGGCTATTGCTGTTCGTGTAGCGCACGAACGCTAGGCGGACTGCTGGGTTAAGAATGGACTATGTGGACAAGCAGAATCGAGGGTTAAGCCTGCAGATTATCGCTGGTGTTCACTCACGCACTCTCAGTGAATCGGACTATGCATGATTCACCCGGCCAACTTAAGGCCCCACAAACACAGTTTTGATGGCTTGGTTCAGGAAGGAAAAAAAGCCACTTAAGGCTCAGAACAAGAGAGACTTGCCCGCGGATGTTTTCGAGCAGTGTCCGGGGTGTGGAGAGGTGCTCTATCGAGAGCGCCTTGCGAAAGATCTCAGGGTTTGCAGCAAGTGTGGGCACCACCTCAGGATTTCGGCTGAGGGCTACTTGAGCATTCTCTTAGATGCAGGAAGTCTCGAAGAGCTCGACGGGAATCTGAGGGCTAGTGATCCCCTGGAATTCATGGACCTTAAGGCTTATACGAACCGAATTGTAACAGCAGAGTCAGATGGAAGTGGAGAGGCTGTGATGACTGCCACCGGCCGCCTCGATGGGATTGAGCTTGCGATTGCGGCCATGGATTTTTCATTCATCGGAGGCTCGATGGGGTCTGTCGTAGGGGAAAAAATCGCGCGCGTGAGCCGGTTAGCTCTTCGGCGGTGCGTACCCCTTGTCATCATCAGCCAATCAGGTGGAGCGCGTATGCAGGAAGGTATCTACTCGTTGATGCAAATGGCCAAGACTTCCACAGTGCTAGCGAGGTTGCACGAGGCGTCTCTTCCTTTCATCTCAGTCTTAACGAATCCAACCACCGGTGGGATCACGGCGTCTCACTCGATGCTCGGGGACGTGAACCTTGCCGAGCCAGATGCCCTTATTGGCTTCACTGGCCCAAGAGTCATTGAGGAGACAATTAAGCAGGAGCTCCCTAAGGGGTTTCAACGCTCGGAGTTTCAACTAGAACATGGGATGGTTGACCTCGTGGTAGATCGACGCGACCTGAAGAAAACCATCGCCTTAATTCTCAGACATCAACTTGCGGGGTGGCCGGAATAGCAGACACCCAAGAACTCCAGGTCAAGCAAATAGACGTCCTTTCGTTCGATCCTTTAGCTGAGCGTCTGTTCCCATCGCTTGCAACTGGTGTCCGCTGGGGGCTTGAGAGAACTGAAAAAGCCCTGAATATTTTAGGTGATCCGCATCGATCTTACCGCACGATCCATGTGGGTGGCACTAACGGAAAGGGTTCGGTTGCATCCACTTTAGCAGCAGCCCTTAACGTCGCCGGTTTTCGAACCGGGTGTTATACCTCACCTCACCTTTGTTCATTCCGGGAACGGATCCTCGTGGCGGGGAAGCCCCTGACTCAAGACCGAACGTTGGGGCTTGCTGAAGAGTTAATGAATGTTCCTGAGAGATGCGGCCTTACGTTTTTTGAGGCAGCCACAGTGCTTGGACTTTACGCCTTCGAACGAGAGGGTGTTGAGGTTGCAGTGGTGGAAGTTGGGTTGGGAGGTCGCCTCGACGCGACCAACGTGATTCATCCCGAGATTAGTGCGATCACCAATGTAGCACTCGATCATTCAGACTACTTGGGCGACTCATTGACAGAGATTGCACGGGAAAAGCTGGGGATCGTAAAGCCGGGTGTCCCACTCGTAACGACTGAATCGGACCCAGTTTTACTAGAAGTATTCCGTGAGGTCACCAGTCAGAGAGGAGCTCCGTTGGTGAAGGCGAGTACGCCCGCACTTGAAGGGATTAAGGTCTATCACGATCGCACTTGTTTCGGACTGGAGACGCATTCCTGGGGTCTACTTGAGATTGAGACCCCCCTTGTCGGACGCCACCAGGCGACTAACGCTGCTCTGGCGATCGAAGTGCTTCAGCACATGCCTGACGATCTACGTCCCGAGTTGGAGACGCTGCGATCGGGGATCGCAGCTGTCGAGCATCATGGACGTGATCAGATCGAAATCATCGACGGCCGGACATGGTTCTTCGACGTGGCACATAACGTTGCTGGAATCGATTCCCTCGTTGACACCATAGATAGTCTTGATCTACCACGTCCGCTTGTCGCCCTGGTCGGAGTCTTGGGTGATAAGGACTGGAAAAGCATGCTATCTTCACTCTTCTCGCGCGTGGATGCGGCGCTTTTAACCCAACCACCGTCCGCACCTCTCGAGCGCCGTTGGAAGCCGGCGGACGCGGCTCGGGCCTTAAGAGAGATCACGACTGTTCGAATTGAGGAAGATTTCAAACAAGCGTTAATCCAAGCACGGACTGACGCAGGTCAGGGTACTACACTTGTTACGGGGTCCGTACATACCGTAGGAAGTGCCCTTCGAATTCTCAAGAAGGAACCACTGAGGGGGGAGTGATGTCGAACTGGCCTGCCCAACTCACTGTTGCGAGCCCATTGTAGATCTGGACCGGCCTTCTAGATTGCGCGCCACGATGGCTACTTCAGTATTTGCGAGGCTTCCGGGGTTCCGAGACTTTCCGCCGGAAGACTTCGCCCTTCGAACTCATATTTGTGAAGCCTGGCGACGGGTGTCTCGTCGGTACGGTTTTCTAGAGTATGACGGCCCCCCCCTTGAGCCGATGGAGTTATACGTTCAGAAGAGTGGCGGCGAGATTGTCGACCAGCTCTACTCCTTCGTGGATAAGGGTAACCGAGAGGTATCCCTGAGGCCCGAGATGACGCCCTCGCTCGCCCGAATACTAGGGGCGAGGAGCAGGGGGATGAGCAAGCCGATTCGTTGGTTCAGTCTTCCACAACTGTTCCGTTATGAGCGACAGCAACGCGGCCGATTAAAAGAGCATTTTCAGTGGAATGTGGACGTTGTTGGAGAGGCCGGATTAGCTGCTGATGCGGAGATCCTGGCAGTTGCGATTGATGGGCTTCGTGAACTTGGTCTGACATCTGAAGACTTCGTCGCTCGAGTCTCGGATCGAGGACTCGTGCAAATGCTTCTCGGGACATTGGGTGTACCCGAAGATGCGGTCGCTGCCGCCCTTGCTGTAGCCGATAAGCTAGGGAGAACCCCAGAGGTGTCTGTGCGTGAGAGGCTTGTTGCAGATATGGGTTTCCCAGATGATCTGGCGGAACGAATCCTTGAGGTTTTCCTTGCCCCCTCACTCGAAGACCTAGACGCGCAGCTCTGCTCGAATAGGCAGGTATCAGAGCGTATTGAATCGTTCCGAGAATTCTTAGCGAGACTCGATGCGATGGGCTTAGGAGAGTATGTGGAGGTTGATCTAAAGATCGTTAGGGGACTCGCATACTACACTGGGGTCGTTTTCGAACTCTTTGATCGGAAGGGAGAACTCCGCGCTATTTGTGGAGGAGGGCGTTACGACAAGCTGCTCGAACTTGTCGGAGGGGAGCCACTCCCCGCGACTGGATTCGGGATGGGTGACGTCGTACTAGGTGAACTTTTGGCTGATCGCGGACTCGTTCCAACGTTCCGAAGAGAACTCGATTATTTTGTTGTCGCCGTTTCACCAGAGGAGCGCCCGGAAGCACTGCGGATAGCCCAGACCCTGCGTGAGTCAGGCAAGAGTGTCGCGTATTCCCTACGTGAGCAGTCCGTAGTTAAACAGATGAAAGCCGCGGGACGCGAGGGCGCATCTGTAGTCCTCATTTTGGGTCCGGACGAGCTCGAGAGAGGCTGCTTAGTTGCTAGGGATATGACCTCGGGGGAGGAGCGGGAGGTCGTTCTCTCGGATCTCATGTGAATCACGCAAGTCGATCCGATCAAGAGGATGTGAAAGTGGCCAGGGAGGTAGCGGCGCGAGCTATCCTCCGCCTAAACCTTTTGGAGTGGGTGATTTTGGGTGGCGCAGGACTCATCGCCATCCTTGGTGGTTGGCTGGTGTCCTGGTTGATAGCCCCGCAGTTGAAGGTTTCCTTCCGGTCAACCTGGATGGGCCTATCGATGCTTCTTTTCGCTGTTCCTGGGCTGATCGCGATCTTTCGGTTGCGCAGAGAGACCAGCGTATCAAAGGTGGCAACAAAACTGAAGATTGAAGAGAGAGATGGGTAACGATAAGAAACTGACGCTACAGAGCGAAGACTTCTCGGCCTGGTACAATGAGGTTGTTCAGAGGGCCGAGCTGGCGGACCACTCTCCGGTACGTGGCAGCATGGTGATTAGGCCCTGGGGTTACGGCATCTGGGAGCACATGCAGAGTGCACTTGATGTGATGTTCAAGGAAACAGGACATGAGAATGCATACTTTCCTCTCCTGATTCCCATGAGCTTCATCGAGAGAGAGAAAGAGCACATAGAAGGATTCGCCCCGGAATTGGCGGTTGTAACAAGGGCAGGTGGTAAGGAGTTGGAAGAGCCATATGTGATACGTCCCACCTCAGAAACGATCGTCTACTCGATGTATGCAAAATGGGTCCAGAGCTACCGCGACCTGCCCGTGCTACTCAACCAATGGGCCAATGTCATCCGCTGGGAGATGAGGACGCGCCTCTTTCTCCGCACATCTGAGTTTCTTTGGCAGGAGGGACATACCGCACACGCAACGGCAGAGGAAGCTGAAGAAGAGACGCTCCTGATACTGGAATTGTACCGGAAGTTCATGGATGAGTGGTTGGCGATGCCTCCAATCACTGGCCTAAAGACTGATTCGGAGAAGTTCGCGGGAGCGGTAAGTAGCTATTCTTGCGAGGCTTTAATGAAGGACAGGAAGGCACTCCAGACAGGCACATCGCACTTTCTTGGTCAGAATTTCTCCAAGCAGTTCGAACTGACATTCCAATCGGAGAATGGCAAGGAGGAATACGCTTGGAACACGTCGTGGGGTGTGTCTACTCGCTTAGTAGGAGGAGTGGTGATGACTCACGGAGATGATAACGGGCTCGTTATCCCTCCACGTCTTGCTCCAACACAAGTAGTGATCATTCCTATCCTAGCCGGTGAAGAGACATCGGAGGTGCTCGCGAAGGCCGATGAAGTGCTTGATCAACTGAAGAACACAGGAGTCAGAGCAAGGATCGATAACCGTGACCATCTTTCACCGGGGGCGAAGTACTTCGAGTGGGAGAGGAAGGGCGTTCCATTTCGTGTGGAGATAGGGCCCAGGGATCTGGAGAAGGGACAGCTCGCACTTGTGCGTCGGCTCACGGCTGAAGGTGAGAGCCGCAGGGCTTTCGTTCCTGAAGCTGAGGCTATAGCGAAACTTCCAGAAAAGCTGGAGGAGTTCCAGGACGACTTGCTTGAAGCCGCCCGAGTGAGACGCGAGGACAGCACAGTGCGTGGTGTGGGTAGTTTGGGTGAGCTGGAAGAAGCATTCGACTCTGGGGCAGGCTTCGTGTACACAGGATGGAGTGGTGATCCTGCTATCGAAGAGATGGTCAAGGAGCGGTTGAAGGCCACTATTCGCGTGCTCCCGAGTCAAGAGTTCCGCTCTGTAACTGCGCCTAGCAGGTGTGTCTCAGGTGATCGAGAGTCTGTTGCGGAGGTGGTTTGGGCCAGAGCTTACTGACTGCATTTCCCCCTCGCATAGAAGCACGACTGCTCTGTGGGGATATTCCGGTTGTGGCGCTGGCTGACGGGGCGGAAGTAACTCTTGTTCGTGGGTCTGAAACACTTGCTGATCTGGTTAGAGGGGAGTAATGAGCCACAAGCATGATCGGGTCCTGATTCTTGATTTCGGTTCTCAGTTCACGCAATTGATTGCTCGTCGCATTCGAGAAGAATGTGTCTATTGTGAGATCCACTCGCCTGATAAGCCTCTTGAGTGGATTGAGGCCTGGAACCCTGCTGCTGTAATCCTGAGCGGCGGGCCCTCTTCCGTATATGATAAGGGGGTACCAACTACAGATATCAAGCTTTTAGAGGCCGGTATACCGATCCTAGGGATCTGTTACGGATTCCATCTCATCGCACATCTTGAGGGAGCAGAAGTCGAACAAGGGAAACGGGAATACGGACGTGCGGAGCTTCGGGTTCAAACGGCTGACGGAATATTCGAGAGCTTCCAGCAGGGTGAAACAACAACCGTGTGGTGCTCCCATGGAGACCACCTGGATGAACCGCCTCCCGGCTACGAAAGTCTTGCGGGAACCGACACACTTCCTGTTGCTGCTTTCCGAGCTGTGGATCGGCCAATCTACGCAGTGCAGTTTCATCCTGAAGTTGCACATACTCAACGCGGTGATGAGATCCTCTCGAATTTCCTCTTTAAAGTTGCCCGATGTCGACCGACTTGGACTGCTGGTACGTTCATCGAGAATACGGTGGCCCTGCTTCGCCGACAGATCGGCGAAGCCACCGCGATTTGTGGTCTGTCTGGAGGGGTTGATTCTTCAGTGGCAGCGGTTCTCGTTCATCGTGCCATTGGCGATCGACTCACCTGCATTTTTGTGGATCATGGACTGCTGCGTAAGCAAGAGCGTGAACAAGTAGAGCTCATGTTTCGAACACACCACAAGATGAAGCTTGTGGTTGAAGAAGCTTCTGCTCCATTTCTAGACGATCTTTCAGGAGTCGTTGATCCGGAAGCAAAGCGGCGGGCTATCGGAAGTCGCTTTATCCAAGTGTTCGAAAATGCAGCTCGACGCGAGGGCACCGGTGCCACTTTTCTTGTGCAGGGCACCCTGTATCCTGATGTCATAGAATCAGTGTCGGTAGGTGGCCCTTCGGTTACCATCAAGAGCCATCACAATGTAGGAGGGCTCCCTGAAGATGTCCCATTCGAACTCATTGAGCCTCTGAGGGAGCTTTTCAAGGATGAGGTCCGGCAAATCGGTCGCGAATTGGGTCTTTCTGAAGAATTTGTAGGGCGACATCCCTTCCCTGGGCCGGGGCTGGCCATCCGTATTCTTGGTGAGGTTACAGAGGAACGGCTCGACATGTTAAGGGAGGCGGATGCGATCTACCTCGAAGAGATCCGAGGGGCTGGTCTTTATGATGAAATTTGGCAAGCGTTTGCCATCCTATTGCCGGTTCAGTCTGTGGGTGTGATGGGTGACGCTCGAACATATGAAAATGTTCTAGCCTTGAGAGCAGTAACTTCCAGAGATGGTATGACAGCTGACTGGTATCCGTTCCCGAGCGAAGTGCTAGCAAGCATTTCTACGCGGATTATTAATGAGGTGAGGGGAGTGAACCGCGTGACGTATGACATTAGCTCAAAGCCGCCGGCGACAATCGAGTGGGAGTGAAGAGGTACGGATGAGCCTTCGATTGCAGCGGTCTATTAATAGACTAGCGGCCTGACCCTTCAACATCGAAAGATCAGACCGCTAGTATGTATATTAGAAGAGCTAACTCAAGTTCAGTTACCGAGCCCCTCCGCACGCTTAATTAGGCCGAGGTGAGTCTGGCAAGCGTCCAGTCCTCCTTCCTGCCATCCAGAACCGGCACCAGCCGTCAGTTGGGCCCCTAGCTCCGCTAATTGACTAACCATTCCGGCCGCATCGGAAGCCGAACTCGCATCCTGAATGGATTTAGCCAGCTCAATCATTTGTGTTGCCCGTTCCACCGTGTTTTGCGCGGCAGTACTTACATGATTGGCGTGAGTCTTAACGGCATCTGATGCTCCATCAGAACTGGCTGCTAGATCGATATGACGTGCAACCCCACCGGCAGCTGCCACTACACCATATCCGGCTCCAGGACCATTCTCGACTTCTTCTGGGCTTAGTGCGTGTAACACATGACCCATGTGCCGCTTCATAGCGTCTAGGTTGCTGGGGTCACGAGCAGCAAAACCAGCGTGCTGTGCGGCCACACCCGCCTCAGCGATAGCAGCATCGAGTAAGCCGACGCCATCCGGCGTACCACGGAATCCATCGGCGACATGCCCGATGTGATTGTGGGCTGGATTAGCTTGAGCAGCAGTATCTTGAGTAACGGCCAGGCTCGATACAGCCAGTGTGGCCAATACCATTAGTCCAAACTTCACGTGCATGATCGATCTCCTGCAGTGGTGATTCCGGGGGCGATAGACTAGCTCCACATAAGCATATACGCCACTCAGGATAGAAGTAAAAGGTAGTGTGCTAACGACCGTGAACCATCCCAAGGCGGCCACTCCATCATCGGCCCTCTCTATGCTGTTCCCCTAGAGGAACCCAAGAAAAGAGCCGTCTTCGTCTGTTCAGACACTGCCTAGCCATAGTGTCCCTAGTTCAGACCTTCCGGAGATGAGCGCTTATTCTCCATCCTCAACTCAATTTCGTTCCAGATTTCCTGCATGAAGATCAAATCTTCACCGTGTATTTCGGCGAAGGAGATGAGGTCTCCCTCGGATATTCCGTGGCGATCCAAGACTTCGGACCGACTCGCCCCGGTAACTTGACCATCTTCTGTGATTAGAGCTGCCGCCCGAAGATCCACATAAGTTTCAATGAAATCCTCCGGGTCGATCAAATCACCGTCTACGGAGTTCAACTGGTTCCCCCCGCACGCGAACGAGCTGAGGAAAAATCCGACAGCTACCAGGCACCGTGAGGATTTTGAGTTACTCTTACACAAGTTGGAGAATCTCTAGGAAGTCTTCGAAGTGAATTCTGCTCTGATATACCCCAGCACGTTGACCAGGTCCTTCTGGGCCGCTGTTAGCGGTCGATCTTGAGGGGATTATGTCCATAAGGTTACAGGTATCTGGAACCCTCATGAGGTTGACAGGTACCGGAGTTTGCAAGGCCCTCATACGAGGTGCTGTACGAGTTCAATCAGGACGTCTTCGGTGCTAGACGGGTGAAGAAAACTGACGAGATGTCCTTTGGCTCCAGCACGAGGTACGAGATCGATCGGTTCAAAGCCCTCTTCTTTGAGACGTGTGATTTCAGATGTGATATCACCGGTACGGTATGCCATGTGGTGGAGGCCTGGACCACGCGTAGAGAGAAAACGGCCTACGGGTGTCTCTGGGTTCAAGGGCTCTAGGAACTCAATAGACCCGACAAAGGCGACGCGAACTCCGTGGGCTTCGAGTACTTCGGGTGTGGTGCGAGTTTCCCCGGAGAGGAGTTCAAAGAGTGAGCAAGCTTCTTCTAGAGAAGTGACAGCGATTGCGACATGATCAAGAGTTAACTTGGCTTCGACAGATACAGACATGATATCCTGCGGCGTAATCTACGTGATGGCACGATGGGAGGAGCGATCGTAAGCTCCGCCCGATCAAACTGACAAGGAGAAGTGCATGGGGACCAGTGATGCGATTCTTGAGGTAACCGATGCGAACTTTGAGGAAGAGATCGAACGGGCCGATGGGCTGCACATGATAGACTTCTGGGCAGTTTGGTGTGGTCCGTGTCGGATGATCGCACCAATCGTCGAGGATTTAGCGGATGAATACGATGCTAAGGGTCTCCATGTGAGTAAGATTGATGTGGACTCCAATACCAGCACGACAGTGCGCTTTAATGTGCGCTCAATCCCGAGCATCCTCTTCTTCAGGGATGGTGAACTCATCGACAGGGTCGTGGGTGCAGTATCACGTCCGAGTCTTGAGGAGAAGATCCTCCAGCACCTCTAGGAGGGTGGGACTAGACTGCACTGCTTTCAGCTGGGGCCGGTCGAAGAGGTTTCGACCGGCCCCAACGTTTATCTTCTGTAGTGGCTACTCTCTACGTTGTTAGCACCCCAATAGGTAATCTCGGTGACCTGAGCATTCGGGCAGCCGAAATACTCTGCTCAGTGCATCGCGTTCTTGCTGAAGATACACGTCGAACTCGGGTGCTGATTGATCACATAAATTCGGATGTAACACTTGTCTCGTTGCATGCGCATAATGAGGAGCACCGCATCAGTCGGGTACTCGAGTGGCTGGATGGAGGACAGGATCTGGCCCTTGTATCCGATGCGGGGACACCCCTCGTCTCTGATCCTGGTGCTCGGGTTGTGTCTGCTGCGGTCCGAGGGGGGCATGTCGTAGTTCCGATCCCCGGTCCCTCAGCGGTGTTAGCTTCGCTCGTTGCTTCTGGCTTTCCGGTTTCACAATTCAGCTTCTTTGGCTTTCCGGAGCGCAAGGGTCGTCGCCGGGTTCGCCTCCTAGAAATTATTCGTGATGCTGAACATCCCGTGGTACTCTTCGAATCACCGAAGCGCCTAGCGCGGTTGCTGAGTGAGTTGTCCGAAGTCTGCGGTCTCAACCGACCGGCGGTGGTGGCACGAGAATTGACGAAGGTGCACGAAAACATTCGTCGTGCGACTCTCGGTGAACTCTATGCCTGCTATCAGGACCACACTCCGAAGGGGGAGGTCACAATCGTGATCGCTGGTATAGGGAGAGAGGCATCCCGGGATGCTGCAGAGGACAGGATCGAAGAGGCTCGGGCCCTTGCACGAAAATTGGAAGAGGTTGGTATGAAAGCTTCTGAGGCTGCCAAAGAGGTCGCACGTCGACTCGACCTATCACGCAATGACGCGTACCGTATCGTACTAGAAACCAAGAAGACTGTAGGAGAAGTATGACTTGGATGGTTCTAGCGGCGCTCATGCCTCTTGTCTCGCCTGTAATTGAGACTTCCAAAGGAGATTCGATCACCATTGCCCGGCTACAATACGAGGGTGGTGGGGATTGGTACGCTAATCCATCGTCCCTACCGAATCTGCTTGCGGCGATCCGTGAGCGCACGGGGATTCCGGTGGCCCGCCGGGAGATCAACCTCAGGCCCCTGGACCCGGCTCTTCGGGACTATCCGTACCTCTACTTGACCGGACACGGCGATGTGCGCTTTAGCCCGGCAGAGCGTGAGGCACTTAGGGATTACCTATTGGCCGGTGGCTTTCTCCATGCGGATGACAATTATGGTTTGGATGAATCATTCCGAGAGGAGATTGCCGAGATCTTTCCGGATGCTGCGCTCACTGAGATTCCGGTCGATCACCCTGTCTTCCATGTCTTCTTTGACTTTCCGGAGGGCTTACCAAAAATCCACGAGCATGATGGTAAGCCACCTCAAGCATTAGGAATTTTTCACGGTGGAAGACTCGTGGTCTTCTATTCCTATGAGTCGGACTTAGGGGACGGTTGGGAAGATGAGGACGTGCACGATGACCCACCTGAAATCAGGGAGCGTGCTTTGAGGATGGGCGTCAATCTGTTCATGTTTGTACTGGGACAGGCTACCTAGTGAGCCCAATGGCTCTTTTAGACAAGAAGGTATCCGGGGTCCGGAGCCGTCTTGGCAAGATGACGGCTGGCGCGATCGGGTTATGGTTCGCCGTAGAGGTCAGCTTGGTACTGGTGATCGCATGGATGCTTGCTGAGTCAAATCTCTGGTCCCAAGGGAGTGGAATTCCCGCCCTTCTCGATATGCTCGTCTTGTTAGGGTGTGCCGGCTCTTGGCTGATCTACCACCTCATCATGCGCTATTTGTTCGCTGAAGATCCACTGGCAGTGGTTATGGAACGGGCAGCTGGACTCAGGTCAGGTGTCCTAAGGGGCTCTATGGAGCTGGGTAGGGAATTGCCGGGAGGGGTGTCCCAAGTGCTTGCGAACGAGGCTGCTTCGAGGGTACTCACCAGGTTGGGGAAATACAGCTCAGGTGGGCTGACTGGAGAACTCGGCAAACGGATTCAACTTTGGACTCGCCGCGGCTCCGCTGCTCTGGTGGCGTCAACTCTCCTCCTAGTCATCCTTGGAGTGGCTAACCCATCAAGATCGTCGCAGGTCTGGGGATCGTTGTCGTCACCCTTGGAGGCCATGCGCGATCCTGTTCTGTCGCAGATTGTGGTCACACCGGGGTCGATCGAGATTCTGAGAGGCTCGGATGTCCGAGTCACCGTGCAGGCTCCAGGGCGTCAGTCGGTGACCCTCGGGTGGCAAGCCGCAGGTGATGTTGTAAAGAGTGAGTTTCTGGAGCTGTTAGAGGACCGTGCCGCGCATGTCTTCCGGAGTGTTGGTACGACCATCGACTATAAAGTCCGCGCAGAGGACGGAGTAGAATCAGAGGCATATCGGATCACTCCAATCGATCCGCTCTTTATCAAGGAATTGATGGTAGACGTCAGTTATCCCCCGCATACTAGGCTTGCCCCGGATGAGTACCGTGGGGATCCTCCTCCTCTTCGCATCCCAGTAGGATCTAGCCTCACCTTCGAGGGACAGGCCAGTCGCACGCTCTCAGGGGCAGATATACGGGACTCGCTCGGGGTTACAGTCGCAAAACTCACTACTGATGGTGACGACTTCGGTGGGGTTTGGCGTCCAAGAAGCAGTGGACTATTCGATTGGTCGATATCGGACAGCCAGGGTGATCCACCAGAGATCCAGCCTGAGCCCATGCATGTGACACTGGTTCCGGACTCGGCACCAAATATCACAATTCCACTCCCAGGGCGGGATACGATCCTGTCACTGAATCTTCAGCAGCCACTCATCATTGAGGCGAGTGATGATTATGGACTGAACCGTATCGAGCTTGTCGCCTATAGGGTCACTGCGTTCGGTGAGCGTAATGAACCGATAGCCCAGGGTATCGATTTGGGCGGAACTCGCGCAGCACTGGCACGTCCCCTGCTTGATCTTATGACATGGGGCCTCCTGCCTGGTGATACGGTGAGGTACTTCGCGCGTGCCATCGACAACTCGCCGGTTGGGCAAATCTCCACTACCAGGGAATATGTGCTATTTATGCCCGTAGCCTCCGAATTACAGCGGGCTGCGCAAGAGCAGCTTGAGGCAACTGCTGAACGCCTCGAGGAACTGGCAGCGGAAGCTGCTCGGCAGGCGAAAGAAAACCGTAATCTGGCGCGCCAAGCAGCCGCACAGCCGGAAATCGAAGAAGCTCGTGCTGGCGACAAGCAGGATCGGCTGGGCTTCGAGGAGCGCCAGGATCTTCAGCGTGCCCTTGAGGATCAAGAGCAGCTTACTGACGAAGTCGACTCTCTGCGCGCAGAGTTGGCAGAACTCGAACGAATGATGGAGGAGGCGGGGCAGTCAAATCCTGAGTTGGCCAAGGACCTGAAAGAACTCCAAGAACTGTTGGAGCAGCTCAATGATAGTGATCTCCAGGAGCGTATGGACGAGCTCGCGCAGTCGTTAGAAGAGGACGATCTGCAGCGTGCGAATGAGACACTTGATCAGCTCTCACGGCAACAAGAGGACTTCCGAGACCGACTGGAAGAATCACTCGCACGGTTCCGCCGTGCAGCGGTAGAGCAGGATTTTCGCGCAACCACACGGGAAGCTGAGGAGCTTGCCCGCAAGGAGCGAGCACTGGCGGATGCTATGAGAGAAGAGGACGATCCCGATCTTCGTCCGCGCCAGCAGGCAGAACTGAGGGATCGTGCGGAGGATCTTGAGTCTCGGATGGAGCGTCTGGGAGAACGTCTCACTGAGTTGGATGAGCGAGAGGCAAGCGCTGGTGTGGACCAGGCTCGGAAGTCCACGCAGCAGGCACGGGTTGAGATGGGAGAAGCGCAAGAGAAGGCCACTCAGGGTCGGAATCAGGAGGCTGGCCAGGAGGCCGATCAAGCGGCGGCGGTAATGGAGCGAGCCTCTCAGGAACTTCAGGCAGCACTGGATGACATGGCTCAACAGCAGTCGGAAGCAACTCAGACTGCTTTGCAGCAGACCGCAGACGACGCACTATCGCTAGCTCGTCGCCAGAGTCAACTCGGGGAACGCATGCGTGGTGCGAGCCAAGAACAGGTCGCCAGTATGCGTGGGGACGAGGCTTCTTTGCTCCAAGGGGTAGAGAATATGGCCAGGAGCTTGCAGGAGGCGACGGAAGGGGCTTTCGGCGGGAATCCAGCGCTTGCTGCTCAGATGGGTCAAGCGATGGAGTCTATAGAGAGTACAATCCAAGCGATGGGGGGCCGGCGAGGGTCTATGCCTTCGCCGTATGCCCAATCAGAGCAGACGGTGGGACAGCTAAATCGCCTGGCCTTGATGGCCATCGCATCAGCGGAACAGATGGGTCAGGCTCAGCAGCAGTCGGGTGAGAACGCGGCGGAGCAACTCGAGCAACTTGCGCAGGAACAGGGCGAAGTCATGAACCAGACCGGGCAGCTCATGCCGATGGAATTAGGGCAGCAAGCAATGGCTCAGCAGATGCAGGAACTTGCGGCCGGGCAGGAGTCGATTGCATCCGATTTGGGCGACTTGGCGGAGGAACCTGGTTCGGATGAGACGCTTGGCGACTTGGAGCAGATGGCGCAGGAGGCGGAGGCCCTTGCTCAAGCGATGGTTGAGGGTCGGCTGACTCCGGAAACAGTTCGGCGTCAGGAGCGGCTTTTCCACCGCCTCCTGGATGCTGGACGATCTCTCGAGCGAGAGGAACTCTCGGAAGAACGGGAATCAGAGCAGCCGGGTGTGTTCGAGCGGGGCGAAATTATGCCGTTGACTCCAGATCAACTCGGGGCACTGCGTTATCAACTTCCAGGCCCGGATCAACTCCAGCGCCTCACTCCTGGTGTGCGCCAGCTTGTGATCCAGTATTTCGAGCGACTCAACCGAGCGGGTGCTGAACCAGGAGGTACCTGGTGAAGCTCCAGCGATTCGTGCAAGCCTCTTTGGTAGCGATGGTTCTCACACTTGTCCTCCCATGTGTTGTCGAAGGCCAGGGTCGGCGTGGAAGTGAAGAAGGTCGCTTACTCAGGGATGCAGCGGCTCTAGAGTCACGCGGTGATTACGAGAGAGCAGAGATGGTTCTCCGGCGGCTCCTAGATATAGATCCCACCTCGACCGGTGGCCTTTTTGCACTGGATCGGGTGTTTCGGGCACAGGGTGAGCCCGAGAAGATTCTGCCGGTCGTGGATGTATTTATTGATACCAACTCTTCGTCGTCGGGCGTGCGCTACCTGAAGCTCCGGGTCCTGGCGGACCTTGATTCGCTTGAAGCGCTTGAGGCGGAGGCAACACGCTGGTTCAAGTCTGAGCCTGGGAGCGAGGTGCCATATCGGGAGGTGGCCCGGGTGTATGAGAGTGTATTCGGTATGGATCGCGCTATTGAGACCCTGAGACTTGGACGTGAGGCGACTGGTAGGGATGATGCCCTCGCTATGGAAATGGGTGATCTCCTTGCGGCTACTGGTGCCGTGGACTCAGCGGTAGAGGAGTGGGCGACTGCGGTTGGAGAGGATGGAGGTCAAGCCGCAGCCATCGTGAGGCGAATTGAGGAGCTGGAGACCGGGGAGGAAAATGCAGGTCGCCGGCTTGTGGGTCATCTCGCTACCTCGGGTGTTCTAGCGCGCCGGCGGGCCGGCGCGCGTATTGCGCTAGGCCTTGGTTTTGAGGACGCAGCCCTTGATCTCTCCCGCAGAGTGGCTAGTGATCTTGAGGGACGCACCCGGGAGATATTTCTGTCAGAGGTAGCACGGAGGGCTCGTGAGGGTGGTCTTGCTCTGACAGCCTCTTGGGCGTATGAGGAACTCGGCCGTGGTGCTTCAACGCCTTCAGAGCGTCGTCAATTCGACCAGCGTATTATTGATGTGGCGCTCGCTGCGGGAGACACAGCTGCGGCGCTTGAGGCCCAACGAAGGGTAGCCAATTCCTTCTCGGCTGAATCCGTCGACCGCCGTAGGGCGACAGCTCAGGTGATCAGGCTTGAGAGTGCCCGTGCTGATCCTGCACGATTGAGTGAACTCCTCCGAGCTTTCCGCGATGAGTTTCCGAATGCACCGGAGTTGGACGATCTTGCGGCGACCGTTGCTGGGGGCCTGCAGGTACGAGGTGATCTTGTGGGTGCGGCTGCCGTTCTGGAAGGGATAGAAGGTCCTCAGAGTGGGCTTGAGCGGGCATACCTGATGCTTGATATGGGAGAGATTGTGGAAGGACGGGGTGCGTTATTGCTTGTGATCGAAGGCCTCCAACCGACTGAGGCTACGGACGTAATCCAATTCGTGGGTCTTCTAGGCCGACTTTCTGAGGAGGCATCTGACGTTCTTGCCCGCGCGGGGGTCCTCGCACACCGCGGTATGGTGAACGAAGCCGTGAGAGTTCTAGTTGCTGGAACCGATGTCCTGGAGGCTAAAGAGCGGCCGCCACTGCTTGCTGAGGCGGCGCGGATAGCAGATCGTGGCGAGGTTTTCGAACAGGCTGCTTCTATACGAACACGCCTAATCTCGGACTACCCACAAGCACCAGAAATTGGTGATGCCGCACTGGCATTGGCACGCTACCGAGCGCGCACGCCTGATGGGGTCGAACAGGCGATTGCCATTCTAGAAGAGTTGATCACAACCCGCCCGAATGCGGCTGTGGTGCCTGATGC
The DNA here is from genome assembly GCA_002311875.1 of Gemmatimonadales bacterium UBA1142. Classification (GTDB taxonomy): domain Bacteria; phylum Gemmatimonadota; class Gemmatimonadetes; order Longimicrobiales; family Gaopeijiaceae; genus UBA1142. Next base: position 16,773 of record DCAD01000034.1, on the reverse strand, counting down.
CCGGGTAGAACTGGAGAAACTCAGGGGTGGGTGAAATGACGAGAAGACGTTTGAGCGTCTTGTGGGTAACCGCTCATGGAAGAAACACACGGTATCTGTTGATTCGCTCATGCAGTAAGGTGCTTCTTGTCACGGCCGTATTCTGCAGTCTCGGCGTGAGACCTGCGGCAGCACAATCTCTTTTGGTCCCGATGGATCGGCTGCAGGAGAACCATCTTCGTGCGTACGGGCTAACCTACTGGACGCTCGAACAAGGAGAGAAAGCAGAATGGCTCCTGAACTATAGGGGCGGCTCCTTTCTCCTCCCCGATCTTCCTGTGGTACGGCGAGAAGCCGCATATCGGGGTGTATCGATTACTGGGGTCGATGCGCCTGCCGAAGCCCGGATTCGGGCGATGATCGAGGGGGCTAATATGGAAGCCGTACCTCTCGAACGGGCACCTAAGGTAGCAATTTATACGCCACCCAATTCAACGCCATGGGACGATGCTGTAACACTGGTGCTGGAGTATGCGGGAATCCCGTACGAGAAGATTTGGGACTATGAGGTCTTGGAAGAAGACCTGAATGACTATGAGTGGATTCATCTACATCACGAAGATTTCACAGGACAGTACTCGAAGTTTTACCTCACGTACGCCGGCGCTCCGTGGCTCCAGGAAGAGGTGGCCCGGAACGAAGAGGTGGCGAGGGCTGGAGACTTTGCTGATGTACCGGAACTCAAGAAGCACATCGCGCTGAGCATCCGCACGTACGTCGAGAACGGAGGGTTTCTGTTCGCGATGTGTTCAGCGACGGAAACACTGGAGTTGGCGCTTGCGGCGCGCTCGGTTGACATCGCTGCTGCGTATTCGGACGGTACGCCTCCGGATGCTGACGCTACGAGCAAATTGGATTGGGTTGCCTCGATGGCTTTCGAGAATGCTGACGTACAGATCGCTCCGTCCATAAATGCATTTTCGGACATCGACGCTCATCAGGTTAATACACCCTGGCGTAAGGAATTGGGTGTTTACACCCTTTTTGACTTCTCAGCAAAATTCGATCCCGTTCCAGCGATGCTGACCCAGAACCATGAGTCCGTGCTACCAGACTTCTATGGACTGACGACCTCGTTTCGCGAAGATCGCCTCAAGTCGAGCACGATTGTGCTCGGTCAAGAGGGAGCCTGGGCGAAATATCTACACGGTAACTTTGGTGAAGGGACGTGGACGTACTTCGGTGGTCACGATCCGGAGGACCCGGAACATCAGATCGGGGATCCGCAGACTGATCTGGCACTCCATCCCAACTCGCCGGGTTATCGACTGATCCTCAACAACGTTCTTTTCCCCGCGGCGAAGAAGAAGAAGCTCAAGACGTGACCCCACTTCGCGCCGCAGAAGTGGACTGATGACGTCAGGCGGCGATCTCCCTGAGGGATTTCCGGCCCGTTTGCCGGGTGGACTAGTTGTTGGAGGGGACACATTAGAGTCTGAGGAATCAGCCCAGTCGAGGCGCAGTAGTTCTCGAAATCCGCTGACACTTTCAGTTACTTCGACTGCTGTAATACGGGCGGAAATAGAAAGAGCGGGCGGTCGCGAGGTCTGCTTCTTGGCTGAGGTAGACGATGCGCGCGTGATCCAGGAACCCCGAGCGGTCGCGAGAGGGAATTTCGGAGCGGTTCTAGTTGCCGCCCGAGATGTGCCCGAGGGTGGAGTTATGTTGCATAATCACCCGAGTGGAGATCTTGAGCCCTCAGACGCCGATATGCGCATAGCGGGGCAACTCTACGATCAGGGTATTGGCACGGTGATTGTCGGTAATACCGTCAAGCATCTTTATGTGGTCGTCGAGCCACCGGAACCCAGGGTGCGAGTCGCTCTGGATCCGGCCGAACTCAGTGGTATCCTCGCACCAGGTGGCAGCTTGTCGGAATGCCATGAGGCATTTGAAGATCGACCTGGACAGCGAGAAATGCTCCATGTGGTTACGGATCAATTCAACCACGGTGGAGTGGCGATCATCGAAGCGGGAACGGGGACAGGAAAGTCATTAGCCTATCTGCTTCCCGCGGCATATTGGTCTCGAAGAAACAAAGAACGAACGGTGATCTCAACCAACACCATTAACCTCCAGGAGCAACTTACCACCAAAGACCTCCCATTGGTCCGTGAACTTGGGGGTGACGTCGAATGGGCCTTGGTGAAGGGTCGCGGCAACTATGTCTCGATTCGAAGAGCGCTTCTCGCAGCGGATGCGCAGCGCTCTCTTTTTGAGGATGATCGATCCGACGAGATGGGGGCTCTTCTTGCCTGGTTGGAAACGACTACGGACGGCTCGCTTTCAGACCTTCCATTTACACCCGAGCCAGAGACATGGGAGGAGGTTCGGAGTGACTCTGATATTTGTCTGCGAAGTCAGTGCCCCCACTTCGAGGAGTGTCACTATCAGCAGTCACGGAGGAGAGCAGCTTCGGCCGAGCTTCTCATAGTGAATCACCACCTGCTTTTTGCGGACCTCGCGGTTAGGCGAGCCACGTTAAACTGGACTGCTTCTGCCGTGCTGCCATCCTACAGCCGCGTTGTTTTAGACGAAGCACATAACATTGAGGATGCGGCGACATCCCACCTCGGAGTTGAGGTGACGAGGCGGGGTATCTATCGGACCCTCTCTCGCTTGGAAAGAAGCGGTAAAGGAGTCCTTGCCGCAGTTCACGATCAGATTACGGATTCGGAGCAAGGTAGGGAGTTACAGGAGCGAATCGAGACGCGTATAAGGCCAGCACTTACCCAGGCCCGGTTGGAGGTTGAGCAATTCATAGAGGCCATGGAGCAGGTTCTTCCTCCAGGGGAGAACACTGTGCGCCTCGGTTCTCCGGGGGTCGGTGAGCCCGCGGAGCGAGTCGAGGTGAGTGAGCACTTGAGTGCTACGCTTAATTCCTTGAGTGCTCTAGAGCGCGAAATTGGTGAGCTAAGGGCTCGGATTGAACTCGACGAAGAGATCTCGGATCGACTGGAAGGGAGACTTCTTGACCTTCAAGCTATTGCACGTCGGCTTGTGGCAGCCCGGCACGGTCTGGGGCTTGTACTGACTCCAGGAGAGCAGGCGAGTCACTATGTTCGTTGGCTTGAGGCTCGGGGACACGGCAAGAACCGCAACCTAGTCATGGCAGCTGCGCCGATCGATCTCGGTGATCTCCTTGTAGAGTCTCTCTTTTCACGTGTAGAAACGACGATTCTGACGTCGGCGACACTTGCCACCAGGAAGAATTTTAAGTTTCTGAGGAGACGCTTAGGCCTACATCACAAGCAGCTGGATAGAGATGATGTAAATTATGATATAAATGAACATATAATATTGTCACCATTTAACTTCCATGATCAAACTGTACTCGCAGTTCCGACGGATCTTCCGGCTGCAGAAGGCGGATCAAGCGAGTTCCAGGAGGCTACCGCAGAGGTGACACGACAGGTGGCTACACTAAGCGATGGCGGCCTTTTCGTGCTCTTCACTTCGTACTCTGCCCTCGTCCGTGTAGGAGAGCTACTCAGGGTCGCCGGGACCGACTCTAAGTGGCCGCTTTTCGTGCAGGGTGAAGACGACAGGCACCGCCTTCTCCACCGGTTTGTAGATCATGGCCGTGGGATATTGCTTGGTACCGCTTCTTTCTGGGAGGGTGTGGACGTCCCGGGTGATCCGCTGCGTGGACTCATTATTCAAAAGCTCCCTTTCAAAGTTCCGACTGAGCCAGTGACAGCAGCCCGTATGGAGGCGATTAACAGAGCCGGACGAGACGGGTTTCGAGAGTATATGTTGCCGCACGCTGCACTCCGCCTAAAGCAGGGTTTCGGCAGGCTGATTCGTTCGAAATCTGATCGAGGTGCTGCGGTCCTCTTGGACGACAGACTAGTGACCAAGCAGTATGGCCGTTACCTACGTGATTCACTTCCTGGACCGACTTTGGTTAAGGGCGCATGGTCTGATGTACGACGCAGGCTGAAGGTGTTTTATGCCCGAGCGTGACTGCGCGTAGATATTTCACGGCTAATCCAGCTGGAACGGATGCCACATGCGTTTTCCGGATATAGTTTTGGGCAGCTTGTTCGATTCCCTAAATCAGGAAGCCTGAGAAAAAAATGACTGAAGCGACTCCTACCAAGCTCGTGTGCGTAGGCCGAAACTATGCGAAACATGCCGTCGAACTCGGGGGTGTCGTTCCGGATGAGCCTCTGATCTTCTTCAAACCTCCGTCTTCGATTGTCCGCACGGGTGAACCAATCGTTATCCCAGATGGGATTGGGCGGGTCGATTTCGAGGGTGAGATAGCGGTGGTCATAGGTGAGACTGCTAGGAATGTTGAGGCGAAGAACGCGTGGAATGTGGTGCAGGGCATCGCTCCACTCAACGACGTGACCGCAAGAGATCTACAGAGAATTGATGATCAGTGGGGTCGTGCGAAGGGTTTCGACACGTTCTGTCCGGTTGGGGAGATGGTGCATATAGCCGAGATCGACCTGAGCAATCTCACGGTCCTCACCCGAGTAAATGGCGAGGTGCGCCAACAGGGAAACGTGCAAGATCTCGTATTCTCGATTCCAACCCTTATTGAATACATCTCGGGAATCATGACGCTACAGGTGGGAGACCTCATCGCGACTGGGACTCCAGAGGGGGTCGGCCCGCTTTACGCTGGTGATACTGTCGAAGTGGAAGTGGGTGGTGTGGGTACGTTGTCCAATCCGGTGGTCGGGGAGAACTAAGTGCACACCAGTCGGCGTTTCACCGCGCTCCCTGACTTTCCTCTAGCCGATATGGGGAGAGTCCAGCAGGATCTTAAGAACAGGGGCATGGATGTGATCAATCTTGGAGCGGGTGACGCTGACCTCGATCCTCCACCCACTGTGGTCGACCGGATGTGTCAGGTGGTAGGTGAAACCGCTTACTCTCGCTACCCATTCCAGGCAGGTCTCGCGTCCCTCCGTGAGGCGATAGCAGGGTGGATGCAAGACCGGTTCGGCGTCACAGTGGATCCTTGGAAGGAGGTACTACCTCTCATCGGGTCAAAAGAAGGGATTGCCCACCTTCCTTTTGCCTTGCTCGACGATGGAGACGCTGCGGTCATTCCGGACCCAGGCTACCAGGCTTATCTCGGTAGCGTGACGCTTGCAGGAGGCGAGCCTTTGCTGATACCGCTCCGTCCCGAGAACAACTTCTTGATTCCATTAACGGATATATCGGGTGCCATCGCAGACCGAATCCGAATCCTATACCTCAATTACCCCAACAACCCAACAACTGCAATTGCACCTGACAATTATTTTGAACAGGTAATCTCCTACTGTAACCATCACGGGGTGATTCTTGCTCACGACCATGCCTATTCGGAGATAGCTTTCGACGGATATCGACCTAAGAGTGTGCTTGAGTTTGAGGGAGCACGGGACGTAGCGATCGAATACCACTCGTTCTCAAAGACTTATAACATGACCGGATGGCGTCTCGGCTGGGCAGTTGGGAATCCTGATCTCATCTCGATCCTCTCCAAGGTGAAATCGTTCCTTGATACGGGACAGTTCTTAGCAGTTCAAGCGGCTGGTGTGGCGGCGCTTGCTTGCTGGAAGCAGTGGGTTCCTGGAAATGTCGCAACGTTTCAGGAACGACGTGACGTGGCAGTGCGGGAGCTTCGGAAGGCGGGGTTCGACATATCACTTCCACATGCCACCATGTACCTATGGGTGCCTGTACCCACACAGGAATCGGCGGAGAATTTCGCAGCACGTGCTCTCGAAACCGAGGGGGTCATCGTTCTTCCAGGGAGTGCACTTGGCCGAGGAGGGGAGGGATTCTTCCGCATAGCGTTGACCAAAACGGAAGCTCGTTTGACAGAGGCAGCAGAAAGATTGAGCCATTTGTTATGATAGTCCGTCATGGTTCCCTAGGGGCAACCTGGAACTGGGTCGACGGCCGGGGCTAGTAATGTTCATGGATCAGCGAGCGCATGGGGAAAATCCCAACAGCGAGCGAGGTGCCAAGGGCGCCAGGTCAGGATTCAACTCTCAACGGGTCTTGTGGGCTTCCTTTGCGGTCTCCGTTGCGATCCATTTTCTGGTAGTAGCCGTTTACCCGTTCTTTGGAAACACGGTCAACACTGAGACTCCTTCTTTTATCCTCCCCAATTCTTCGGGTCGCGTTGAGGGCATCCAAGTAATCCGTCTAGTTGAAGGGGCTGACCCGATTGATTCAGAGCGTCCGGAGGACCCAGAAGAGATCGAAGACCTCGAAGAACCGGAGCCTGCTATGACTCCTATCCCCATAGTAGGGACTCCAGGTCCAGAGTTGACCCCACCACCCCCATCTGGAGCAGAGCTTCTCCGGCCTCACCTAACTAACCGGATCCTCTGGGAGACACTAAGTTCGAGTGTGTTGGATATAACGTTAGAACAGCGAGAAGAATTGCTGATAGCGAGTGCTCTTGCTCGCTGGAGTGACTCCGCAGCGACTTCGCTGGCGGCTGAGGCAGCCGCTATGGATTGGACGTTCAGAGACAAGGAGGGAAAACGTTGGGGTGTGTCCCCCGGTAAGATCCATCTGGGAGACCTGACACTTCCTCTACCGTTTGGTTTTGGGACTGTAGTTGGCAAGCGAGAAGAGGTAAATGAGCGACTCTGGCAGTGGGATGAGATCTACCGGCAGGGGGTGAGGGCAGAGGTGAACGAGTCCTGGCGAGAGCGAGCAGAAGCGATTCGTCGGCGTCGAGATAGGGAGCGCGCTACACTGCAGCCTGACACCTCGCGGATTCCTCGTTAGCCGAGTTTCTTTGATCGGGACGATAAGGCGGTACCGCACGGTAGACAGGACCCCCATCTTACGGACTCGAATTGCACTGGCACCGGAGCCGCAGTGTCCCAAGAGCTAGCACCGCGTCTAGACCCCAGGGCCATCGAGCCTGCCCGATATCGAAAGTGGCAGGAAGGAGGCTATTTCCATGTTCCGGCAGACCTCGTCCTTAAAGAAGGACTGTCCCCGTATGTAATCGTGATTCCACCACCGAACGTTACGGCTGCGTTACACATGGGGCATGGCCTTAACAATACCATCCAGGATGTGCTAGTCCGGTGGAGAAGGATGCAAGGTCGCGCATCACTTTGGGTGCCCGGAACTGATCATGCGGGCATCGCGACCCAAAACGTGGTTGAGCGCCGTTTGGCGGCTGAGGGCTCAACTAAAGAGGACCTAGGTCGGGAGCGGTTCGTTGAGGCTATCTGGGATTTCGTGGACGAGACCGGTAGCCGGATCATCGATCAACTGAAATCTCTCGGAGCATCCTGCGACTGGGAGAGGACACGCTTTACGCTCGATGAAACCCTGAGCCGCGCTGTGCGTGAAGTTTTCGTACATCTGTATGAGAAGGATCTCATCTACCGGGGTGAGTACATCATCAACTGGTGTCCAAGGTGCCATACCGCGCTCTCGAACGAGGAAGCGGAGGGGCGCGATAGCCAAGGCAAGCTATGGCATATCCGCTATCCGGTAGATGATTCCTATGCTGAGGCTGCTCGTGCTTCTGCCGATGCAGGGGCTGATGCGGTTGGACGCTTGGATGACGGGCGGTGGTACTTGACTGTGTCTACTACACGACCCGAAACAATGCTCGGTGATACTGGAGTGGCTGTTAATCCAGAGGACACTCGATACGTGTCATTAGTCGGCTCCAGCATCGAGCTCCCCTTCACAGGGCGCATGATACCGTTAGTAACTGATGCGCATGTGGACCCGGACTTTGGATCTGGTATGGTCAAAGTCACACCGGCCCACGACCCCAACGATTTTGAGATAGCAAACCGTACGGGCCTAGATGTCGTCGATGTTATGACCGACGACGGACGAATGAGCGAAAACGTGCCTACTGAGTTCCAAGGGATGGATCGCTTCGACGCACGCGCGGCTGTACTAGATGCTCTAGCAGAGCAGGGACTTCTGGCTGGAGAAGAGGAGCACACCCACACTATTCCGCACTGCTATAGGTGCGACACGGTCGTCGAACCCCGTCTGTCCCTTCAGTGGTTCGTGAAGATGAAACCTCTGGCTGAGCCAGCCCTCAAAGCATCCCGTGAAGGGACAGTCACCTTCACGCCGGGTCATTGGCAGGGGGTCTACGAGCACTGGATAGAGAACATCCGAGACTGGTGTATCTCCCGACAACTTTGGTGGGGACACAGGATTCCGGTGTGGTACTGCGGGTGCGGGGAGCAGATCGTAGCCCGCGAGGATCCGGCCGAGTGTTCTGTCTGTGGCTCAAGTGAACTCGAGCAGGATCCCGACGTGCTGGACACATGGTTTAGCTCTCAATTATGGCCGTTCTCGGTCTTCGGGTGGCCGGATGAGACTCCGGATGTAGAGGCTTTTTATCCTGGAAACACCATGGTTACGGCACCGGAAATCCTTTTCTTCTGGGTCGCTCGCATGATCATGATGGGGTACGAGTTCTTCGGGGAGCCACCTTTCACAGAGGTCTATCTTCACGGGACAGTTCGAGACATGCAGGGCCGCAAGATGTCCAAGTCACTGGGCAATGGTATCGATCCACTTGAGGTAGTAAACGCCTACGGTGCTGACGCGATGAGGTTCACAATCATCAGCCAGGCAGCGGTGGGGACTGACATAAACCTCGACCACGAAGACGTCGAGGCAACGTTCTCTAATGGACGAAACTTCTCCAACAAAATATGGAATGCGGGTCGCTTCGCCCTTTTGAGTCTGGGTAACAATCCTGTGCACCCTGTGAATGAAGTGAAGCCGGATCTTGCGCTTGAGGACCGATGGATCTTGGCACGATTGGGTCATGCCACACAGGCAGCTACGAGGAATCTTGAGCGATACCGTCTTCACGAGGTTGCCGAAGGACTCTACCACTTTTTCTGGGGTGAGCTTTGCGACTGGTACCTGGAATTGGTTAAGGACCGGCTTAATCTGGACACCAATCCCAAGTCACGAGAAGCGGCGCGCTCTACACTCGTAACAGTCCTAGACGAGTCACTTAGGCTTCTTCATCCGATTGTTCCGTTTGTGACAGCTGAGATCTGGTCACTCCTGCCCTGGCCAGAAGGTTCTGATCGTCCTGAAGATCTGATCATAGCCCCCTGGCCAGATTCTGGATCTTCCCGCGAAGATCCGATGGCTGAGAATCAGATGGAAGCGCTCCGCGAACTTATCGTTGAAGTTCGCCGGCTCAGAAAAGAATATGGCATTCCGGAAGGACAGCGGATCGGTATCCACATCTGGGGGGGTGGTACGGATCTAACGGATACGGTGATGTCGCAATCATCGGCGCTCGAGCGGCTAGCGAGAGTAGACCGAGTGGTACCGGAGCCAGGAGCGGGAGTAGGCGCTAATGCAGTGCTAGACAGAGGCGGTGAACTCTTCATTCCCCTCGAAGGAGTCATCGATCTCGATCATGAGAGGATGCGCCTCCGAGGGGAGATCGAGAGGCTTCGAACTCAAGCGGCGCTGACCGCCAATAAGCTTGAGAACCAGAACTTCGTCGCCAAGGCACCGGAGGAGGTTGTCACAAAGGAGAGGGACAAGCTCTCACGGTTCCAAGAACGTTCGGCTAAACTTGAGGAGAAGTTAGATGCGCTTCAGGGTGGAAAATCCTGAGTATTGAAGCAACTTCTCGCCAACCGTTGAGTCACCTTGCTGGTGAAGTGTCCGCGGCGCTCGCTATTAGCCTTGCTAGCGCCTGTGCACAGCAGGGTGCCCCTCCCGGTGGTCCCGAAGATCTTAGGCCGCCTGTCGTGGTCCAGACTGTTCCCGATACGTTCGAGTTGGTCGAGACGTTCGATGGATTGATCCGCTTCGAGTTCGATGAACGAATCAGCGAGCGTGCTGGCAGTGGGACGCTCGATGATGCAGTGATCATCTCTCCAAGAACCGGTGAAGTGTTGATCGGGCATAATTCACGGAGCTTGACCGTAGAGTTGGTGGGTGGCTTCCTACCCGACCTAGTGTATCGGGTCACGCTCTTGCCCGTTGTGCGTGACCTATTCGGTAATGAAATGCGGGATCCCTTCGAGCTAGTGTTCTCAACGGGGGCCGAGACTGTTCCGACGACACTTGCTGGGATTGCTTGGGATCGCATCACTGGTTTAGGCGTGAACGGCTACCAGGTCTGGGCGGCTCCATTAAATGATGATTCTGTCGTCCATGTCGCGGTAACAGACAACCAGGGTGTTTATGCGTTCAGATACATCCCTGGAGGTAGTTATGAAATTACGGCGTTCGACGATCGTAACGCGGATTCCTTACTCGATGTGATGGAGATTCAGGGGAGTACGCGTCTTTCGATAGAGGATGGGGATACCCTTTTCCTCAACTTTCCTGTGCTTCAGCCGGATACCACGCCGGCGACTTTAGTCAGTGCTGTACCACTGGACTCGGTAACTCTGCTATTCGAGTTCGACGACTATCTGGATCCTGCACTAATGCTCGAGACAATTGGCCTGACCGTAACGAGCGAGGATAGTGCGGATGTTGTCCTGGAGAGTATCCTCCACGAGCACGAGTACGTCGCGTACGTCGAGATGGTTATGGACTCGCTAGTCGTTCTAGACTCGTTGGATACTGTTGCCGAGGCAGC
>DCAD01000034.1:1480-6042 GCA_002311875.1 Gemmatimonadales bacterium UBA1142 | reverse complement strand
CTGGGGTCTCTCCGGAGGATCCCGAGACTTTGCCGGACTCTGAAGCGGTTCGGAGGCGAGGGCCTCCGGATCTGGATGGGCGGTCTATCTCACCTCCTTCCCGTGGAGTGGGCCCGATTAGCGACGGCGGCAGGCAGGTGAAGGGCCCGGACGGAGAGCAGCTTCCCGCGCGACGCATCGTGGTGTTGCTCGAGGAGCCTCTTGTGCCGAGCATCACGTATCAGCTTGTGGTAAGCGGCTTGGAGAATCTCTACGGGCTACCGCTGGGAGGTGGGGAAACTTCTGTCGCTCTAGAGCCTACAGCCATTGCCGACACTGCAGCTGTTCCAGATTCAATCCCGGTACCCGATACGGGAGTAGTGGATACGGCACTGGTAGGGGTTGGTCGGTGATGAGTGATCCGCGGCGCAGAATACCTTCGGTCGATGCGCTTCTCGCTTCGCCGGCATTCGAAGCAATCCTGGCAGGATTTCCTCGCCAGCTTGTGGTTCGGGTGACACGGGTAGTGATTGAGGAAGTGAGGAATAGCTTGCTTTCAGGCGATAAGGATATCGGTGCGAATGGTCCCGGTTCCTATGCACAGGCTGTGTTGATTCGTCTGGAGCAGGAAACCTTGCCGTCCCTAAGGGGAGTGATCAACGCAACCGGAGTAGTACTCCATACGAACCTTGGACGAGCCCCTCTGGCGGAGATTGCGGCTGAGGCCATGGCTAGCGCTGCTCGAGGGTATTCGAATCTCGAATATGATGTTGAAGCAGGTAGAAGGGGCTCTCGTTACGATCATTGCGTCACACTCCTCCGCGAGTTGACGGGTGCTGAGGATGCCATAGTAGTTAACAATAACGCTGCGGCTCTCGTTCTCGTTCTCAACACGACAGCTAGAGGTCAGGGAGTAACTGTCTCCCGGGGTGAACTCGTCGAGATCGGCGGCGGTTTTCGAATTCAGGAGATCCTAGAGCGTGCAGGTGCGTTCCTAGTCGAAGTGGGCAGCACCAACCGGACACGTCTCTCGGACTATGAGAACGCGATCAACGAAGGTGGGATCTCAGCGATCCTGAAGGTGCACCGCTCCAATTTCCGGATCACTGGATTCACTGAGGACGCAACACTTCCTTCACTCGCGGAACTGGCGAGCCAGAATGGGATTCCATTACTCCACGATCTTGGGTCAGGGCTGTTCGTTGCTTCGGACGCACTGTCTCTCCCGAGCGAACCTCTGGCCTCTGATTCACTCTGTGCGGGTGCGGATCTTGTGGCGATCTCAGGGGACAAACTTCTCGGTGGCCCCCAGGCTGGGATCATTCTAGGTACCTCAGAGTTGATCCACTCGCTTCGCCAAAACCCCCTTTGTCGGGCACTACGTGTGGACAAGGTCACGCTGGCTGGCCTCGAGGCGACACTTCAACTCTATCGAGACCCCGAACAAGCCCTACAGTTGATACCGACACTCCACATGCTCGCAGACACCCCGGAAGAACTACATAAACGATCCAAGCAACTGGCGGCTGAACTGGCACAACTAGGTATTACAAGCAGTATCGTCGAATCAGAGGGCAGGGTTGGAGGTGGGACGTACCCAGGTGTGAAGCTGCCGGGTGTTGCCCTTGCTCTCGACACTCCGCACGGAGCAGAAATTTTGGCGATGCGCTTGCGTTTGGGTGATCCTCCAGTAATTGCGCGGATCCTAGACAAGCATGTCCTCATTGATCTCCGGACGGTGCTCCCAGGCCAGGGGGAGGTCTTGATTCGCCGGGTTGGGGAGGCTTTCGGGGTTGAAGGCGCCGGCCCTTGGGGCTGAGATCTGCTGTCTTCATTGACCGGGATGGGACACTCACTTTGGAGAGAGAATACCTTTCAGATCCGGCATCTGTACGCATAGCTCCTGGCGCTATCGATGCGCTGAGTCACCTCAAGGAGGCCGGGTTCGCGCTTGTGATTGTGACCAATCAGTCGGGTATCGCTTGCGGCTATTACACGCTGGAAGATTACCAGGCGGTGGCAGCCCGGGTCGACGAGGTTCTTGAAGATGCAGGCGTGCCAGTCGACATGACACTTTACTGCCCCCACCATCCCGATATCACGGGCTCGTGTCCTTGTCGCAAGCCCCGGACGGGTATGTATCTCGAGGCAGCCCAGGAACTCGATCTAGACCCAAGCCGGTCATTCTACGTTGGGGACAAGCTCAAGGATGTGCTGCCGGCCCTCGAACTTGGGGGACAGGGGCTATTGGTCCGAACCGGGTACGGCCGTCAGTTCGAGACGTCTGCGCCTGACAGTGTGGTTGTCGTCGACGATTTGGATGCAGCGGGTAAGGTGATCCTTGAAGAGACCTGGCGTTGACCTGTTTTTTCGGCTCAGGTAGCTTTGCGTGTTCCCTCCTGTCCTTGGCTGGAAACGTGCAGCGGCCACGAGGGTATTGATTTTTGAGCCGGAACTTTGTTTGGTTCCGACAAGCATATCACCGCAGGAGGTAACCGGCGTCATGGTGACTTTGACGGCGACAGCAACGGAAAAAGTACAAGACTTCATTAAAGAGCATGGTGTCGAGACTGAAGCTGGACTGAGAGTTGCGGTCTTACCAGGTGGGTGCTCTGGATTCCAGTACGGTCTCAACATCGAGGACGAGCCAGAATCCGATGATGAGGTGCTCGATATCCGAGGTGTAAAGCTCTTCATTGATCCGTTCAGTGCGCAGTACTTGGAAGATGTAGAGATCGACTATGTGACGAGTGTCATGGGCCAGGGTTTTACGTTCAGTAATCCGGGCGCATCGGGTGGGTGTGGGTGCGGGAGTTCGTTCACAGTTTGACGGCTACTCGCTGCGGTCGCGCCTGAGACCGTGAAGATCCGGGCCTTCACTGGTGGGGGGTTCGGCGAGAACACCTACCTAGTCGTCTGTGGAGAGTCATCTGCAGCAGTCGTGATCGATCCAGGAGCGGCTGCGGCCGATGTGGCTCCCCAGATTCAAGATGAAGGGCTCGAACTTCACGCCATACTTTTAACGCACGCTCATCTCGATCATATAGAGGGTGTCTCTGAGATACGTGCGGTATCACCAGACGTGCCGATTTGGGTGCACGTGGATGATAGGAAGCTCTACGAAGTGGCTCCGTTCCAGGCTCAGATGTTCGGTATGACCGCGACTCCTCAGCCTCCTCCTACACACGAGCTCATTGACGGACAGCGCTACGAGTTTGGTTCGTGTGCCCTGGATGTGCGTTTCACGCCAGGACATTCACCTGGTCACGTGATATTTGTTGCCGCCGACGAGAGCTTCGCTTTAGTAGGGGATGTGGTGTTCGCAGGATCGATAGGCCGGACCGACCTTCCCGGCGGCAACATGGATACGCTCATGGGATCAATCCGAGAGCAGGTACTGACGCTCCCGGATGAAACAGAACTCTTTACGGGTCACGGACCACCGACCACTGTGGGGCAGGAGCGTCGAACCAACCCGTTCTTGGTCCCGCACTATGGCGGAGGACTCGTTTGAAGAGTGAGGTGGAGTCGAGACCTCCCTTGGTAGCTGCTGCGTTTGCGTCTGGTGGTGGGACGAACGTTCAAGCGCTGCTTGATTACCAGGATAATTTGTGTCCTTGGAGATTGGCTCTTCTGGTCACGGACCGGGAGAATGCTGGAGTTCTTGAGCGTGCCCATATCGCGGGGATTGATACGGCGGTTATGCCAGTCCAAGAGCGCCCTACCTCGGATGTCGCCCGTGACACGCTCTGCGTACTAGAAGCTCACGGGGTCGAGGTCATTTTTCTTGCAGGTTATCTTCGACTTATCCCGAGTGAGATTGTCCACCGATATAGGCGTAGGATCCTCAACATCCACCCCGCATTGCTGCCCGCGTTCGGTGGTAAGGGCATGTACGGTATGCGGGTGCATCAAGCGGTGGTTGATGCTGGCATATCAATGACTGGTGTGACCGTACACTATGTCGATGAGGAGTACGATTGCGGTACAATCATCACGCAGTGGCAAGTCCCTGTGCGGCCAGAGGACTCAGCAGAAGATGTGGCCGCCAGAGTGTTGAAGGTCGAGCACCGTCTCTATCCACTTGCGGCGGAGCACGTGTGCTCCGCTCTCATCGATGGTCGAGAGCCTGGGCTACTCGATTTATCCGAGCTGTTGAGCACTACAACTACTGACCCAGAACACATAGAACAGGAGTCAGGATGAAGCGGGCGCTGCTCAGCGTATCCGACAAGACCGGAATCCTGGAATTCGCTACCGCACTGAAGGATCGCGGTTGGGAGATCCTATCGACGGGTGGAACCGCCCGCACACTCCGTGAAGGTGGCCTTGAGGTGACCAGTGTATCTGAGGTCACAAAGCATCCAGAGATGATGGACGGGCGGGTAAAAACTCTTCATCCGGCTATCCATGCTGGGCTCCTTGCTCGGAGGGATCGTGAAGAAGAGATGAAGGCCCTCACGGAACAGGGCTATGGTCCGATCGATCTTGTCGCGGTCAACCTGTATCCGTTCCGGGAGACTGTGGCAGCGGGTGACACGACGATGTCTGAAGCGATGGGAAAGGTCGACATCGGCGGCCCG
>DCAD01000034.1:0-1421 GCA_002311875.1 Gemmatimonadales bacterium UBA1142 | reverse complement strand
CGATGATTAGGGCTGCTGCCAAATCACACACGCAGGTCTGGGTTGTTGTCGACCCGGATGATTACTCTACGGTCGTTGCTGCTATCGACGAGGGTGAAGCTCCCGAGCTGAGACGCCAACTCGCTGCGAAAGTATTCCGCCATATCAGCGCCTATGATGCATCTGTAGCGGAATACCTCAATGATGGCGGAGAGTATCAATCGCTTCCTGACAGGCTGGATGTGCCACTGCAGCGGATAAAAATGCTCAGGTATGGCGAGAACCCTGATCAGCAGGCAGCCTTCTACGGTCCGGACGATCCAGCGGGACTCTCCGCGCTCGAGCAACATCACGGTAAGGAACTTTCGTATAACAACCTTTTGGACCTGGACGGAGCTCTACTCGCGTTGATGCCATTTGCCAGGTCTAACCGTGCTGCAGTCTGCATCATCAAGCACACAACGCCGTGCGGCCTTGCAGTCAGCGATACACTTTCAGGTGCTTACGAAAAAGCACTAGCTACGGACCCCTTAAGTGCATTCGGGTCTGCGATTGCTGTGAATCAGGAAGTCGATGCGGGAACAGCAAAACTAATGTCTACACTCTTTATTGAGTGCCTAGTAGCTCCGAGTTTTTCCGATGAAGCCATAGCCGTCCTCACACAGAAGAAGAATATCCGACTTCTCACCTTTCCTGCTACGTCCAGTGGAGAGAGGCCAGGCGATTTCCTCGCTTCACATAGTCGAATCCCTGAGGCCCGCTTGGTGAGGTCGGTGTACGGAGGCTTGCTCGCGCAAACACCTCCAGAGCCTCCGTCTTACGGGCCTGCGGATGTATCATGGAAGATCGTGACCGAACGCCGCCCTACTGAAGTTGAGATGGATGATCTGAGTTTCGCATGGGCGGCTATCTTCGCTGTGAAATCAAACGCCATCTTGATCGCACGCGATGGCGGAGTACTAGGGATCGGTGCTGGTCAGATGAGTCGAGTTGACTCTTCTAAGATCGCTGTGTGGAAGGCTGGTGAAGCTGGTTTTGATATAACGGGGTCGGTCCTCGCATCCGATGCATTTTTTCCGTTTCGGGACGGTGTTGATGAGGCTGCGGAAGCTGGAGTGAAGGCCGTCGTTCAACCAGGCGGCTCGATCCGTGACGAGGAAGTGATCGGCGCGGCTGACGAACATGGCCTTGTGATGGTGTTTACAGGGCGGAGGCTCTTCCGTCACTAGAGGATGGAACGTTGTGAATGGGCCCGAGCTCGTACTCCTAATGATGGGGAGTGCTTCAGTTGAAGTAGCTTGAGGTCAGGTCCATCTTTCGCTGAGGAGGGGTGGCAGAGCGGTCTAATGCACCGGTCTTGAAAACCGGCGGGCGCAAGCCCTCGTGGGTTCGAATCCCACCCCCTCCGTAAAGGATATTCTGGGGCTCCACCCGTGAGGGTG
>DCAD01000001.1:80425-81105 GCA_002311875.1 Gemmatimonadales bacterium UBA1142 | reverse complement strand
AGTCCATACAGGCTGACGTATGTCGACTTGTCGAGATCAACATCACTCGGATTCTTGCCCAGTGACTCCGCGGACTGCGTAGCGTCGAGCACGTCGTCAGTAATCTGAAAGGCAAGGCCGATCGCACGTCCGTAGCTCGCCAGCGCAGAAACAACCTCTTCGTCGGCGGTAGCAGCGAGAGCACCCATCACAAGTGCAGCAGTGAGGAGAGCCCCTGTCTTCCTGCGATGTAACTCATCTAACTCTTCCGGACTAAGCGTTTGACCTTCACCCAAGAGATCTAACCACTGTCCCCCTACCATCCCCCCTGCACCCGCAGCTTCGAGAAGCTCCTGCACTACTACTGCTGCTCCAGCCACTCCACACTCCAGCTTTCGCGCAGAGTGCAGGGCCTGGCGAGTAGCAGCAGGAATTAAAGCAGCCGCAGCTCGCATTGTGACATCTTCCCCGAACTCACTGTGCGTTGTCGCTTGCCCACGTCTGAGTTGTGCGTCGTCCATGCAAGGGAGGTCGTCATGCATAAGCGAATAAGCGTGGATCATCTCAAGGGAAACCGCGAGATCATAGGCGTCTCCCCCTCCCTGACCTCCGCATTCTCGGTACGCTGTGCTGCAGAGAATAGGCCGGAGCCTCTTGCCGCCGCTCATGACTCCGTGCCGGATCGCTGCTCCCACATCGGA
>DCAD01000001.1:13763-80289 GCA_002311875.1 Gemmatimonadales bacterium UBA1142 | reverse complement strand
CCTAGTCGAGCCCCATAACCTCAACGTCCCCACTTCCGAGGAGTTCTTGCACCCTAAGCTCGGTCTCGGCAAGGAGGCGCTCGGCATCTCGGACGTGACCCACACCTTCCTCGAATAGTTCAAGAGCTTCCTCCAGGGCAACGTCATCCTGTTCAAGTCGCGACAGTATCTCTTCCAACCGCCGTAGACGCTCTTCGAGTGACGGAGCTTCGACCGTCGACTCATCTACCTCTTGGGAGTTCTGTTCTGTTTCGCTCATGGTTCTCCTGCCAGTATTTCCTTTGCCTCCGCTATGACTTCTCCGTCGCTAACTCGAAGCGTGAAACTGTCTCCCTTCACAAAATTACGCACCGATTTGAGGATCTGACCGTCCCCCGTGCTTGCGACAGAGTACCCTCTTCTTAAGGTGGCCAGAGGAGAAAGCGCATCCAATTTACCCTCGACTCCAATGAGACGCTGCCGCCCCCTATCCAGGATACCTCGAATCCTGTTTTGGAGTCTCCCAAAATCATGGTCCAGCACCTGCTGGGCAGGCTGAACGCGTCGCTCTATTCTGAGCCCCAACCGGCTCAGGGCATTGTCCAGCATGGTCTTCCTGTGGTGAAGGATACCTCGTAGGCCCTTGGACAACTGATGGGGTATGTGACGCAATTCTTCTCTGATAACCACGCCATCTGGTACAACCGCCTCCGCAGCAGCGGACGGGGTTGGGGATCGTAGATCCGCTACCAGATCCGAAATGGTCACGTCCACTTCGTGCCCTACCGCTGATACCACTGGAACAGGGGATTTTGCTATTGCTCTGGCTACTGGTTCTTCGTTGAAAGCCCACAGATCCTCGATCGAGCCACCACCCCGACCAACTATGATCACTTCGGCCTCACCCGTCCCTACAAGGTCCTCAATTGCTTCGGCAATCTCTCTTGCTGCACCCTCTCCTTGCACTCTGGTTCCACGAACAAGAACACGAACCCAGGGAGCCCTTCGACCCAGAACTGAAATAATATCCCTCAAGGCAGCACCACTCGTTGATGTCACCACACCTACTACCGCTGGATAGGCCGGGAGCGGCCGCTTCCGTGAAGGATCAAGCAGACCTTCTGCTTCGAGCTGACTCCTCAACTTCTCGAAGGCTATGCGCCAAAGTCCTTCTGCACCCTCACTTTCGAGTCGCCTCACTGACATTTGGTAGGCTCCTCTCTTTTCATACAGGGTCAGATTTCCGAAAATCCGAACTTCCATTCCATCGTCGGGATCTGTCGGGAGGGCGCTCGCATCACGCGCGAACATCACACAGCGCAGTTCCGAGCGGTCATCTTTGACTGAGAAGTAACAATGACCGGATGGGTATCGCCTCCAGTTTCCGACCTCACCTCGAACCCAAAGCGCATCAACGCTGTCTTCGATCAGCTTTCGTATCACGCTATTTACTTGTGAGACCGACCAGATTCGTTCAGGCGGAGGAGTTGTCGAATACAGTTCTGGCTCTGCACTCAGACCCCTGAATGAGTCGAAGCTAGGATCCTCTGGCACCGAAAGTGCGCCTCTACCCCGAGGCCGTGCTCAGAGTGGCTGCCTTCACGGTATTGGAGAGTAGCATCGTGATTGTCATAGGTCCGACCCCACCCGGTACGGGAGAAATCGCTCCAGCAACCTCTACCACTTCGTCGAAAAGCACATCCCCACACACCCTGTATCCTTTATCCCGGGACGGGTCGTCCACCCTGTTTGTCCCGACATCGATGACTACCGCTCCTGGAGCAACCATCTCGGCAGTGATCATCTCTGGTCTTCCCATCGCGACTACAAGGATCTCAGCGCTTCGAGTCACAGATCCAAGATCGGCGGTACGGGAATGGCAAATAGTCACCGTCGCATTTCCTCCAGCTGCCTTACGAAGTAGAAGCGCGGCTAATGGACGACCAACAATGGTTGACCGCCCCACAACCACTACGTGCTTTCCAGTTGGATCATGCCCACTCCGTATAAGCATTTCGATCACACCCGCAGGTGTGCAGGGTGCAAAGAAATCACCTGAGTCCGTCGCCAATCGTCCGACATTGATCGGATGGAAGCCGTCGACATCCTTCGATGGATGTATGGCCTCCAACACCCTCTCTTCGTTGATATGATTCGGAAGCGGTAGTTGCACTAAGATCCCGTGGATACCTGGATCAGCGTTCAGCCCAGCAACCACACCGAGGAGTTCGTCCTCGGAGGTATCAACTCCGAGTGTAATTTGGCGAGAGTGTATCCCCATCTCCACAGCGGCCTTGTTCTTCATACCTACGTACATCTGTGAGGCAGGGTTCTCCCCTACCAGTACCGTCGCGAGACCGGGCATGACACCTGACTCTTCCTTCAGGTGAGCAGCTCTGTCCTTGAGCTCTGCTCGGATTTCATCGGCGATGTCCCTACCGGATATGATCTGTGCACTCATGCACTAACCGTGGTAGAAGTCCTTGGATAGAGAACCGGAAAAGTAACACCTCCGAAGCCAGGTCGTTTCTTACTTGGCTAGGGCAACGGCCCGTGTCTCCCTGATAATGACAACCTTGATCTGGCCAGGGTACTGGAGTTCGCCTTCGATACGCCTCACGACAGCTTCAGAAATCTTAGACATCTCATCATCTCCTACCCGCTCCGGCTCTACCATGACACGTAACTCACGACCTGCCTGGATCGCGAAGCATCGCTCAACTCCTGGATATTCCATCGCGAGTTCTTCGAGTCTCTCCAAACGCTTCACGTAACCCTCAAACATTTCGCGGCGAGCTCCCGGACGTGATCCGCTAATCGCATCTGCTGCTGAGACCAGGAAGGTCTCAGCGAAGTGGTGAGGTTCTTCGTCATGATGAGCTTTGATTGCATTCAGCACGATCGGGTCTTCACCGTGCTTCTTACAGAGTCGGTACCCAAGCTCGACGTGTGTCCCTTCCTGGTCGTGGGTCATCCCTTTGCCAACATCATGTAGCAGCCCCGCGCGCTTGGTGGCCTGGATATCGAGTCCTATTTCAGAAGCCATACTCCCCGCGAGTTGCGCCACTTCCTTAGAATGGCGGAGCTGGTTTTGGCCGTACGACGTCCGGAAACGGAGCCGGCCGAGCGTCTTCACGATCTCGGGGTGCACACCATGGATTCCGAGTTCGTAGAGTACTTCCTCAGCGGCATCCAACATCTCCTGATCAATTTCCTTAGCCGCTTTTGCAACGATCTCTTCGATGCGTCCAGGATGAATTCTTCCGTCCTCGACCAGACGCTGGAGAGCAATACGAGCAACCTCACGCCGGACGGGATCGAAAGCCGACAAGACTACCGCTTCTCAGGTGTATCGTCGATGATGACGTCGACACCCGTCGCCTGTTCAAAGGATCGGATGTTTCGTCCCTCTCGCCCGATAATGCGACCCTTCATCTCATCAGACGGGAGTTGGACAACTGAGACCGTCGTGTCAGCTGTTGCATCTGCAGCCATGCGCTGAATCGAAAGGGTCAAGATTCTATGGGCCTCTCGCTCCGCGTTGCGCTGTGCCTCGTCACGTATCTCCCTCAGTTCATTCGCGGCCTCGGCACGGGCTTCATCTTTGAGGTCTTCGATCAGAGTGTTCTTGGCCTCATCGCTGCTAAGACCCGCAACTTCCTCGAGACGCTTACGCACCCTGGAGCCCGCTTCACGTACCTCAGCGTCTCGTTTCTTGAGCTCAACCTCACGCGAGTTGAAGCCATCCAACTGTCGGTTAAGCGCATCGGAGCGCTCCTCCATCCTTCGCTCCGACCGCTCTATTTCTTCGCGCCGCCGAGCCTCTTCCTTCTCCCAGGCTTCGCGAAGGCGAAACGCCCCTTCACGACCTGCCAATTCACCTGCTTTGCGAGCGTTCTCCGCTTCTTCCTGTGCCCTGTTAAGGATGCGGGAGGCCTCGTCTTTAGACTCTGCCTTCTCAAGATCATAGAGAGTCCGTGCCCGACTCCTCGATACAAGGAATCCAACAAGACCCCCAAAAACGAGGCCAGCCGCCGCCCATAAGAATGGCGGGGTGACCATTTATTGACTCCGAAATCGACACTAAAAAACTTTGCCGAGGATGAGTGATATGGAACCCAGCCGCAGCACGAACGCAGCAGAGTTTTTCTATTTTCTCAGAATAGAGGACGGGCGAAGCGGGACGTAAGTTAGAAGCACACGACAACAAAAATAAAACTCCAACTCTGGACCTACTTCAGGGATCTAGCTCGGCCTCAGGTCAGGCATGTCTTCTTCTATACGACGCATCAGCTTCTCCGCACGGGCAGCAATTACCCCACGGAATTCGTCGAGCTCCTTCCGGGCTTGGAAGTACTCATCAGCTATCGAGAGCGCGGCGAGGATCGCCGCCTTATCACCATCCACGAGACCGGTCTGGACATTGATCTCGTGAATTCGGTCATCCACCATTTTCGCACAACGCTTGGTGTGTTCGGGTTCCGTATCCGCCCGGATCGTATACTCCTCACCAGCTATTCGGACCGTGACCGCAATCTTTTGGGGAGTCATCGCTGCTCCTCCAAGAAACGTATTTTCGCTATCAGTTTATCCACACCGTCTCGACCTGCCTCCAACTGAGAACACATGTCCTCGTTATCCTCCTCGAGTTGCGCAAGACGATGGAGCACTTGACCAGCCTCACTTTCATCACCCGTAAAACGTTTGATGAGTTCCTCGAATTCTGCGTTCCTGGCTTCGGCCATCTCAGCTCGCTCGGCCACCTCCGCTAGGTGTTCCAGTGCCGCACCAACAATCCTCTCCAGCTCGACGAACGCCGTATGCTCCGGCCCTTCTCCGTTACCTGCGGGGTTCGACATTCAATTCCTCTTTGAGCCGTCGGAGAATCAAGTCCACAGACCTGTCCACTTCCTTGTCCTTGAGGGTTCGGTCTTCCGCCCGGAAGCGCAAGCGGAACGCTAGTGATCGGACCCCACCGTCCTTCTCAAGGTCAAGGTACAGATCAAACAGTTCCAGAGACTCAAGCAATGTTCCCCCACAGTCCCGGATCAAACCGTCGAGTTCAGCCGCGGAATTTCCTATCGGCACAACAAGGGCTAAGTCGCGTTCGATAGCCGGAAAAATCGGAAGCGGTACGTGCGTGGGTGCGGCTGATCTTGGAGGATCCGAGGGAAGCATAATCTCGAATCCCCAAACATCTCCGGCCCAGACAGGAACGTCCATCTCGGCTGATGAGACTAGGCCTCCATGACCCATGCTGTGACCCTCAACATTGGCTACGACGAAAGCTAGTTCCTCTCGGAAAGGGTGCACGACCCCAGGTTCCACAGTAACCTCGGCTGCGCCCGCGTAGGAGATATGTGCAGCTGCCTCGAGCAGCGCCTTGAGATCCCAGACGGTTATAAACTCATCCTGTCTGGACCAATGCGGGGGCTCACGCCTACCGGTCATGACTACTGCGAGGTGTGTCTCTTCATGCGGGGGTTCACCCTTCCCAGCCTTACGGAACGAAGTCCCGATCTCGAAAAGACGCACGTCCCGGTTCCCGTGGGCGAAATTGTGCTCGACTATACGTAGGAGAGAAGGCAAGATCGCTCTGCGCACGAAGGGCTCGGTGGTCGTAAGCGGATTCGCTACCTGTACGTCACCTTCTGATTCTGGAACAAAGGCAGGAGTTTGGGCCTCGAACAGCCCTCTACCTGCTAAGGCACCCCGAAGTTCATCTTCTAGTTCGAACATAGGGTGATCTGGAACTGTACTCGGCCGGTAAGGACGCATCTCCGCAGGGAACTTGTCATAGCCGTGGGTACGAGCGACCTCCTCGATCAAGTCAATCTCACGGGTCACGTCGTAGGACCGGAATCCGGGCACCCTCAGATCAAGCACTCCCTCTTTGTCATCGACCAGCTCAAAGCCCAGCGGCTTCAGAAGACTCTGAACCTCTGCGCTCGTGAAGCTCACACCGAGAACATGCTCTATTCGAGAAAGCCTAAGTGACACCACATCCGCCTCAAATCCCGCGGGACAGCAGTCAAGGACCGGACCATCGATCACACCGCCTGTTATCGCTACAATCAAAGCGGTAGCCCTGGACACCGCCCGTTCGATCCCTTCTGGGTCGACGCCACGCTCGAACCTATACGACGCATCAGTCGATAGACCTAGAATCTTGCTGGTGGCCCGAATTGAGCCGGGATTAAAGAGTGCAGCCTCAAGAAGCACGTCCACCGTATCATCCGAGACTTCCGATTCGAGGCCACCCATAACCCCACCAATCGCAACCGGCTTTTCTGCATCGCAGATCATGAGCATGTCGGCTGACAAAGCACGGGTTTCATCGTCGAGCGTAGTGAATCCGTTCTCATCCTCTTGAGCTCGTCGAACCACGACCGAGGTACCCTCTAATCTATTCAGGTCAAAAGCATGAAGCGGTTGGCCAAGCTCAAGCATCACATAGTTAGTCGCATCAACGACGTTGTTGATCGGACGGGCACCGGCCCCTCGGAGTCTCTGTTGCAGCCACTCCGGTGACTCCCCGACGAAGACACCTCGAATTACAACCCCTAGGTAACGGTTACAAAGATCCGGGGCTTCAATTCGGATACCCACATTACCGACCCGAGCTTCTTGCGTATGTCGCTCGAACGAGAGCGAGACGTGGGGGTCATCGGGAAACTCTGGTATCGTCACAGTTCCCTTACCCGCAGACGCTAGTTCCCTCGCAACACCAAGGTGTGATAGCAGATCACCGCGGTTCGTGGTGATCTCTACGTCCATCGTAACGTCATCCAGACCTATGGCGTCCACAAACGACTGACCTGGTGTAAACTCACCATGGATCTGATAGATTCCACCCTGATCATGTCCCAGGCCTAACTCTTTTGCTGAACACAGCATACCATGTGATATCTCACCTCGTATCTTAACCTCTTCTAGCTTCAAGTCACCCGGTAAAACCGCGCCCACAGGAGCGAACGGATACCACGCCCCTTCTAAAACGTTCGGAGCTCCACAAACCACTGAAACTACACCGTTCCCGCCATCCACTTCACACAAGGTTAGTCGATCGGCGTTAGGATGCTTCTCAGCACTGACCACACGACCCACAACGACGTCCTCAAGGCCCTGCCCCGGAGAAATCATTCCTTCGAGTGGTGCACCTCGCAGAGCAAGATGCCGACCAACTTCCTCGGGTGTGAGCTGAAGCCCTGGTACACAGTCTAAGAGCCACCGATACGAGACATTCACGACGCGAACTGTCCTAGAAAGCGTATGTCATTTTCAAAGAACCGTCTCAAGTCATCGACCCCATGTTTGATCATGGCGATCCTACCGGGACCCATCCCGAACGCGAACCCTGTATAACGTTCTGGGTCGTAGCCCGCGTTCTCGATAACAGCAGGGTCAACCATCCCAGCACCCATAATCTCCAACCACTCCATTTCTTCGCGAGTTCCATCCTGCCGTGTGATAACCCTCTTCACGTCGACTTCCGCGCTCGGTTCCGTGAATGGGAAGAATGAAGGCCGAAAACGGACCTCTGTAGCGGGACCCCAGTAGCGGCGAGAGAATTCGGCCAACGTGGCCTTGAAATCTACAAACGTGACACCCTCGTCAATAACAAGACCCTCTACCTGCATAAAGCATGGGGTATGCGTTGCGTCATAAGTATCCCGACGATAGACCCAGCCAGGTGCGATGATGCGGATCGGCGGATCATGTCTCTCCATCGTTCGCATTTGTACAGGAGAGGTGTGACTTCTTAGAAGAACAGAATCCGTGAGGTATAGGGTGTCCTGTTCATCTGCAGCGGGATGATCGAGTGGTGTGTTTAGCGCCTCAAAGTTGTACCACTCAGTGTCCGCCTCCGGACCACGTGCACGCGTGAACCCCAGATCTCGAAAGATTCTTGAAATTTCGTCTACAGCTTGCGTGACGGGATGAATCCCGCCTTCCCAAGGTGGACGGGAGGGAAGAGTCAGGTCCTCGCGATCGATACTCCTATCTACAAAGAAGGACCTCTCGCGCTCAGCGATGGCTGTGCTCACTACCTCCTTTACCCGGTTCGCCTCTTGACCCAAAGCCGGACGCTGATCCGGAGACACTTTACTCAACCCCCGGAGAACTAGGGAGATACGACCTTCCTTACGTCCGAGAAGCTCTATTCGAACCCGTTCCAGGGCGCCTATGTCAGACGCGTCCCGAACGGCGGCCAGGCCCTCAGTTTCGAATTTCCTGAGAGCGGCGATCAGACTGTCATCGGTCATGCGAGATCCCGTCTCAATACGCTGGCTGAACAGTGGCGAAAGCTATCGGCGGTACATTCGGTCGCAATCCCACACCGAGCACAAAACAACTTAGCGAAAAAAAGACCCCACGGGCTAAGCCGTGGAGCCCTATTTGGCCCAGCCCAGGGAATTCAGACCCCTACCCCGTCTTGGCTGCCAAACCCGCTTTGGCGCGATCTACAACATGTCCGAAGGCTTCTGGATTCTTGACCGCAAGATCAGCGAGTGCTTTGCGGTCAAGCTCAACTCCAGCATGCTTCAGGCCGTTAATGAAGCGGGAATAGGATAGATCGTGCTCTCGCACAGCTGCGTTGATACGCGCAATCCAGAGGCGTCGGAAGTTTCGCTTTTTTTTCCTGCGATCCCTATATGCGTGCTCCCAACCTTTCTCAACCGCGTCCTTCGCGGTTCGATACAAGTTTTTTCTTCCCCCGAAGTAGCCTTTAGCTGCCTTCAGGATCTTTTTCTTACGCTTGTTGCGTGCGACGGCAAAAGACACTCTGGGCATGATTAACTCCTCAGGATCCGTAGGGCAGCATTCGGTTCAGGCGCTTACTATCCGCACTCGCCACGAGATCAGACTTCCGAAGCCTGCGTTTCCGTTTCCTGTCCTTCTTGGTCAGGATATGGCTCTTGAACGCTCTCATTCGCTTAAGCTTGCCGCTCGCAGTCTTTTTTATGCGCTTGGCCGCACCACGGTGCGTTTTCATCTTAGGCATATCGATCTCCGTCTTCTCCAGGCCAACCAACCCAGGACCCGGTTCTGCTATTTGGTGTGCAGCGGTGCCATGATCATCGACATCAAGCGTCCTTCCATTTTCGGGTCTGTCTCAAGCTTGCCCAAGTCCTCTAGGTCACCTGCAACCCGATACAGCACCTCGCGTCCAATTTCAGGGTGGGTCACCTGCCGACCACGGAACATCATCGTCAGCTTGACCTTGTTCCCCTCCTCAAGGAAACGCCGAGCGTGCCGCACCTTGAAGTTGTAATCATGATCCTCTATACCAGGTCGGAACTTAACCTCTTTGACCTGGATAGTGTGCTGCTTCTTTCGTGATTCTCGGGCAGCCCTGGCAGCCTCGTACTTGTACTTCCCATAGTCCATCATCTTGACCACAGGTGGTCGCGCTTCTGGTGCGACCTCCACCAGATCCATCCCTCTTTCAGCCGCACGCTCACGGGCTTCGTCCATCGAAACAATGCCGATTTGTTCACCATCATCCTGGATCAGTCGCACCGGGCTAATCCTGATCTGGTCGTTTACTCGAACTCGTTTTTCGCTGATTTCTGTCGACCTCCAATCAATTCATTAACAAAGAGAAAGCCCGAGACAAGTCTCGGGCCGCGATCCCAGGATACGACGCCCGGAGCAACCCAAGACGCCGACCCTCGCGACCCTCATGTCAGCTCTCGAAGAGCCCTGAAGGCGGGACCGCCGGTCACTGCGATCCACTTCTTGACTGTGACCCGCCGCAAGCAGCGGAAAACCAATCTGTCTGAAGTCAGGTACTAGGTCAACGGTTCTAGTCCGTCCAACTAACAGTATTCACAGGACGAAGAATTAACGGCGCAACCGCCAGTCGACTCTGGAAGCACTCTCCTAAACCCGGAGTAATGCTTAGCCGAGAGATTTGCTGCGAACTTCTTCTAATACCATATCAATGAAGGCACTCCGTTCCATCACCTCTTGCTTCTTCCCCATTCCACGTCTTCGCACTGCCACGGTGCCGTCGGTGACCTCACGTTCGCCGATGACTCCCATATACGGGATCTTTAACGTCTCCGCATCACGAATGCGGTACCCGAGGGTATCACGTGCCGCTACGGACGTGCGTACACCCACATTCTTCAGATCCCCTGCAAACGCACGTGCGCTCTCATCCCACTGCTCTCCCACTGGAAGGACTCGGACCTGCTCTGGTGCCATCCACGTAGGGAAGGCTCCACCATAATGTTCTATCAAACCACCGATGAATCGCTCCATGGAGCCAAGCAAAGTTCGGTGGATTACGACTACCTCATGGGGCTTGTTATCGGCACCGATGTACTGGAGGTCGAAGCGCTCAGGCATCTGGAAGTCCAACTGGAATGTACCTCCCTGCCACTGCCGACCAATCGCATCAACAAGATTCACGTCGATCTTAGGCCCGTAGAAGGCACCTCCACCCTCATCCAGGACGTAGTCGACTCCACGCCCCTCTAGTACACCCCTCAATATTTCAGTGGCTTGATCATAGACCTCGGGATCACCAATTGCCTTCTCCGGTCGGCTAGAGAGGGCAAGGCGATACTCGTAACCAAAGATCTTCAATAGGTAGTCCGCCAGATCCAGAAGGCGCTCATACTCCTCAGCGATTTGGTCAGATCGCACGAATATATGAGCATCATCCTGGGTGAAGCAGCGCACTCGAAGCATGCCGTGCAGGGTCCCAGAGCGCTCGTAACGGTAGCAGGTTCCAAGTTCAGCAAAGCGCAGCGGAAGGTCACGATACGAGCGAGTCTGAGTCTTGTAGATCATGAAGTGGTGAGGACAGTTCATAGGCCTCATGCGAAAACGCGTACCTTCGTCCTCCATGGCCGGGAACATGTTCTCCTCAAAAACCTCGAGGTGTCCACTGATCCGGTATAGCTCCTCACTAGCGATCTGCGGAGTAAACACGAGTTCGTAGCCGTGTTCGAGAAGTGTCTCCTTCAGAAACTCTTCGACTGTGTGGCGGATGATCCCACCCCGGGGATGCCACAGGATGAGGCCAGAGCCAACTTCTTCCTGGATACTAAAAAGGTCTAATTCCTTTCCGATTACGCGGTGATCCCTCTTTTTCGCTTCTTCAAGCCGATCTAGGTGTTGTTCCAGTTCTGTACGACGGTGGAACGCGGTACCGTAGATCCGCTGGAGCATTTGACGCTTTTCGTCTCCACGCCAATACGCACCCGCACCAGAAAGTAACTTGAAGTGTTCAAGCTTTCCCGTGCTCGGCACATGGGGACCCTTACATAGATCTAGAAATGGTCCGTTCTGGTATACAGTGATCACCTCGTCGTCATCGAACTCTTCTAGCCTCTCAAGCTTGAGTGGATCGTCACCAAAAAGCTTGCGTGCCTCCTCCTTAGTGACCTGCCGTCTCTCAAACGGCTGGTCGGCTGCAGTGACCTCAACCATCCTCCGCTCAAACGCTTCCAGATCATCCGGCGTGAACGGCGTATCTACGTCAAAGTCATAGTAGAAGCCTTCCTCAATGGCCGGGCCGAAACCAATCCCAGCACTGGGAAGCAATTCCCTGACTGCAGTCGCGAGTACATGAGCGGCAGAGTGCCTCAGTACGGGAAGCGATTCCGGGTCCTTCACAGTCAAGATCCGAATCTCCGCATCACGCTCAAGGGGGTCCATTAAGCCTACGATCACACCATCCACAACTGCAGCAAGGGCTGCCTTAGCCAAGCCAGGACCGATTAACGCAGCAACTTCGCTCGCCGTAACACCCCGCCCCATCGTTAAGACGTCCCCATCGGGCAGGGTTAACTGAATCTGTTCCATATCCATCACCCCCTCAGCGCCGCCGCCTTGGCATTTCGATCGCAGATCCAGGATCCGGGCGAATACCCTCATCATTGAGCCGGGCATAAAGGGCCGGGACTTCAGTAGTGATTAAGATGTTAAGCCTATCGATAAGCGCCGGAATTTCCTGCCACGAGTCTTCAATTTGATGCAACTGATCAGCAGTTGGAGGGCCTGTAACTCCTTCGATTTGACCAACCAGGTTTGCACCGCTTGCCACCGCTTCTACCTCCGACCTGATCAACCTCAGATCATTTAGAAGTCGCTCTATTTCATTCACTAGGTCGTCGCTTTCTGAATTCGCCTCGCCTAGCAAGCTGAGAGCATCTTCGAGTTGCGTCTCCAGCAGTCCTAGGGCTGAGTTGGCCTCGGAGACTACCCCGGACAAGCGATATGACGAAATCATCGCATCCTGACGTGCCATCAGGACCGTGGGGCTAATGGTGACTCTTGGATCGAGGTGGACCGAAAGCTCACCTTCAAGGACACTGTTCCCAGCTTCAAGCTGCACCAGATATGTCCCTGGGAGTGCCCTTGGACCTGGATTCATTAAGTCACCGTTGGAGTCCTCTTCTTGAAGCCTTAAGTCCCAGATCACCTCGTTAAGGCCAACATTACCTGTCCCCTCTAGTTCTCGCAGCGACTGCCCCCTCAGGTCTGTTATCGATACAGATACTTCGTCTGTGTCTTTTGCCAAGTGATACCGGATTCGCGCCCCCATCGGGGGATTCGGGGCCGAGAAGATACCCGGGGTCCAACCCTGAGGGGTGTACGCATTGTATGAGGTCGCTGGCTGAATCCCGAAAAGGTGGGCTTCCGATAAAATGGCCCCTGGAGTGAGTTCCTCGAGCGGGGTGATATCATCCATGATCCAAATGCCACGCCCGTGTGTTCCTATCACCAGATCGTTTTCTCGGGGTTCGATTTTGATATCGTCCACCGGCACAGTCGGGAGCCCGTTGTCGAGTCGAACCCACTGTTTCCCAGCATCGACTGATACGTATATCCCAATTTCGTTTCCAACGAAAACCAGGTTCGGGTTCCGGGGATGTTGTGCGAGAGCGCTTAGCGAGGAATAGGGCAAGCCATTAACCACCGGGCGCCAATCACTTCCGAAATCTGTACTGACGAACAGGTACGGAGCAAAATCGTCCGAGCGATGGTTGTCAAAAGCCGCATAGACCGTTCCCGGATCCGCATGCGATGCGACAATGCGCGTCACATACGCATTGCCTGGGAGATCATCGATGTTGTCCGTAAGATCAGTCCAAGTGCTGCCCCCGTCCTGTGTAACCTGAACCCGACCATCGTCTGCCCCGGTATATATAACCTCACTGTTCATGGGTGATTCCCCGATCGCGGTAAGGTTTCCGTAGCTGGATTGGCCGTCGTTTAGCGACATCTGCGGCTCTGAACCAGATACACCCATGATTGAGAGGGTATCTCGATTGATCTCATACGTAAGGTCAGGGCTTATCTGCTCCCATGTCTGCCCTAGATCAGCAGACCTGAAGAGAATGTTCGCGCCCGCGTAGATAGTGTTTTCATCATGGACGGACATCAGGATTGGGGAGTCCCAATTCCAGCGCAGGTCCAATTGCTCACCATCTTCGTTTCTTTGACCAATCGGGCGGATTCGTGAGCGCTCCATGGTCGTGAGATCCAATCGAGTCAAGTTACCGCCCTGGGACTCAGCAAACATGACTGTCGGGTTTGTCGGATGCATCGCGGTAAAGAAACCGTCTCCACTTCCAACGTTATACCAGTCGCGAGTGCGTATACCCTGATTCGACCAGGTGTCTGATGGCGCACACCACGAACCGTTATCCTGGAGCCCTCCACACACGTGGTAGGGTTCCCTCGTATCTATGCCGATTTCATAGAACTGAGCTATCGGCAAGTTCCGAAACTGGTACCAACTATCGGAACGGTCCCAACTCACGGTCAGACCACCATCGCTTCCTAACAGCAGATGATCAGAATCATTCGGATCTACCCAAAGGGCATGGTGGTCGGGGTGCACTCCGTCTGCAGCGTCATTCGTGAAATTCCTTCCCCCATCAGAGGAACGGTAAAGGTCTGATCCACCTAGATATATCCGTTCTGGGTCATTAGGGTCGATCCGGATCTGCGAGTAGTACATGGGCCGATTATTCGTAGTCGACATCTGTTGCCAACTATCTCCGCGATCACTGGAACAATACACACCATTTTCCTGATCATCTGGGGCGGGTCCACCACCCCGGCCCTGGCCTGGTGTCCGAGCATCCGCTTCCACTAGGGCACAGACCACGTTTCCATCACGCCTGTAGACGTCGAGTCCAATCCTGCCCTTATCTCCCTGCGGGAGACCATCTGTTAGCTCCGCCCATGAGCTTCCGCCGTCCACCGTCCGGTAAATTCCACTACCAGGCCCACCGCCATTGAAGCCCCAGGTTCGACGCTGTCGCTGGTACATCGCAGCAAACAGCGTCATCGGGTCATTGGGGTCCATTACTAAGTCGATCGCACCTGTATGTTCGTCAACGAATAGAACGCGCTCCCAGTTCTGTCCCCCATCCGTCGTCTTGTAGACGCCGCGTTCCATGTTCGAACCCCACAGGTGTCCCACCGCGGCGACATACGCGACCTCGGGATCCCTGGGGTGCACCTGGATCCGGGATATGTGGTGCGTATTCTGCAGGCCAATGTGAGTCCAGGACATGCCTGCATCAGTCGAACGGTAAACCCCATTTCCCCATGGGGAAGATTGACGGTTCTGGGGCTCACCCGTACCGGCCCAGATAACATTTGGGTTCGAAGGTGCTACCGTAACATCACCGATTGAAGAGGTTTCCTCGTGATCGAAAACTGGCTCAAAAGTTATCCCTGCATTCGTGGTCTTCCAGATTCCACCCGTAGCCGTGCCGACATAGAAGACGCTCGGATCTGATTCGACGACAGCGATATCTGAAACGCGGCCGCCCATGATCGTCGGGCCGATTTCACGCCATCTGAGCGCCTGCTTCGCAGCTGATATTTCTTCAGTTGTAATTTGTGCAAACGCTGGGGCGGCTGTGAAAGCTACACTGACCATTCCGAGAAGAAGCCAACGAAAGCACATCTGGATAACCTTAAAGTAGGAGTATTTCCGTGCCGCAACGGTACATATCAACAACCGGGCTGACCAGCAGCGCGTCACTGTTTGATGCTGGGTAAAACCAGTCTATACAGTCGGTCTAGGGCTACTGGTCCCCAGAGCCTAAGGGTACCAAGTTCGCTCGACTCTCCTCACCAGGGCCACGGCGGGGTGTCATCCCGGTCACTGGTGTTTTCGGGTCAGCAGGCCACACAGTTGTGGTTGTTCTGAGAACCAAGTCCTTCAAGCAGCGCTACTGTGGAAAGAAATGGTATGATCCTTTGAACCGGACCATTTGCCATGTCCGCAACGGTTTGGCCTCTGCGGCTAACCACTGAGACGTCGGCTCCCTGAGACACGAGGTAAAGGATCAACTCGTTATCTCCTCGAGCTGCAGCATGATGCAAAGCTGTGTACCCGTTATGATCTCGAGCGTTGACGTTCGCCCCGAGCTCTTCGACTAGGTAACGCACCGAAGCAGTCCAACTCTCTGGCACGTGCCTGTGGATATTTGCAGCGTACCCCTCGCCGTATCCTATCCCTGATGCCGCATGAATCGGCCAGGATCCAGGACCCCCAACAGGCACTGACGGTAGTCCAGAAGGATCCAGCATCCTGCTTTGGGCTTCACTCCCTCCCCGATAACTCCTCGCAGCAGATTTCTTGGTTGGGGTGTTCGGATCAGCTCCGTACTCAACCAGTAACTTCATGGCCTTAAGATCCAAGCCATATGCAGCCCGCCAGAAGGGAGTCGCTCCAGTCCTATTAGTCCTCAGGTAGTCGTCACCAAATGTGGTGTACCAGAGCTGTTTCGTGAGTCTTGCGTTAGGATCTACCCCCGCTTCTAAGAACGTCTTCATAAGATCCAGGTATGTGACCTCCTGTTGAAGACGGTGGGTAGGCTGGGGGTGCCGTGACTTCGGGATCCACTCCGTGTTCAATGCTATGTATAGTGGTGTCGCACCGGCATCACTTGAGATCGTCGGGTCAGCGCCGCGCTCAAAAAGTTCCATTGCTAGACCGAAGTGACCGTTGATGAGCGCCATGAGGAGGGGAGATGTGTGATCCCCGGTACTCGCCTGATCAATTTCCGCACCATGATCAAGAAGAGCGAACACCGTCGAGGCATGGCCGTCACGAACAGCCAACAAGAGAGCCGTCATCCCTCCGTATCCACCCACAAGCTGAGCGTGAGAGAGTGGTTGATTGACCCTGTCCCGCTGCTGAACCAGTAAAAGTTCCTGTTCGCTCGGGATTCCCCTCGAGTTCGCTGCAGCTAGCCTTTCGGCATCTGCCGGTCTCACTTCTCCGGTTCCACTAATCGTCTGCTGGGCCTCCGCCATCCGCCCACGCCGAGCCTGTTGATCCCCACGATCGAACTCATCACGTGTCGGCATATCGATAACCGCAGCTGTCAGAGCCGGATCACCTCCAGCCCGGAGAAGCACCCGGATGACCTCTGTACGTCCAGCCGCAGCGGCGAACATCAAGGGCGTCTGACCCCAAACCGACTCCATTACGTCAATTTCTACGCCATGATTGATCAGGGCTTCAACTGCTGCAGCCTTCCCCGATGCGGCAGCAAAGTGGAGTGGCGTCACTTTTCCAGTTGTGCTCTCAACGGCAGCGTCTCCCGAGGCATCCAGCAGAAGTTGGATGACTGACACATGTCCCTTGCGAGCTGCAAGATGGAGTGGACGGTATGCCCCGAGCCGTGTGACAGCTTCGACGTCAGCTCCAGATTCGAGAAGGATGCTCGCAATTTCAGAGTTCCCATTCTCGGCAGCCCAGTGTAGACCGGTCATGCCGTCTCCATGAGCTGCATTCACCTCCGCACCATCCGCTACCAATGATCTGACTTGCGCGATGTCATTGCGCATGGAGGCATCTGCGATGGGCGCATCCGCTGGGATAGCAGCACACAGAAGAAGACAGAAGCCCAGAGAGGCCCAAGTCCTCACCGAGAACTGATCAGAACTAAGGTGCGCACTCATTCCCACAGTGTCTCTCCTTAGCCCTTACTCGTAGGCGCCGTAAGTGACAGCTCACCGGTACTATCCCCGAAGCTCTCAATGTCGTCCATCCCAAGCTTGTGCATCAGGGTTAACATCGCGTTTGCCATTGGGGTACCGTCCGGTGCCATCACGTGCAGGTTATTGTCAAGCTGTTGGTTAGCCCCGCCAAGGACGACCAACGGACACCGACGATGGTTATGAAGGTTCCCGTCCGCCATCGGTGAACCATAGACGATCATCGTCTTATCGAGCAGATGAGTGTCACCCTCGTAGATCTCACTCAGTTTATTCATGAGGTAAGGAAGCATACTGACGTGGTAGTTATTGATAGCAGCAAAATCCAGGACTGCCTCTTCTCGACCACCGTGATGGGATCCTGGATGGAACGGAGTGTCAGTTCCACTTTCTGGGTAGACACGGGATGAGGCATCCCGACCAAGTTTAAGTGAGAAGACTCTAGTCATGTCAGATGCGAATGCGAGAGCCTGAAGGTCGAACATGAAGTGGACGTGTTCACTGAAGGAATCAGGAACACCCGCTGGCGCTTCTGGAAGCTCACGAGCCTCACCGCTCCGGTTCTTGACTTCAACACCCTCAATCCGGCGCTCAAGTTCCCTGACAGTCTCCAGATAGCGATCCAAGCGCAACTGATCATTAGGGCCAAGTGTGCGCTTTAGTTCGGCTATATCCTCAGTGATCCAGTCGAGAATACTGTGGCTCGTTCGACGACGGGCCGCTCGAGCTTCCGGACTTCCACCGGCCCCGAAAAGACGATCGAATGCGACCCTCGGATCACGGATCATCGGGAGAGGGTTAGAAGCAGAAGCCCAACTGATGGTGTCGGTATACACGCATGCATATCCGTACGCACATCCCCCAGCCTGATCAACATTTTCAATGCAGAGTTGCATGGACGGAATCGGTGTATCCTGTCCAAAACGGCGAGCATAAATCTGATCCAGGGAAGCACCTACATATACATCCGAACTCTCAGTTTGCTTCGGGTGTGCCTGTGTCAGAAATACCGCACTAGATCTGAAATGATCACCCCCGATTTCCTTGGGTTTAGAGGCCTCCGCCTGCCGAACGTCAGTGTTACTGATGATGGTCAGATATTCGCGGTAATCCTCCAGCGGTAGTAGCGAACTCGGCGTTAGATCAAATTCCCGGCCAACCTCGGTCGGCGACCAAAGATTTTGGGTAGCTCCCCACTCATTGCTACCGGCAGCACCGTGGACAATTTCAATCGCGATCAAGCGCGTCGGATCAGAAAGTGTGGAGGAGCCAGATAATACCCGACCCGCAGGAACCATCGCGTCCAGGAAGGGCAATGCCACGGTAGAGCCTACACCCCGCAAGAAGGTTCGTCTTCCGATCTGCTTACCAGTAATAAACTTCATGCTCTCCCTAGTCTCCTCAGTGGATTTCTTGTTCGCTCAAGGGCATTTCGACACTTGCTCCGGCCCTCTGCATCTGGAAAGCGTCACTTTTTATGACCCCAAGGATAAACGATGACAGGCGATAGTCATTCATCTCAGCCAGCTTGGTGATGTCGCGAATAGTCGGTTGATCGTAGTACTCCACACGCCGCCCCAGAGCATATGCCATAAGGTTCTCAGTAAAAGTCCTAACCAGAGGGATGGGTCGGTTCAACAAAGCCCGGGTCAGGTCAGCCGGAGTCTCAATGGGAGTTCCGTCGTAAAACTCACTCCTGGTATCGAGCGCCGTTCCGTTCTCGCGGGCCCGCCATTTCCCGCTTACACCAAAGTTATCCAGTACCAGGCCAATCGGATCCATCATGCGATGGCATGAGTTGCAGGATGCATTCTCCCGGTGCAGCGCCATCCGCTCCCTGGTCGTAAGAAGTCTTCCGTCTTCACTACCTTCGGTCTCTTCAAGATCCGGAATTCCAGGTGGCGGTGGCGGTGGCGGTGAACCGATCAAAACCTCCATTACCCACTTACCACGCAGGACTGGAGAGGTCCGACCGGCATGCGACGTCAAAGTCAGAATACTCCCGTGTCCGAAGATACCCTGTCTACTATCATCGGGATATGTGAATCGCTGAAATGCCTCTCCAGTAACTCCCGAGAAGCCGTAGTGCTTGGCAAGCCGCTCATTTACGAAGGTGTAGTCTGCCTCGTAGAGATCAAAGATACTACGGTCTTCGCTTACAAGGCTGTTGAAGAACAGTTCTGTCTCGCGCCGCATCGCATCTGCAAGCTGCTGATGAAAGTCGGGGTCGAGTCGCACGTCGGGGTGGATCTTGTCCAAGTCTTGGAGCCTTAGCCACTGAGCTGCAAACCGGGGCCCTAGCGCCTCCACGCGACTGTCAGAAAGCATCCGGTAAACCTGCGCCTCAAGTGTCTTCGGGTCCGAAAGATTACCCTGCTCCGCAACCGAACGTAGTTCGGTGTCAGGGGGAGCACCCCAAAGGAAGTAAGAAAGCCTACTCGCGAGGTCTATATCACTAATCCGGTAGCTCTGACCCGCAGTTACCGGTCCAGGTGGCTCTTCAAAGCGAAAAACAAAATGAGGGCTGGCCAGAATCGCTTCCAATCCTGTGCGCACCCCGAGATCGAATCCTCCTTCAGAAGCTCCTTGTTCGTAGAAGAGCATCAGAGCGTCGCGGTCTCCATCCGTGAGAGGCCGACGGAATGCCCGAGTTCCGAGATCTCCAAGAATGCTCTCTGCGCACGTACGCTCTTCACGAGGCGTCGACGGTTGGCATGTGAAAATCCGAGCGCGCGTGACCGTCTCTGATACGCCGGTAGCTCCAAAAGGCCCCGCGATTCCCAAGTCACGCATGTGAGGCAAAGAATTGACGCCGTAGGTGCCGGCAATAGCGGTGCTGGCTAGCGACCAGTCATGAGGGGATACGAGATCCTGCACGGGCCCTTCAGCACGCCGTATGAACACTGCCGCTATGCGATGTGAACCGGCCTGCACGAAGACCGGTTCAGTTCGCATTTCGACGCTAGTCGGGTCCGACACGTGCATCCATCGGTCCATCTCAAGAAGGGCTACCGGGTCGCCATCAACCGATACCTCTATCTGTTCTAGAGCATATGCCGTGTGCAACGCAGAGCGCCCGTTACCTACAACAGTGCCAGTCGTCTCGTGATGGAAAGACATACGGAAGACGTACTCTCCATCCGCTGGGAAATGGTGTTCGACGGATGTGCCGCCCCGAGTCCCGAAAGGTGCTCCATCAACCCGGTCCAGTTGCGAGGCCCATCTCGGAATCCGGTACTGGGTCTCACTTGGGGTCGCCTCGGCATCTCCCACCGCGAGTCGGCTGATTTCAGCTGCAGCATGTAAGTAGGCATCTAAAAGCGTGGGAGAGACCATCTGGACGTCAGCGATGTTATCGAAATTGGCACTCTTGGTATCAAGCGGGAGATAATCTCCAGCATCGATTCTCAGACCCAGTAGATCCTTGATTGAGCTTTCATACTCAGCCCGATTCAACCGTTGGAAGGTACGGCCACCGGGATTCGGGGTCCGAGCCGCAGCCAAGTCCATGTAGGACTCCAGGCTTTCCACCAGCATTAGAAGCGTATCACCTGCCGGACGACGAGCCCCAGGCGGGGGCATCATACCTGCCCGAAGCTTCCGGATCATCTTCTCGGCAGTCTCTCCTTCCTCATGGGAAGTAGACACTCGGAAATCCTCAAGGGATAGATTACCGCGAAGCATCCTCTCGTTGTGACACCGGACGCAGTAGGCTTGGATGACCTCGTCATTCGCTGAAGAGAGAGAGAATCCAACTACCTCATAGTCGCTTAAAGACAATGGGCTCAGGTCAGCAGCCCGATCGAGTCGTTCACCACCAGGGCCCCACAAAAACAATGCAAGGCCGCCGGCAAGCAACATTGAGGAGAATTGGTTCATCTAGCAGTCGTGGTATCGAGGGACACTGTGATCCCGCTCAGCCCTGACAACCAAAGATAGAGTCCTTGTCCTTTAGGGGACAGGAAATCCTTTCCTGATTCCTGAATTACGCCTGCAAGAGCATA
Organism: Gemmatimonadales bacterium UBA1142; assembly: GCA_002311875.1. Lineage (GTDB taxonomy): Bacteria > Gemmatimonadota > Gemmatimonadetes > Longimicrobiales > Gaopeijiaceae > UBA1142. The sequence goes on along the minus strand of DCAD01000001.1, from coordinate 59,314 downwards.
GTTAGAATGTACAGAAGTGCCTAGGCAGCGATAATCCCTCAGACCATCGAGTAGCTCCCAAGTCAGTACCGTGAACCAACCGACCACTCTAAACCAGTCTGCCACATCTCTATTCTTGCATCAGGTGCTGAGAAGTCCGGGAATCAACAAACAAGACGGCCCGATCACCCATAAAAGGTGACCGGGCCGCCATGCTTTGTAGGGAGCTGAGCTAGTACATCCCGCCCATGTCTCCACCACCAGGCATCGGTGGTGCCGCCCCTTCCTCTTGGGGTTTCTCTACCACCACCGCCTCGGTCGTGAGGAGCATGCCAGCGATCGACGCAGCATTCTGGAGTGCCGTGCGCACGACCTTCGTCGGGTCAATGACCCCTGCACTCACAAGGTCCTCATACTCATCCGACTGGGCATTGTAGCCGAAGCCATCATCGCCCTTCCGGACACGGTCCACCACGATGCTACCTTCGGCGCCGGCGTTCTCCGCAATCAGCCGGATTGGCTGCTCGAGTGAACGGCTCAGGATCTGCACGCCGATCATCTCATCCTCATTGTCAAGCTTGAGATCAGAGAGCTTCTCTTGGGTGCGGAGGAGAGCAACGCCACCACCTGGAACGATGCCTTCTTCGATAGCCGCCCGCGTCGCATGGAGTGCATCCTCTACGAGCGCCTTCTTCTCCTTCATCTCGGTCTCTGTCGGCGCACCGACGCTGACGACCGCAACACCACCTGCAAGCTTCGCCAGCCGTTCCTGAAGCTTTTCGCTGTCGTAGTCAGAGGTGCTTTTATCGATTGAGACACGGATCTCATCAATCCGTCCCTTAATCTTATCCGCTTCGCCACCCCCGTCGATGAGCGTCGTGTTGTCCTTGTCGATTACGACATTTTTCGCGGTTCCGAGGTCACTCGCTACAGCATTCTCTAGTTTAAAGCCGACCTCTTCCGAGATCACCTGCCCACCGGTAAGGATCGCGATGTCCTGGAGCATGGCCTTCCGGCGGTCACCGAAGCCCGGTGCTTTCACCGCCGCTACCTTCAGTGTACCACGAAGCTTGTTCACCACGAGCGTCGCGAGCGCTTCGCCCTCGACATCCTCTGAGACGATCAAAAGGGGCTTACCCATCTGTGCCACTTTTTCAAGAATTGGCAATAGATCCTTCATCGCCGAGATCTTCTTGTCGTGGATCAAGATCATCGGCTCCTCAAGCACCACCTCCATCCTCTCCGGATCAGTTACGAAATAAGGAGAGAGGTAGCCTCGGTCGAACTGCATACCGTCGACAGTCTCAAGCGTGGTCTCGAGACCGCGTGCCTCTTCAACCGTAATGACGCCGTCCTTGCCGACCTTTCCCATTGCCTCCGAGATCAGTTCACCGATCTCAGGGTTGTTGTTCGCGCTGATCGATCCAACCTGGGCAATCTCTTTATGGCCCTTCGTCTCGGTCGAATTCTTCTTCAACTCTTCGACAACAACCCTCACACCCTTATCGATCCCACGCCGAATTCCCATCGGGTCCGCTCCGGCCGTGACATTCTTGAGGCCTTCGCCGAAAATCGCCTGAGCAAGAACAGTCGCGGTGGTCGTTCCGTCGCCAGCAACATCAGACGTTTTGGTTGCGACTTCCTTGACCATCTGAGCGCCCATGTTCTCAACTGCATCTTCGAGCTCCACCTCTTTGGCTACCGAAACACCATCCTTGGTCACCGTCGGGGAGCCGAACTTCCGATCCAGCACCACATTCCGACCCTTGGGGCCGAGTGTCACTTTCACGGCCCGGGCGAGCTTATCAACGCCAGCCTTGAGGCGCCCGCGCGCCTCGACGTCGAAACTGAGCTCTTTGGCTGCCATAATTTATATCTCCTAGTTCGTCGATTGCGTTGCGCTACGGAACGATCGCGAGGATGTCGGATTCTCTAAGAATCAAATACTCCTCACCGTCCAGCGTCACTTCAGTGCCGCTATACTTGCCGTAAAGAACCTTATCCCCGACCGAGACGTCAGGCTCAATCCTTGCGCCCTCATCCGACATCTTGCCGGGCCCGACCGCAAAGATCTTTCCTTGCGACGGCTTCTCCTTAGCAGTGTCAGGGATGTAGATGCTGCCCTTCATCTGCTCTGCTTCTTCGAGTGGTTTCACTACGACGCGGTCAGACAGCGGCTTGACATTGCTTGCGCCCTCACCCATCTGGCCTCCTCCTAAACAATGGAAATGGTTTTTAAACGTAAATCAATTTGACGCTTAGCACTCTTACATAGGGAGTGCCAAGAGCGAGTTAAGATCAAAGATGGAGACTAACTGTCAAGCTCTCGTGCTTTGGAAGCACTGCCTGTGCCTTTAACAACTCTCCGCTCGAAATTCCTAGGGCATCAACTGCCCACGGTCAGTGCCTCCATACGGGCAACGCCGTCGAGCCCGACGATGGCATGGACAACCTGCTCGGCAAACGATGGCTCGAGCCAATGTCCAAGCTCGGCGAGCCCTATGAACGCTGACCGAGCTTCGCTGTACGCGATATCGAGAACTGAACCAGCCGAGGTCAGGAAGAGAGATTCCACAATGCCCTCAGGTACCGGCTCACCTGTCCGGAATCTAGTTAGTGCAGCTTGCTCTTCTTCCGATCCATGGTGGTGGATCTGCGAGGTAAGCAGGTTGTGACTACGCCGGCCAAGATCGAATTCGAAATCGGTAAGGTCGTCAACGATCTGGAATGCAGTGCCAAGTTGAGCCACCGCAGACTCCGCAGCCACCATCTTCTCAGCCAGGTCATCTTCTTCAAGTACTTTGGGTCCTGCGAATGCGAGCGTAAAAAGGTCACCCCCACGGATGCGGTGAACCCGCTCAACCATCTCCTCTGGGTTAGGAATCTCTTCAACCCCCTCCTCTTCGGACCCTTCTAGCCTGCCGATTGAGGTCATCCGGTCAAGCAATTCGCGCTGGATCGCTTCACACTGAGCTCCGTTAAGAATGTCATTACCACGCCCCCTCTCAAGGGCTCGACGTAACAAGCGTTCGAAGGACATCAATTGAAGGATCGACATGAAGCGCGCACCTGCATGAGGTGCAAGGGGCAATAGAGTCTTGGCCTGATCGTCAAAAATATTGTCGGCCGACGTGATCGTTCCTTTGATGCAGAAGTTCAGTTCCGTGTAAAGCCCCAACCGATCTTCCGGAACACCTACCGAAGCAAAGATGGACCGGAACAGGATCAGGAAGAAATACTCCTGAAGAAAATGAAGGCCACCCGGAGTCGTCGCCTCGGACGCCGATGGAACATGAGGTGCCTCGGTCCGGAATTGTTCTCCAAGGATCATTTCGAGATCTGCGTGCACTACCCGTATTGCTTCCGCCTGTGCTTCCATATCGCCCTCGAGGCGAGCCCACACACCCTGCTTTGCTAGTAGGCGCACCGCGTCCTGGGATCGGAATACGGGAGATAAAGTCATGAGGATCCGAGAGAGAATCGCAGTGAATTCAAGTTTAAATCTACCCCCCTAGATAATCACCAGCCATCGCCAGGCCATAGAGAGTAAGGAACGGCTCGATCTTGTCGATCGTTGCCAAGTGTGGCCCGATAGTGTTGGAGAAACCACCGGTCGCAACGACGTACACTTCTGGACGGCTCCATTCTTCCCTCAATCGTTGAACCATGCCGTCTATGGAATCGACCGCTTGATAAAAGATGCCGCTCTGAATGCAAGTTTCAGTCCTGCGGCCAATCACAGCACGTGGGGGGGTAAGTTCAACACGCGGCAACTTCGCAGTTCTCGAAGCGAGCCAGTCTATGCCAGTCAGGAGGCCCGGTGAGATCACTCCTCCCTTGAAAACTCCTTCGCTCGTGATGCAATCGAACGTCGTCGCCGTGCCAAGGTCCACGACTATCGTGTCGCGATGGTAAAGTTCTCGGCCAGCAAGGGTATTGGCGATCCGGTCTGCTCCAACCGACATCGGCTCCTCTACATCAAGCTCAATCGGAAGTTCGGATTGTGGACTTATCGCAAACACATCTCCCGTGACAATTCTCCCGAGCGTCTTCGTCCACACCCTGTTGGCGGCAGGAACAACGGAGCCAACTACTCCTCTCTCTATATTCGAGGCGCTCAAGCCCTCATTAGACAAGAAAGCACGTATCAATGCAGTCGTCTCGTCAGCCGTTCGAGACACACCGGAACTGATTCGCCAGTGACCGGCTAGTTCTCTCACGCTCGAAGCCAGACCAATCACGGTCTCGGTATTTCCTACGTCAACGACCAGCTGCATATCACCCCTCCAAGCAAAATCTACGTTGGGTGGTGTGAGCTAACCCGGAGTGACACTTCCGGACACTACGCGTACCCGGGAGCCATCGTCACGCTCCAGTATGAGTGCCCCTCGCTCGTCGATGCCCCGTGCCACACCACCACCCTCCTGCTGTGTCATCACCAGAAAACCGGAAAGGGCATCTCGGCTACGAAGTTCCTCGTGGAGCCCTGAGGGCAATCGACCAAGAGGCCTAAAATCGTCAACTAACGCCTTAACCGTACGTAATTCAGAGATCAGAACTCCTGCGACTTGGTTAGGCGCTAGCGTCAAACGACAAGTCTCCTCAAGTGAAGAGGCCCGGTCTGCAATTTCTGGTGGGAATCCCTCTACCGGAGTCCGGATGTTCACACCTATCCCTGCGACCATCCACTCACCAGCTGATTCACAAAGAATTCCAGCAACCTTACCCCCTTCGATAAAGACGTCGTTAGGCCATTTAATTTGAGCGCGGACACCGTCAGCCAGAGTCTCCACAGCACGGGCAACTGCAAGTCCAACGATCAGAGGAGCATAAGGATCAGGAGCCGACAAAGCTGGTAGAAGGACCGACATCAAGAGTCCGGAACCAGCTGGAGAATGCCACCTGGTTCCGGCTCGTCCGCGTCCCGCTGTCTGCTCATCTGCAATAACTACGCTGAACGACGCCCCCTTAACCTCAGCTATGCCCATCAGCTGGTCGTTGGTCGAGCCAACCCGACGGTGTATTTCCAGAAAAGGAACACCCCACACTTCAGCCCATGCTCTCACTGGGCGGCCCTGCCAGTGGTTCAACACCTAGTGAAGTACATCTTGAAATCAGCCCCCTGACTCCACCCACAGATAGGTGAGGAAGACGGCACCCATAACCCAGCAATAGACGGCAAAGAGGTGGAAAGAACCCTTAGTAAGGGTTGTGATAAAGGTTCGGATCGCGAGAACACCTGTCAAAGCGGCAGCCGCACCGGCCAATAAAAGCATCGGAGCCGGGGGGACCTGAGCCACACCAATCTCCGGCAGCTGAAGGAGAGTGGCACCGGCAATCACAGGTATAGCCATGAGAAAGGAAAATGCCGCGGCATCCTCGGCCTCTAGGCCCAGCCATAGTGCAGCGACTACAGTTGTCCCTGAACGCGAAATACCGGGAATCAGTGCGAACGCCTGGGCCAAACCGATCACTAGTGCGGCAATCCACCGGAGACGGCTTTCTTCGGAACGAACGGGCACTCTTCGGCTAGTCCACAGAACTGCTCCTGTCACCAGAAGAGCAAGCCCGGGAATAACCGGATTCTCAAATAGCACTTTCAGAAAATCGCCCAAGAAAAGGCCAACGAAGACCGCCGGCATAGTAGCCAAGGCGATCAAGCCCGTGTACTCAAGTGCACTCCGATCTCCGCTCAGAGCGCCCCTCGCTAATGCCCTAATCCTAGTCCTGTAAATCAGGAGAATCGATAGCAACGTCGCCATGTGCACCCAAACTTCGAAGAGAACACCGGGCATCTCGATATCTAGAAGCGCTTGAGCCATCACTAGATGGCCAGAACTGGAGACGGGCAGGAACTCCGTAGCTCCCTGGAGTATCCCGAGCAGTATTGCCTCCCAGGTCGTCATACGACCGCGTCCCTCAGGACTCGCCGATAATACTCTTCGTAATCAGGTACAATGCGTTCCGAGGAAAAATTCTTTACGGCCAAAGAACGGCCGGCGTCGGATAGCTCCTTCCAGTGTTTGTCGTCACCGAGAACTCTGACTCCAGCTGCTCCCATATCATCAATGTCGCCCGGCTCGCATAAGTATCCGGTTTCACCGTCGATGATTACCTCGGGTAAGCCGCCGGCACGAGACGCGATAACTGGTGATCCACACGCCATCGCCTCCAACGCGGCGAGCCCAAACGATTCACTTTTAGAAGGGAGAAGGAACAAGTCTGCGCATGATAGCAATTCTTGTACCGGTGTGTATTCGCCAAGGAACACCACCCTGTCTTGGAGTCCCAGTTCCTCCACCTTTAGCCGCGCCCGCGGGCGATCAGGCCCATCACCTACGAGGACTAGCCGGGATGGAATCTTGTTCAAGATACGTGCGAACACCTCTATCACATCCTCCACTCGCTTAACAGGGCGGAAGTTCGAAATGTGCATGACGATCTTCTCACCCTCCGGAGCCAGCGTAGCCCGGTGGCAAGGCTTCAAGCCGGGACGATAGATACGGGTATCGACGAAATTCGGTACCACCTCGATACGATCTTCTGGCACGGAGAAGTCGCGTATGGTTTCTCGCTTCAAAAACTCCGACACAGCAGTCAAGCCATGTGAGCGGAGAATGGAGAACTGAGTGATGGCCTGGAATGAAGGGTGAAGGCCGACCAGCGTGATATCCGTGCCGTGTAATGTCGTGACGATCTTGAGGTCCCGCTCCCCCTGGAGCATTTCACAGGCGACCCAGGCGGATGTAGCATGCGGTATTGCGTAGTGCACATGAACAAGATCGAGTTCATACTTTCGAGCTGCGTCATGAAGAGCGACCGCAAGAGCCAGTGTGTAGGGCGGATGCTTGAAGAGGGGATAGTCTTCCATCTCGACCTCGTGGAAGAAGACCCGTTCATGAAAATGCGCCAACCGGAAAGGCTGGTCGTATGAGATGAAGTGCACCTCATGGCCTCGCTGTGCGAGCTCTAGGCCAAGATTTGTCGCTACAGCTCCAGATCCTCCGTAAGTCGGATAGCAGGTAATCCCGATCTTCATAAGCCCGCCTCATCACTGAAAATCTCAGGAGTTGTCCGTTCACTAACCTCAAGCCACGCCTCAAGCACTGCTCCTGCCTGCAACTCTATAGATGCAGTGGCATCGATTATGCGGACCGAAGACGGAAGCTGGTTCCGGAACCAGGTAAGCTGTCGTCGGGCGTACCGTCGTGTGTTGACACGAATTTCTTCCATGGCTTCTTCGAGCGTTTGATCACCTTCCAAGTAACGTGCCACTTCGCGATAACCGGTTGCCGTCATTCCCGGAGCATCGAGAGCATAGCCGGCTCCAAGCAAGCTACGTACCTCCTGGACCAAACCCTCGTCTACCATATGTGTCACCCGCTCATCGATTCTCCGGTCCATTTCTTCACGAGGAAGATCAAGGAGAGCTACCAACCCAGTAAGTGCTACAGCATGAGGAGGTGATTCTCTGTGCCAGCGGGAAAGAGGGTGACCCGTTAAGAGTGCCACTTCGATAGTGCGGTTAATGCGCTGAGGACCACCCTCAATCGCCAGAGCGGCCCTTTCCGGATCCAACTCTTTAACCCATTTAGCGATTGCCTTCGAGTCGAGCTTGGTCATGTATCGGCGAAGTGCCTCGACGCGCGATGAGTCCATTGGAGGCTCAGCAAAAATCGGCTCTGTGATCGCTCGTAGAAAAAAACCAGTACCACCGACGAGTACGGGTACCCGCTTGCGGTTGCTAATCTGTTTTATCCAGGCGCGCGCATTGCGCGCAAACCGTCCCGCTGAGTAACGTTCACTTGGGCTTACGAGGTCAAGTCCATGATGCGGAAGCATCGCCCTTACACCAGCAGATGCCTTGTCAGTACCAATGTCCATTCCCTTGTACACCTGCCGCGAATCCATTGAGATAATTTCGACTTCAAGTATCCGAGCAAGTGCAAGCGAAAGTTCAGTTTTCCCTGAAGTTGTTGGTCCAGTCAGTGCGATGAAGGTCGGGTTGGGCTTAAGGGTCACCGACCAAATTTCCTCGCTAGCTCGGTAGCTGAAAGCCGGATGATGGTCGGACGTCCATGAACGTCATGATGCGGTAGATCAGTAGAAAATAGTTGATCAAAGAGCTCTTGCATCTCAGCATCCGCTAGCTGCTGTCCTGCCTTAATGGAACCCTTGCAGGCGAATGTCATCGCGATCTTCTCATGCTGATTCTTTGCCGAACGAACCAACTCTGAACCTTGGGTGAGTTCCTCAATCATCTCCCGAAAAGCACGTTCAGCGTTAAAGTAGGGATGCGGGTTAGGTACAGCTCTCACGATCACCGTATCACCGCCAAAGGGCTCGACCTCGAAACCAGATCTATCAAGTAAACCCTGCAGTTCTTCCACTAACTCCAACTCCGGAGGCGTCAAGCGGATCGTGAGCGGGAAGAGAAGCCTCTGTCCATCCTGTCCACCCGCCTCAAACGCCTCCATCAGCCTCTGGAATAGCACCCGTTCGTGCGCAGAGTGTTGGTCAACTATGAGGATACCATCTCGTGTCTCGGCGAGAATGTACGTGTTGAGGACCTGCCACAGGTTGGGGCGCGAGGCCGCAAGCTCGGTCACGGGCTGCCCCTCAGCAGCATCCCCTACCTCAGCATCTGCTATGAATAGCGCCATCTGAGCATCGGTATCTGCACCGCGCACCTTGAACTGTTCTCCGGACTCATGAACGAGCAATCGAGGTGCCGCGAGTTCCCGATCTAACGTCGCTGAACTCATTTGATCCGCCAGTGCAGAACGCACCGCGCTTTCGAAGAGATCTTCTATATGAGACGCTTCAGAGAAACGCACTTCAGCTTTAGTTGGATGCACATTAACGTCTACAACACCGGGAGCCACCTGCAGATAAAAGAACATCCAGGGTCGTGCTCCCTGCGGGATGGTGGTGCGGTATCCACGCTCCGCAGCCTGAACAAGTTTTTGGGCCTTGAAGGGTCTCCCGTTCACAAATAAGTACCTCCGTCCCAAGCCAGGCTTTGCTGCATCAGGACGCTGAATGAGACCCTTGAGTTCGAGTCCAGTGTCTTCAGTCGACACGAGAATAAGCGCGCCACCTTGCTCTGGACCCCAAACCTGACTTACTCGTGCAGCTGCGTCGTCCACTGCAGGGAGATCGAGCAACCTCCGATCCCCAGACGTCAGCATGAAGCTGACTCTCGGGTTCGCTAATGCTAGGCCTGTTAGCGCATCGCTGACTGTTCGAGCTTCGACGCTTACCGGTTTCAAAAACTTGGCACGGGCTGGAGCATTAAAGAACAGATTCCGGACCTCAACCGTAGTGCCCCGCTGCCGGGGGCTATCTTCTATTGTGCCTATAAGTCCTCCATTTACCACCACCCGGGTGCCCACTCCCTGATCGGCTTCCCGAGTGTCTAGGTTGAGGCGGCTTACAGCCGCAATCGAGGGTAGCGCCTCACCTCGGAAACCGAAGGTACGAATGTCAGATAAGTCTGAGGATGACGAAATCTTACTTGTAGCATGGCGATCCAGACTAAGCAGAGCGTCTTCCCGACCCATACCAATTCCGTCGTCACTGACCCGGATTCCTCCCTTCCCACCCCGCATTAGCGCAACCTCAACGCGCGAAGCACGAGCATCGAGAGAGTTTTCGACCAGTTCTTTAACCACGGACGCGGGCCGTTCAACGACCTCCCCTGCCGCGATTTGATTCGCTACGACATCGGTCAGTACGTGGATTCGTCTAGTCATCTCGGAATCTACCCCCTAACGGACGCCGTAGAAGCAACAGGCGTTCTCACTAGTTAGGCGACCGATCTCCCGAGGGTCAGACTTCAGGTGGTGAGCAACCGCCTCAGCTACATACGGGACGTACCCCGGTTCATTTCGTCTCCCGCGCTGCGGTACAGGCGCCAGATATGGAGAGTCTGTCTCAATCAGTAACCGGTCTTCCGGCACAGCTCTGAGTAATTCGACAGCTTCGAAACTCTTAAACGAGGCGATCCCTGAAAACGAGACGTACCAACCCGCCGATAGGGCCTCGTCAAATGCGAGAGGTCCCCCAGTAAAGCAGTGCAGCACCCCCGATGTTCCTGCTGGCATAGATCTTAGGGCCGCTGCTACATCGCTATCCGCCGCGCGCGCGTGAACAACAACCGGAAGATCAAGTTCGAATCCAAGCGCAAGGTGTTCGGCAAAGAGGCGCCTCTGCATATCCCTAGGAGCGTTATCGTAATAAAAATCGAGTCCGGTCTCTCCGATGGCTACGATTTTTTCGTGACTCGAGGCCAATTCCCGGATCCGTTCGATGGCATCCGCCGGTGCCTCAGCGACCTCATGTGGGTGTACACCTGCCGTCGACCACGCACCCGTCCGATCCTTTACGAGGTCCAGTGCGTCGCACGCATCCTCAAGATCGGAGGCAATGGTGACCCACCGGGTAACCCCGTTCTCCATAGCCCGGAGAAGCGTCTCGTCTAGGTCTCCGCTGAAAGCAGCGGTAGTTAGGTGGCAGTGACTGTCGAAGTACTCAGACAACGTCCTCGGTCACACCGTCGCGGGCTGCGGCTTCTTCTTCTTATCGCCGGCCCTTCCCAATCCCCAACGATTCTGGATTTCGATCAGCGCCGGAGAGGCAACGAAGATCGAGGAGTACGTGCCGATGATGACACCCAAAATGAGCACGACGGTAAAGTCACGTATTACGGCACCACCAAGGAAAAGGAGCGCCAAAAGCACGGCCAGAGTCGTACCAGACGTGAGGACCGTGCGTGGAAGAGTCTCGTTGATCGACTGGTTGACTAGGTCGACCGGATCACGCTTGCGCGCGCCCTTCTTGTGCATGTTCTCACGAATGCGGTCAAAGACCACAATCGTGTCGTTCAAAGAATACCCCAGGATAGTGAGGATCGCCGCGACCGTAGGTAGGGCAATCTCGACCCGAAACGCCGCAAGAAAGCCTAGGGTAATGAGGATATCGTGCAGGGTTGCGATCACAGCCGCCATACCAAAGCGGAACTCGAAGCGAATCGCGAGATAAATGAGGGTGAGCAGGAATGAAAAGAGGATCGCATACAAAGCCTTCAGTTGGAGCTCTCCTCCCACCTTGGCACCGACCAGCTCGGTTCGGACCACCTCGAAGGCGTTCTCACCAAAAGAGGCCGTGAGCTGCGCTTCAATGGCGTCAGCAACCTCACTGATCGAACCGTCTTCCTCTACAGGAGCTCGCACGACGAATTCGCTCTCTTCACCGAACCGTGTGATCGGCGGCGCGTCTGCCCCACCGAGCGCATTCCGGAGATCTCCAGCAGTCAGGCCCGCATCTACCCGGACTTGAATCAGTGATCCGCCTGTAAAGTCAACTCCATAGTTCTGCCAACTCCCGATCGTCACAACGTTTCTGCCCATTAAAAGGACACCTACCAAGAGCAGTATGGCGGAAATTAAGTAGGCCTTACGTCGGTTCTCAATGAACTGGTAGGAAGCGCTGTGAAAGAGTCGCATTGCCTTACCTTAGACGCTGATCGGGTCGGATACTTTCTTCCCTTTTAGGTACAGAAGGAAGAAGGAGCGAGTAACAAAGAGGGCGGAGAAGAACGACGCGACGATGCCCATTGAGAGCGTGACTGCGAAGCCACGGACAGGGCCAGTCCCGAACTGGAAGAGAATTAGAGCTGTGATGAGCGTCGTCATGTTTGCGTCGAGGATGGCAGAGAACGCGTGCTGGAAGCCTTCTTCAACCGCCGTCCGTGTTGCCCGACCGACAGCTAGTTCCTCACGGATCCTCTCGAAAATCAGCACGTTGGCATCGACGGCCATCCCTACCGAAAGGATTAGGCCGGCGATACCGGGGACCGTTAGTGTCGCCCCGATACCAGCGAGGCCACCGAGGACAAGCACGACGTAAACGCCCAAGGCTCCCACAGCCAAGATCCCGGCGATCCGGTAGTAAGCAATCATGACCAGGACTACCAGCGCCATCCCCAGCATCCCCGCGATTCGCCCAGCGTCGATCGAATCCTGGCCCAGTGAAGGCCCAACAGTTCTCTCTTCTATAATGTTGATCTTCGCGGGTAGCGCTCCAGCCCGTAGGACGAGAGCGAGATCGGAGGCTTCCTCAAGCGGGGTCCCCGAACCCATATCGATTTGACCACGAGCACCGATCCGATCTCGGATAACGGGCGCGCTTTGGACCCTACCGTCGAGCACAATGGCAAGTAAGTCCCCAACATGCTGACCCGTGAACTGCGAGAAGGTCCGCCCACCGGCCCGACTGAGCTCAAATTGGACCTGCGATTGGTTGAACTGAGGATCGCGGCCCGCTGTCGCTGATTCTAGTCTATCTCCCGTTAGGAAAGCGTCTTCTTCGAGCACGTAGAGGTACCTATAGGTGCGAGCACCACGACCCACAGGCTCCATGCCCCATTGTAGGACTTGGTCACGGGGCATCGCGCGCTGCACCTCATCCATACCAAGGAAGAGTTCAACTAGCGGGATATCTTCAACAGCAATGAGGTATGTTCCCTCTACGTCACCGATATTGAGCAACGTGGAGAAGGGCTGAAAGCTATCCAACTGGTCTTCTTCCTCGGGTATCGTTTCAACAACCTCAGTGGTGTCGATTTGCTCTGTACTCACCGCCGTGTCTCCGCCACCGAAGATGATGTCCACGATCTCCGGCTGTTCCGCGCTGACGACATCCCTTCCCAAAGCTCTAATCGAATCGAGCCCGAGGGCGGCTACGACCGTTCGGTCGATCCTGCTCAGCGCGGCCGTCATGTCCGTCGTTGGCAAAACGAGCTTGAATTCGAGGAAAGCATTTCGCTGAACAATCTCTTTCGCACGATCTTCGTCTGAGATCCCTGCAAGCTCAACGATCAAACGCTCGCCCCCAACCTTCTGGATGAGTGGCTCTTCCACACCGAATTCGTCGATACGGGTGCGGATGATGCGATCTACCCTATCGATCATGTCGGCCTTAGCCTCGGCCGTCATGGTTCCCTCGGGGTCGTCGATCTCCAACACCAAGTGCATACCGCCTCGGAGATCGAGCCCGAGCTTGATGCCCTTACTATAAAGTTGCCAGCCAGCGACCACGGTCAGGAACAGAATCGTGATGATCCGGCCTCGAAGCGTCTTGAACATGCATTACCGCGGGCTCAAGAAAATGGCCCCTCATGGGGCCCGCGCGGTCAGTTTGACCGCATCTACACAGGTGGTAAAGCTGCAGATGGCACCCGAGTGTGTCAATCGGTGCTCAGGCATGCTCTTCCCCGAAAAAAGGAGGGTCAGGGATTGCAACAGTTCACCAGTATCTGCGAAAACCATGCTCCACTGCGGACCCTGCGCAAATCGATAAACTGGACGGTCTCTCAGCATTCCGATACGTAGACGATCAGGAGACAATCCGACTAACTGAACAGCCTCCCCGGGGGGAATCCGAACCCCAGACAGATCAAGAACGGGAAGGCTCATCAGGCGCTCTTCGGGATCAAGTCTAGGCATCCGCTTATATACCATCACGATGCCGGAAACAAACCATGTGACAAAAAGCATACCACCGGCGACACCGAGCTACCGATGCGTGTAAACAAGAGCTTTGGTTAGGTCGAATGAAGGCACTCTACACACCTCTGCCATGCGGCGATCGAGTTGGGAACCCCGACACGGGAATACGATCCTGCCGGGAGGACCTACACTCGGCAAGTCGGCTACCGAGAAGCCCGTAGCGAGTTCTCTGAGCTCACCCCTGCTCAGAAACTAAAAAGCTGTATGTGATATAATCTAAATCATTGTTTAACAATGATTTAGATATCTATATATGAAGTATATTATCTGAATTTTCATAAACCGTCCTTCCCAGTGCTTTCCAGTGAGCGCATACCACTCCTCCAGGACGACAGGAGGGTGGCGTGACCCTGCCCAGGACAACACCTTGGACATTCAATGCGCTCATGGAGGAAAGCGATGCGGTTCGCCGTTCCGACGTTGATTCTCACTATTCTAGAGCTTTTTTACCCGTCCCTCACATTGGGACAACGGACCACGAACGATTGGGATCTACTCATTCGCAGCGGCACTGTTATCGATGGAAGTGGAGGACTTGCTTTCCGAGCGGATGTGGCGATCCAAGGAGACCGGATCGTGGCAATATCAGAAGCCAGCTTGGATCCGGATCGCGCTGATCGCGTTATTGATGCTACCGACATGGTCGTCAGCCCCGGATTCGTCGATCTCCATACCCACCTTGATCCCCTCCTCCGCCTACCAGGCTCAGAAAGTCATGTCAGGCAAGGGGTGACGACTGCGCTCGGTGGCCCAGACGGTGGCGGCCCTTGGCCCTTCAAGGCCCATCTAGAGGCTGTCGAGGAGATGTCGATTGGAATGAATGTCGGATTCCTTATTGGTCACAATACGATACGACGAACCGTCATGGGACTCGAAAATCGCGCCCCGACCCCATCCGAGCTGAACCGTATGAAGGATATGGTCGCACAAGCGATGGAAGAGGGAGCTTGGGGTATCTCGACCGGACTGAAGTACCTACCTGGAACATTCTCGGAACTCGAGGAGGTAATTGCACTCGCTGAGGTCGCAGGTCGAGAGGGGGGCTTCTACACCTCACACCTCAGAGAGGAAGGACTCGGGCTTCTAGACGGTGTCAGCGAGGCACTCGAAATCGGGAAACGCGCTGAACTGCCGATCATCCTGACCCACCATAAGGTCGTCGGACAACCAATGTGGGGCTCATCGACCCGGACCCTTGCTATGGTTGACTCTGCACGCGAGGCCGGGACCGATGCTATGATCGATCAATACCCCTACACGGCAAGCTATACCGGTATCGGGATACTCATTCCAGCTTGGGCAATGGCGGGGGGAAATGCGGCGCTCCTGACGCGAATGAACGACCCGGCCCTAGCTGACAGCATCCTCAAAGGCATCGCGTTCAACATCGTGAACGATCGGGGTGGTAACGACCTGCGTCGAGTGCAGCTTGCGCTCGTGGGGTGGGACCGCACTCTGGAGGGGAAGACCCTACACGATTGGGCTCGGAGAGAGGGGCTCGCGTCTACCCCTGAGACTGGAGCCAGACTCGTGATCGAAGCCATACGGAGAGGGGGAGCCAGTGCGATTTTTCATGCGATGAGCGAGGAAGATGTGGAGAGAATCATGGCCCACCCCTTCACTATGATCGCATCTGATGGTCGCCTGACCCAACCTGGTGACGGGCACCCACATCCTCGTTGGTATGGTACTTTCCCCAGAGTTCTAGGTCATTACGTGCGTGATCGGAAAATCATCTCGATAGTGGAAGCGGTTCGCAAAATGACTGCTCTCCCGGCTGAGCGACTTGGTCTTAACATGCGCGGCCAACTCCGAGAAGGTTGGTTCGCGGATATCGTTGTGTTCGACCCAGTGAGCGTCGCGGACCAAGCAACTTTCGAGGAACCGCACCAGTATCCAGTCGGGATCAACTGGGTGCTTGTAAACGGAGAAATCACAGTCGAGGAAGGCACATTCAGAGACGTCCGAGCAGGCCGAGTTCTAAGGCGCCATCTACACTGATTCTGGCTTCGGAAGACTCCCGAGCCTGTGGTAGTAGATTTGGCCGAGGTGCCAACCGAGATGCCAAACTAGGTGTAGAAGGAAGGCACGTGAACGGATCCTCCCCATCCGCTTCGGAGCCTGGGCTGGGTAGAGTTCATCGAGTATAGAATCATCTAGAGATTCAAGAACGGAAGTAACAGTCACCTTGCAAGCTTGGACGCGTTCAATGAGTTCAGTGCGGGTGACACGCTCCGAGAACTCAGCCGCACGATCCCTGATGTAACCTGACTTTCCAAGACCCTCTCCGATGTAATGCATTAGGTTGCCACACACATGCAGGGTCAGGTTGCCTGGAGGGTTCTTTTGATCGCCCCAAACAATCCACAGTTCTGACTCATTCGAGTACCGCTCAATCTCAACTTCAAGGTGGTCTAACTCGCGACCGAAGAGGGCTGCAAAGTCCCTGCATTCTTGGCTCTTCATACGCTCTGGCCCGGAAATTGTAAGGGTGGCACTGTGAAGGCCGGCAAGCTACCAGTCCCCCGAAACCACGGCTATCTTTGCGGCACACTGCTAGATTTCTCTCCGGATACTTACCGTAGTTTGTATCCTGACAAGGCCCACCCAGCATGACGTCGAGCCTCGATTTCCTTCAGGCCCTCCGGGGGACGCTGGGCGAGGAGCGCCTGGAACTAGGCGCACCCCTCGCACCTCTGACAACATTTAGGATTGGAGGGCCAGCAGATCTGCTATACCGGGCACGCACCTCCGACGAGCTAGCGGGAGCTGTCTTCGCGGCTAAAGAAGCAGAAGTGCCGTACTTCCTGCTAGGGCGTGGGGCGAACATACTCTTTGGTGACAAGGGATTCCGTGGGCTGGTCATCCGGAGTGAGGTTGGGGGAATAGAGTTCCTCGACGACGTCACCGTTCGAGCAGGTGCCGGCGTAGAAACATTTCCGGATCTGATCAATGCAACTGTAGCCCGAAGCCTCGGAGGCCTTCACCACTTCGTTGGGATTCCCAGTACCGTGGGAGGTGCACTCTGGCAAAACCTGCATTTCCTTTCCCCCGCACCAGAGCGTGAGCGCACCCTTTTCATCGAAGAGTTCCTGGAGTCAGCAGAGATCCTTACAGAGGAGGGGGAGCTAAGAACGGTGAGCGTTGACTACTTCGAGTTCGGTTACGATGAGAGTATTCTACAAACCAAAGACGATATCGTATTGTCAGCGACATTCCGGCTAGAGGTTCGTGCACTTGAGGACCTCAGACGCGTCATGCGTGACAATCTTGAATGGCGTGACACGAGACATCCTGACCTTTGGCTTTATCCTTGTGTTGGCTCGATTTTCCGGAAAATCGACGGTATTGGAGCGGGCCGGTTGATCGACGAGTGCGGACTGAAGGGACAAACCCACGGGGCCGCTGGAATCTTTCATAAACACGCGAACATCATTGTGAACTTTGGCGGTGCTACGGCTAATGAAGTCTGCTATCTGATTGATCTCGCACGGGATACTGTCGCTCATGAGACTGGCTACGAATTGGTTCAGGAGGTCACACTCGTAGGTGACTTCTGATCCCTGCTGACCCAAAAGCCTTTCGCCCGTTCTTTAACCGGACCTAATAAGGGGCAAGTCTGCCTGAATATCAGAGTAGGGTCACAGAGATCTACCGTGGTGACTTCCGAAGGCACCTGTGTCAGGATTCTCGACAAAGCTGATTCAAGATCGGATCGCAAGCGAGTTCAGAGTCTGACGATCAATATCGTGCCCACCTGAGTGCATAATGACCTGATAAGGTATGCCGGCACCACGGAGCCGCTCTTCTTCTTTCATATTAGATATTTCGTCGAGAGCTGGGTCTTCACTGCCCCTGACAATGATCAGTTCGATATCCTTCAGGGCGCCTCTCGCTACCTCCATATCTAGATCTGGCGGGAGGTAATCTCCCCATAAGACCAACCGGTCTGGGCGGATCTTACCGAGAACGACCCATCGCGCAGCGGTGGCCACACCCTGAGAGAAGCCAAGCACAGTCGTGGAGGACACAGGGCCGATATCCTTTCTCAAGGCATCTAGGTAACGCACGTAGTCTTGGATCTCAAACTCCCGATCCTCCCGAGTCATCCAGGTGGCGCCGACAATCGACTCGGGACCGTGGCGTCCTGGTTCCGAGCCCACATAAAAGCGATTGAGCGCTTCCGGGGCGACAACCATCCTTGAGCCGTCAGCTAACACCGTGAACCGTCGCAGAAACCGCGCGGCTGTCTGCCGATATCCGTGAAGCACGTACCAAAGCTCCCCCTCTCGGTTACATTGTCCTAAGCGGTAGTAGCGTGCCGTTCGGGCAACCTCAATATGGTGCTCACTCACCTCGGTCATACTAGCTCCTCTAGGTCAGCGCCTTCATTACCACGCGTTGCCGAACCGGTGCGTACCCCCGAAGATAAACGCGTTCCCTGAGAACCTTAGGTCTACACTGGATGGCACGAACTCAAGAGTCTCCCGGCACACGCCTTCGCGCCCTATGGACGCGCCTTTCGCGCCTTCCTGGGGGACGTTGGATCTTCAGTAAGATCCTGGGATGGATGGTACCATACACGGGAAAGCTGGGCGCGACGATTCTGACGCTCGAGCCGGGCCACGTGAAAGCTCGGCTCCATGAGCGGAAAGCGGTGAGAAATCATCTTCGGTCAATCCATGCGATCGCCCTCGCGAACTTGGGTGAATTGACCACCGGACTTGCCCTCGTAGGAGCTCTGCCTAAATCAATTCGGGGAATCCTCGTCGGCTTGGAGATCTCCTATACCAAGAAAGCTCGTGGCACTATCGAATCAGAGGCGACATGTGAGATCCCCGAGATTACTGAGCCGGTCGATTACCCTGTTGAGGCTGAGATCCGTGACGACTCGGGAGACGTAGTAGCTAGAGTCCGGGCACACTGGCGACTTGGTCCCGCCCTGGACAAGCAGGCTCCGAGGTGACACTCGACACCCCCCTGACCCATCACGCAGCAACTCAGGTACCGCTCATCTGTGGTCCCATGTACCCCTGTTCGAACCCGGAGCTTGTGGCTGCTGCCTCGGACGCCGGAGCCATTGGTGTGGTGCAACCTCTATCCATGACTTACGTGCATGGGCACGATTTTCGGGAAGGCCTCAGGCTGATAAAGTCGATAACGGACCGTCCGATCGGAATGAACGCTCTAATTGAAGCTTCATCCAAGACCTATCACAAACGCATGGTTGAATGGATCGACATTGCTCTTGAGGAAGGCGTCCGTTTCTTCATTACATCTCTTGGCAAACCTCGCTGGGTGGTCGACCGTGTATCAGCAGTGGGAGGAGTGGTCTATCATGATATCACCGAGCGTAAATGGGCTCTGAAGGCTGTGGACTGCGGCGTCCATGGTCTGATCGCGGTGAATAGAAGAGCGGGTGGCCACGCCGGGCCACTGGGAGAGGTCCCTCTTCTCGAAGAGGTCTGGGACTTGGGCCTTCCTGTGGTATGCGCTGGAGGGGTGGGAACACCAGAACAATTCGTAGAAGCCCTCCGTCTCGGATATGCTGGCGTGCAGATGGGAACGCGCTTCATCGCCACGACTGAGTGTCGAGCGAGCACACCTTACAAGAAATCCATCCTTGATGCTGACGAGGACGATATCGTTTTGACCGAGCGACTCACCGGTATCCCGGTAGCTGTGATCAACACGCCCTATGTGCAGCGTCAGGGAACTAAGTCAGGCCACTTAGCACGGTGGATGCTCCGAGGTCGACGAACGAAACATCTCATGCGGACGATCTACGCCCTAAAATCTGCACGGGAACTCAAGCGTACTTCACTCGACGAAGAAGGTACCAAGGACTACTGGCAAGCCGGCTGCTCAGTATCTGGAATCCAGGAGATTCTTTCAGCCCGTGAAGTCGTGCGACGCTGTGCCAATGCACTCGCGGCAGCGCCTGACATAGGGACCGCGTCGGAGTAGCTCTCTGATATGGAGGTACAATGAAGAGAACCACAATGCCCGCCCTCCTGACAATATTTCTGGGGCTCGTGTCTCCGGGTGTCATTCTTGCCCAAGAAAGTGGCCTGAAAATCTATATCTCAGCCGACATGGAGGGACTAGTCGGTGTGGTGACTTCAGATCAGCTTGGGCCAAGCGGTTTCGAGTACCAGCGGTTCCGCCAGATCATGACCAATGAAGTGAACGCAGCTATCGGAGCAGCGAGAGAGATGGGTGCGACCGAGATTCTGATCTCGGATTCTCACGGGAACGGAGAAAATCTGCTTATCGAACAACTGCCCAGTGATATCCAACTCATTCGTTCTTGGCCTCGCCCCCTGATGATGATGGAGGGTATCGATGAGACTTTCGACGCCGTGATCTTTATCGGATACCACTCGAGCACAACGAACACGAAGGGAGTTCGAGCACACACTATCTCGAGTGCCAATCTTACCGCGATCAGGTTGAACGGCATTGAGATGCTTGAGGCCAGTATCAACGCGGCTATCGCGGGAGATTTCGGGGTCCCCGTAGTGATGATCTCGGGAGATGATGCAGTCGTTGAAGAGGCCCAGCGGGTAGTGGGAGACATGGAGGGAGCTGTAGTGAAGTGGGCTCTCGGTTTTCACTCCGCCCGCACACTAATGCCCGAAGCCGGCTATGAGGTGATCCGCACCCATGTCAGGGCGGCACTCAACCGCCTAGAGGATTTCGAGCCGTATGTTATGGAGGGCCCTATTGAGCTTGAGATCTCGTTCAAGAACTACTTACCAGCTGAGGTTATGGCCTACCTCCCGAACGTGGACCGAGTGGATGCTCACACAATCCGTTTTATGGGAAATGATATGACAGAGATCAGCAAGTTCATCGCATTCACTACCCGTTACGCGGTGGACATCACGCCCTAGTGATGATCAAAAGGTTCTTAGTCTGGTTGCTCAGTCTCTTCCAGGGGACACCAGGAACGGACTATTCACCGGTAAGAAAGACCAGAGAAGAAGAGAAAGAGTAAACTGAATCTTCAAGCGCCATAACCATAGGCTAAGAGCCTGTGTGGCGTTTTTTTGAAGCTGCACTCACACCGCTCTGATCTGGCCGCGATACTCCACTTACTCCGATCTGTGGGTATATCCACGCTACCATGATCGAGATCGGTACTCCGAGAATCAGACCGATGTGTAGGGCGCGTGAGAAAAGGTCCGGTAATGCCAAGAGCCGAGATAGGATTGATGCACCAAGAAGCACCACTACCGATGCAACAGCATAGCAGAGAAGTACTAGGACAACCCTTCTTATCTTTTGCTTGCTCACCTCTGCAACCCCGCTAGGAAGCTTGCTAAAGTAGACGCGAGTCCCGCTTGGTCTTCAACGTAAGGAAAGTGTCCGCTCTCGAGCACGGACAGCGAACCGAGGGGAAGCGCATCCGCGAGAGCCTGGGACATCGCAATTGGCGGGATGTCGTAACGACCATGGATAATTAGCGTGGGTACTTCGATCTCGGGAAGTTGATCCCACCAATCAATTGTATCCAGGTCCTCACCAAGGAGTCTCGCAACTTCCTGGCCGTTCTGAGCCGTTCTGACAGAGATGTCCAACTCTAGTTCATCGACCAACCCTCTGTCCCGGAACATGCTCCTGAAAGAGACACGATAAACTTGGCTAAGGGTCGCGGGATCCCGAGCCTGGAAACCTTCCAGAGCCATAAGGTCTTCCAATTCTTTAGCATCTTGGTCGCTCCGAGCAGCGGATTGCCGCGTTGCAGTAGCACCTGAGAATCGTTTACCGGGCTCTACAGGGTTCATTAGAACGAGCCCATCTAGATTGAGCGGATACTTGCGCGCGTAGGCTAAGCCGATCAAGGCTCCGAAAGAGTGGGCAAGCAATGTGATCCGGTCGTACTCAAGCGTCTGTCTGAGATCGTCGATATCGTCTACAAAGGTGTCGATGCTTATGGCATCGGAGTCTAGCGTAGCCTCGGACCGTCCTGTCCCGCGTTGATCGTAGTACACGAGGGTATTTTGGGTGGCAAACATGTCGAGGGCAGGCCGAAGGTAGTTATGGTCCAACCCTGGCCCACCGTGAATAACCACTATTGGGATACCGGACCCGATCACTTCGTAGAAGATCCGGGCATCTTCCAGGCTGAGAAGTCCTTGCCGGGATGTTTGAGCTGAAGCGGATAGGACTGCAAAAGTCGCTGTCAGGAATGTCATCCACATCACCTGGGCGACAGCTTTTCTGAGGTGCACCACGCTCACCGTTACGCAAACGTGAAGCACTGCATAACCCAAGCCAATAGCCCTTTCTGTCGTACTGGACCTCACAGCACGCGACGAGAGGTCATCGGCCATGTAGTGTGCTTAGTTTACGGGAGGATAGAAGACCAAGGTGCACGATGGTCGACCGCAAAGCGAGTCGGTTCATCCGCCAGTCGAATAATGACCCAAAGAAGGTCTATGCTGACTCGGGGCTGGGCCTTGCAGAGGGGCCAAGCGGAGTTCTTCTCTCAACCCGCTCACGAAGTACACCTATCGGATCTGGAGAAGTAAGAGGTGGAAGCTGTCCCTTCTCTGGTGCGCTTCCATCCTGAGCCAAGTCAGAGTCCTCAGCATGAAGGAAATGGAGCTTCAAGAAGCTCGTCACCTCATCGACCAGAGAGTACATGACCGGTACTAGGATCAAGGTAAGGAATGTGGCGAACAGAATCCCCGCGATGATCGCCACAGCCATAGAACCCCACCAAGCTACCTGTTCTCCTCCCCAGTAGAACTCCGGATTTAGAGATCCGTAGAGTCCGAAAAAATCGAAGTTCAATCCAATGGCAAGTGGGACCAGGCCCAAAGCTGTAGTCAATGCAGTAAGAACGACCGGCCGAAAGCGGGTCTTGCCACCCCGCACCAGTGCGTCCTCAAGATCCATGTTATCTCGCTCTTGCAGCACATCGATGTAGTCGATCAAGATGATCGCGTTGTTTACGACGATCCCAGCAAGCGAGATAATGCCCACACCAGTGTTGATAATCCCGAACGGCATCCGGAAAATCATAAGTCCGATCAGCACACCGATTGTGGACATAAGCACCGAAGTCAGAATAATGAACGGCTTAACGATTGAGTTAAACTGGCTAATCAGAATGAACCCTATCAGCATCAAAGCGGTGAGGAATGCACCAGTGAGAAACGCCTGTGCTTCGTCTTGCTCCTGGGACTGGCCGGTGTAACGCATGGTGTATCCAGGAGGAAGACGAGTCTCAAACTCGGTGAGTGTCTGTTGCACTTCTCCCAGAACCGCATTGTTCGTATACCCTGCTGCCACGTCGGAAGTGATGGTTGCCATGCGTGCCTGGTTTTTTCGGCGAATCGTGCCCGCCCCGTCCTCAACACTCCAGGTTGCCATCGACACTAGCGGTACTTGGATTCCACCTTCCGCCATTACCGTAAGCTCACGGAGACCCTCAAGCTCATTCCGGTAAGGGTCTGCGAGCCTAACTATGATGTCGTATTCGTCGTTACCCGTTCGGTACTTAGCCGCTTCCGTACCGTTGATAGCACTACGGATGGCATTGCCTACCTTCGAAGTGTTCAAGTCGTAGAGAGCTGCCTTCTCTCGATCTATGGCTACAGCTAGCTCTGGGCGCGCTTCATCAAGGTCGCTCTCCAGGCCAACCAACTTCGGATAGACCGGAGCACTCTCGAGAATATCCATCAATTCGTTCGATAGCTCCTTAAGCTCACCAGGGTCTTCACCCACAATCTCGATACTTACCGGTAGTCCCTGGGGAGGACCCTCCACCACTTTATCCACGGTGACCGTGGCACCAGCCAATTGTGTACCAACGGTAGCCTGCATTTCAGCTAAAGTCTCGAAGGCGTCACGTTGCCGGTCTTGAAAGTCGACCAAGGATATACTCAAACGACCAGCCTCCGGTCCTGTCGGCCCGCCTCCCCTTGGATTCCCGCCTTGACCCCCACTACCAGTAACCGATACCACTGACACCCAATCTGAACGTCCACCGATCCCGTTGAGTTCTTCCTCAAGATCACGAACAAGTGCGTCCGTTACCTCTGCCCTTGTTCCAACAGGTGTTTCAACGTCCACCACCATTTCTCCGGGAGGCATCGACTCTGGGAAAAACTCTGTGCCCGATCCGAATAACCCATAGCCCACCCCGGTCACCACAAAGACAACCAAAGTGCCAGTTAGCACTATGGCACGGTGTGATAGCGCCCAACGAAGTTGGCGCTCATACGCTTTTATTATGTTCGGTAAGAAGCCGTCCTGGAAACGCCGTGCTAAGCGTTCAAGAACGAATCGGTACAGCCCCCAAAGACCTACCAAGGTCATCGATAGCAGTATAGAGGAGAGCGGATTGACACCAAAGGAGATATACATCAAGACTGCCGCGGTCCCACCAACCAGTGTCCAGCGCATGGCACGCCGCATCGGCCTGCGTGGTGCACCATCAAGCCGCATGAACATGGCGCTCAACGTGGGGACGATGACGATGGCGACAAAAAGAGAACTGGATAGTGTGATGATGAGTGTCTTAGGGAGGTAGCCCATGAAGTCACCTATCTCACCGGGCCAAAACAGAAGTGGGGTAAAAGCCGCTAGAGTGGTCGCTGTCGCCGCGATAATCGGTCCGGCAACCTCCCCAGTTGCCTTCTTCGCAGCCAATGTGCGATCCCACCCCTCTTCCATGAATCGGTAAATATTTTCGACGACGACGATCGCATTATCGACGAGCATGCCCAACGCGAGAATCAAGCTAAAGAGCACAATCATGTTCATCGAAATGCCCATGACATTCAGGATCATGAACGAGAGAAACATTGACGCAGGAATCGAGATCGCGACAAACACCGATGTCCCGGCCCCAAGGAAGAAGAGGAGTACAGCCACGATCAAGATGAGTCCTGAGACGATGTTGTTTTCTAGACTGGACACCATCTCATCGATTTGATCGGACATATCCGAGGTAAATGTGACTTTGGTCGTGGGTGGAAAGAGTGATTTCATCCCTGCAACCTCAGCCTTCACCCTTTCAGCTGTTTCAATGATGTTCTCACCAGACCGTTTGATGACATCAAGAGTGATGACCGCGACTCCATCCATGCGGGCGAAATTTTCTCGCTCGGCAAACCCAAAATCTACTGTCGCCACATCCCTCACGTAGATCGGACGCCCTTCCTCAACAAGGACGACTACGTCCTCTATCAGAGTGGGTTCGTCGAACTCCCCATCTACGCGTATGAGGTACTTAGTATCACCGACATCTATTGAACCACCTGGAATATTAACGTTCTCATTCCGAATCGCGTCGATCACGTCCCCGAGCGCAATCCCGTAGAACTGCAGTCTTCGGAGGTCGACATCTACCTTGACCTCCCGCTCCAAACCCCCGCGAAGATCCGCACGCAGGACGGCTGGAAGGGCCTCTAGTCGATCCTGAAGTTCCTCTGCTAATTCCTTTAGGAGCACCAATCCGTATTCGCCTGATAGGTTCACCTGCATAATCGGCATTTCTGAGAAGCTGAACTCAATGATCGACGGTTCTTCCGCATCCTGAGGCAAATCGGACTTCGCTAAGTCAATCTTCTCTCTAACCTTCTGGAGCGCGTCATCGAGATCGACAGATGTCTCAAACTCGGCCACAATGCTTGAATAACCTTCTACCGATGTGGACGTCAGCTCTTTGAGCTCACTGATTGTGGAGAGCTCTTCCTCTAGCACCCGAGTGACTTGGCTTTCAACGTCACCCGGGGACACACCCCTGTAGACCGTATTGACGGCGAGCATCGATATCGGGATCTGCGGAAAGGACTCCTTGGGCGTTACCCTGTAAGCCAAGGCTCCCATGATCCCTATGATCATGAGCAGGATGACAACTGAAGTCCTGTGCTCAATCGCAAAACTTGTCGGGAGAAACTCCTTGTATCGTTCTAGGGAGCCTGGTCCTGGTCGATGGTCACCAGCGTCACGTACTCCCATTACTTCGGGGGTTTTCTTGTCTTCCCCCACGCCTCTACTGCCTCTCTCCGACAATGTTCACCCGGTCACCATCCGCCACAGATTTGTGGCCTACCACGATCAATTGTTCCCCAGCCTCAATACCTGATTCGACCACTACGAGATTGCGGCGAGCGGGTCCCAGAACGACCCGGCGGACCTCCGCCACTGTCCCCTCACTTCGCTCAGCCGTTACGAACACTACGTAACCATCCTCAACTCTCACGAGCACGTCTTGGGGCACAACAATTGCCTCCTCAACTTCTCGGCGAGTTACGGTCATGTTGGCAACCATCTCAGGCTTAATACGTCCCCCAGGGTTGGGGAGCATGACCTCAATCGGAAAGGTCCGGTTTCGGGGGTTGACTGTTGAACCCACGTAATGGATCGGAGCAGTAACCCTCTCGTCATCGAATATATCGAAGTCGACGCTCGCCTCCGCACCGACCCAAACGTCCGGGACATATCGTTCGGGCACACCCCCGACAACCCTTATCGGATCCAAATCAATGAGGCGTCCAACTGACTGTCCTGGACCTACCATTGATCCAACTTCGACATGCCGCTCATCCCAGACCCCCGAAAACGGAGCTCGGATTGTTGTCCGAGCTAGCCGTTCCTCAAGGACCTTGAGGGCAGCCGTGCTCTGCTCAGCACCAAAGCGAGCCTCCAGATAGTTGATTTCCGAGCCTATCCGGTCCTCTTCCCATAGCCGTTTGCGTCGCTCCCAAGTATGCGCGGCTAGCTCTGCAACGGCGCGAGCTTGCTCCACTTGGGCAGTAAGTACGCGATCATCAATCTTAGCTAGTGGAGCACCCCTCTCAACTTGTGCTCCCTTATCAACGAAGATCTCTCGGATCACTCCGCTCTCCTCAGCCGAGACCATCACATCCTGGTTTGCCACAGCTGCTGCTGTCAGTCTGATCTCTTCCACAAACTTCTCAGTCTCAACGTGTGATACCTCCACATTGATGATCCGCACGAACTCGTTGGAATCTGTTCCATCAATCCCGTCTGCCTGGGCAGTTCCGCATCCACCAACAGCAAGCGCAGCTACCAGAGCTGACACTCCTCTCCTCCTAGCGTCCAAATTCTTCATGGCAATTCGTAACCCTCTCGAGCTGTTTGGACCGCGTCTTGGTCAACAAGTGGAACCAGGCCAGTTGCCTCATCCAGTTGCGCGCGTGCGACCAGGTAATCGAAGACGGCTTGCGCGTAGTTAAACTCACTCTGTCGCAGCGCCACCTCGGCATCGGTAAGCTCAAATTGGCTCACGAGTCCCTCTCGGTACTGCGCGCTCGCAATCTCAAAACCCCGAGTTGCCTGCTCGACAGCAAGTCGCTGAGCTCGGGCTCGTGACAATGCTTCTCCAGAAAACTCTAACAGGCTTTTCACCTGTGCCCGGGCCATGTCACGCCCACGTTGGGACTGGACCTCTGCGGATCGCAGCGCTGCTCGCTTTTGATCTATTCGAGCCACCCGTTTGAAGCCCTGAAACACCGGCAGGCTCACCCTAACCCCAACGATACGAGTGTACGCCCTCTGCCCGTCACCGCGAGCAAAGAAGTTCGGACTCCCATTGTCCTGAGCATTAATGATGTAGTTACCAAACAGTGTCACCTCGGGCAGATAGCTAGCCTGCTCTAATCTCACCTCGGCTTGCCTCAGATCCCGATTTAGCTCAAGCTGCCGAAGGTCAGATCTCAGCTCACCTGCCATCCGAAGAGCATACTCTGGCACCTCCAGATCTCCTCCTTGGAATCCCATGAATTCCAGGATCTCGCGGTTATCTGGATCGTTATCCTCAAGATTGTCCAAATCCATTTCTGCTAGCGCACCCCTCACCGTAATCTCGTCTTGTTCTGGCACGTCTAGTTCGATCGCCAACTGACGGCGGATTTCACGAACACTGTTCTCCGCCCGCCGGAGGTTGGGTTCCAGGTTCGCTAGCTCAACCTCGAGCCGCAGCAAATCGTAGTCCGAAGCAAGCCCAGTCTCGTTCCTTGCTCTTGTTTCGCGGAGAGACTCACGTACCCGTCGGACGGAATTCTCTGTTAGGCGTAGCTGTTCTCGCGAGAGAAGGAGTTGGTAGTACAATAGACGTACACGAGTGGCTACCGCATGAGACTGCCCGCGGACTGCCTCTTCTTGAAGATCCTCAAAGCGCGACGCAGCTCCCACTCCCACGAAGACCGAGGGACGTAGAAGAGGTTGTTCTACAGAGATAGTTGAGGCCCACTGATTGTCAGCCCCGAATCGAACGGGTATATAGTCGTCTGGCCCCGCAGTAGGATCGAAAATCGCCGCTGGAAGAAAATTGACAGGAGCTGAAATATTCCTCGAGTAGCTGGCATTCAGATCTACTGTGGGGTAGACACTACTCCATGCCTCCGAGACAAGTTCCTCTGCTTCAGCGAGCCCGAGACGCGCTGCCACGACATCGGGGTTCGCGCCCAATGCAGTCCGCACAGCCTCCTCTATCCCGAAAACCATCTGGTTTTCTTGGGCTTCAGCCCTAGCCAATCCCGATCCGACCGCTAGGGCCAAGTATATTGTGAATATACCCGGAAGGCTCTTACGGGCTTGTATCTGCATCATCATTTCTTCTTCCTTTTTAATCTCACGCCTGAGGCGCAGTTTGACCCAGTAAATTGAGTTCCTCGAGTTGAGTCCTAAAGCTGTCAGTGGCGAAGCCACTCATCATTCGTGCGCCCGACTCCTCGAACAGCGAGCGGAATTCTTCCTGATCCATCGGGAAGAGACCCTGGTGGTAAAGCTGAACCATCCCATGCGCATGAGCCCACATCGTCAATGACGTTCGAAGTGGGTCAGCCTCTTTGAGTATGCCAACCTGCATACATTCCCGAACTCGATCGATCCAAAACTGATGAACCCCCCATCCCATCGCTTCTATGTCCTTCGGAAGCTCCTGCATTCCAAGACGCTCCGGACTGGAGAACATGATCTTGTACCAGCGGGGGTGTTCGAGCGCGAAGTCGAGATACCCTTCACCTGCTTGGAAAAAACGCTCAATGGGTGTGGCCGCCCTTAGCGCCCGATATACGTAACCCTGGTACGCCTGATACGCTGCCCTCACAACGTCAGCGAGCACCTTGTTTTTGCCGTCATAGTGTCGGTAGAGGGCCGGAGCCGTAACGCCCACATTCTTTGCAAGCTTTCTCATCGAGAAACCGGGTAACCCCGCCTCTAGATAGAGCTCACATGCGCACGCGAGTATCTTTTCTTGTTGGGCTGGCATGTAAACACCGTAAACACAGTGTCACATTTGGTCAATATATATCACGTTAAACACGCTAACATCGTTTAGTGCTAAAAGGTGCGACAGAAATATTTCCCGCATCGGATATCCGGTGGAGAGGTCACAACCAAGTGGCTCAGCTACTGCCTTCTATCTTCGCGCTGAGGATAAGGTCATCCTGGAGTATGCGATCCACGACACTCATTCCCTCAACAACCCAGCCAAACACTGTGTACCCACCGTCTAGGTGTGGAAGCATCGCGTGAGCTATAAAGAACTGGGAGCCCTCGCTGTCCTTTCCGAGTCTCGCCATACCGATAGACCCTCTTCGGAAAGGGATACCATTCAACTCCGTCGTGATCTCAAACCCCGGTCCACCCATACCAGAAAGGCCCTCCACGTCCCCTCCCTGAACCACAAAATTCGGGATGACTCTGTGAAAGGCTATACCGTCGTAACGCCCCTCCTCGCTGAGTCGTGCAATCGTTTGAACGGTATGCGGAGCCTGCTCCGTGGCCATTCTGATCCTAACTCTTCCCCTGCTTGTCTCAAGCACCAATTCCGGAGCTTCGCCAAGCCGTCTTAAGTATCTCCAGTCGATTCGGGTCGGGTCGTAGGCTAGCGTCGTCGACACTGCTTCAGGAGATAATCTCAACGCACGGCCATCTCCGTCATCAACCGCGAAAACCTCTCCCGTCAATCGCTGGAGTTCTACAGCGGCAATCCGTCTTATCAGACCAACTGGGTGCTCTAAAGCCTCTCGAAAGATCATATGGGCATCCGGATCGCCCGTAATCGCTATCAAACCCATGATCTCGACAGCTTCTTGGATTTCTGATCCAGACGCTAATTTTCGGTATACATCGCCTAGCACTCCGGCACTACCCAACTCCCCGAAGATGGGGTCAGTAAGCATCTCTAACCCAGTCCGGTAGGTGCTCTCATCCTCGCTCTGTACAGCACCTGCGAAGATCTCGTAATAGAGTTGTCGGAGATCGGGATTACGCCTATCCCCGGACCAGCGATTCCCTAAGGCCTCAACAGTGGCAGCGCTGATCTCTGGATGGGAGGATCCAGCTACCTCACTGAGTCGCTCGAGCGCTTCTCTACCGCTGATTTGGCTGAGGGCGGCCACTCCTACCTTCCAACCTGCCACATCGTCCAGGGACAACGCATCCAGCCAATTGAATATAAACACCGCTTCATTCTGTCGGGCTAACAGTCCCAAGAGCGGTTCGGTTACGCTTCGGTGGTCTATATCAGAATCAATCCAACTCTTGATGCGTGTAATGATTTCAGGGGGTTGGTCCGTTCTTGCGATGCTACTGGCTGCCCTGGCCGCCACATGCTCGGAAGGATCATCAAGTCCGTCGAATAGAACCCCCAGAACATCCGGTAGAGATTCTTGCCCAGTGAGCCCTGCTACAGCCTCAGCTCGCACACGCCAGTCTTGAGCTTCACTGGCCCATCGGGTTAACCGTCTGACATCCGAATCATCTCCTAGCCGACCCAGGGCCGATATAAGATGCACAGCGGCTGGGTCATCTTCAGCGAACGAATCTAGGACCTCTCGAAGTCGTGAAGCTCGGGATGACCAGAACGATGTGTCTGCTCTACGCGCGAAATAGTATGCTGCTGCAATCCTCACCTCAGGATCAGGATCATCTAATTTACTGAATAGCAGGTCACGACTTTCTGCATGATCGACATCGAAAACTGCTCCATTCACCGCGAGTGCAAGGACTCTGCGAGACTCCTCATCCATCTGTACCTCGGCAGAAAAAAGTGCCTCTGATGCCGAGACCGTCGCAATCTTTCCGAGAGCCTCCAGAATTCGATCCCTGACGTCGTGCTCTGTTTCTCGTGCGAGTGCCGCCACTAGAACAGGGACTGAGGATTCGTTCGCAAGCTGGCCAATCGCAAAAGCGACGTCCCGTCGCACTGCCGCGTCTTCGTCTATCTCTAATCTGGAAACCAGGATCGGAAGTGTCGTGGGCTCCTGAACGGATCCGAGAGCGAACGCTGCACGAGCTCTCAGAGTTGCGTCCCTTGTGAAAAGCATCTCAGCTAAACCCAGCGCGTCTCGTTCTACTTGGAGATCGACAATGGCTTGAAGCTCCGGGTCCCGGAGCAACCCATCCCCAGGTCGCAACGACACCGCCTCGTCCCCTACCATCGTCGAAGTGCCAATCTGACACCCCACGAAAAGGACTAGAGCACCTAAGGCTATTGGGTTCCGGCACGAGCTGGACATGCTATACCCACCTAATCTTTGAGCATGGACTCGACGTCTACCTGGACATCTATCTCTAATACTACTCAGGGACCCCGCATTCTGGCCTGCAGCAGCAGAACTGTCCAGAAACTAGAAGGGTACGGTGTCTAAGTATGTGTGAAACCTGAAGCGTCCCCCAGTGAATACACCTGGGTCTCCTAGATTCCAGGATGCATCCAGATGGATCAAGCGATCAAGAACAGCCAAGCCAGAGCCAATTGAAAACAGGGGTCCGTCCGTGTCCCAGCCAAGCGTGCCAGAATAGGGCGCCCAGCCCCCGTCTGAGAAGAGGGATACATCACCAAAAGAGAAGGATCGAGCGACTTCTCCTCGAACACGGAAAAATTTATTGCCTCCAAGGGCTCGCGGTGTAACACCGCGCAGCGTGCTCGGTCCGCCAAGATACCAAAGCCGCTGTCGTGGAAGAGCACCCAAACTTGTGCCGATCCCAGCCTCCAAACTGATCCGTGTGTCAGCAAATATCGGAATATCAAGGCTGCCCAGTAAGTCCGCACGAGCGTATTCCGCTGTCCCTGCTGCGCCCTCTACAGAGACTAGAAGTCCACCTCGAGGGAAAAGGGGATCCGTACCCCATTTGGAGCTAATCTCCAACGAACCTCCTAGAAACCATCCCTCGTCCGCTCCTATGTTAGGCCGCCACTCTAAGTTGTCCTTTATGAGCCCCCAAATACTGAAATCTGTCTCAATCGTCGCGGGCCGGTGATATTCGCCGAAGGCACGAATTCGAAGGGAGCTCTGCTCCATGGTGGGATGTACCCACTCCAGAGATGCGCCGGACCTTCGGTAGTAGTCGCCATCGTCCCGTCCAGCGACTAAAGCCGATATTGAGTTACCGAGATTGAAGTGCCCAGCGCGCTCATCGATGGCGGTGAGTTCATGAAATCCGCTGAAAGTGATCCTCTCCTGTATCGTTTCTCTGGTGAAGTCCAGCCTCAGGATTGGCTTCAGATCGGCCAGGCCGAGACGTGCAGTCGACGTCACCGAAATTGGACCCAGTGCGCTTTGCGGTCGAAATTGGGCTCGAACGCCTATCGAGAACCCTTCCACTCGGTTGTACCTGAGGAGATTTGGACGCTGGACACCCCACCTAAATGTCCTCGGGATATCCGATACCTCTTCACCTGACTCCCAATTCGCACCGCATGGGAGCGTGTCCGCAGGTAAAGAAATAGGGAACATACAGCATAGAACGACCTTCAGCGTTGCAGCACCCATCACGCTCCTCACGGCACGTCCATCTAGTTACTCTAAAGCCTACTGTCTCACTGTAGCTTTTCTTGGCTTACACACCAACGCGGGCACCTCGTTCCTATCATGCTAACCTGGACCAGCATCGCCTGGAATCACGAAACTGGGAGAATTTTCAGCCAATGGATGGATTGAATTTCAAGCCCGTACCCTTTAGGCCTGCCCGCTGGGCACGCGGATGTCACGCACAAACCATCATATCGCGAATCCTGAGATCTCCGGACGGTCCGGCTTATCATCGCGAACGGCTGGATACACCTGACGGGGATTTCCTCGACTTGGATTGGTGGCCAAAGCCTTCCACGGATTCACCCATCGTCCTTGTGCTGCATGGCCTTGAGGGGTCGACCTCAAGGGGGTACGTCCGAAACGTCTGTCGGGAGCTATCGGTTCAGGATATCTGGCCTGTCGCCCTGAATTTCAGAGGGTGTAGCGGAGAGCCTAATCGGAGACCTCGCTTCTACCACTCGGGTGAGACTGGTGACCCCCGATTCGTACTCGAACTTCTCCGTCGGCGCTACCCGGACAGGCCAATGGGTGCCCTTGGTTTCTCCCTAGGAGGAAACGTGCTACTCAAGCTCCTGGGCGAAGATGGCTCCGATGTCAGAGAACGGCTGGATTCCGCCGTAGCGATTTCGGTTCCCTACGATCTAGCTGCTGGCTCTCAACTTCTGGAGCAGTCTCGGATGGGGCGTCTTTACGCCGCTCACTTCATGCGGTCGCTAAAGCGTAAAGTCCGTCTAAAGCAGCAGCTTCTCGCCTCAATCCTCGATCTGGATGCCGTGCTGCGCTCCCGAACACTCTGGGAATTCGATGACGTCGCCACCGCACCATTGGGTGGATTCAAAAATGCTGCCACTTACTACTCAGAATCTAGCAGCTTCCGGTTCTTGGGAAGTATCGACGTCCCTACCCTCTTAATCCACGCAGAGGACGACCCTTTCTTGCCGGCACAAGCAATACCCAGAGCTGAAGCACTGGATAACCCGATGGTCCAACTCCTGCTTCACCCCGACGGTGGACACGTTGGATTCCTGGAAGGAACACCCGTCAAACCATCCTTTTGGGCAGAAGTGGAGAGCGTACGGTTTCTCGCTGAACACTTGATCACCTGAACCTTGCCACTTCCTAGCCCTCTCGCTGTTATCTGACTAGGCGGTAATCCGATCTCGAAAGAAGACTCGCCCGTGCCACAAATCTGAAGCTGGTCGTTCCAGATTTCCTGTACGCAAGTCATGGACGCTTGTGAGACTCGTATCGAACACCGTCGTTGCCACAGTGACTGTTCCAGATTCGGCGAGTGCCCTGAACTGGGATCTCGATACAGAGCGGATCCCAGTTCCCTCTCGATACCAAACCGGCGCATGGTCCACCAGCGAGACTCCAATATCCGAACCTAGGTTACGAAGCTGATTCACGAGAGAGTCGATAGAGCATCCCGAGGGTAACTCAGAGTCAATATCCACACCGACTAGCAAGAACTGGCTATCACGGAGTTCTGCAGCGCAGCGCAGAGGAACCCCATGGGCCATCCATCCGTCCAAAAAGGAGTGAACGGTGTCGATTGAAATCTCAGCCTCTCGACCCTTAAGAGCACGGCTGGCCGGAAAGATCCAGAGCCGTGCATAGTTAGGTAACTCATCAAACGGGATTCGCGCCATCGTCAACTATCTCCTCGGACAGCGTCACTCGCAACTGTACTGGTGGAAGGAGCACCCTTGTCCAGAAGAGTTGCCACCCAGCGGAGATCCTCAGTGTTCTCTAACAGAATCTTAACGCCAACCGTCAGCGGGACTGATAGGAGGGCCCCCAGGGGCCCCCACGCCCATCCCCAAAAAAGTAAAGAGAGGATAATGACAAGTGTTGAAAGCCCTAGGCTGCGACCCATCCATCTCGGCTCAATGATATTACCGACGACCATGTTCACAACGATATATCCAGCCGCCACGGCGACCGCATGGCCGATGGTGCCATATAGGATCACGCTCAATAAGACAGCCGGGATCGCTGCAATGATCGAGCCCACAGTCGGTACATAGTTGAGCAAGAACGCGATCATCCCTAGCAGCACCGGGAAATCCAGATCCCATAGATACGCCCAGATTCCCAATAACAATCCGGTGACAAGGGATACTATAGTCTTTATGCCCAGATAGGACTGGATCTCCGTCACGATCTTGGTGATCCTGTCCTCGTCTCCATCGCGCACCCCCAGGATGTGACGGAACTTATTGGGGAAAACCGTCGCTTCACTGAGCATGAAGGCCATGATCAGGAACACGAGAAACGTGGTGGAAAGAAACTGAGCGATGCGCCCGATAGTGCCACGAGCGATGTCCACGACTGCGGCTGGATCAATTATGCTGACTGTTAAATAGTCACCGATCTCGAAACCGGTGGAACCCTCGATCCAAGTCATCCATGCACTCCAGCGTTCCTGGAGAATAATAACGTACCCATCAAGCTTGGTCGGCAATTCAGTAACCGACGAGCTTCCAATCAGGATGAACAATCCTATGACAGCGACATTGACCAGAACGGTCACAAGCGTCGCAATCCCGGTTGGTACCCGATGATTCACAAGCCACAGCATGATCGGTAGGCTCAATACAGCCAAGAAAAGAGCAACTGCCGAAGGAAGAAGGATCGGAGCAGCAAATTGCAAGCCGTAGACGATGACGACTAAGCACGCCAGGATGAATAGAAATCTGGCGCCTGGTTTCTTTTCCAGCGGGTCAAAGATCATGATCGATAAGATACATCTGGCGGGACGTCGAGGGCAGGACGCGCGCTCAAGATTACCCCGCATGTGGGATTCGTGCCATACCGTCTCACATCGACCAAGTTAATTTGCGCTGAGCATACTATGATGGACGAACGACCCCCTTCACAAACGATGATCCCAGAGTCTAACGAGGCTCTACTCGCACAGTGCCGTGTGGAAACTTTCCGCGCAGGGGGGCCAGGAGGCCAGCACCAGAACAAGACCGAAACTGGTGTCAGGATCGTGCACCTAGCGACCGGGATCAGCTCAGTGGCTCGCGATGAGAGGAGTCAGCTTCGGAATCGGCATTCAGCCATTACTCGTCTACGGGAAAAGCTTGAGGCTCACAACAAAACGCCAGAACCCCGTCTCAAAACCGTGACCCCTAACCGAGAAAAAAAGAGGCGACTCGAGCGTAAACGTCAGCGTAGCCAAACGAAAAAACTTCGCAAAAATCCTGATCCTGACTTGGAATAGCGCCGATTAATATAGATTTCGTTCAAGGTAGGAACTCACTGGCCTCCTGAAAAAACACTCCAGGAGGCCAGTACTTAGAAGATTATTTTCGAGTGGGCCCGGAAGGACTTGAACCTTCGACCTGCCGATTATGAGTCGGATGCTCTAACCAACTGAGCTACGGGCCCGTCGACTAAAAGATACCCACACGTGACAGCCCGCGCAGGACGTCTGATATCTCATGAATCTACCCGGATACCTGTACCTCTGATCGTGCGAAGCTAACTTCCGTTTGCTGGCAACGTCCGTACGGAACACCGAACTAATGTCTACCCCGAGACTTGGAAGAATCGACGCTCCTTTCGTTGATTATCTTTCCTCTACCCTTTCTGCAAGAACTCGCAGGGAGTCCCTTTCAGATTCGGCCAGGTCCCTCCACTCACCTGCCGGGAGCTCCCCCAGCTTTACCGGACCGAAACGGATCCTGACAAGTCTTAGGACCCCGTGCCCAATGACGTTCATCATTCTTCGTACCTCACGTTTCCGGCCCTCTGTTAGAACAACTTTCAGGATTGTTCTAAGCTCATCTTGATTCACGACACGGACTGAACGGGCTCGAGCCAATCCGTCTTCAAGCTGGACCCCGCGAAGTAACGCGGCACACTTAGATCGACTTACTATACCCGTCACAAACACTTTGTATACGCGCTCGATCTCACGGCTCGGATGCTGAATTCCGTGAGCTACGTCACCGTCATTGGTTAGTATCAACAGCCCTTCACTCTCACGGTCTAACCGCCCCACATAGCGCAGTGCTGAGCACTCTTCCGGGAGCACATCGTAGATGGTGCGGCCCCCATGCGGGTCCCTTCGGGTAGTCAATACCCCAGCAGGCTTGTGAAAAGCAATCCACCGCACCACAGCGGGTTCAAGTGCCTCACCGTCTACCTCCACAGTGTCCCGCCCTGGGATTATCCTTGTTCCCAGTTTAGAGACTAATTCTCCGTTCACCCGAACTCGACCAGCCAACATGAGCACTTCGGCCTCGCGACGTGATGCCCGGCCACATCGGGAAATGTACTTCTGGAGGCGAACGCCCTCGGTCACCGCAGTGTCAGGCGCCTGAGTCCTGAGAGGCTTCATTCACATGGTTATCGGCCTCTTCGTCTGCCGGACGTTCTCCCAGACCCTGTTTCTCGGAGATTTTTTCCTGGTCGGAGGACCGCTCACTCTCCTGGAGTGGCATGCGGTCTTTGAGAATGATTGGCAGTTCATCAGGGCGTGGGAGATCGTCAAGTGACCCGAACCCGAAGTGCTCCTGGAAACGCTGCGTGGTCCCGTAAAGAAGGGGACGGCCCAACCCGTTACCTCTTCCGACAATATCGATCAAGCTGCGATCCTGGAGCGTGCGGATCACCCCCGAGGAGTTCACACCTCGGATGTACTCGATCTCTATTCGACCGATCGGCTGACGGTAGGCGATGATCGCGAGCGTCTCTAGAGAAGGCCCGGACAGTCGGTTGGGCCTGTGCACATTGTCGAAACGCTCCAGATAGGGGGCGAACTCGGGACGTGTAAGAATTTGGTAGCCCTCGGCTATTTCCGTGAGGTGGAAGGCGCGGTGGGCATCGTCGTACTCAGCCTTGAGTATCTGCAGCGCCTCTTCCACTTGATCTTCATCCAGGCGCTCATCTGCCCTAGCAATCTCATCCGGTGTGAGAGGGGCGTCCGAGGCAAACAAGACAGCTTCAACTATTTGGGGCGTGTTCATGTGTCCACCTCAATCCTTCCAATGTCTTCGGTTACCCCCTCTTCGGCCTCTTCATTTCTGTAGAACCAGAGCTCTGAAAAGGGCTGGGACTGCCTCAGAAAAAGCACGCGCTGGCGTGTAAGCTCCAACCCTGCGAGAAAAGTCATAACTCCGTGCATAGTATCCCCGAACCCCTTTAGGAGGTGACTAAATTCGACACCAGATCGATCTTGCAGTGAATCCAAGATCAAGACGACCTTGTCCTGCATAGAGATCGTCCGTGCGGTGATCCTGGGAAGCCCCTGCCTTGGTGCGGGCATCTCCACACTGAGCGCCGCACTAAGAACGTCTGCCCACGTTGTCTCGAGTGGCATCTCCTGATGGAGGCGCTTGGGGCGCGCAGGGATGAATCCCTTCGAGAAGCGCCGGGCGCGGTCCGCTTCAGCAGACCGCATACGTTGTGATATCTCACGGATCTGCTCGTACTCAAGGAGCCTGCGTACGAGTTGCGCTCTGGGATCCTCATCGTCGTCGTCGCCCTCATGAGGTAAGAGCATCTGAGCCTTGATCCGTATGAGCGTCGCTGCCGTCTCAAGAAATTCACCGGCGCTGTCCAAATCTTCCGCGTCCAAGCCCTTGATCACCTGCAGGAACTGGTCTGTAATACGGGCCACAGGAATATCGAAAACATCTATATCCTGCGTTCGAATCAGATGCAGTAGAAGGTCTAGGGGGCCCTGAAAACGATCAATTTCCACAAGGAAAAAATCGTCTCGCACAATGGCACCTTCAGCGAACCTCAGATCCACAAGTCGACGAACGTGTAGGCTTGGCCTAGGAAGAAGAACACTGGCCACATTAAGTAGGTGAACAAGTCATTCCAGAGGTAAAGCAGGCCCATCATCACAAGCAATCCATAGCGGCCCGCATCGGCATACCTGACTGCGATCGGCATTGGAAGCAGATGAAAAAGGACGTGTGATCCGTCCAGGGGTGGGATTGGAATCAGGTTAAAGAAGGCAAGAATCAGATTGATTATGATCCCATACTGAGCCATCTCAACCAGCGTCTCCATGAGGCCGCTTGAAGGCGGTCCGGACACGTCTATCACTTTAGAAACCAATGCCAATCCGAGCGTGGCGAGCACGGCTAGACCGAAATTGGATACGATTCCGGCCAAAGATACTCGGATGTCCCCCCATATAGGGCTCCGATACTTCGCCGGATTGACGGGGACTGGTTTCGCCCAACCGAATATAAAATTAACGGGCGCCAGTGCGAGCACAAACGGAACAATGAATGAGCCGAATAGATCCAGATGACGAATCGGGTTCAGCGTGATCCTGCCGAGCTGCTCCGCTGTGTCGTCTCCTTCTCGGCGTGCCTGCCATGCGTGCGCGACCTCATGCACGACGACTGAGGGGATGAGTACTGCAATAATCAGGATTGCTTGCATGTCGTGAGTAACCTAACCCCTCAATGCCCGTTGATCCTGTCTCGAGTCGCTCCTAGCTTTGCTGGCTAGCAAATGCAAGGGGTAGATCGCCTCGAGGAACAGATGCCAAACATCAAGAGTGCAAAAAAGCGGATGGAGTTGAGTGCTAAGGCCCGGCTCAGGAATCGGTCGGAGCGTGCCAGAATCCGCACAGCTGTAAAGGGAGTCCAAGCAACCACCTCCGCCAAGGAAGCCCAAGAGCAGCTTCGCGCGGTAATCAAACTCTTGGATCGAGCTGCGACCAAGCGACTTATTCATCCGAAACGTGTCGCACGGGTGAAGAGCCAGCTTGAACGACATACGAGGTCGCTCACTTCTTGACGTGATCTCGAAGGGAGGACGGTAGGCGACGCAGATAAAGAAGCCTCTTAGGGGGCCTCTTGTCTTGTTCTTTCAAGCTTCTCCGTAGGGTGTAACGAGCTGCTCACCCGTCATCGTGCCCACACAGTGCGCCCACCTACAATCGTCCTGTGAGGAGCTCCCGTAAGTTCCCATCCGGCGAATGGTGTGTTTTGACTTCTTGACTGGAAAGCACTGGGATCCACGGTCCATCGTAGCCTCGGATCGATCACCGTCACATCTGCGACTGCACCTTCAGAGAGGGTGCCACCAGAAAGGCCAAACGCACGGGCTGGCCCGCAGCTCATCCGGTCGATCATCGTCACAACATCGATCACTCCCTCACCCACGATGTTTGTCATGATAATGCCTACCGCTGTCTCCAGGCCGACAAGGCCATTCGGCGCATCTTCAAAAGCCGCTTCCTTTTCATCGTAATGATGG
Organism: Gemmatimonadales bacterium UBA1142; assembly: GCA_002311875.1. GTDB lineage: Bacteria > Gemmatimonadota > Gemmatimonadetes > Longimicrobiales > Gaopeijiaceae > UBA1142. Next base: position 19,716 of record DCAD01000001.1, on the reverse strand, counting down.
GGAGCATGGTCTGTCGCAATAACGTCGAGTGAACCGTCCGCCAATCCTGCTCGAACAGCGGCCATATCGTCCGCCGTCCTGAGTGGTGGATTCATCTTGGCGTCAGTACAGTATCCTTCGACCGCCGCCTCTGTAAGAACGAGGTGATGTGGGGACGCCTCGGCTGTCACCCGCACCCCACGAGCTTTCGCCTGCCGAATCAGCTCCACACCGAACTGCGTAGAGACATGTTGAAGATGGATCTGACCGCCCGTTAGCTCAGCCAGTAAGAGATCTCGAATAATGTGGACCTCTTCAGCAGCATTCGGCTTACCTGCGAGGCCCAAGCGTGTGGATATCACGCTTTCGTTCATGTGGCGTCCAGCTGATAGGCCGAGGTCTTCTGGGTGATCAACGACTGGAATTTCAAATGCCTGTGCGTATTCGAGCGCAAGCCGCATCAGCCCGGAATTCATGACCGGATTTCCATCGTCTGTTATGGCTACGGCGCCAGCATCCACCATCTCTCCGATCGGTGCCAAGCTCTCCCCTGCCCTCTGTACAGAGATACATCCGACAGGATATACCCTGGCCGCTTGAACTTTCCGACCCTCGGCCACAACAAACCCAACTGCCGCAGGGTCGTCGATCGGGGGATCTGTATTTGGCATTGCGCATATCGCGGTGAACCCACCGGCTACAGCTGCTTGGGCACCAGTCGCGATCGTCTCCTTATGCTCCTCCCCGGGTTCCCGTAAATGGACATGCACGTCTATGAGTCCAGGTGAAACAATTAGGCTGGAGCAATCTATGACCTCGGCATTCTCCGGGGCGGAGATACCCTTGCCTATCGACGCGACGATCCCATCAGCCAACAGGACATCAAGTATTTCGTCTAGGCCCTGACTCGGATCCACCACGTGTCCACCCTTGAGGAGAGTCTTCGCTCTCATACCTCTGCCTCCGCCTTCGCTGCTTCGGCGCTATCAGGTTGTCCGCCGGCTAGTAGATAGAGAACCGCCATGCGCACGGCGACACCGTTGGTGACTTGGTTAAGGATGACTGAGTGCGGTCCGTCCGCAACATCAGAGTCTATCTCTACACCCCGGTTCATGGGGCCCGGGTGCAGAATAAGTAAATCCTGAGGAGCCGAGTCCAACCTCCGAGTCGTGACACCCCAGATCCGGTTGTACTCACGCAAGCTAGGAACATACCCATCCTTCATGCGCTCAAGCTGTAGTCGCAGGACATTAAGCACGTCTGCCCATTCAATGGCTTCTTCAATCCTCCTGAAAACGTTGACACCAAGATCTCTGATACCAGAAGGAAGGAGCGTTTTGGGCGCGCACACCCCGACTGCCGCACCAAGCTTGAAGAGTCCGTATATGTTCGAGCGAGCGACACGGGAGTGCAGGATATCGCCTACTATACAAACTTTGAGACCCTTTATGCGGTCGTAGTGGTCCCGCATCGTCAATAGGTCTAATAGTCCTTGGGTAGGGTGCTCGTGCCGGCCATCCCCAGCATTGATGACATTCGAGGGGATCCGATCTGCGAGAAACTGGGCCGCCCCAGAAGAGCCGTGCCGCATCACAACCATATCGATGCGCATCGCTTCTAAGTTCCTGGCGGTATCAAGCAGTGTCTCGCCTTTGATAACGGAAGAGCCCGTCTCCGAGATATTAACCGTGTCAGCGCTGAGACGTTTCTCGGCAAATTCGAACGAGACCCTGGTCCGAGTGGAGGCCTCTAAGAAGAGGTTGACGATCGTTTTACCACGGAGGACTGGTACCTTCTTGATCCGCCGTTCTGAGATCTCCTTGAACGGTTCGGCTGTGTCTAGAATTATTAAGAGCTGTTCCTGGGATAGGAACTCGAGACCAACAAGGTCTTTTCCCAACGCAGGGATCGGTGACGTGGCCATCCCCGGATTCATATCGCCTCCGGGTTCACCGTTAAAATATCGACGGCCAGAGCACCGTCGATTTCGGGAACAAGGACTTCGACACTTTGGGTTTTGAGCAAGTCGACACGCTTACCTACGATATCAGGTTGGATCGGTAGTTCACGGCCTCCTCGATCAACCAAAACACACAGGTGAATAAGCTTAGGCCGACCCCAGTCCATGAGTTCATTAAGAGCGGCTCGGATTGTTCTACCGGTATAGAGAACATCGTCAACTAGAACCACGTTTTGTCCGTCTATCCCCCTAGAAGGCAGTTTCGACTCGCCTACTATGGGACGCGGCCCGACAACCATGAGATCGTCCCGATACAGGGTGATATCAATGAAGCCTACCTCAATCGAAACCGCCTCAGTCCGTTCAATTTCTGAGACCAAGAGTGCCGCAATCTGGGTTCCGCGGCGCTGAATGCCGATCAGGACGAGACCGTCTGTACCTTCATTACGCTCTACGATCTCTCGGGCCATGCCAGCAACCGCTCCATGGACGTCAGCCTCGTCCATCACGTGGGTACGGTTGTTTTGATCCATGTGCGCTGTCCGGTGAGGGCCACTCGAAGCCCTCAGACGATCGTTCGCGGCGAAAAGTTCAACCTTCGTGGCTCATCGGTCAACGACCAACCGGAGTTCTGCTGCACGTCTTGTCACCACGATGTGAAATTCCCCATGATTAGTTTGCCATCTTCCTTAGAAACGTATTTGAGAAGTGCGCGAGCGCTTCGCTTCTCACTGCTTCTCACTCGAATCACCGCCATATGCACCTCTTACGACTAACAACCGCATTCTGGATCCTTCTGCTTCCTCTAGATTTGGGTGCACAAGAACTCGTGGATCCTCCCTCGGTCATCCTGATGGATGTCCCGTTTCAGTTGACCTTGCAGGGGGCAAATGACGCGTCGACACAGTATGAGGTGCGAAGCGCGAATGGCGTAGTCTTAGCTCAGGGCACGGTTTCAGCTCACGATGTGTCAATTGTAGCAGGCCTCGAGATAAGATCGGTCGAGCAACTTCCCCTTCAGGTGCTGATGGGGGAACGTGCAAGTGAACTGGAGCTGACACTTATCCCGGGATGGTTCTCTCTCCTCCCACCTATTCTAGCGATCGTACTAGCGCTGATCTTCAGAGAAGTGATCACCGCCCTTTTCGCGGGAGTGTGGCTCGGTGCTCTAGCAGTCGCGGGATTCAATCCTCTGGCAGCTACGGGTCGACTGATCGACCGATTTGTGGTCCCAGCGCTTGCTGACGTTGAGGGCGGCCACGCCCAAATCATGGTCTTTTCCCTGCTGCTCGGAGGTATGGTAGGAATCATCGCTCGCAACGGGGGAACGATGGGCGTCGTCGAAATGGTCACGCCCTTTGCCCGCTCCGCCAGGCGCGGCAAGATCGCTACCTGGGCTGCAGGCCTGGCGATCTTCTTTGACGACTATGCGAATACGCTGATCGTTGGCAACACGATGAGACCGATTACTGATCGGCTTAGAATCTCGCGTGAAAAGCTTGCCTACGTGGTCGACTCCACAGCAGCCCCTGTTGCAGCACTTGTGCCCATATCGACCTGGGTCGGCTATGAGATCAGCCTCATCTCGGACGGACTGCGGATCGCAGCTGAGCAGAATCCGAATGGTGCTGAGGCAATCTTGTCGCAAAGCCCTTTTGTGATCTTCATCCAGACAATCCCGTTCTTGTTCTACCCCCTACTCGCGCTGCTCTTCGTATTCATGACATCGGTGATGGATCGTGATTTTGGCCCGATGGCGGAAGCAGAGCAGCGAGCAGCAAGCAAGGGTGAGCTTCATAGGCCAGGTGCGAGACTCGCTACTGATACGTCTTCAGAGCTAATGGATCCGAAGGAAGGCCTCTCCTACCACTGGTGGAACGCGGCCCTTCCGGTGCTAGCCGTGATCCTGGTGGTCATAGTGGGGCTGTACACAACCGGACGGGAAAGTGTTGGACCGGATGCTTCTCTGATAAACGTGTTCGGTGCTGCCGACGCGTTTTCGACTCTATTATGGGGGTCGCTGGCAGGGTGCCTAGTCGCCATTCTGATCTCGATCGGCCAGAAGATGTTGACCGTCCACGAGTGCATCGAAGCATGGATCGGAGGTATGAAGTCGATGATCTTAGCGATGATCATCTTGACGCTAGCGTGGTCCCTCGGGTCGGTCACAGAAGAAATTGGCACAGCCCAGTACTTGTCGTTACTGCTCACGGACCGTGTCAACCTGCAATTGATTCCAGTGATCGTCTTCGCTACGTGTGCGGCAATGTCCTTCGCTACCGGAACATCGTGGGGAACGATGGCAATCATGCTCCCAGTCGTGATCCCACTCACTGTCACCCTCGGCGGGGTTGCGACGTATCCTGGCGGTGACCAAGTCGAAATTCTTTTCGGTGCAACAGCTTCCGTCCTGGCTGGTGCAATTTTCGGAGATCACTGCTCACCGATATCAGACACCACTATACTCTCATCGACAGCGTCCGCCTGCGATCACATGGATCACGTCCGGACCCAACTACCCTATGCGCTCCTCGTGGCGTTCATCGGAATGATCTTGGGGAATGTCGGCACAGCCTATGGGCTACCTCCATGGGGGGCGCTACTCGGTGGTGCGTTACTTCTATTCCTGGTTCTTCGATTCCACGGTGAGTCGGTCTCAAGGACAGACTAGCCGCAGCGGATCAACAAGGATCTGAAGAATTACCGCAGGTCTTGGAAGAATGCCCTGAGTATCTCCGCAGATTCCTCAGCGAGGAGCCCAGACATCACTTCACAACGGTGATTCAACCGTGGTTCCTGAAGAAGGTTCCCTAGTGAGCCAGCCATCCCTGCCCTGGGATCCGATGCGGCGTAGACGACGCGAGGAATCCTGGAGAGCACGATCGCCCCAGCGCACATGGCACAGGGCTCCAGGGTCACATAGAGCGTGGTGCCTAGAAGTCGCCAATCCCCCTGGTCTATCGATGCCGAACGAATCGTCAGGAGTTCCGCATGTGAAGTGGAATCTGTATCGACTACGGTCCGGTTGTGAGCCTCAGCCAAGACTTCCGGTCCACGAACTAACACCGCTCCAACAGGCACTTCCTCTGTTGATGCAGCTACCTTGGCCAACTCAAGAGCACGACGCATCCAAACCCGGTCGTCATCGGAGTACTCTAGGGTGGAGCGGCTAGAGATGGACAAACGCGAATTAACCATCCGATACAATTAGTGTTGCGTCAGATTGACCTTGGCCCCGTCGTCCATCCTTCTGTAGAGTCCGCTGACTCTTCCCAGCGACTCTATCGTCGCTGGCTCCACCACCCTTGTCTCCTCATTCCCTGGCCGGAGTGATTCAAGCTTGACACCGGTTTCGTTCCGGGTGAGGCGGTGATAAGAAGCTCCCTCACCGAAGTCAGCAACGATAATCGCTCCATCCTCTAGATTCTCTATGCTAGTTGGTGAGATGAGAATGTAATCGCCCTCTACAACACCAAGTAAAGCAAGGTCGTTAACCCCGGCCACAACGATGAAAGATCCCTCTTCTCCACCCATCCTTCGGTCGACTGAGAGGTGAACTTCTGCGTCCTCGATACGAAATTCAGAGATAGGATCCGGGACACGATTAAAGCAGGGGACAGAGACCGCCTGAGTGTTGAGATCAATCCCGAGGATTTTTACCCCCCTTGAGCGAGACGAGTCTCGCTCAAGAAAGCCCTTCTCAGCGAGAACCTGAAGGTGCTCCGACACAGTCTTTGTGCTCTTGATACCGAATCGCCGCCCGATTTCCCGGATCGAAGGTTGATAAGTGTTAGAGCGGAGATATTGGACCATGAAGTCCAGAATTTCCCTCTCTATTCCAGTAAGTGGCTCAACCCGCCCTTCGGGGGTAGTGACTTGTGGCTGGGGAGTGGTCTCTGAGAGGGCCAATATGGAATCTCTGAAGAGCAGTGGATTAGCCCAAATTCTGGCGTGAGAGCTATCCTAATGTGCGCCTCGGAAGAGTGTCAAGAAAGGCCTTCTTCAAAGGGTCGG
>DCAD01000001.1:3402-13640 GCA_002311875.1 Gemmatimonadales bacterium UBA1142 | reverse complement strand
AGACACGTCACCCGTTCAATCGCTGTACAAGCAACTTCCGGACTTTCTTAGGATCGGCTGCCCCTTTCGTCATCTTCATTACCTCGCCGACAAACATTCCGATTAGCCCCGTCTTCCCTGCTTGGTACTCGGCTACCTTCTCCGGCCATGCGTTAAGAGCCTCTTCGATGACACCCTCAAGCACCGTGACGTCAGCAACCTTCTCCAGTCCCATTTCCACAACCAGTTGCTCCGGATTCCCACCCTCTCTAGCCATACGCGCAAGCACGTCCTTGCCAGCCCTACGCGAAAGTCGATCCGCAGCAACAAGAGCGACAAGATGGCCCAAGTCTTCGCCCTCAAACGGAAGATCTCCCAACCTGCGCGCTCCCAGCAGGCCTCGTAAGTCCGTTGTCAACCAGCTAGCGACTTCGGCCGGATGATCATGTACAGCAAGGGCTTTCTCAAAAAAATCTGAAACCTCGAGTGATGCCGTGAGCAGATCCGCCTGCTCCAGGGTCAGTCCGAGGTCACTACTGTAGCGTTCGAAGCGGGCCGCAAGTTCTGGGGCAGCCGCACGTGCTGCATCACGTGACTCACTTACCGCAGGCTTCTCAACCTTGATCGCGTTATTGCCCACATTTTCAGACCCAGCCTTACCTCTACGAAGGTCTGGATCTGACTTGGTTTTGCTACTCCTCCAGGTATCCTTTAAGGAGACGATGCGATTAAAAACTAGCTTGTCACCTAACCCATCTACTGGATCTCTCCAGAAATAGCCGGTTCGCTCAAACTGGTACCGTGTATCCGGTGAGTCAGCCCTGATAGATGGCTCGACCTTGGCGCCCACGAGGACCACCAAGGAATTTGGGTTTACACGCGCAACGATCTCCTGGTTCTCAGGAGCATCATTCTCTGGGACTTCCCCGAAGAGATGATCGTATAGCCGTATCTCCGCGGTTAAAGCGTGATCCGCTGATACCCACTGGATTGTGCCCTTCACCCTTCGTCCGTCAACTGTCTTTCCACCGCGGCTATCAGAATCATGAGTACAGTGTAGTTCCACTAACCGGCCAGCTTCATCTCGGACTACTTTCTCACACCGGATTACATACGCGTACCTCAGCCTCACTTCCCCACCGGGCACGAGTCGCCGAAAACCCGAAGGCGGGTTTTCGGAGAAATCCGCACATTCGATAAAAAGCTCATTTGAGAAGGGCACCGGACGAGTCCCCTCTCGTGGCACATCATGCGGGAAATAAGGAGCGTCGAACTCTTCAGTCTCACCGTCCGGGTAATCAGTGAGTACAATTCTTATGGGATCTAGTACCGCCATCACCCGCGGTGCAGACTGGTTGAGTACCTCACGGATCGCGTACTCAAGTTTTCCGATGTCTACCACTGAATGCGCCTTAGCGACTCCAATCATTTCGCAAAACAGTCTAAGTGCTTCGGGGGGTACACCCCTCCGGCGAATTCCTCTGACCGTAGATAGTCGTGGATCGTCCCAACCAGTTACGATTCCTGCCTCGACGAGCGGAATAATTTTCCGTTTCGACAGGACAGCATGTTGGAGGTCTAGCCGAGCAAACTCGTACTGATGGGATCGTGGTTCCTCAAATCCGACATTCTCTAGAACCCAATCGTATAACTCTCGATTGTTCTCAAACTCAAGCGTGCAGATCGAGTGGGTCACGTCTTCAAAGGCGTCCTCAAGGCAGTGGGCGTAGTCGTACATGGGGTAGATGCACCAATCATCCCCGTGCCGGTAATGGCTCGCATGCCTGATCCGATAGAGGACCGGGTCCCGCATCAGCATGTTTGAAGACTCTAGGTCGATCTTGGCACGTAGCACGTGCGCACCACCTTCGAACTCGCCGTCGCGCATCCGCCGGAAGAGATCCACGTTCTCGTCCACTGAACGTTCGCGATACCGGCCGGGCGTTCCTGCTTCAGTTACTGTGCCTCGCCCCTCACGGATTTGTTGCTCGCTCTCTGAGTCGACGTAAGCTAGACCTTTCTCAATCAGTATGACGGCACAATCATACATCCGCTCAAAGTAGTCCGATGCGAAATAGAGGTGGTCACCCCAGTCGAAGCCGAGCCAGCGGATGTCCTCCTGAAATCCAAGGACAAACGCTTCACTCTCACCCTCAGGGTTGGTATCGTCGTAGCGCAGGTGGCAAACGCCCCCGAACTCCCTCGCAACCCCAAAATTGAGGCACACCGATTTCGCATGACCGATGTGCATGTAACCGTTCGGTTCGGGAGGGAAGCGCGTGACAACTCGACCACCGTAGCGTCCGCTCTCGGTGTCTTCCGCCACGATTTGGCGGATAAAGTCCGTGCCGGGCTTAGGGCTAACTTCTCCTCCACTCATTTCGCTGGAAACATAGCATAAGGACGGCAGAGTAACTCGTGCACTCTACGTGTGCACAAAAAAACGGGGGCCCGTCGGCCCCCGTCTATCTACATAAGACCACTTCCTCTCAGGAAGAGTCCCCGCCCCCTCTGCGTTTAGCGGTGCGGCCAGTGCGGCCAGTCGATGACCCGCCGCTAGCTGCTCCTGTGCCTGAAGACCCTCCTACCGATTGTGTCGGCCCTGTACTTGATGAGCCCCGATCGCCAGCCCGATATCCCCGACCGTTGTACACACGCCCACCAGATTCAGGATTGGACTCCCTACGGTTCACAATCACTGTGGTCGGCATGTAGTAACCAGAATAGTAACCTTGGTAGCCGTAACCGTAGCGAGGCCCATAGAGGTAAGAGTTGTATGGATCATAACCGTAGTATGAAGACGGACCGTATCCATAGTTGTAGAAGGGGGCCCTGGAGTAGATGCCATAACCGTAAATAGGACGCACCGGTCGCCTATCCAGAGATGTGCGTTCACCGATCGAAGCACCGGCTTCGCCAGCGATTGCAAACCTTTCCGGATAGGAGACCGCAACCACAACGTCAATGATGCTCTCGGAAACACCTGCATCAGCGAGTTTCACGAGGGCATCTGCATCGATAGCAAAGCGCTCGCCGCGCTCGGCGACCCAAGCTTCCACAGCCTTGGCGTCCACGCGCTCCGCGGCTTCCGCAACATCTTCAAGCCAGATGTTACGCGCCGCGTATATCCGCGCTGCCTGGATGGCCATCCCCATATCCTGTAAGTAGGGACTGTCTCCGACACCCTCCTGCAGCATGCGTTCAGGACCTACCAGACGGTAACTCTGCACCCAAGCCACCTGTTCTCCACCTACGTCCATCGAGCGCACGTCAATCCACTGGGTTGGCGCAACTAAGGACATGATCCCGGTTGCATTACGAGCGATCTCCTCTCCACAGAGAAACTCGGATCTTGTGAACACCCTACGCCCATCGCGAGAGAACCCGGCAGAATCCCAACCTTCACATCCCTCTATATTTCTTGGGTATCTTGCTCCATCCGCCACCATTAAGTCACTCGTCACAACTTCACCGGCTGATACTGTGTAAAGTTCGATGCCCTCATCCGTGGGTTCGATGCATAGAATCCCGTCGGTGGCACCCTGGCCGGTCGGTTCCCAACACCCTACAAAGGGCAACCAACGGCCATCCATTTCCTGTGCCACAACCGTAGTGCTCAGAGCCACGATCATTAATGAAGCGGCTGCGAGGACAGAAAACGTCCGGAAAGAAAAGCGGCATAAGGTCATTACTCTAATCCTTTCCCGATCAGAATCGGGCCCCGATACTCACGGTGAACTGCATGCCAGCAAGATCCATCTTATCGAAATCTACAAAATCACGACCGAGTTCGCCTCTTCCCCAGCGATAGCGACCTTCTGCCGTGAGGAACACACTCTTATTTAAGGAAATATCCATCCCTGCGAAAGCATGAGCCTGTGCTGCCGTACCCTTGCTAACAAAACGATCGTAGAAGATGTCGCGGGTTTCAAAGTCTACGAAATCACCGACTTGCTCAAACTTGTACCAGATGATGCCAGCACCAGCACCTATGAACGGCGCCAACCGTTTCGGGACCCAAGCGAACCGTCCAATCTGTCGTCCTCGATCACTCAGGTAATATCGGGCGCTGACAGTAACCGGAGTCGTGGAAAAGATTGTTTCCTGTTCAATGGGCAGGTCATCTGAGTCTACCCAATCGCGGAACTCAGAAGGAAGAGTGCTCGTGGAGTGGCCAACTCCGGCCACGAGGTCAACGTGATCTGCAAGTCGGATCGCGAACTCACCACCTTTATAACTACGGTGGAAATCACTCTTCTCAAGGGTAAGTTGCTCCTGCGCAAAGTCAAAAATGTCACTCTGAGCATTCGGGATCGAGTAGCCCAAGCTGAATGCGAACGAGACTTTTGGTGTCTGAAACAGAAACCCCTCGCCACCCTGCCCGTACTGTGCAAGAACGATCTCCGGCACAGTAAGCACAACACTCAAGGCCATCAGAGCACAAAAAAGCTTATTTGATTTATGCTTTTTCATTATCTCGGCCCTCCCATCTCATCCCAACGTGTGCAAAGGTAACCATTGTTAGGGCAAGGGGTATGCCACAAATCTTCGCCCTGAAGAACGCCCATTTTATGCGGATTTCCATATGGATTAGTGCGGCAACGATACATCCGCTGGACATGAGCGTCACCTCGTGGGGACAGATCTGTCTGCCTCACCCCACGTGTGTTCCGTAGGTGCGCTTGACGTAATCAAACAATATCTCTTTAAACTCTTCCACGAGCCCTTCACCCTTAAGGGTTACGGAGTGCTCACCATCTATATACACCGGGGCCTTGGGCTCCTCGAACGTGCCCGGTAGTGATATCCCGATGTTCGCATGCTTAGACTCACCAGGACCGTTGACCACACACCCCATTACTGCGACATCCATCTCTTCAACGCCCGGATAGCACGTACGCCACTGAGGTATCATTTCCTGGATGTACTCCGTGATCTCCTCGGCCATTTTCTGGAAAAATGTGCTCGTGGTCCGCCCACAGCCTGGACAGGATATGACCTGAGGTTCGAAGTGCCGAATCCCCAGAGACTGGAGAACCTGCTGTGCCACTCGCACTTCCTCGGCTCGGTCCCCCCCTGGCTTCGGGGTGAGCGAGACACGAATCGTGTCGCCTATCCCATCGAGGAGGAGCGGGGCTAGGCCAGCAGTAGTTGCAACAATCCCCTTGGCCCCGAGACCGGCCTCAGTTAGCCCCAGATGGAGGGGATAATCACATCGGGCTGCTAGCATACGATACACAGAAACCAAGTCGCGTACCGACGAGACCTTGGTCGAAATGACGATCTTGTCATGCCCTAAGCCGTTTTGCTCCGCCAGTGCAGCCGAACGAAGCGCGCTTTCTATCATCGCTTCGAGAACAACTTGCCGGCCATCTCTTGGCGTGCGTCTCGCGGCATTCAGGTCCATCAACTCTGTGAGGAGTCTTTGGTCAAGTGAGCCCCAGTTCACCCCTATACGAACGGGCTTATCATGTTCAACTGCGACCTCAATGATCTTGGTGAAATTCGCGTCGTGATGCTTCGTGCCAACGTTACCTGGGTTTATGCGCAACTTAGAGAGCGCGCTCGCAGTGTCCTGAAACTTTGTGAGTAGGAGATGCCCATTGTAATGAAAATCACCAACGATAGGCGTACGATACCCAGCTTCGCGAAGCCGGTTTACGATCTCTGGAACCGCACGGGCCGCACTCTCGTTATTGACCGTGACTCGGACGAGTTCACTTCCCGCGTCAACCAGCTGGCGTATCTGCGTGACTGTCGCGTCAACGTCGGCCGTGTCGGTGTTGGTCATGGATTGCACGACCACCGGGGCAGCACCGCCTATCACGACGCCATCGACATCGACCGTTACAGTCTTCCTGCGCTCAACCGGTATCACGAGAGCCTCAAGAAGTCATGCATTCCTAGGTATCGTCCACCTGAAGGGTAACTCTCACAGAATCTATCTGAGGCCGACCACTCGACCAAGGTGAATTAAGGGAGCTGGAGGTGTCCTGGCAGCTAGAGTTGCAAAGGGAACCCATCGTTTACCTTCGATAAACTTACGTTCTGAGCACTTTGACCAGACACTTTCTAGACCTCATTATCCAGTCTAATCTTCATCCTAGGTCTGAAGGGGGGTGCGTTGAAGCAATTGAAATTGGCGTGCGTTTTGGGGGCCTTACTCCTCTCGTCTCTTGTTCTCGCTTGCGGAAGTAGTACTGAGCTGGCTCCTGGCGAACTCGATACGAGTGAACGCACCCAAGAGGAACAGGATCTAGGAAACAATATTATTGCGTCGTCTATCACATGGTCTCTGACCTCTGTAGAGGACGGTACCCATACCCGAGGCAAGTACAATATCTCGTTCAAGAATTGGTCCACGGATCAAGGGGTATCGTTCAAGTTTTTCCTTTTCTTCTATGACGCCGGGAACAACGAGATGGGACGTACGGAGACCGCCCAATTCTTCAGTTTGGCGCGAATAGAACAACGTTTCTTGTATGGGAACTTTACGCTCAACGCCGTTAAGACGGTTGAAGCTGCAAATCGAATCAAAAGCATGCAGATCGTGTTGGTCCCATAGTTCGACAAGCTGGATCTATCTAAGCCTAAGGTTCAGCCCGACCCTCCGAACCGGGGTTTCGGGATCGACGAGCACGATAGTAAGAGAGATCTCAGTATTGCTGACGATAGAGGGTACGACAGCAAAATTGTTACACCTTCCCTTGGCTTACCGGATCTTGATCCTATGAAAACTAGACTTTTGACAGCCCTATTGGTGCTCGCAGCGTGCCAGACACAGGGCCCTGAATCTGACTTCGATACGTCGGATCTTCCGGGCTCGAATTTTGAGGGACCTGCGTTTGAGTTCGAGCTTGTGGCTGAGGGCATCTATCAAGCTCGAGGTACTGGAAACGTGGCTGTAGGCTCGAACGCGGCCATCATTATCAATTCAGAAGACGTGCTGCTTGTCGACTCGCACATCTCTCCTGCCGCTGCAGCGGCCCTTATCGATGAGCTTCGGGCGATCACTGACAAGCCCGTCAGGTACGTGGTCAACACGCATTTTCATTTCGACCATGCGCACGGAAACCAAATCTATCCGGAAGACATTGAGGTCATAGGACATGAATTCACGCGAGAGATGCTGACAACTGAAGGTTCGATAGGTCGCACATATGCCCACTTCCGAGAGATCATGGCCGGACAACCAGGATTCTTAGAGGGCCAAGAGGGATTGAGCCCGACACCCCCGAATACAACACTCTCTGAGAGGATGACTTTATTTCGGGGTAGTCGGAAAATCCGATTGCTGTTCTTCGGACGAGGTCACACCGGGGGCGACATCGTTGTCCATCTTCCAGAAGAACGTATCCTGATCACGGGAGATCTTCTGTTGCCTGGGATCCCCTATATGGGTGACGGCTTCCCATCTGATTGGGTCGGAACACTTGAGGAACTCAAGACGCTGGACTTCGATATCGTAGTCCCGGGACACGGCGCACCGTTCTCGGACCTGGCTAAGATTGACCACCTTCAAGCCTATCTCACAGACCTCTGGGAACGTACAAATGAGGCTTACTCACAGGGGTTCACAGCTGAACAGGCATCAGAGCAGATCGACCTATCCGACCACTCATCGGATTATCCATCTTTACGTGGGCCAGGTGCTCCATTGCCAGCGGTCCAAAGAATCTATGAGCTCCTCGCAAACGAAGACTCGAATCAGTAGCCTGAATCAGGAACGCTTCGTACTAAGTGATGTGTAAGGATCGCTCTCTCCGGAGGCACAGCTAACGATTGCCAGAGGCTCCCATGGATCCATATCCTCTCATATCGTTGAAAATCCTATAGACGGTCTCGTCCGCAACATGAGCCGAAGGGGAAGACATGCTGAATTCAGTGCTCAAGAACAGGAGCACCACTCTCGTGCTGCTACTACCCTCCCTCTTCCTTAGCCTCTGCAGTCAAGCCACGGGGCAAACTGGAGAAGAAGTGAGATTCCCCTACGAAACCTTGCGTTCACCCGTAGCCGGCCTGCGTGGGGTTGTAGCCACTAGCCAGCCTCTCGCCGCTAATGCAGGCCTCGATATTCTGAAGAGGGGAGGAAACGCCATCGATGCTGCGGTGGCGACTGCTGCTGTCTTGACGGTAGTTGAACCACAGAGCACAAGCCTGGGGGGTGACGCCTTCATCATGGTTTACCTCGCAAACGAGAAAAAACTGGTTGGGTTAAACGCGAGTGGACGTGCACCCTACGCTATGACGCTGGATGCACTCAACGGTAAGCTGGAAAAGCACGATATGAATCGGATCAGAGGTATATACTCCGTGACTGTGCCCGGTGCCGTCGACGGCTGGTTCGAGGTTTTAGATAAGTATGGAACGATGACTATGGCTGAAGTACTAGAGCCGGCAATCCACTACGCGGAACAGGGCTTCCCGGTCTCTCAGATCATCGCCGACGCGTGGAGTTCCCTTGAAAACAACGAAGAGCCATCCACAAGAGAGACGTGGTTACTAGATGGCAAACGAGCGCCTAGAGCTGGCGAAGTATTCCGGAACCCAGACCTAGCTGAAACCTTCAGGCTGTTGGGTAAGCAAGGTAGGGACGCGTTCTACAAGGGCCCGATCGCTAAGAAGATTGTTGCCTATTCCGAGTCACATGATGGCTTCTTCACCATGAAAGACTTCGAAGATCACACGTCTACATGGGTTGAACCCATCTACGCAGACTACAAGGACTACAGGCTTTACGAACTGCCACCGAATGGACAGGGCATTGCTGCTCTCGAAATGATCAAGATTTTGGCTAACGTGGACCTAGGCTCTATGGGCCATAACTCCGCCGAGTACCTGCACCATGTCATCGAAGCAAAGAAGTTAGCCTATGCTGATATTGATAAATGGAACTCTGATCCAGAGTTCAACGATCTCCCGATCGCTGAGATAATCTCGACCGAGTATGGTCGTCAGCAATTCAAGCGCATCAACCCCACCAGAGCTATGGAGCGGCCAGAATCAGGGATCAATGGAAACGGTGACACTGTCCTACTAGAGGTTATGGACAAGGATCACAACGCCGTCTCCTTCATCTATAGTCTCTACTCAGGCTTCGGCTCGGGTCTAGTAGCTCCTGGTACCGGTTTTACGTTGCAGAATAGAGGGGCTCTGTTCTCACGCGAGCCGGACCACGTGAACGTTGTTAAGCCACATAAGCGTCCATTTCATACCATCATTCCCGCTATGGCCTTCAAGGACGGAGAGTTCTTCATGACGTTCGGGGCGATGGGAGGTGCAGTGCAACCTCAGCAACATGCTCAGATCTTTCTCAACGTGGTCGAGTTCGGAATGAACATGCAGCAGGCAGTTGAGATCCCTAGGATCAATCACGGAAGTGGCCTCAGCGTCACCGTCGAACCTGGCATCAATGAAGAGGTCCTGGCCCAACTTGAGGCTTGGGGTCACGAACTTAGAAGGAGAACTACGAGAGGGGGTGTGGGAGGAGCTCAAGGAATCATGTTCAATATCCTGACCGGGGTCATGATAGGGGGGTCAACTCCTCACAAGGACGGGATGGCAGTCGCCTACTAGGGACAGAATTAGGTCACCAGAGAGAATCTGGACAAAGAGGCTCCATCCTTGACGGGTGGAGCCTCTTTCCCTTATCGACACACCCGACCGCTATCAGAGCGAGGGCGAGTAGCAGGGTTCTCTTCACCGGGCTAGTCCTCACGGGGATACACACGACCTCACGATAGCCAGAACGAGCACCTCAACAGCAGGAGTGCCGGATAATTCCACGATCGTACCCTCCTGAAGGCTGGTAAGGTTTTCAAACGACTGATTCATCTGACGTTCCACATTACCAAGCTCCCCATTGAAATCGTTCCACTCCCCAAATAGCACAACGTAGGTAGCTTCCCCGCGGTTGTACTGTTCGAGGGCCGTAGTCAATTTCTGGAGCGTGTCTCGGATCAAGTTCCAGAGATTCTGGTTATTCTTCCATTCCTGTTGTGCTTCCTGCACCCGCTCTCTTTCGGCAATGAGTTCTGCTTCCGTTGATCCGAGATCACCAAAGCTTACGGCATCGTACATCCATCCGTTCAGGGCTAAGAGCCAAGTATCTGGACTCTTGGTCCTCCACTCCTCGAGACAATCCCGGACCCGCCTGGCTCCCTCGTCAGTACTCATTTGATAGAGACCGACCACATAACCGTTAAATGCATATCGTTCTGCGTCGTCCATCTCCATGTATTCGGAGACAGAGAGAGTAA
>DCAD01000001.1:3058-3278 GCA_002311875.1 Gemmatimonadales bacterium UBA1142 | reverse complement strand
CGTTCTCTTCATTCGTGTGGTCCTCCAGCAAGTCCGGTAATGCTTTCCCAAAAATGCCTCTGCCCTCAGAATATCCGCGACTTAGGCGGGAGCCTCACACCGGACGTGCAAAATCGTGTTGGTAGGTGCGCTGGAGTGGCTGATACTGAGAGAGGGGGGGGGACTGGAGGCCTAGTTGTTAGCTCCCGGCCGAGCGGCCATAGTCAGGGCCACAGCACTG
>DCAD01000001.1:2561-2953 GCA_002311875.1 Gemmatimonadales bacterium UBA1142 | reverse complement strand
ATCGAGCAGAGGCTTGAACTCGCAGCATCACAGGAACATGTGTGGCAGGCGATTACAGATCCCGAGAAGATCGCTAAGTGGTTTGGGGATGAGGCCGAGATCGACCTCAGAGCGGACGGACGCGGAGTGATGAGCTGGAACGACCATGGCCGCTTCGCGGTCCGAGTCGAAGAGGTCACGCCGCCCCATCGCTTAGTGTGGAGTTGGATACATGAGCCTGGGGTGGCCTTCGAGGAGGCGCCCTCCACCCGCGTCGAGTGGGAGCTGACGAAGCGTGAGAACGGAGGTACGGCCCTTGATCTGCGGGAGACGGGCTTCCTTACGGATGTCCACCACGAACAGAATACCAACGGGTGGAAGCATGAACTCGGAGAGTTGGAGGAACTGCTGTC
>DCAD01000001.1:318-2453 GCA_002311875.1 Gemmatimonadales bacterium UBA1142 | reverse complement strand
GGAAGCTCTTAGAAGTTGCTACTGACCGCCCCTGGTCCAGAAGAGGATCACCCCACACCCACCCGTCGTGTGATACCGAGCAGGCGGTCGCTCGAATGGCCCTCGATACACCTCCACTGCCTCGATCTGCTCCATCGGTACAGCCACATCCAAGGAAAAATGTTCATCCAGGTACTGGAAAACACCGTCAACGTAGACTCTAGGACTACAGGTTCCGGAAATCAGGTTCCTCAAGCGTACGTTCGCATTCCACGGCACCTCCATCGGGTCCACGTACGTACGACCCTCTAGGCCACCTCTGAACAGTTCCGGCGTAAAGAAGGCCGTACTGTTGAAGATGTCCTCTGGAGTGAGGAAGTACCCTCTCTCGTTTTCCATTCGCTCATAGAACCCGTTCGAATCAAGCCTGAACTCGGTTGGATCCACTCCCACGACGAGTCCTTCGATGTTGACCGGGCTCTGGGAGAGATTGAAACGGATGATCCGGACACCCCCGCTGTCCATCTCAAACGGCCCCTCACGTTTCGTCCTGTACCCCAAGGCTCTCGTCACAAGCATGAAGGTGCCCTCATCCTCAGACGCGACCGAGTAGAATCCGTTCTCGTCTGTGAGGACCGAAGCCATAGTATCTCCGGTCTCGGAGATCAGTACGACCGTGGCGAGTTGGATCGGACGGTCGGTCCCGAGTTCCACAACGAGGCCCCGGACCATCTGTCCTGAGGCTGGTGAACACAGCCCAGATGAAGCGGACATCACGACAACCATCACGACGGCAAGACCAGGGAATCTCTTGTGGGAAACCATCATGGAGTCAAGTCGTCGGCTAGTACTGGCACTGTGGGTTAGTGAACCGTATAACCACTCCAGACATGGGGAAACGGCCAAACTCAGTCACTAACACAGCAGCATCCCCTCCCAACTCACGAGATTTGGCACGAAGAACCGCCAATGCCGCTTCAGTAGAAGAGAACACGCCTTGTCCTCCTACGTTCACCTCTCCTAGTTCTTCAACCGGGCACTCTGGGCGCGTATCCTGGTAAATCCGAATTGGGTGGTTCGGTGCTTGAGGCGGGAGTTGATCGAAGATTGTTGAACCAGGTCTGGGTGAACACGCAGTCAGTGCCACCACGAGAATCAGGACTCTTTTCACGCCCCAAACCTGCTTGGGCACCCCGCAGATTCGCAACCTAAGCAGTAGCGTCACACCGGACGCGCAAAATAGTGTTGTATAGGTCAACGATAGGTGCGGTGAGAAAAGGGGGGGTACGGGGGTTGCTTCGCTGGCGTAGGTCGCGAGCCTCACCGCACCTTCGTGGAAGACGTGGTGATCGTCGGCTCTATCCCGCTGGCGTTCGGATGAGTGACCGATCTCTACCGTGGGGCATTATTGAGGAGGGTGAGCTATGGACAGACGAATTATCGCTGCCACCCAACTGGTTCTCATCTTTCCGGCGGCGATCTTTCTTGCAGCCGTCGTGGCGCGCCATCTACAGATGCTGCAATTCACTCAGGAGATCGTCACGTGGTATTCGGTTCGTTATTGGACTCTCTGGGTACTGCTCATCGGCTTGCCGTTTGCTGCGCTGTTCAACGGATGCATTGTTCTGCTACTGAACTCGAACGATGGGACTGACGAGGGTCAGATCGCCAAGCAGCCGTTCGCGGCGATTCGCACGCAACTGCCGATTCGAATCATAGCTGCGGCCACACTCGCGGCAGGGTTGATTCTGGTGGTTGTTGTCCTGCACATGCTGGCAAACTGAATGGCCTACTCGCGCAACTCAACAAGGCATACCCCAAGTAACCCCCCTCCATTGCCTACCCGCAGCCTACTGTAGCATCGGCTAGTTCCCGTCTTCGAGGACGGGGGGACAGGGGCTGTTTGTGGTAGTGCCACGGAACGTGAAATACGTGAGAACCATCAGGGCAGGTACGCTCGTAATCACGAATCCGATTTCTGGCATCCACGCTCCGGCGGTAGTTATGTCGTCCAACACTAGAAGATCAAGCAACGTGATTGTCACCAGCCCAATCGCAGCGCCCAACCGGCCAATCCTGTCGAGCGTCATCTTCCTTCTCCAAGAATACCTCTTCACTCAGGTAGACCTGGGTCCAACGATTTCTCAAACCAGTAG
>DCAD01000001.1:0-206 GCA_002311875.1 Gemmatimonadales bacterium UBA1142 | reverse complement strand
TGCAGCGTTTGAGACCCCCGCAACCCACCCAGTGCCCATCCACACTAGCTACAAGAAACAGACAGCCAGCTCCAGAGAACTCAGTGTGATCTGCTAAGGCATCCCTATCTCGATCAAGGCCTTCAGGTAGTCGCTTATCCAATTCCTCGAAGTACTTCTCAAGGCACCACTGCACTGCCATGCTTGACGGGCTCACAGCTCGTACC
>DCAD01000004.1 GCA_002311875.1 Gemmatimonadales bacterium UBA1142 | reverse complement strand
GAGAGATTCCTGCGACACTTCCCACACTTCGGAATAAACGGCACCGCAAGCATGTGGATTTTGTTCTTCTTCCCACAGTGAGGACATGGACCTATCGCGTGCCGGAAAGCCTGGGGTAGCCAATCGTCTCCCCAACCACCCCGCTTCTTTGGCCGAGCAAGGTCCATATTGATGGGCAATTGGCTGGCTACCTCGTCCATCGCATCAACGGCAGCCCCAATCGGCACGGCGAAGAACTCTCCTGTCGTACGGTAATTGGCGAGCATCTGGTGAACGTAAAACTCGGCCTGGCCACAGTTAACCGCGTGGATGAAATAGACGATCTCGAAGTTGCCCGGCACACCCGTGGCGGAGCCCAGTTCGTGCGCACGCTGATGCGGTGAGGTGGTGGTCATCCCGATCTTGAGGAGAGGGCGCTTGAACTCAGAGTTGCGTAGGGCGTAGACCCATCCGACGCCCTTGTTGATGGCATAGCGTTTGTCCAAGCTTGAGATGAACCAGACGGCTTGGCTGTAAAGTTGTTGGTCCACTACGCGATCCTCCTGTGGTTCAATTTGCAGCACTGTTACCCGATTGGCGAACCATGGCATCGCGAATGTGACCGGGAGGCGGCAGCCGACCCAGGGGATATCCTACCCGCATCCCGCACCCCAGCCACGAGCGATTTGAATTGCTTGCTTGTGGCCGGGATGCTCCGCATGATGAGGGGAACTTACGGTGCTGCCCTGATGCGATCCTCACGTTTTCTCTGGTGTGCAACTCTTCTCCTAGTCTTCCCCGGCTATGGCGTTGCCTCCCAAGGTCAGTCCGGTGAGCCAATCCGCGTCACCTTCATCGACGTTGGTCAGGCTGATGCCATCCTCATCCGCTCTCCCGAAGGACAAATCGCGCTCGTAGATGCGGGTCGGGGCGAGCCACTCCGCAGCTTGGGAGAGTTGGGCGTAGAGAAGATTGATCTCTTGGTAGCGACGCATCCCCATGCGGATCACATCGGAGGGATGGCGGGTGTGATCAACTCGATCCCGGTCCGCTTCTATATGGACAACGGTCAGCCACACACCACCGCCACCTACCAGAACCTCATGCGGACCCTCCAGCAGCGGACGGACATCACCTACCTAGCCGCCGAGCCACGCACTATCGGTCTCGGCAGTGCTGAGATAGAAGTGCTCCCGCTGCTGCCCGTAAACTCGACCGATCACAACAATCGTTCGGTTGGCTTAGTTCTGCGCTACGGGTCTTTCGTCGTGTTCCTGAGCGGGGACTCGGAGGTACGAGAACTGGCCTTTTGGGTCCAGCAAGGCGTCGTGCCGGACGTGACGGTTCTCAAGGCACCGCACCATGGCAGCGATAACGGGTTCACATGGGAGTTCCTTCAAGACGCGCAGCCTGAAGTCGTGGTGATCTCGGTTGGAGGCAACAGCTACGGTCACCCGCGACCTGAAGCCCTCCAGGCGTATACCTCGGTGACGCCAACCGTACTGCGCACTGACTATCACGGGCAGGTAACCATCCTCGGGTACGAAGATGGCCGATACGAGGTGATGCTCGGCGAGGAAACCGTTGCGACGGGGCAGGAACGCGAGACCCAAGAACAACGCCGCAGGGCCACCGTCGAGGAGCTTGTTGATTCTGTCCCACCTGTAGCGCCGTCAGTGAGCGGTAGTCTCAGTCTCGGAGTTTTCGCTGATGCCCCGGGGAACGACCATCAGAACCCGAACGGCGAGTACGCCGTGCTTGAGAGCGGGCTCTCGGATGATCTCCAGATCGGGGGGTGGTTTCTATGCGATGCCGCCAGTCATTGCTTCCAGTTCCCTTCGGATGCCGTACTAAGGGCGGGCGGGCAGATTGTGGTCTACACAGGTTCGGGACGCACTGACGGTGTCCGGTTCTTCATGGGTAGTGGACGGGCGGTCTGGAACAACGATGGTGACACAGCCACGCTCTACGATGCGTCCAGCGCCATCGTCGCGAGGTATGTCTATGAGTGAGGCGGAGAGGATCTGGGTCGTTGATCGGGTCGAGGGTAGGATCGCCGTGCTGGTGGCCGACGACGATGAGGAGACGCTCGATGTGCCTCTGAATGTCCTGCCCCATGGATTGCGAGAGGGAACGGTATTGAGGGTCACAGAGAGCGAGGGTCACCCGTTGTGGGCTTCAGCGATGTTGGACGAAGAGTTGAGGTTGAGAAGGCTCAGGCAAGCCGAAACCGCATTGAACGAATTAAAGAGCCGAGATCCCGGTGGCGACATCGTGCTCTGAGATAGAAGTGGCCCTCAGGGAGGCCCAACTCCGACGTTAACCGGGGGGGATGCCCCCGCCCCACTCAGGCCCGCAACTCAGGACGCGCAAAACAGTGTTGTATAGTCCAGCGGTGGGTGCTGTGAGATAGGGGGGTGTACCCCATCGGATCGGAACCCGATCTGGGTCCCATGGAATAGTCCATATTCGTCTACACAAGACCGCCTCCCTCGCGCGCGTGTCATACGCGCCCGCGCGTTCATAGATAGGTAGAGGAGCGACACTCGCTGCTCTGACCTAATCACACCGGAGGCAAACAAGATGACGGTTGTCGAAATGAAGCTTTGCAAGGCCATGCTCAAATTCATGATGGAGGCAGTAAAGGAATGCCCCCCGCTCAAACGTCCACTCAAGCCCGTTCAGTCCGTACTCACCGAAATCGTGGAGGGTGAATCTCATGCCTAACGGACACGGACGCACAGTTCCAACGATGCAGGAGCTTAAGCGGGGGATCTACCTGGATTTCGAGGGCAATATGAATCAGCAGCCAACGTTGCTCGGCACGATGAAAGACGACCAATCGGATTTCGTAATCGTTGAAGAAGTCTTCAAGGACTGTGCAGGCCGTGCTGGTTCACCGTGTCGTTATGCACCCCTCGACTCAAGTCTTCGGACCCTAATTGAAGTGGCCCAAGAGGAGGATCGCAGGATCATCTCCTGGAGCGAGCACGACTTCCGAGTCATGGTTGAGCACCTTGAGGACGAACACCAGTCGCTGTTAGAGACCTGCTACGTCAACGCTATTTTCCCGGCCAAGAGGTGGCGGGCTTTGAAACGCCCCGATGATCAGGGGCCAAACACACTAGGCCATTACATGTCGTTGCTCGGGTGGAACGTTCCGAAAGGCATTGGGACCGGTACCGTTGGGCCGGCGCTGACGACAGTTCGTAATTCGCTTAATCAGGGCACCGGGGCGTGGACTGGGTTGACCGGACACCAGCGAGGAATCTGGCGAGGTGTGGTAAGTCACAACCGGCACGACCTCAAAGGCATGCGCCGAGTCCTAGAAGGAGCTGTCGGTGAAATCTGGCGCTGGTTGGGTCGGCTGTGAGCCGCGAGCTTGGGATCAGCGAGCAGACGTACTAGCCTGATCGGACGCGTGAAACAGTGCTGGATAGCTAGGTGTGGCTGGGTGCCACGGAGGGGGGGCCGGGGGCTGGTCGCCGCTGACTGGATGACCTGCGCTTGACGCAGGAATCCACCCCTATGCACGCCGGAGATGGACCCTATGTGGACCCTATTTGTGAGATCGCACACCCA
>DCAD01000021.1:2118-7812 GCA_002311875.1 Gemmatimonadales bacterium UBA1142 | reverse complement strand
AGCGGGTGTCCGGTTTTGAGTACGTCGACCGCACAGGCGGGTTCCTCTGTTTTTGCGAGGATACGCATGTCATCGTGTCTGCGAAGACGTTCGCGGCGCTGCAGCTTTCGCTCGGCTTTCAGCTTCCGTTTGGTTCGTCAGACTAACGCCGTAGCCTCCGTATTACTGTGCCCGTCTGGAAGTGGCTGCGACTCATGATCGAGCATGAGATCCACCATCGGGGACAGCTCTACCAGGTCCTGGGAGACATGGGAATCGAGACGCATCCGCTTTTCGGTCTTACCGAACCCGAAGTGCTGACCCGGAGCAAACCTCAGGAGTAAGCAGCAGGCTTATTGTCCTAGCATCTCAGACAATTTGCTCCGGAAAGCGTTGCTCCCACCCTCACGACGGTCTGGTCGATGCGAGCGGCTCGGCCGGGCCCTTGTCCTTCCGGACCTTCATAAGCTGGTGGCATCCAGAGTGTCTTATTCCCGCAGGGTTGCCTATCCCCCACGGGCCGAAGCTTCGGTCGAATTATCGGTTGAAACTATTGAAGCTCGGATGACGTAGGGTCGTCGGAGGCCACTTGACACTGGACAGAAGGCAAGAGGTTCCTGAGCCAGTGGCGGTAGTACATAACCTATTCTAGGAAGACCATGAAAAGCATGTGGTGGCGTGGTGCGTCAATGATTTGGGCGATGAGCCTGTGTGCAGGTCAGCTTACAGCCCAAAGCGAGCCGTCCGACGAATTGGATAATGTGTCGGACGAGCGAGGATGTTGCTCCGCTACAACTGTACCGGTCATGGACGCGCTCCGTGTAAGTTCGGACGAGATCGAGATCGACGGACTTATGTCGGAGGGTGTATGGGCCCGGGCACCCATCGCCACTGATTTCGTGCAAATGCAGCCGGATGAGGGCAAGCCAGCGACGGAACGAACCGAGGCTTGGGTCGTCTACGATGAGAGCGCGTTGTACGTCGCGATCAGAGCTCATGAGTCGGAGCCCTCGGAGATCAGGGGTCAACTCACGAGGCGAGATGACAGTAATGAGTTACTGAGCGACCAGCTAGCTGTAGGGATCGATTCATATTTCGACAAACGGACTGCCTTCATATTCATGGTCAACCCGGTTGGCGTCCAAACTGATCTCTACATGTTCGATGACGTACAAGACGATATCGGATGGGATGCAGTATGGGATGTTGCAACCTCACGCGACGAAGAAGGTTGGACCGCGGAGTTTCGTATCCCCTTCTCTCAACTCCGCTTCAATAAGTCGGAAAACCAAACGTGGGGCATCAATTTCGTGCGGCAGATAGCGCGTAAGGGAGAGATGAACATGTGGGCTCCGGCATCAATGCGAGAAATGGCTTTGGTGTCGCGATTCGGAGAACTAAGGGGGCTGAGAGGAATTCGAACCCCCGGTCGGGTTGAACTCCTCAGTTATTCAATGGCGCGTCTCCGGCGCGCACCTGGTGACGAGGCGAACCCCTTCTATCGAAGGAACGATGTATTCGGCACCGTCGGTGCCGACCTCAAGTACGGGATCACTTCGGATTTCACGCTCGACGTGACGATCAACCCGGATTTCGGCCAGATCGAAGCGGACCCGGGTGTCATGAACCTGACTGCGCTCGAGTCGTTCTTCCCCGAGAAGAGGCCGTTCTTCACCGAAGGATCAAGTATCTTCAGATTCCCGATCGTGCCCGGTGATGGCGGGGGGCGCAATGAATCAATCTTCTATTCCCGAAGGATCGGACGGGCTCCACAGCGATCTGCCAACCCCAGTGGCGGCTACATCGATGCGAGTGACCGGGCCACGATCCTAGGAGCTGGTAAGCTTTCGGGGAAAACTGAGAATGGATGGTCGGTCGGTGTACTGAACGCCATCACTTCCTCGGAATACGCTCAGGTATCACCGCGAGTGGGCACGCCGTATGAAGAAGCGATTGAGCCACTTACGAACTACGGTATGCTCAGGATCCAGAAGGATTTCCGTAGTGGTCGCTCCGCCTTCGGGATCATAGGGACAAGTGTGAATAGGAGTGGCCCGGTAGCGGGACAACTAGCCTTGCACTCCGCAGCCTATACAGGCGGGATCGACGTACGTCACCGATTCAATAATGACGTGTGGGAGCTGGGCGGATACATGCTGGGTTCCTACGTGCAAGGCTCGGAACAGGCGATCGCAAGAACGCAGGCTTCGTCGGCACGCTACTACCAGCGGCCTGATGCACAGCACGTCATCTACGATCCCACACGGAGGTCGCTCGCAGGAAGCAGCGCCGACTTCCACATCATGAAGATTGGTGGTGGTTACTGGAAGGGTGGCACTGGATTCTTCGCACGAACCCCAGGGTTCGAGATCAACGACCTCGGTTTCCAGGGAAGTGCCGACCAGGCAGTTCATTGGGGGTTCCTGGGCTATCAGCATAGTGCACCACAAGGTCCGTTCCGAATGTGGATGGTAAACACCAGTATGAACCAGGCCTGGAACTTTGAGGGCAAGAGATTAGGGATGGACGGCAACGTCAGCATGATGTTCCAGACGAACAACTTATGGATGCTCAACCTTGGGATATCACAGACAGGAACAGCGTTATCGCCTGTGCTGCTCCGAGGCGGGCCGCTCTTCAAGCGAGAACCGCGCACCGATTATATGGTGGGTGTTAGCACAGATCAGCGGAAGAAGGTGCAGTTCCGTATCAACGCGAGGGGAAATAGTCGGCCGGCGAGTGACTCTTGGGCGTTGGGCGTCTCGCCTAGCATCACCCTGCGCCCGTCAGAGTCCGGATCGATTGCCATCGGGGCGTCCGTCAATCACAACGTAGATGACCGCCAATGGGTCACGAGGCTAGATACCAACCAAAAGCACTATCTCTTTGGTCGCATAGACCAAATGACAGTCGGTATGACGGCTCGAGCTGAATACTCATTCACACCGACGTTGTCTCTTCAGTTCTACGCCCAGCCGTTCGTGAGTGCAGGGCAGTATTCTGAATTCAAGCGAGTCTCCGATCCGTTGGCCGACTCATATGCGGATCGTCTAGAACTGCTTTCTGTGACTTCTGACGGAGGGCGCTACTACTCCGATGTGGACGGTAACGGGACCCTGGAGTCATTCCGTGATCCTGACTTCAATTTCAAGCAATTCAAGTCGAATCTGGTCCTTCGTTGGGAGTACCTGCCGGGATCGAGGCTCTTTTTGGTCTGGTCACAGGGGCGGAATCATTTTGCTGGTGACGGGGCTTTCGACTACGTAGGGGATGTACGAGAGCTGTTCAGAGTGCCCTCCGACAATGTTTTCATGGTGAAGCTATCTTACTGGATGGGTAGATAGCACGAAGAAGTCGAATAATGTTGCATTCTCTTGATCTTCAGTTTTCCCTTCTTTCAAGTCATGCTTAGAGCACGTTAGCGGGAAGAGAGCGAGGAACTGTTTTGACGGCCTTGAGTGTCCTCAGTCTGATGCTAGCATTCACAGTTATTAGGAATGTGTCCGGATCACCATTTACACCGCTCTAAATCATCTTCGTTATAGCTTTCATCAGTTTTTCCGGTGGTGAGTCGAGCGCGCCCGGAACCAGAGATTCTGAATATTGAGAATGTTGTCTGAGGTTGATGACTCCGAGTTAGCAAGGCTCGCTGAGCTAGGTAGGGAGCCAGCTTTTCGAGAATTACTCATTCGTTATGAGCGGCCCATATTCTCACTCATCTATCGCATGGTGAGAGATCGCGAATTGGCGGAAGATCTCGCTCAAGAAACGTTCGTTCGAGCCTTTAATTCGATCGCTAAGTACAATTCTAGCAAGAAATTCAGCAGTTGGATCTTCAGGATCGCTCACAACCACACCATCGATTATCTACGGAAAGGCAAGCTCAACACGATATCAATCCACGGCACATCCAGTGGGAAAGAGGGTGGATCCGAATTTTCGATTACGACCACGGACGAGAGCCCGTATGAATTCGCAGAGCGTCGTGAGCTTGGAGGACAGATTGAGGTGGCGATAGGACAACTCCGTGAGGAGTACCGGATGGCGATCTTACTTTTTCACGTTGAGGGTTATTCGTACGCTGAGATTGCCGAAACTATGGACATCCCGTTAGGCACGGCTAAGACGTATCTGCACAGGGCACGCAAGGAAATGAAGGAACATCTTGAATATCTCAGGGCCTCATGAAACTCTCGATTACTCTTGCTCGTAGTGTTAGCAGAAGGCGCAATAGAGGAATTCAATGAGATGGATGAGATCTTCCAGGATCACTTAAGTGCTGAAGGCTTGCAGGGCTTCCTTGAAGGGGAACTCTCAAGCACCGAGCACTCCGCTGTTGAGGAACACCTGGAACTGTGTAGGCGTTGCTCGGCTGACGTCGATGTTTGGCGGGTGCTCTTCTCAAAGCTTGGAAGTCTTCAAGTTATTAGGCCTCACGAGGGTTTCCAGGAGCGTGTAATGGCAGGTGTGCACCTTCCTGTGAGGATTCCGCTTGTTGCCCGTGTACGGGCTCGGATATCCGGTCTGATTCCGAGGGCCTCGGAAGGCCACATCTCCCATGATCGGCTGCAGGAGAAGTTCGAAGGATCTCTCTCGTCACGACAAGTCGCCCGAATCGATGCCCATCTCGGATCTTGCGAAGCGTGTGCTGGACAGGCGAAAGCTTGGCAGGCTGTATTTAGCAGCCTCGACGAGCTTGATCGCTTAGAGCCGAGTGCGGGATTCGCCGACCGGATAATGGAAGGAGTGAGACAGAGCACTCGCCCGACGAGTGGTGCTTCAGAACGGGTCTGGGGTTGGGCCGCCTGCTGGGACACCGTCTTTGCACCGAAGACAAGCAGAGCCTGGGGGGTCCTCGCCGGTGCAGGAGTGACCCCTGCGTTAGCTCTCGGCTTCATCGTGTATTTAATCTTTTCGTACACCCTCCTTACACCTGGCGCGCTGGCGTATTACAGCTGGTGGCAGATGACCAACTTAGTGGCTTGGGCCTGGACTGGGCTGCCCGGACTTGCACTTGAGAGCGGATTAGTTCTTGAGGTCTACAATTTGTTCCGGGGTGTTGCAGATGTGATGTCTACGCGAGTCGTTCTAGGAGCGCTTGGTCTGTATTCAGTTGGGATCGTTTTTGCACTCTCAGTGATCTACAAGCAGTTGATCGTTACCCGTACCTCAAGTCACTAGGATGAACAGATCTAGGGTTCAGATCGGATTGGTTGCAATTGGTTTCGGATTCTTGCTCCTGCCTCTTACTCTGTCGGCTCAAGCCCGAGAAGTGATCACAAAACAGATTACGCTCGGAAGTTCAGTAGCCGAACTCAGTCTCTTATTCACAGGCAATGGGCGATTGGATGTCACGTTCGACGATGGCGTGGTCCAAGTCGATGGCCAGGTTGTTGGTAGGATTGACCCAGGAGATCGGCTAGAAGTCGCATGGCGATCATTGCTGGAGGGGGCGGTAATGCTCGAGGACGGGCCACTCGCGGAGAGGCTCCTTGCGTGGAGTGCACCCGAGGGACTGGCTGCTGAGGTGGATTCAATCGCTCAGGAGATCGAGCAGGCACTTCAAGGTGCGCTCGAATCAGTTGATACACAGGCTCGGACCGAACAGGTCGAGGTTCCAGTTTCGATCGAGACTGAGGGCGACGTGGTGGGCCTCTTGGAGCGTACCCTTGAACAAGAAGCCGAGATCCAGAACCGAATTCGCGTTGAGTTGCG
>DCAD01000021.1:0-2048 GCA_002311875.1 Gemmatimonadales bacterium UBA1142 | reverse complement strand
GAAGAGATACGAGAAGAGATCAAGTGGATAGCGAGAAGTGGAGAGGACTCGCTGGGAGTCAGTGGGAATGTGTTTTCAGGGCTTTTCAGCTTGATTGGGAACTTGCTGTTGATTGCTGTGCTAGGCCTCATGGGTGGCGTTCTCGTGAGGTTCGGAGGTGGCCACATAGATACGATCGCTGAAACTGCGCTCCGATCACCTGTCCGATCGGCACTGGTAGGACTCGGCGGCACCTTATTACTGATGCCAGTCTGGCTCCTAGGGTTTTTGGGTCTCCTCATCTCAATAATTGGGATTCCCTTGGCGATCGCGTGGCTGCCGCTCTTCTGGTTACTAGTGAGCATGGCCTTTATAACGGGATTTGTTTCTGTCGCCCGTAGCGCAGGAGAATGGGTCGCGGACAGTGGCTTACGATGGACTGATCGGATCCAGAAATCAAATGCGATTCATACGGTCTTTGTTGGCTTGTTCGTACTCCTATTAGCGTTTCTCATTGCTGACGTGATCTCTATTCTGCCGTTTTCTGGCTTCCTGACAGGTGTTCTGATTTTCGCTGGCTGTGTAGTGATTGTCGCGGCGAGTCAGATCGGTTTCGGGGCGGTTTTACTTACTAGGGCCGGACGTCGGAGGGAGTCTCATTACACACAGAACGACACCGGTATTGCTGACCAAGAAGCAGATAGCCCAGGGGGGGGATGAACACCGATGAAGATGGGTAGGGTGCTTGTACTCCTGGGGGTAAGTGCTCTGGTAGCGATCTTGAGTCCCCTAGATGCTGCGATTGTGCAGAACTCACAGACAGTGACAACGTCGCAGAAGCTCGAGGATACTGACGAGAAGCGGGTTTCCATAGAATTCGGTGCTGGACGCCTTACGATCCGACCGATAGACAAGGGGCTTCTTTATCGTCTAAAGCTTCGGTACAACAAGGATTACTTTGAACCGGTCATCGATCTCTCAGGTAACCGCCTGCATCTTGGGGTTGAACGGATAAGGAAGGGCTTCAGGGGCATTTTCAATTGGAACTCTTCGGGAGAGGGCAATGAGTTTGATTTAGAACTCACCCGAGAAGTACCGATGGATCTTCACGTAAGCTTTGGTGCAGGAAGTGCGGAGTTGGATCTTGGGGGCCTAGCACTCACAGGTCTCGAATTCAATACTGGCGCTTCGGAGTCGAGGATCAAGGTCTCCGCACCAAATCGTGAACAGATCTCGAAGGCTCAGTTCAATATCGGAGCAGCGGATTTTCAGCTAGAGCAACTGGGCAGCCTGAATGCAGAAGACATCGAGATCAATGCTGGCGTGGGTAGTCTTAAGTTAAGCTTGGACGGCAGTTGGCAACGAGATGCAGTCATCTCAATTGACATGGGGATAGGCTCTCTGGAACTACATGTACCTGAAGACCTCGGATTCCAACTGCGCAAGAATAGTTTCCTGACCTCATTGAACGGTATGAGGAATCTCGTCAAGGAGGGTAACGTCTATTATTCGCTTAATTGGGATGAAGCGGAGCGAAATGTTACGGTTGACTTAGATGGAGCTCTTGGCAGCGTCACCGTCCGATTGATTCGATAACAAGAATATTTGCCATGATGGAATCCTGGAATCTTAGGTAGTTCTTCTGCGTATCAGCTAGAAAATTAATTCATACTAAATCAATGATGAGGAAGGCCATGTCTAGGTTGTTTAAGTCGAATGCACTCAAACTGGGTTTTGCGGTATTTCTAGCGAGTATGGCAGCTCCTAGTTCGAACTTGGTTGGCCAGCAAGCGGAGATCCGGGAGGAGTGTCACTGCACGATCGACAGTGATGGTAATCGGGATTGCTCATGTAGCACTTCTGAGGGCTCCCAAGCACGGATCGGGATCGGATTAAACCCAGACCAAAGTGCGGAAGATGACGCTCTTGGAGTGGTAGTATCGAGTGTCGTGGGAGATAGCCCGGCTGAGGAAGCAGGACTGCGTGAGGGCGATGTCATCACAGCTCTCCAGGGACGCAGCCTCTTACTCGCTTTGGATGAAGATGTGGAAAGTGGGTTTGACCTAGAC
>DCAD01000059.1:2343-4070 GCA_002311875.1 Gemmatimonadales bacterium UBA1142 | reverse complement strand
ATTCCGCTCCTCAGTCTTGGGGATGTGGCATCTGAACAACAAGACGCAATTTCGGGAGCTTTTCGCGAGGTCTTTTCTGCAATGGGGATCGGTTACACCCTGAACAATCTCTTGTTAGTGATTCTCGCGGTATTTCTGGTGAAGGGAGTTGTGTCTATGGGGCAAGCTGCCCTGGCCGGACACATCATGGCGACCTTGACCTACGACCTCCGCCGGCGGTTAGTGACCCTGCTCTCCAAGACTTCCTACCGCAACTTTACGAGGCTCCATACCGGATACCTCACGAATGTGGTAACGACGGAAGCCGATCGTGCCGTCGCCTGTTTTGGGCACTACACGAACACCGTAGTGAGTGTTATGCATGCGGGCGCATATGCTACCCTTGCTCTGTTGGTTGATTTTAAAGGCACACTCCTCTTCTTGGCTCTGGGGATTGTGGCCCTAGGTTCATTGAGTGGATTGCATCGCCTCTCCCGCAGGTACTCGAGGCTGACTTCTGAGCGGAACGCCAGCCTACACGATCTACTAATTCAGACCATTCAGGCCTTCAAGTATCTTCGTGCGACGGACAGCTTCGGAGCGCTCATAGGCCGGGTCACAGAGGAACTACGAGAGCTGTCGCGCTACGTGTTCCGGCTCAGCATACTCACTGCAACTCTCAAGTCGGTTGGAGAGCCGCTTGGGGCTTTGATCTTGGTCATCGTGCTGTTCATGAACGTATCGGTCTTGGGTCACCCGTTGGCCGATATGCTCTTTCTCGCCCTCATTATCTATCGCCTTATGAGCAAGCTCCTCGGCGTTCAGACACACTGGCAGAAGTTCAATGGTACCGCAGGAGGACTGGAGGCGTACGAGGATGCATTCTGTCGTCTCGGAGATGATGTGGAACCGCATGAGGGCGAACTCGTCACGGGATTCTCAGACAGTATCGCGTTTCGAAGGGTCAGCTTCGTGTATGAGAGTCACCGGGTCCTGGACAATGTTAGCCTCGAGGTGCCCAAGAACAGCATGGTGGGGATCGTTGGGAAGACGGGTTCGGGGAAGTCTACCATCGTGAATCTCCTGACGGGTGTGCTGGAGCCGGAGAGTGGAGAGGTTCTTCTAGATGGTCAAAACTACCAATCTCTGGAAAAGGCGAGCCTTAGGCGATTGATCGGTTACGTGACACAGGAGACCGTGATCTTCCGCGATACAATCGCTAACAATGTCTCACTTTGGAATTGTCCGGAAGGTGATTCGGCCAGTCTTGAGCGGGTGAAATCCGCATTGCGCGAAGTGCATGCTGAGGAGTTCGTGGAAGGTACCGAGGATAGTTACGAGACGGTGCTTGGAGATCGCGGTTTGCGGGTTTCTGGCGGGCAGCGCCAACAGATCGCCCTCGCCAGGGAGGTCTATAAGGATCCCGAGATCATCATTCTCGACGAAGCGATGAGCTCCTTAGACGCGAAGTCGGAGTGGCTGATCCAGAAGCGAATCACCGATTGGAGAGGGAAACGGACGATAGTAATCGTCACGCATCGACTCATGTCGGTCAAGGACTGTGACTACGTGTACGTCCTCGCCGACGGGCGGGTCATAGAAGAAGGAACTTACGAGGAACTCTATGCGAAGCCGGATTCCCACTTCACCGAACTCGCCCAACTTCAAGGGCTGTAACCATGACTATTGTGTTTGGATGACTGGGGTGTTTCCGTAATCGACGATCGTGCGGCGTCAAGATGAGCAGA
>DCAD01000059.1:979-2232 GCA_002311875.1 Gemmatimonadales bacterium UBA1142 | reverse complement strand
CTCACAGTCGCAGTCGTCCTGCCGGAACTGGGGGGGGGAGGGGCGCAGCGTACATTCCTAAACATCCTAAATCATCTAGACCGGTCTTGGTTCAAGCCCGTTCTTGTTCTTTATCGCCTCCAGGGATCGTATCTCTCCCTGCTCCGGGAGGATGTGAGAGTGGTGACGATGGAAAGCAGCCGCACCAGGCGTTCGGTCGTACCACTGGCGAGATGGATCCGATCGGCATGTCCAGATGTCGTGATGTCGACTTTACTTCACATCAACGTTGCTACAGTGGCTGCAACCAAGCTTTCCGGCCGAAAGGTCCCGGTGGTGGTTCGGGAGTCCAATAACCTCACTGCCGCGGGGAGATCCGTGCGCTCCGTTTCCGGGTGCATGATGCGATGGGCGTACAGGCGTGCAGATTCTGTAGTAGGCCTCTCGCATGGGGTCCGAAAGGATGTCATAGATCGGTATGGGTTGGATGAAGATCGTGTTCAGATGATTCACAACCCAATCGACATTCCCGATATCCAGAACCTTGCGGGTCGAGACGCTGTGCCACTGAGGGGTTGGAGCGATGCGGTGGACTCCTTTAAGGTGGTAGCCGCTGGTCGGCTCGTTCCTCAGAAGGGGTTCGACCTCCTGATCGAGGCGGCTTCGCGTCTGCCACTCTCTTGGACGCTTCTTATACTTGGCGAGGGAAGCGAAAAGAAGCGTCTCCGGGGTCTGGCCGCCGAACTTGGGGTGTCTGACCGTGTGCATTTCCCTGGATTTGTGCAAAACCATTTTCCTTATGTTGCTATGGCCGACCTTTTTGTGCTTTCATCACGTTGGGAGGGATTTGGCCACGTAATCGCGGAAGCGATGGCTTGTGGTACGCCAGTTTTGTCCACCCGCTGTCCGTCGGGGCCAGACGAGATCATCCAGCATGGCGTGGACGGAGAACTTTGCGACCCAAATTCTGCCGATGCCCTCACCAAACACATAGAGAATCTCCTCCGTTCACCGGAGACCCGTCTCAAGTACGCGGAAGCTGCTGCCAAGTCCGTGTGCAGATTCGATGCGCCGGTCGTAGCCGCGCGTTATGGCGCCTTATTTACCGAACTGGCAGGTACGTCGTGAATGCTAGTGGTGAAGTGCATGATCGCCGGTAAAATCTTGAAGATTTGGAATAGCTCCCCCAGTGAGTGGAATTCGTGGCTACGGCGACGACTGCGGGGGGCACCGGGGTGGGAATGGGAGTACTCATTACCCGGAATCACCGCAAG
>DCAD01000059.1:0-875 GCA_002311875.1 Gemmatimonadales bacterium UBA1142 | reverse complement strand
ATTGATCGGTGGTATCGATATTGGCGAGTGCTCGAGAGACAGTCTCCGTACGAACATCGCGATTGCTTTGAATTCAAGGGCCGTTCCGTTCTTGAAGTCGGTTGCGGTCCGCTACTCGGGTGGGGACCGTTCGTCCTATTTCGGGGAGCATCACGGTTTATGTTTATGGAGCCGTGGTTTCGTCGAGATGTGCTACGGTCAGATGAGATCGAGGATCTTTACTTACGACCGCTATACAAGGAGTTGTCTGCCAACTCCCGGTCGGAACTGAGTGCCCAGGCGTTCTACCAGCTTATTCATGATCGGAGCCATCCGTTCGGCAATGCTGAAGGGTCCGCCGATATCGTCCTATCGAACAGCACTCTAGAGCATATACCTCGAGAAGAATTGCCGGCCCTCCTTCAGCAGTGTCGTGCAGCGTGCTCAGATGACGCGGTGTTTATTCACGCCGTGGATTTTGGTGATCACAAGGGGTTGGATAAAGGATTCGGTGCCATGTACGATGGACCAAACCGACCCAGATCAAATCTGAATCTTCTGCGCAAACCCGATATCGAGGACTGCCTAGTGGAAGCAGGATTCTCCGTTGAGCGATCCGTAGTATACCGTCGAGCGCCTGCGTCACCTTCCCATCCAGACTGGAACCATTACAACCCTCAGGATCTGCAGGCCCGCGTCGTTCTTTTTGTCGGCAAGGTCGAGGGGGCCTCTCGCACCAATCGATGAGAGTCTGCTTCAACCCAGCATTAACTGTAGAGATGGTCTTGCTGCTCTGGTTCGCCGAGCCGCTCTTCACTGACCTGGGTTTGCCATCGTGAAACTGCTCGTCTTGGTGCCGTCGTTCCGGAGGTCAAGCCCCATCCAAGGTATCTTCG
>DCAD01000035.1:3425-16002 GCA_002311875.1 Gemmatimonadales bacterium UBA1142 | reverse complement strand
TCCAAGTCCAACCCAAGTAGGCCGAACTCCCACCTGCGCTCGTCAGTGATGTCCGTACTGACCCCCTTTTGGTGCCGGAATTGCGCAGAAAAACGAACTCTGCGTAGCCAGTCGATATTCGGTCGTGGTGACCAGCCGATCTGCTGGTTGAAAGCCCGGAAATCATTACGAGGGATGAAGCCTAGAGCAGGCCGGTAACCGCTGCCGAGCTGCCGGTATCCGACATGCCCGGACCACGTGTCGTTCGGAAATGTGAACTTGAGGCCGTGAGCAGCGAGATCCTTAACCTCCAGATCCTTTGCCGGATCGGGATTCGAGTTCCAGACGACGGTCGCCTCTACGTCCATGTTGTAACGGCCAGCCAAGTTGCGTGTCCTGAAGAGCAAGTCGGCTCCCACAGTGTACGCATCGAGAGGAGATTCCCCGAGGGCATCGGGTGATTGAGCGCGCCGGGTGTAGACGGCTCCGATCGTCGATTGTTCGAAGATCTGCCTCTTGATGCGTCCGACGGTGAACTGCTCAGAGGGGATGAAGTTCTCCGCTCCTGCTCCGTCCAGGTACGTGTGGTCACCGGTTCCGAGTTGATAGAAGCCGACCTCGTACTGACCGACCTGGCCGGTGACACGCCCACCGTAGTTGATCGGGATCTGCTGGCCACTCCTGAGTCCGATGTTCCGTGAGTAGAAGGGCGACATCGCTAGGCCGGGAGCAAACGAGAAGACATTGGAGCCCTCGAGGAAGAAATTCCTGCGCTCGGGGAAGCGTATCGGGAAGCGCGTGAGGTTCACCCGCCGCTGATCACTCTCGACCTCGGCAAAGTCCGTGTTTACGGACAGAGAAGCACGCAGGCTCGACGTCACGCTGTAGTTGACGTCCAAGCTGAGATCACGGGGCACTGTGGTCGGTTCTGCGTTCGCAGGGATGGTGCGCCAGCCTACGATGGTCGACGGGACCGCCTCGAGCCCCAAGCCTTGCGACAGATTCTGGAGACCGGTCAGGCGCCCGGCGTAGATGGGCCTCCGGAGCCCCTCGGTCCGCCTCCAGCCCCGCCAGAGGATCTCCTCGTTCCGGCGACGGATCGTACGCTGGAAGTTGATGCCCCAAGTGTCGTTGTCGGGGTCGAAGTTCAGGGTACGGAACGGAATTCGGATCTCGGCGGACCAGCCGTCGAGACGCATCGCAGTGCGCGCCTCCCAGATACCGTCCCACGCCTTGTTGGCACTGCCACCACCGGAACTGCCTCCGTATCTAGCCCTAGCGCTACTACTGCCACCGCTGGAGCGTAAGATGCCGTCACCCATGAGGCCGGCTGCGTTGATCTCGAAGAAGTACCCTGTCCGACCGTCCAGGAATGTATCCAGGATCCACATGAACCGGTCGTCGGTGCCCAGCGAAGCGTCCCGCTCCCGCTGATACGCCAAGATCCCTTCAGGGTCGTCGTAGATGATCACACCGATGTATAGGTTATCCTCATCGAAGACGACGCGGATCTCGGTCTCCTCCGAAGGCACCCCGCCTTCGACCGGCTCTTGTTGTGTAAAATCCGTGATCGGGATTGCAGAAGACCAGAACTCCTCGAGAATCTGACCGTCCAGATTGAAGTTGATGCCGCCCATTAGCCGCATCGCGTTCAGATCGATGTCCCGCGATGGCAGGCCCGCCTGCTGGGCGGCCGTGCTGCCGGGGAAGATCAATCCGGAGAAGATGCCGGCCAATATGATGAAGACGCTCTTACGGGTCCGTCTCATTCCAATGGCCGGTGATGCCCTGTCTAGTTGTAGAGATCGCTGCAATAGACCCTCCTGCAATAAGCTCGTGCACAGGATGCAGCCTCAGCAACGAGAAGCCGCTCGATGGGTCGATCGAGTATTCGAATAGGACGGCCTCTCGAGGGTGGCTAGTTCCCGTTTTGTGAGCTGGGGGGACAGGGTGGGTTGGTCTCAAACCCGCCCTCCCAGATCCACTCACCGCACCTTAGACCCATGTTGACTTTGCCCATCCGCCGCAACTCACCATTCTCGTAATACCACTCAACTCGCCCGTGTAGCTCACCATCCTTGTAGGTGGTCTTGTTTCTTAGCTCGCCGTTCTCGTAGTGGGACTCGTAAGGGCCATCCTGCTTGTCGTTCCTGTATGTGCCCTGACCTCTCAAGACACCACTTGGGTACCAGTTCTCATAGCGACCTTCTCTTTGGCCGTCTCTGTAGGTGCCTGTTTGGTATATACCCAAACCTTCTTCTGCCCCTTCGGGGTCGAGGTCCTCAAAGTCACCGTCTAGTCTTCCGTCACTGAGATTGACCCTTAGCACGATCTTCGTTGGGTCGAAGTCAGATGTCCTGAAGGCGGGACCGCTGAACGGCTCTAAAGTCTCTGGATCTAGGTACTGGGGTCCCTGTCTAGACAAGTCGTCCAGGTTCCTTAGTGTCGGTTCGGCACACCCAACCACTATCACAGCAAGCGTGCATAGTAGGGATCGGTTCATAAACGGTCGGAGTGGGCGGAACATCGATCTCTCCACTAGCGTGTATAGGTCCGGCGAGCGTAGGGCACACCATCCGGGATCAACGTGGGGGACGCAAGGGATTCGTTCGGGAGCGTCACATCGGACATGCAAAACAGTGTTGGTAGCTTCGCTAGGAGTGCCGCCCAAAATTGGAGAGCGGCACTCAAGATGACCTTTCGAAACGGTATTCGAACCCGTCACAGCACGGGTCCGTGAGGATAAGCGTCTCTGCCCCCTCGAAGCGAATGCTCTGAGAGCTGAACCCAAAGATCGGCTCGTCGTAAGAGATCACCACAGACCCGGTGAAGTGATCTATCACGTAGGTGGTCTTACCCGCCAGCGAACCATTTCGCGAGAGCTCGATTCTGTCCGGCCCGAAGAACCGGAGCGCCATCGTTTCACCAGTAGATGACGGTGTCCGGACTTGGCCTGTGATACCCCCGCGCGATTCGACCCAGAGCCAAGATCCAGACAGCCTCTCGGCGATGGGTACAGTAGGGTTACTGCACGCCGCTATACCAGCTATTGCAAGCAATCCCGCTAAGCGTTTCATCGTTCTGCCCATCAGGCCCTGTTCACTTACCCCGGTGTATTCTTGATGACGAGTAAAGTGCTCCAGCCGTAACAGCCTCCTCCAGCGCACCCGGCCGGGGATGCGCTGCCCTCGTCCCCTAAGTCGAGTAGCACCAAGTTGTCACCAAACCAGCGCATGACAAACGCCCAACAAAATCTCTTGCCAAGGATTCGTGCACAATGACTGACTTCGCCTACGGCTTCAAGAAGATCGTCTCCGGTTCGCTAGCTGATGTCGAGGGGCGTGTCCGTGAAGCCCTCGCGTCCGAAGGGTTCGGTGTGCTTACGGAAATCGACGTCTCAGCAACGCTGAAGGAGAAGCTCGAAGTAGACTTCCCGCCCTACAGAATTCTCGGGGCGTGCAGTCCCGCCATAGCTCACCAAGCGCTCATGGAGGAGATCGACATCGGGCTGCTGCTTCCCTGCAACGTAGCAGTCTACCGGGGAGGTCATGATGGTGAGACCGTCGTGTCGATCCTCGATCCCGAGAAGCAGCTGGAGATCACTGGCCGTGAGGACATCTACGAGCTAGCCGCAGACGTTCGCACAAGCTTGAGGCGGGTTATGGACAACTTGTGATGCTCTTTTTACCCGAGCCTATCAGATCCCTGACGTAGGCGGGAGCATCGCATCGGACGCGGAGAACAGTGTTCGTAGCTGAGCTAAGAGTGCCAGATAGTGAGGGGGGTCCGGGGGTACTGCAGGGTGCTAGTTGTTCGCAGAGCCTTCCAATAGATCGATCACTTGGGAGAGATACCTGTCACGCCCACACCCTTGACTTGACCAATGCTCCGCTGACAGGCACGATCGGTGCTGCACCTTTCACGGGAAGGCTATTCATGCTCAAGAGACCGCTGGTCGACCGGCGGAAGTTCCTTGCGAGCAGCGCAGGCGCGATGGGTGCGGCGTTTTTCGGAGGCGGGCCGCTCGATGCCCTGACGAATCAGATCGCACAAACGCAGTCCCGAACCTGGGATGCCGGTCAGGTGAGACACCTCCTCCCGACGGTCAGCGAGTCGAGAATTCTGCTCAAAGTCTCATTCGAACAGGCGCTCTCCGCCGCCCCCACCCTCCGTATCGGGGCAAGCAGTTTCCCGGGCCGGATGAACGATACGAGTGGCAGGTTCTGGCAGTTCTATGTCACAGACCTCGATGCTGGTGCCACCCACTCCCTCTCGCTCGTGGCGGCGAACGGATCCTCCCTCTGCGAGCCATGGACGCTGTCGACGTTCCCTCCGGCGGCTGCACGTCCAGACCGGTTCCGCCTCCTCTTCTTCACGTGTGCGGGCGGGCCAGAGGGCACCTACACGGGGATAGGGCAGCGGCGTGGGAACCTCCCCACCGCAATCCGCAACCGTCTGCTGCGTCGGGGGCTGTCGTTCAACCCGAACGCAGCCGTCGCCAATGGAGACCACATCTACTGGGACCTCCACCAATGGAGTGGCCAGCTCACAGGGGAACTCAGCGCCAGGGCGCGGACCTCGAACTTCAAGTTCTCCGGGTCCGTCTTCGGCACGAGCAACGAAACGGCACTGATGCTGGCGGCGGGACCTCAGATCGTGCCCGTCTACGGTACGGATTTCCGATCGACCCCCGTCTTCTTCCTACAGGATGATCACGACCACTGGGAAAACGATGCCGCAGGTGCGTTCCCGATCGCATGGTTTCAGCTCCAGCTCGCCCGAGCGACGCAGCAACTCTACTACCCGGAGTTTCTGCCCGAAGCAAATCGACCATTGGGGCTGCCATGGTCGTCGTCGAGCGACCGGGGGGATCTCTCGGAGAGCTTCGGCACGATCCGCTACGGGAGCCTGGCGGAGATCCTGCTCTACGACGTTCGCCGCACCATGACACTTGGACCCCAGGCCGTCTTCGTGGACTCAAACGTCGAGGAGTGGCTGCTTGCGCGCACAACCGCTCCCGGGGTCCGCCACGTAGTCCACGCACCTTCGAATCCCTTCGGTTGGAGCGCCGGGAAGTGGGGCGAGTGGTATCCTGACGTCCTCGATTCCGCCGCCGCTACTCTCACAACAGCCGTTCCGAAGCCCTATTGGCAGGACGGATGGCTCAGGCAGCACGATCGGCTGGTGGACGCAATGTCGGGCATGAGGGCCCGTACCCCGCTTATCGTGAGCGGCGACCTCCACGCAATTGGCGCCGGAACGATGCATCGTTCCGGCACGCTGGACCTCGGTGCAAACCCGGTGACGACTGTTCTGAGTGGTCCGGTCGGCACAGCTCCGAGAGGGTTCCCTTCGGTGGTTCGCGGCGTGGGCTCCTCACCATCGGAGCACCTCGATCTGGACGAAACCGTGCCACCCATCGAGAATCACGGGTTCACTCTAGTGGACTTCCTGCCCGACCGGATGGTGGTGAGCCTATTCCGTTGGGATGTGAACAGTCAGCCGCTCGAAGCGATCGACGGCTTGGAGCCGTTCTACACTACCGAGCTAAGCACGCGATAGAGGTTTTCACGGAGCACGGTCAGGGGTTTGCCAACGGAACCCCAACCGATCTATCCTTCACGCGATAATCACGATTTGGGTGGGCCACAACGGAAGCCGGTGGAAATCCGGCGCGGCCCCGCCACTGTAAGAGGACCGAGTTAGTCTCGGAGAACATCTGCTCAAGAATGCCACTGGGGCTCCGCCCTGGGAAGGTGAGCAGGTGGCCTCAAGCCAGTAGACCTGGCCCACCCGAGCCATGCTAACATCTCCGTGGGGGGATGGGCGGAGCCCGAAGCAGGTCGGGTACCCTCGTTCCGCTGCAAAGGGAAACGAGGGCTTTCTCATGTTCAGCCGACTCTTCACGCTCGTGGGCTTCTCTCTATGTACTTGCGTACTCGGCTCTACGGTGTCGCTGGCGGCTCAGAAAAATCCATTCTCGCTCGAAGGGCTAATCGTGACTACGAGTCCGACGCTACAGCAGGCAAGTGAGGTGTCCGTAAACGTGACCGTGCTCGACGGCACGAGACTTCGTGCGGAGGGTGTCGCCACAGTTGCAGATGCCCTGCGATCGGTAGCAGGGATCAACGTTGCGCGGAGTGGATCGTTTGGCGCCGTAACCTCTATCTTCATGCGCGGAGGTGAAAGCGACTACGTGTTGGTATTGCTGGACGGCGTGCAGATTAATCAGCCAGGAGGCGCGTTCGATTTCGCTGAGCTTGATCTTGCTCAAGTGGAACGCATCGAGATCGTTCGCGGACCTGCAAGTGCGCTCCATGGATCTGAGGCTGTTTCAGGCGTGATACACGTGATCACAAAGACCGACAGCGGCCCAACCACTGGGAGCGTCTCCACCCGTATGGGTTCCTACGGACGAAGAGACTTCACTGCCAAGATCGGTGCCGGTTCAGAACGAGCAGCATACTCGATCTCAGCCTCGCGGATCGCCACCGATGGCATCTTCACCATGAACAACCGACACGTGAATACCGTGGTCAGCGGATCCGCCCGTCTGGTCCCCGACGACAGGACCCGGGCCGATCTCTCACTTCGCCTGGGCGATCGGCGCTATCACTTTCCCACGGACGGTACCGGGAACGTCGTTGATGCGAACTCATTCACGTACACAGATAGGAGTGCCGCAAGCCTTAGAGTAGAACGATCGGTTTCGGAGGTGTTGGCTATCGAGGCCCTTATAGGAATCACCAGTACGAGTGGAGGACTGGATGATGCTCCCGATGACGTGGCAGACACGCTTGGTTTTTTCGGGTTTACGAGCCTCGATCACTTTCGGAGGTCGAGTGCCAATCTCCGGGCACACCTGAGAATCGATGACATCGTTGTCACGGGAGGTTGGGAGGTAGAGCACGAACGTCAGCGTTCGTTCACCCAATCCTCAAGTCAGTTTGGTACCTCAAGCGACCAGAGTGAGAATCACCGGCTGAACCAGGCCTACTACGCCCACGCCACAAGCAGGCACCGACGCATCACCTTCAACGGTGGGGCAAGGTTAGAGCGCAATGAGCACTTTGGGACTTTTGGGACCTGGCAGTTGGGTGCGACGTGGACACCGTTCGGGGGTGATCACACTAAGTTG
Organism: Gemmatimonadales bacterium UBA1142; assembly: GCA_002311875.1. Classification (GTDB taxonomy): domain Bacteria; phylum Gemmatimonadota; class Gemmatimonadetes; order Longimicrobiales; family Gaopeijiaceae; genus UBA1142. Next base: position 8,885 of record DCAD01000035.1, on the reverse strand, counting down.
AGGGGGTCAGCGGGCCGCGCTCTCAAGACACCTACATTCTTCGAAAACTTCGCCACGGGCTTCGCCCGCGGTAACCCGCATCTAGATCCGGAAAGCTCGATCTCGTGGGAGCTTGGGATTGATCGCACAATCTTCGGAAGCACAGGAGAGATACGCCTGACTTGGTTCAATCAGTCTTTTGAGGATCTGATCCAGTTCACTTTCACACGCTCGACACCTACGGACCCTAGCTACTTCAACGTGGCCGCTGCGAATAGTCGAGGACTCGAACTCCAGTTGGGTACCCAGTGGCGGAGGGTCGGAGGGTCGGCAACCTGGACGTGGCTCGACACCCAAGTGACGGACAGTGGCTTCGAAGAGGGACCAGGAGCAACGTTCGTTCGTGGAGAGTCTCTTCTCAGGCGGCCCAACCACAACGTGAACTTCCATGTCGCGGTGGATCTCAACAATGGCGTAGACGTTTACGGGGATCTAGGAGTCACCGGATCACGATCGGATCGGGACTTCAGCTCGTTCCCGGCGACGCCGGTTAAACTGCAGAGCTACGCTGTGTTCTCGGTCGGAGGTAGATGGGAGATCTTTCCTTCCGCACAAAGCTTGTCACGCCTGGTTTTCGACATGCGAGTGGAGAACGTACTAGATGCGGAATTCCAAGAGGTCTTCGGTTTTCAGGCCCCGGGACGCGGACTCTACGTTGGATTAAGCCTCAACTTCAGGGGTGGGGGTGAGAAGGAGACCCCGTAGGGCCCTTCGCAGATTCGCACCTTAGGCGGGAGCGGCACATCGGAGTGAGTGATGTCATCGCATCATCCGCCGACCCATCGCTGTTATGGGGTCCAGCACTCCATAGCTGCCCATCCGCATCGGACCTCCTTTGAAGAACATCCTCACCCCCACTGAAACAGTTGAGAAAGCACTTGTTCCGAACAGAGCATGTGGTTCAATACCTCCGCGTTCGCTACGAACCCGGTGATGCTGGAATTCCACAAAAGGGCGAAGGCTCCACGGATCATCCGTCAACTGATAAGCGTAGGCCACCGTACTGATCAGCCAGCGGGTCGCGCCAACGGGGTCTGAGTCGTGAGTATAGCGGAAGAACCCATCGGTACCGGCTTCTCCGGTTCGGGAATACTCCGGACGGGTAGCGTATTCAACACGTAGGTAGGGCTGATGTCCGCCCCTATCCCATCGGACTTCGCCAAGGACACTGAAGTGGCCTTCATACGTATCCGGCTCACTTCGTGATGCCTCGGCTAGACCATAAAGCGTCCCGTTACCGACCATCCCGGAATGGCGTACCGCAAGGTTCCATAGGCGGGTCGCGTGGTCTTCACCGTCATGCGATTCCACGACCTGCGCGGACGAGATGGACGCCTCCCATTCGGCCATGGGTCCAAAACCCGAACCCCAGCGTCGGGCTAAGCGAACGGACCATGAGTCACCGAAGCTCTCAATGTTCGAAAAATCGTAAGGACCTACCGGCTCAGTACCACCGAAGATCCCGGCCTCTACACTCCAGCCTCCCTTCAACAACACCGCGTTGACTGTCCAACGCTCAAGGATCTGCGAGAGATGGTGGTTCGTGGGGTACTTCAGTCCCGGTCGAGCCATCGGGTCGTCCGTGCCGTACGGGGCGAATCCCTTACCAGCCGACAAGGAGAAGTCGGCCCCGCTAACATTCCAACTGTTGAAACTGAGCATGAACTCGTGAAGAAGAGTGTGGGGGTGTCGCTTGTCGATGAAGCCCTCACCCCATCCACCGTAAGCCAGCGCGCCGTCTCTCTGGGTAACGCCCTCAAAGTTGAGGGTCGTGCGGAGCGTCAGCAGACCTCCTTCATGTTCCACATTAGCCATGACCGCTGGCTGTGTCAGATACCAACCTGTCAGGCGAACAGGATCACCATCGTCCCCACCCCGTAGTGGAGCAGTGACCACAGGAAAAACCTGACCCATGCCCGATAAGGTCCACTTATCACCAACGGGAACGCGCAGCATCTGAGCGTGGGAATGGATAGGATATATGTACAGACTCACAGCCCCCAATAGGGCTACTAGCATTCGGAGCACATTCATGAATGTCGCTCTCTCTGTTTGGACTTTGTCTGAAGAAGGCACCCAGAACGGGTGCAGAAGGCCTCAGATTAGAGAGCGCGGTGGTGGGCTGTTAATGTCTGGGATAGGCGCCGAAATACCTTTGATGTAGGGCTTTTCGACTCCGGGTAAAGAATGGGTTGATCCTACCCACGTCACTGAAGGCATCGTGATCCCCGACGTGCTACACCCTATAGACGTTGAGCAAGTAGGGTTCTGCGAATGGGGCGAGTCACCATTCCGATGATGGCTCCCAGCAACCTTATCTGGTGAGTGGGACGAACCACTTTCCATGGTACAGAAGGGACCGTCTAATTGCCCAAATACGATAACGGCTGAGGTGAGTACCACAGATATACGCCACATACTTAACAATCACGTGATCCGGCCGAAGCACAAGGAGCGTCACACCGGACGCGCAAACTCGTGTTGGTAGCAGCGCTAGGAGTGGCTGTTACTGAGAGGGGAGACCAGGGATACTGGGGGGTGTTCCCGTTTTCTGAGTTCGGGGGGACAGGGGCCGTAAGTCCACGAGGTCGGCCGCAGAGGCGCGGCAACTACACCTCTGCGGATGCTGTGATCAGACTACCTTCGCTGCCGAGATGACCAGTGAATGGCCTTGATCTTCCAGGTTCCACTTTCTCGTGCTAAAACCATGAGTTCGGCACCCTGAGAATTGATCTCGCGGTCGCCCATTCGACCCTGTGTAACACTGGTCGAGTGAGCCCAAGCGACATCACCCACTAGGCTGACCTCAATCTCGCCGCGCTCTCGCGCCACCGCTCGCGCGAAGCGCATGTCTCCGGCAAGGTGTCCCGAGCGATAATGCTCCTTGTCTTCGATTCCACCGCTCTCGAGGATCGTCACGTCATCGGCAAGATGACTCAAAGCCGCAACCGAATCGCCTGCCGCGAGAGCCGCATGAAAGGCGTCGACCACCGCCCCCACCTGATTCTCAGGGGGTTGTTGGCCCGATGCGCCGGCAGCACCGACTAGGGTAGTAATCAAGACACCCCCGAGTACGCTTGCAGTTCGATGATATTTGGTATGCACAGGCTTGTCCTCTGGAATACGGTTATGAGACGAAGATCTGGTTCTAGCTCGACTTCCTTGGTGTCGATTCAGCACACCCGACCGCTATCACAGCGAGGGCGAATAGCCGGGTTGTGTTCATGCCCCAAAACTGCCTCTATCCTCCGCAGGACCTCAATTTAGGCGGTAGAGTCACATCGGACGCGAAAAACAGTGTTGTATAGTACAGCGGTGGGTGCGGTGAACTAGGGGGGTGTACCCGACTGGAGGTCGCTTCGCTGGTGTCTTTAACGAGCAGGAGCACATCTTGGGAACAATCAGTCCCTAAGCAGGAGGAGGGCACCATGTTATCCGTAAGAGGGTTAGCGTTGACAGGTGGGATCTTGTGGGGTGGCTGTGTGCTCCTCATCGGATTGGCCAACTTAACTTGGCCTCCCTACGGGGCGGAGTTTCTTGGAATCCTAGAATCGATCTATCCTGGGTACACGAGCACGGCTGGTTTCGGAGCCGTCATCGTCGGAACGTTCTATGCAGCGCTCGACGGTACAATTGTCGGGGCGATATTCGCTTGGCTCTACAATAAGCTCAGGTGTGACTCTTAGCAGTGACAGATAGCAGATAACCACGAAACCCAGGGTCACCCCGCTTCAGTTCTACAAGAAATCGGGCTGACCATGATTCTCCTCAAGACAGCCCCTTCCACTAGCAGGGCACCACCACTAGCAATGTGCCTAGCTGTTAGTGTCGTGCTTAGGTCCCATTAACGTCAGGGTCGGGTTTCCTTAGTGGCATTAGGCGACGTTCTTCGGGGCTAGTTCGGGACACCCCCACGCTCAGCCGACGACATCTGGGCAGCCATTAAGCGGCGGAGCATAAACTCGACCCTAGTGCTCTCGAATGTGGTCAGATCGGCGAGGAAGCGGTCTGCGGCCGCGACCCAGGTATCGTGGTCGACGGCACGTGCGGCAAAGTCCAATGCGGCGAGGATCTCGACTCGCTCTGCGGACGGTTCCGTAGCCGGGGGGGCTGGCTGCCCTCGTCCGAGTGCTCGCGGTGGCACGAGCGCGAACGAGACATTCCGAATCCGATCGGCGTCCGCCTCATCGGCCATCCAGCACGAACTCGGTGGTGCGATGCCCGCAGTAAGGTATGGAAGCCAGAAATTGAGGCCGGCAAACGGGCCGTTCGAAGACGGGATGAACCAGGTGTGCAGCATGTGCAGGGTTTGATCCGGGCCGGCGAACTCAGGATGGTCATGCCATTTGGCAAGGTCGCTTTGGAACGGTATGGGTACTTCAGTTGCTGGCACATCGACGAACGCGTAAGCCGCGCCGACGAGTCTCTCCCGGCCATCGATTTCCACGAACAACAGGTGGTCCGGCGCACCGGGCTGCACACCGTCCCGGCTGCGGGCCGAGTTCACGTAATGCACGCCCATGCCGGGGATATCGCCCAATGCAGGATTGAACCCGGCAGCACGAGCGGCTTCCGGTGTCTCGAGGCCTGAAACTGTCCGCTGCAGTGCAGCGAATTGCAGGCGATCCGTCTCGGGCAGTCCACTCCACGGCGGCGAGGCAAGCGTCGTGCAGCTCACGGCCTCACCCCCATGGCTGTGGCCCTGGTCCGCATGGTCTGGTGTCTGTGATAGTGCTGAGCGCGGGGCAATGATGCCGACTACGGCCATCGTAACGCCAATAATTGACGCAATACGAGCCATTGGGTGCCTCCGACGTGGCAGGGATGATCGATGCTACAGCCAGTTCGTCGTACTGACCAGCTGCTCAATATGGGATGCGTATCACCACCCAGAGGTTAAATGCATAGATGAGAGGGGCGCAAGGATTCGCAGAGACTCTTGCAGTATAATCGCCGGTTGACTGCGGGGCGCGTGCCGCGGGTGTCAATGCGGAGTGCGCTGAAATTCGGCTGCGCAGACGGCTTTCGATCTCCCGGCATGGGACAGAAATCATCAACTCCCTTCGTGTACCCCGGCCAATACAAAAGCACCACCAGCTAAGCCAGTAGTATGCAGCATAGGAGTCATCCACGTTTCGGCACCACCACCCATCACTCCAGGCACATGTATACTGAACACTATAATCAGAAGTAGTATTCCTAGGAGCTTCATAGCTAGAGCCGTGTGTTTTCCCGTATAGACACTTAGTGATGCTGCCAAAAGGCACAAACCAGTCACATAAACCCATAGAGACCCACCCGGGATTGGAACCATACCCGCCAGCGCATCAGTATTTGTAAAATGCATGATCCCAAATGCCACAAAGGGAATTGTGTAGAGATATTTACCCAACGTTGGTAGAGACATAATTGACCCCCATA
>DCAD01000035.1:2123-3322 GCA_002311875.1 Gemmatimonadales bacterium UBA1142 | reverse complement strand
CGATCGCCCGAGTGCACGGGTCTCCTCATCGTCGAGCACCGGTGCCACGTCGCAATCACAAACGTTATTCCAATTGAGAATATAGTTGCCGACCGCCGCCGCATTGTCTGACTCAAATATGGCCACGCCCGTCATTGAAACCGGCTCATGCCATCTACCGATCAAGCTTAGTGAATCTCCCATCAATGCCTGGTCATCCTCGGCACTCATATCACTGAATATTTTCAGTGTATCATGCCGAGCTTCTCCATCTGGGATCCCCCAAGTGACCATGAATTTCATGTGAAACTCCTATCTCAAATGTGAAAAAGCTGGAGCAGTGTACTTTTTCCAGTACGGATCAACTAGAGCGACATGCGTTAACTGGCGCCATATAGCAGGTAGTCGCATCCTAGACCGACCCTGTATCGCCCCGAACTACCGGAGGTTCGTATGCTCCTATCCCGCCCCCTGTTCGTGCCTCTGCTCGCACTCGTCTTTGTGCTGCCCTTGAGCACCGATGCCCAGATCCCCATGGGGTCACCGCTACCAATGGACCCGGCCGTCACTGTGGGCGAACTCGACAACGGCCTAAAGTACTACATCCGGCAAAACAGCCAACCCGAGAATCGTGCCGAACTACGGCTTGTAGTGAATGCCGGATCGGTCTTAGAGGACGACACGCAGCTCGGTCTTGCTCACCTCGTGGAGCACATGGCGTTCAACGGAACCGAGCACTTCGAGAAGCAGGAGCTCATCGACTACCTGGAATCGATCGGGATGGCGTTCGGACCCTCGATCAACGCCTACACGAGCTTCGATGAGACCGTTTATATGCTCCAGGTGCCGACCGAGGATCCCGAGACGGTCGCCACCGGATTCCAGATCCTCGAGGACTGGGCTCACCTGGTGAGTTTCGAGCCCGACGAGATCGACAAGGAGCGAGGTGTAGTCATCGAGGAATGGCGCCTGGGGCGCGGAGCCGAGGCGCGCATTCAGGACCAACAGTTACCGATCCTCTTCACCGACTCGCACTATGCGGAACGCCTCCCCATAGGCAAGGTGGAGATCTTGCAAAACTTCCCCCACGAGGAACTGACCCGGTTCTACAACACGTGGTACCGGGCCGACCTCATGGCAGTGGTAGCGGTCGGCGACTTCGATCCTGCGGAGATCGAGCAGATGATCCAGACACACTTCAACCGGCTGCCGGTGCCTGC
>DCAD01000035.1:1755-2009 GCA_002311875.1 Gemmatimonadales bacterium UBA1142 | reverse complement strand
GCTCGCAGGTCGGGGTCTTGGCGATGCAGGACCCCCCAGAGGTGACGACTGTTGTGGGGTACCGCCAGAGCCTGGTCGACGCCCTCGTGAGCGGCATGATGAACAACCGGTTCCAGGAACTCATGCAGCAGGCCGACCCGCCGTTCGTAGCTGCGTTTTCCGGACAGGGCGAGTTCGTCCGTACGAAGAGCGCCTTCCAGATCATCGCATTGGTCCAGGAAGATGGACACGCACGAGGCCTCGAGGCTCTCTTT
>DCAD01000035.1:0-1640 GCA_002311875.1 Gemmatimonadales bacterium UBA1142 | reverse complement strand
GACCTGGTCCGGGGGTTGGAGCAGACGTTCAACGACCGCGAGAACCAGGAGTCGCTCCGGTTCGCCAGCCAGTATATCAACCACTTCCTTCGGGGGGATGCCATTCCGGGTATCGAATTCGAGTACATGGCCGCCCAAGCCCTGATGGAGACCATCGACCTGGACCTGGTGAACGAGGTAGCGCGAACCAACCTGGACCAGGCCAACCGTGTCGTGCTTGCCAACGCTATTGATAAACCTGGACTGACCACTCCTTCTCAGACCGACTTCGAGCAGGTCTTTGCTGAAGTGACCAGCATGGAGATCGAGCCTTATGTAGACACCACGCTCGACGAGCCCCTCGTACCCGAACCGCCGGAGCCTGGCTCAGTTGTAGGCGAGAGCATGATCGACGAACTGAACATGACCGTCTGGACTCTGTCGAACGGGGTGACCGTCTGGCTGAAGCCCACGGACTTCAAGGAAGACGAGATCATCATGCGGGCCACAAGTCCTGGCGGTTGGTCCAATTCGAGCCTGGATGATCACCAGTCAGCAGCCATCGCCGCGGGGCTCGTCCAGCAGGGTGGCGTGGGAGCTTTCTCTGCGATCGACCTCCAGAAGGCACTCGCCGGCAAGGCAGTGCATGTGTCCCCGTCCATTGACCAAAATACCGAAGGTATGAGTGGCTCAGCGTCTCCCCAGGACCTTGAGACGATGCTCCAGCTGGTGTGGCTCTACTTCACGGGGCCACGGGAGGACGAAACAGCCTTCCAGGCGTTCCTCGCTCAGGGCCGAGCAGTTCTGGAAAACCTCGGATCGAGCCCGATGACCGCGTTCGCCGACACCTTCAGCGTGACCATGGCCCAAGGACATCCAAGATCCCGCCCGATCTCGGTCGCCATTCTGGATGAGATCGACCTCAACACCGGAGTTGACTTCTACGAGGAGCGCTTCGCCGACGCGAGCGACTTCACGTTCGTCTTCGTGGGAGCCATCAACCTGGACGTCCTGCGCCCGCTGGCTGAGCAATACTTGGGCTCGCTGCCAATAGTGGAGCGACCGGACGGTCCCGTGGACTTGGATATCGATCCGCCGGACGGACATATCGAGAAGACCGTGCGCGCGGGAGTCGAGCCGCAGAGCCAGACGATCATGGCCTTCACTGGCCCCTTCGAGTACACGGCCCAGAACCGCGTGGGAATGCGTATGATGGCCAAGACCCTAGAGCTGCGCCTGAGAGAACGGATGCGAGAGGACCTCGGGGGCACATACAACGTGGGTGTGAATGGAGGCTACGAGCAGATCCCCGAAGAGCGCTACACGGTTACGGTCGCGTTCGGATCGGATCCGCTACGTGCCGAGGAGCTGCGCGGCGTGGTATTCGAGGAGCTTCGTAAGCTGCAGGCCGAGGGGCCAAGCCAGGAGGACGTCGGCAAAGTGGTCGAGGCGGAGCGACGCTCACGCGAGACTAACATGCAGTTGAATCCCTACTGGGCGATCCAGCTCATCGGCGCGAAGGCGTCCGGTCAGGACCCGCGTTTCCTGCTCGACAGGACGACCCTCGATGCCGTCACTATCCAGTCGATCCAAGAAGACGCGCAGCGCTACCTCAATGAAAATCGGGTGGTGGTCGTGACGCTGCTACCAGCCGAGAAGAT
>DCAD01000044.1:14955-19932 GCA_002311875.1 Gemmatimonadales bacterium UBA1142 | reverse complement strand
GCCGACGCAGTGCCCGCCAGAATGCCACCCTGTGTGAACTCGACCGTGCCCGCGAGTTGCCACGTCCAGATGATTGCCAGAAGTTGAAACGCAACTGACGTCGTAAGAAGGATACCCAGATATACCCGTCCCGCCTTACGGGCCTCGTCGGTCTGGTGATGTGTGACAAGCGGGAAGGTGCATAACGTCAGCACCTCGTAGAACGCGAAGAGGGTGAAGAGGTTGGCACTGAATGCAACGCCCATTGTCCCCGCGATCGAGATAGCGAAGAAGAAAAAGAACCTCGTTTGGTTCTTCTCGTTGTGTCCACGCATGTATCCGATAGCGTAGAGCGAAGTGACGATCCAAAGGAAGGAAGCTACGAGCGCAAAAAGGAGCCCAAGCGGCTCAACCTCGAACGCAAGTTGTACTCCCGGGACGATCTCAAGTAGCTCCAGCCTCGGGCGTTCACCTTCTAGAATATGGCCGAGGAGTCTCCACACGTGCCAAAACGTCAGACCAGCGGTGAGTAGGGTCGCTGTTTCTCGAGCGTTAGGCCGGCTACCCAGGAGCAGGACAGCGAAGGCACCCAGCACAGGGAGTAGGAGACAGAGCCCTACCACGAGGCTGACATCGCTCACGACAAGACCCCCAGCAACAGTTCCGCAGCGCGCGTGGCTATACCGACGGTCCGGCTGGCATCGATTCCAAAGTAGACGTTACTGAGGGCTAGCACCCAAGTCGGTGCCAACAAGCTCAGGGGCGCTTCGGTGATTCCGAGCTCAGGATCAACCTCGCGGAAGTACGCAACTTCGATGACTTTCCAGACGTACATCAGAGCAAGCAGGGATCCGAGGAGCACCACGCCCGCAACCGGCCACATGCCCTGTTCGAGTGCGGCTTGAACCAGATACCACTTGCTAATGAAACCCACAGTAAGCGGTGCACCGATCAGGCTTAGTCCTCCCACTACGAAAGCTGCCATAGTCCACGGCATGGCACGACCGAGGCCGCCCATCCGCTCCAATCGGACAGATCCAACTCGGTACATTACACAGCCCATCGACATGAAGAGCGCACCCTTCATGAGAGCGTGATTGAACAGATGAAGGATCCCCGCAGTCAGGCCCAGCACGGACGCGAGGCTTATCCCGAGCACTATATAGCCGATCTGTGCAATACTCGAATACGCCAGTAGACGTTTCACGTTCTCCTGATAGATGGCGACCAACGACATGGTGAGGATCGCAACCAACGCAAGCGGCATCAGAATCCGATCTAGCTGCATGACGTCAAACGAGAACGTCACCCCGAAAATTGTGAAGAAGAATCGAAGTAGGAGGTACACCGCGACCTTGGTCGCGGTAGAAGCAAGGAATGCCGTTACAGCGGAGGGTGCGTACGTGTATGCGTTGGGTAGCCAGAGATGGAGGGGAAAGAGGGCTAGCTTCAGTGTGATGCCGACAGTCAGGAATGTGAACGCGACCGGGATCGTTCTCGTGCTGGCAACCTCGGGGAGACGATTCGCCAGATCCGCCATATTGAGAGTGCCGGTCATGACGTACATGAGTCCGATACCGATGACGATGAACGTCGCGCCTACGCTGCCCATGATCAGATATTGGAACGACGCCGTAAGTGCCCGGCGGTCCTTACCAAGTGCGATCAGGGCATACGCTGAAAGAGACGAGATCTCTAGGAAGACGAAAACGTTGAACACGTCTCCTGTTACAGCGATTCCGAGCAGACCGGTCAGACAGAGGATGAAAGCCGCATAAAAAAGCGGAATCCTGTCCTCCGAGATCTCACGTTCGACGCTCATTCGCGCGTAAGGCGTCACCAGTGCCCCAATCAAGGCAACGATAACAATGACCCAAGCGTTCACTGGATCCACTACATACTCGATCCCGTATGGTGCCACCCAACCTCCGAGCGCGTAGTGGATCGCTCCGTCAACCATAGTCTGGGAAAGCAACGCAAGCGCGGCGTACAGAACCCACAACGTGACTGCGACCGCAACAGCCCACGAAATACGGGGGCGATTCAATAGCGCTATGACCGGAGCCGCAACTAGGGGGACAACGACTAGCAGGACGGGCAGGTGATGGCTCACAAGCTCTCGTCCTCGATCTCGTCCTCTTCGATAGTCCCGTAGGCTTCTTTGATCCTAATGACGAGGCTGAGCCCAACCGCACTAGTCGCGACGCCCACCACGATCGCGGTAAGTATCAGCACGTGTGGAATTGGGTTCGAGTAGACGACGTCCCTACCGCCTTCGACGAAGATCGGGGCGGTACCCCCGGTGATCTTTCCCATCGTGATGTAGAGAATGAAGACCGACGTCTGGAAAATGTTCAGTCCAATGATCTTCTTGATCAGGTTACCGCGGGCGATGAGCGTGTAGAAACCCACCATCATCAAGAAGATGGCGGCCCAATAGTTGAACAATCCCAGAGCACTCAAGTGTCGAGTCTCCTGCGTCCCGCGACAGCGTAAAATACCGACACCATCACGCCAAATACGGTGATCAGAACACCTAGCTCCACAAGCAAGATGCCGTAATGCTGACCGTGTTCAGGGTCGTGGGCGAGAACGTCATAGTCCAAGAACTGTCCACCCAACGCCATCGTCACATAACCAACTCCCGCATAGAGGAGTACTCCGAGAGCGGAGCAGATGTAGACGGCACGAGGAGGAAGAACCCTCCTAACATTCCCCAGACCGTAGATGAGCGCGTATAGCACGAACCCAGCAGCGAAGATCACGCCAGCTTGGAAACCACCACCCGGCCCGTAGTCTCCATGGAATTGGACGTAGAGCGCGAACAATAGGATGAATGGGATAAGCACTTTGGCACCGACCCTGAGGATCACACGATCATCCATCGGTATCCCTCAAGAGTTCCACTTCATCAGGAGCCTGAACACCATCTACTCGAGCGTCTCCCGCTCCTTTCTCTGACGGATCCTCATCATCAGCCGCGACCGTGATCCATCGACCATTCGAGAATATCCGACGAGGTCGGGGGCCAAGAGATAACAGAAGCAGCACGCCTACCAAGGCGACAAAAATCACCGTCGTTTCGCCCAACGTGTCGTAGCCCCGGTATGACGCTAAGATCGAGGTGACAACGTTGGGGATTCCGATCTCGTGTTCCGATTCTTCTAGGTAGTGAGGGGCGACATGGTGATGTGCTGGGTTTGAAGCGTCTCCAAACGGAGGAATGTCGAGCGTCCCGTAGACGAGGATCGCACCCGTCAGGACAACGACAAAAAGAGGCAGGATTGGTCGGTGCTGCGGCTGGTGCTCATTGTGCCCGACCAGAGCGAGTGTGCCCAGCATGAGTATCGTAGAAATTCCGGCACCCACCGCGGCCTCTGTGAATGCAACATCAACCGCATCCATGACTACGAACAGCCCCGCCGACAGAAGGCTGTAGATACCCATCATCATTACCGCAGCAAAGAGGTTCTGCTGCCGGATGATGCTAAAAGCCGTAATTCCAAGAAGGATGAGCAGCGCAACATCGACGAACTCAATCATCAGGAGTTCTCTCCGCCCCTCAAAGAATCAGCCCTCCCAGCATCTTCTACCGGTACCCTGTAGGGTTCGACTCCACCCGAAAGCGCAGCACTTGCCAGAGCGTGGGTACCGATTGGACTCGTGAAGAGTAGGAACGCATAGACGAGGATCAGGCGAACAAGGACAAGTGTGGGACCCGCTTGGAAGCACATCCCTAAGAGCAGAAGTCCGGCACCCATCGTGTCTGTCATGCCGGCAGCGTGTAGGCGTGTGTAGACGTCCGGCATACGCACAACACCAACCGCTCCGACGATCATGAAGAAGACCCCACCGAGAATCGAGATCCAGCTTAGGGCATCGAGGACAGGGTCGATCATTCCGCGTCTGCTTCCGGACGCCGTGTTCGCCCGAGATCACGGTACTCAAAAAACTTCAGCACTGCGATCGTGCCTATAAAATTGATGAGAGCGTATACGATCGCGAGGTCGAGAAACTCCGGACGCTCAGTCAAGAAGCCCAGAACCGCGATCAGGAGTACGGTCTTGGTCCCAAACGTATTCACGGCGAGTACCCGATCGTAAACCGTTGGTCCCATGAGCGCGCGTGCCATCACAAGCGACATACTCGCGAGCACACCAACAGTCGCTGCGATAAACACTACCGGTCTCTCTTTGAGCCACGCTCAACCCACCTGACCCGAAGATCCATCTCGTCCTCTTCACGCCCATCAATGTCCTTAAGGGTGAGTGCGTGGATCTCAAGATCTTGGCCCTGGATACCGGTCGTGATCGTCCCCGGCGTCAGTGTAATGGAGTTAGCATAGATCGCCTTCCCAAGGTCTGATTCTTGGCTTGCCCGGAAGTGAGTCACGACCGGACTAATCGGGAGCTTTGGACTAAGGATGATGCGAGCCACCTTCACGTTGGCGATGAAAATCTCCTTCATCAACCACGGGAAATAGACCCAGAACCGACCACCCAGTTGGAGTGGGAGGCCCTCATGGTCGACTACGTCCATGCGCGTCGCCAGGTAGACCACGAGCACGGATGAACCCAAGCCAAATCCGATCAGCATGGGAGTATAATGGCCCGACAGCAGTAGCCAGAAGATGAAGAGAATCGCGCCTAGTCCGAAGGCTCGGAGCACAATCACTCCCTGGCAAGTTTCAGGTGGCTGCGGAAGAAGTCTGTGGGCCTTCCTCAGCAAAAATGATCGCAGAATCTACCAGTTAGACTGAGCACCGTCCACAATCTTCTGGACCAACAATTCGATAGCTTCTACGCGTCCGATCTCTTCAGTTTCACCGGCTTCCAGAAACTCTCCTTGAGCCACGACATTGGAAGACTCCCACAAGATTACATTTTCGACAAGATCAACGATCTCGACCGAAACCACGATGTGTACCTGGCGCTGCAGGACTTGCGCAGGCTGTCCCTGGGTAGTGGCGCGATAGTTGGGTACGCGGACTTCGTAACT
>DCAD01000044.1:0-14862 GCA_002311875.1 Gemmatimonadales bacterium UBA1142 | reverse complement strand
GCTTGAGGGAGGTTTCTCACCAGTTCGTCGTAGAGTTCTCCGGAAAGTTCAAACCGGTTGGTATCGTTGTCGAACGGTAAAACGGCGATCGTTTGCACATGCGGAGGCGGGAATGAACCTGCCTGGAACGAATAATTACAGGCCACTAAGATGATCGACAAGAGCAATGCTTTGAGTGGCTTAGATCGATGTTTCATGGCGCCCTCGGATCCCAGATGTCTGCTGGGTAGGCCTCAACCCGATCCAGTTGCTGCCTGGTAATCTTTAGTTCACGGAAGTCTACAAGGTTCCGATATGTAGCCCGAGCAGGATATCTCGTCTCTTCATCTGGATCGACTTCAACCCACTGAACCACCTCCCCATCTGATAACATCTCAAGCTTTCTGAGGACTCCGTCCGCCGTAGCGTAGTGAAGTTCAGTTCCATCTAGGTAGCGATATCGGAGCCGAATCAGACCGTTATCCAAGCGATCTCCTCCCACCAATTCAGCATCCGATTCCGGTCGAAAGACACCAAGTGTGCCCCACATAAGGTCCGGAGGCGGTAGGATGTCGTCTGGAGCTCCTGCAGGAAGTCGGAGTTCCCCGTCTACAAGGGCAGCCCTGATTACCGACTCTCCGTTATCTAGGAATAGATCAAGACGAGCCTTGTAGGGTGGTTCCACGCGGGCTACGCCTCTACCTCTGACTCGCACGCCCGCATCGTTGAGCTCCCAGGCGAAAATGATACGGATGGTATCCTCTAAGTTTGTTTGATTCTGCAGCAACGAGGCGGTGCCAAGAACATCTGGCACTGGGCCAACCACTGCTGCCCGCCTGGGCATACACCCCGCAATGAGCACAATACCGGCAACGAGAGTCGCCCGGATAAAAGATGAGTGCCGCTCAAGCTGCAGGGTGACCATGGGCAAAGCTAGCTTCGGTTAGATTGTGGTCCTACCCCTTCCGGGCCCCGGCTGTTCAAGAGTACTTTCGCTGGTGCACCGAATACAGCCTGCCCAAACAGTACTCGTCACCTCCGACGTTCATCTCGGCGCCATTTCGTCCGAGCAGGAGCAAGCCTTCAGAGCCTGGCTCGAGCAGGCTGCAGAGGTCGCATCCCGGATCGTGCTCAATGGTGACCTATTCGACTTCTGGTTTGAATATCGATGGGGCAACACACACGGCCACGAGATCGCACTACATCAGCTTCGCGAAATCGTCGACGGAGGTGTGCCCGTCATACTGATGGGGGGCAACCACGATTGGTGGGGCGGGAGGTACCTAAGAGACGAAGTCGGACTCGATTTCCATCAGGACCCCATCGTTACTGAGTTCGCTGGCCTCAAAACTTTTCTAGCTCATGGAGACGGTCTCGGTACCGGGGATCTTAGGTACAGGATCGCACGACTACTCCTGCGAGGATCCGTCACTCGCTGGGCGTTCGGAATGTTGCCACCTGCCCTCGGCGACTGGGTAGCCAGAGAAGTCTCGCACACTGAAGAGCGAAGGCGAAACCCAGTTGCTGCGGAACTCCAACGTGCTGCTGCACTCGAGACCTGGGCTATTACAGAATTAAAGGATCGACCGGATCTCGATCTGCTTCTGCTTGGGCACACGCACGTCCCTGAGATCATCGACGTCGGCAGCGGACAGTGGTACATAAATACCGGTGACTGGGTATACCACCGTTCGTACGCACTACTGCGTGAGGGGGAGGCTCCGAGGCTCATCGAGTGGACAGGTTCAATACCATGAAGAGAAGCCTCCCAGGCGTTCGGCACGGAGCCATAGCCTATACGCTAGTGGTTGTTACAATGGTCTGCGGGACTGTCAGCCTTGAGGCACAGCAGGTTACTTCAGTGGGTTCGGTGTTTCAGGATATCGGAGCAGACTCGGCTGCATCGGCCCTTTTACCGGAAGCCAATTCAGTAACTCCTGGTGGTGCATTTCTCCGAGCCGTCCTCGTTCCTGGCTGGGGCCACGTATCGATTGGCGCCCATACGCGAGCGAGGGTTTACTTCGCTCTAGAGAGCGCTGTCGCTTACGGGATTATCCGAACTAGAAGGCGAATCTCAGAGGCAACATCTCGCGCGAGCTTCCGGGAAATCCTATTACGGGAGGACCTTCTTATCCAGGGCATCACTGACCCGACTCAGATCGAGACTACGCTCGACTCTGACGCCACGCTTGCTGATCTCAGGAAGCTCACCGAAGCGAGAGGCGACCAGCAAGAGGACCTCGTTGCGTTCGGGCTTTTCCTCCTATTGCTGAGCGGGGCTGACGCATTTGTGTCAGCTCACCTCAAGGACTTCCCTGAGCCTCTAGCGATCGAGGGTGGACCCACCGATGACGGCCGCTTCGAGATGGGGTTGAGACTGCGACTACCTAACTGAGACGCTACATTGACCGCCTGAGCCGTGGCGGGAGCGTGTGGGAATCGAACCCACCTACCCGGGTTTTAGCCGGGCCGCACGGTTTTGAAGACCGCCGGAGACACCAGTCCCCCTCCGCCCCCTCTTCTGTCCTCGGCCGCGCTGGCTGCGACAGTTCTAGCGGGCCCAGACGATAGGGGGACGAGAGGTGCCGGCCAAGTAGGTAGGGATAGCGCGCACACTCAGCGCTATAGATTTCCCTTCCATGTTTCCATCAGTCGATCGAACTCCTGCACGAGTTCCCGACGCTGTTCTGCGAGTCGGTCTTGGCCACGCGGATAGCGAAGTGTTCTGAGAAACACACGGACGTCTTGGCGAACCTGCATCTGCCTGTCATGCCATGCGATCGCAGCAAGACCCGATACAGGAAGTCCCGCAGCTACGAGCAGCACCAGTTCCATTCCGGAAAAAACATAAGCGGCTGCGGTTAGAGTCACCCACCAGATCGAGAAAGCCATCATAGCAATCACAAACTTGTAGGTCGCGATCTGGTCCAGTTTCAGGCTAAAGCGAGGGGACATATAGCGCGTGAGAATGAACGGTATGAGCCACGCAACAGCACCAAGAAAGGCTAATGGGAACACCACAATCAACATGAACAGCTGTCGCAGAGAATACCGGATAACCATCCCGAACTTATATCTAGGAGGGACATCTCCCTCGCTCGCACCGAAAAGCGTCAGTAGACGAAGATAGCGACGCACCGACTCTTTCAGGCCCTCCAAGCGTTCAGGGTCCGCGGCTCGCAGCCAGCGGATCCCCTTAGCGAAGAGTTGCATCCTAGGCAATCTATCCGCGATCCGATCACGCTCCCTATATCCGACAAGTCCCTTCCCTCGAGCATAGAGTCTGTCTGCTACTTCTACGAGTTCGAGATCTTCTCGCTGTTCGAAATTGAGCGTCACCGCCTCGAGATGCTCTTGGATCTTATCAGTGAGCATGCGGCTGGCTACGCGCTCGTCCTTCTCATACTCCTCGCGCAGGTCGTCGATGGAAAACGCCGGCCCAAAAGCTGCAACGACACGACCGCGGAAGAGATTCTTTTGCACATATGTCAGTCCTACGGGTTGAACATGTAATCCGAGTTTCCAATCACGGAGTGCTTCAGCTAGGAGTGCGATCCTTGCGGCTCCGGTGCGTATCGGTGTTAATGCCGGCTCCGAATGGCTCTGCCCCTCCGGATAGATTTGAACCGCGGAGCCAGCATGGAGTGCGGCGATCGTCGCTTCGAAAGTTCGATCATTCAAGTGCATCAGCTTCGGATCATCTTGCTTGCGATAGACCGGCAGTCCCCCAAGTGCGCGCAGCGCTGTACCGACAATGAGTTTATCGAACAGGGGCGCCTTTGCTAGTGGCCTCGATGGCCGACCCGCCGTCTGGAAAACGACGAGTGGATCGATGAGAGCATTTGGGTGATTCGCTGTGATCAGCACCGGGCCCTCAGGCAGTGCGGGGCCGCGCCTCTCTAGGTCGTAGAAGATAGAGACAGCCCATCCAACAAGCTTCGTGACGATTCGGGCCAACAAGATGGATGCTTCCTCCTTCCTCGGACCTACACCCGTATCGGAACTCAACATGTCCCTGAAGGGAGGGAGCGGAAAGCTCCTAGTGTAATGCCCTGCGACTTCAGAGAACCTTTTCGTTAGGTAGAGACCCGCTGCTCACTGTGGTTATCCCCCAGAAGACCACTCCAGCAGAATGGGACAGGCTAAACTCTAGCTCGGGCAGCCTCCCCGTGATGTAACGAATGGGTGCTACCATCCTGTCAGCCCCCATATGAAGCTCACGATGGGGGAGAGAACGAGAGTCCCCACAGGTGGAATCGGCGGCGGTTTACCACCCCCTCCTCCACCCTCGAGGCCCAGCGCCGTCAGTGCGAGTCCACCTGCTACAGCGCCTATTACTGCCCCTAGAACCACACTTCGCCGCAAAGAGAAAACACGCTCATCCAGCCCGGCAATCTGACTGACCTCAATTCGGAGGGTATCGAGTCTGATAACCTCTCGAAATGCGCCATACTCCTGACGACTGGTGACCTCCACTTCGAGCGTGTCCCCGAACGAGACGAGGCTTCCCTCTACCGAAAACGTTTCAGGCGCTTGGGTCGAGCCCTCAACCGCGCTAGTGAGCGGTACTTGAACACGCACCACGGTGCCTGGAGCAAAGTGCTGGACAGGCACATACCTGTGGCACCCTCCTAACGAGACCACGATTACCAGTGCTAATCCCCCATCTAGGAGATGCCGCGTTCTCATCAGAGGACGACCTCGACTGACCGGGTTAACGGTTGGTTGAACACGTATACATAACGCCACGGGGAGATGCGGAAGATATTTCCCGATTCTTCCACCTGTTTTCGCCCGTCGATCTCTACCAAGACAGAAACGTTCATCATATCGCTAGAAAGCGGCGCGGCCTCAAGGAAGAATTGCCTGTAACGGGCAATCGAAATGATCGTATCCGCGGGGAGAACAATCACTACTGTGTCTGATCTGAAAACTTGGACCTGTGTTACCCCGATCTCGTTGACACCTGCAACGAACTCGGTCGATAGGACCAGTTGAACAGAGGATCCCGCTTCACCCTCCATCCTAAAGAAGACATTCTCGGGTGTTAGATCCTCGAAGATCTGACATGCAGGTGCAAAGGCTAGCGCCGGAAGTAGCAGCGCGATGAAGTGCTGTTTTTGCATGAATGAAACATGGATAATCTCTAGATAAAAAGGGAGGCGCACCCACAAGACATATGTGGGTGCGCCTCCCTTAGGCCTACCCTTACTAGTAAAGAAAGATCAGCCGCTACAGCCCTGCCCATTGAGGTGGCAGTTGGCGCGAATCTCGATGATCGTGATCGGCAGCATCTCGCCCGGCGTCAGAATCGCGTCAGACTGAGGTTGCCACTTTGGATCCGTAATGCCCCACCTGTACATATCGGCAAGTCTCAGACCCATGATCATCGTGTTCACACGACGTGTATGCTGCAACATGTCGTTGTCGGAGATCTGACCCGAGAATGCGGTCAGACCATCCATCGCACGGATATGGTTAATGTGCGTAGTGAACGTAGCAGCGTCAGAGCCTGCCAAAGCGTTCTCGGCGAGGATGAGATGCATGAGCCGCGTGGACGAGATCGTAAGAGGTGAATACGGACCACAGTTGTCTGTAACCCCTCCACATCCCCAGTGCTCCATCCTCTTGGTCACGGCAGGATCAACGATATTGTCGATCGGATCCAGCATCGCAACGCCCGTCCTGTTGTTGGCGTCGTCGACCGTGATAAGGGTCAGGTCGTACTGGTTCTCTTTCCGGTCATTAATCCACCCCGCCATACCATTGCTTTGCGAGGCTGAAGTATAGGAAAGATCGTAGTACACGTCCGCCGTGTTACCACCGGCTGCCGTGATCACGGCTTGCGCGTCCGCTGATGCTGCACTGGCGTTAGCCAAGGAAAAACCAGCGACTGCGCCCGGATTAATCAGGCTCCAGATAGCCCGCGACTGGTGGGCCCGAGCACGTACTGCTCTGGCTTCTATCGCCCGCGTAGTGTTTCCGAGTGTCTCGTAGCCAGAGATGGCCTGATCCAAATAGCCTATCCCTTTGTCGATAACGCCAGACATGCTAGCCGGCCCGATAGGTGCACCGGATACGGTCTTATCTGAGTACGCGAAGTCTTCCATAACTTCGCCGATGACCATGTGCATGATTCCACCGAAGTGGTAGGCGCGAGCCAGATCATACGCGTAGCTCGGATCGTCTGCGACGTGTCCCGTGAGGATTTTAATGGCCTCGTCCGCCATCCAGCGACCACGTCCAACACTCGGGAACGCACCATCACTAAACTCGTTCTCTGGGTTCCCAACGAATCCGTTATCCAGTGCTAGCCAAGCATCGCGCGATCCGATCCAGTAGATCTCATCTGAAGCAACGAGGTACGGTTGCCAGATATTCGAGAGAGCTGAAGACACAAGCGAGAGCGAGCCGTTGACGACTGCTGCTGCTGCTGCCTTCTGGTTAATGGACTCTTCTACAAGGTTGTTCGGGTTCTTGACGTCCAGTAGATCACCACAACCCGACAGCGCTAAAGCTGCTGCCATCGTGATCACGGGAGTTTTGATTTGATTCTTCATCTTTCTCAAGCCTCCCTTAGAAGGTGACACGGGTAGAGAGCGTGAATGTCCGAGGAATCGGAAGAGACCACGCCTCAGTTCCCGAGAGGAAGTTACAGTCTGTACCACCGCCATTGCAGCGCCCGATCGCGTTCGTCTCTGGATCCATGCCCGGGTATTTCCCCGGTAGGTACAGATACGAATTCCGAGCACCAAGGTTGAGCGTTGCTGTGGACAAACCCCAGCGTTCAACGATGTCAGATGGCACGCGATATGATAGAGAGAGCTCACGCAACCGGATAAAGCTTGCATCGAAGATGGCATTCATACCACTCATCGGCGCCAACGACTCAACCTCAGTAGCCCATTCGATCGCGGCATCTAAGCGGTCCTGTGCTGACGTCGCCGGATTGAGCATCGTAGCCCATAGCTGAGCTGATTGCGGCGTGTTCCGCCCGATGAACGAGTTCGAGCGCCTGAACTGACCCGACAGATCCTGTTGCTCGAAGCCGAGCTTGTACTCCGCCAGGGCGTTAAACTCGAAATTATTCGCAAACGCCAAGTTGAATCCAAACGAACCAGCCCAGTCCGGCACCGGCTTGCCGAGATACGTCTCGAGTAGTCCATCTCCGCAGTTATGCGACACGAACTGACCGTTCGGCGTAGCGAAATCAGAGTTACCGATCGCGAGCGGCTTGAAGGCGCTCGGATCACGCGGGACACTGAAGTACTCAAGCGCTGCCGCCTGAGTCGGCTCAGTGCATGTACCGTCAAGATTCAACGGGATCGCTACACTAGCCGTCTTCGCTCCAAAGAACGAGGCGGGTGCGTAGCCCTCGAGCAAATAGTTCCTGTATCGTGGGTAAGTTCCACCACTCTTGAGTGGAGGTGCGCCACCCATGTCGGTGATCTTCTCCTCCATGTAAGCCGCGTTGGCAAATAGGCTAAGGCCTAGGCCCGCTCGCTGGATCAACGTACCGCGCAAGTTGAGTTCCCAACCTGAGGCCTTCAATTGACCAATATTGTCAAGCTGCGTCTGAGTGAAGCCACCTGTAACCGGGTAACGGCGCGCCACAAGAGCATCTTCAACCGTCCGGTTCCAGTAGGTCACATCAATTGACCACTGGTCATCGAAGAGGCCCATTTCTGCTCCGGCTTCCCATTCAGTAGAGACTTCGGGCCTCAGAGATGCATTACCCAGGTTCGCAGGCTGTACACCAGGTCCCTCCACAGAGGGTTGTGGCGAGAAGGTAGTGAACTTGTCGAACGCACCCGGCTGCAGCCCAGACTGTCCGACTGCGCCACGCACCCGGAACGTCGATAACAGTTCACTCGACCAATCCAGTCCCTGGCTCGGTATCACCGAAAGAGAGGCTTTCGGGTAGAAAGCCGTGCTGAATTCAGAACCGAAGGCCGAGTTCGCGTCCCAGCGACCACCGACCGTCAAGAACACCCAGTCATTCAAGCCGACCTGGTCCTGCAAGTATCCACCGATCTGCGTCACACGCACCCAATTCTCGGACGCGCTAATGTTCGCAAGTGCCGACAGCGTCTCGAGTCCCGGGCCCGGGAAGTCACGTCCACTACCTCCGGCAGTTTGATTCTGGCGCAGGAAACCCTGAACACCAAACAAGAACGTGTTCTCGAAAGACATCCCGAACCTATCAAGGTTGTTGAGGTAGGAGCCCTTCAAGTCAGTCGTGATCTCACGGCTCCGGGCCTCTATAACTGACCGGCTACCGTCCGGGGTAGAGCCACTGAAGTTGTCTACGTTCCAGCGATAGGGACGGAACTGTACGTGGTCGTCTGATGTGAAGTCGACGCCAAATGTCCCGTCGATGCGGAAGGCCTCACTGGGTGTATACCCGATGTTCGTCGAACCCGCAAAGTGACTCGAGTTCGTGTGCATCCGCTGATAGGTATCCTCACGAGTCGTCGCAAACGCGGGTGTCCCATAAAGATTACTGGCGGTCGCCTTGTGGAGCTGCGACATGAGCGCCGAACTGAACACGCCATATATGTTGTTGCCATTATCCGGCGTATGGTGCTCCATATCCGTAAACAGAGATGATATCCCAATACGGAGCCTGCTGTTCGGGGTTATGGTGAAGTTTGAAGTCAACGAGGCTCGGCGATTTGAGTCGGTCTCCGGCTCGAAGCCTTCGATCGGTTCGAATGCCTTACTCACATCGTAGGCACCGTCCTCGTCCGCAAAACGTCCCGTGACATAGTATTGGAACGCTTCAGAACCACCCGATGCTGAGGCTGAATAAGTCTGGTTATAGCCCGTGCCAAGAAGCTCTTTCAGAATATCCTGTTGGATGGGCTGATAGAGCTGAGGGCTCCCGCCCCAACGTGTAGCCATACGGGCCTGCTCGTCTGTGGTCCGCGCAAATCCCGAGAGGGGGATAAGCCGGTCTGTCGGTGCGACGATCGCTGACCAGTCAGCTTGGGCGGTAAACCTGGTCGCACCTGCCCGACCCCGCTTCGTGAAGATTTGAATCACCCCATTGGACGCTTCCGTTCCATACAGCGTGGCAGCGGCTGCACCTTTCAGGATCTCTATCCGCTCAATCGATTCTGGTGGAATGTCGTCGAGTCGGGACGGATTACCCTGCGGGTTATAGCCCGCCATCGACGGTCCGGCGGCGGAGCGATCAACGCGGATACCATCGACGTATACGATTGGCTCGTTACTCTGTGACAAACTCGCTGAGCCCCGAATCCGGATCTGTGCACCCTCCCCCGTCCAACCGGACGAAGGAAGAACGACTACGCCTGGCTCACGGCCCGCGAGTAACTGAGAAAAGTTTACGATCGGAGCATCATCGAGAGTCGACACATCAAGCGTCGCAATGGTGTTACCGAACTTGCGCTTTTCAGTTGCAATGCCGGTCCCGGTGACCACGATCTCGTCCAGAGCGATGGCAGTCTGTGTGAGCCCGAAATCGACTTGCATTGACGCACCTGCTCCGACCGTGACTGTTTGTTCACCAGCACGATAGCCGACCAGTTCGGCGGACAGCGTGTGCTCTCCAACCGGAACGTTTAGAAGCAGAAAACGGCCCGATGCATTCGTTAAGGCACCAACACCGGTACCTGGAATGTAGACCTGGACCGCCTCAAGCGGACGCTGTGACGCAGCGTCCGTCACTGTACCGACGATTGTGCCTCCCGCCTGGGCGACAACCTGGGTCGGTGTCCATCCAACCGTGAGAGCCAGGGCAAGTGAGACTGTCCCTGTTAACACAGCGGATGGGAGACATTTTGACTTAGCAAACGTCATACTTCTCCTCCCGAAATGAAGATTGGACTCAATAAAAGACGTTAGGTGTTTGCAAGGGTTATCCCCACCACACTTAGCGACCCAAAGATAAAACAGCACCTATGTCGTTTTTCATCAGGTTAGTTATAATTCCGAATTATACCAATTTGCTACTTTAAGAGCAACGATTTTCACTCTCTGAGCGCATATATCGACTTCCTTAGGAACAATGGAGTCCTTTCCTATAATCTAAGTGCTCAATCGAGCGATGCACTCGATTTCGACGTTGCAGAATCTTGGCAAAGCAGCTGCCTGGATCGCAGCACGCGCAGGCCGATGTTCCCCGAAGTGTTCCTCATACACTTTGTTCATCCTCGCGAAATCGTTCATGTCAGCCAGAAACACCGTGGTCTTGACGACATGTTGGAGCGAGGATCCCGCCTCATCGAGTACCTCGGCAAGGTTGTGTAATGCTTGATCCGTCTGCTCGTCTATAGTTTCCCCGACGAGTTCTCCAGTAGCAGGATCGAGCGGGATCTGGCCGGAGCAAAAGACCCATCCGTCGACCACGATCGCTTGTGAGTATGGGCCGATCGCCGCAGGCGCATGATCGGTATGGACTAGCCTCAAGTCGCTCATTTTCGCGTTACTCCTGTACGTGTTTCTTCTACGAAAGTGTCTAATTCCAATGTGTGACGGTGAACCTCTAGCCAGTCCAAGGGCCGCGCCCCCGTGCTTCGAGATTCAGCATCACGTGCGCGTCCCCATCCCGGGCCAAGAGTGAGTCCTGAAGGTTCACTGACACGCACACATGATTTGGGATGATCCGGACCTGTTCCCCGATTTGTGGTTTCCAATCGGTACGTGACAGATCTAGAACCCCATGCTCCTCATTAAGGGCTGCTACCGTGACTTCAGGTCGGTCAAACAGGACACCAAAGTCACCGTTAGCGGATCTCTCCTCTTTAGCGAGCGCTTTCGAACCTGAATCGACGACTGCACTACCGTGCACGGCAGTGCTCACTACGGTCGCCAAAACTGTATACGCGACGTCGTTGTGAGAAGCGACCCCTACCCTGAGCGCCTCTTGATCAAAAAAGATGCACGACCCGGACCGGATCTCAGTGATCCCTCCAAACTTGTGACTTTGCCAGAGTGTGGGCGTTGAGCCCCCACTCACGATCTCCGGCGGCAAACCAGCAGCGTTGAGCTTTATGATCATCTCCTCAACCAAAGCAGCCACCTTACGCACATGAGCATCCTGCTCAAGCTCAGCCATCCGGATCTGACCTGGGTAGAACAAAAGCCCACAGAAGTCTACGCCGTCCAAGTCCTGGGCTAACTCTGCTAGGTCCAGGACTTCTTCAACGCTTTGGACTCCCACGCGTTCGAGTCCTACATCACGTTCGATAAGCACTCCGACTTGGCGATCAGCGGCGGCGGCGGCGGCGGCCAACCGTTCGAGAACCTGCATTGAGTCGAGTGCAACCTTCAGGTCGAGCTCACGCGGAAGCTGCGTCAGTCGCTCAAGCTTGGAATCCCCCACGGGTGGGTAAGCGAGCAGTAGGTCATCCGTCAATGTCGACATCACCTCGGCCTCCCGAAGCGTAGCTACGGTTATACCGATGGCTCCTGCATCAAGTTGGAGACGAGCGATCTCCCTGCACTTATGAGTTTTTATGTGTGGACGCCACCTGAGACCGTGTGCCTTGGCATAAGAGGCGACCCTCGTGGCGTTCGACCGAACCCTCTGTAGGTCGACGTATCCGATCGGGGTCTCGACCACGGCCGGATCGACTTCTCTCAACCTAGAGCGTCCTCAAGTTCGGATAGAAACTCCTGGTCCGTTTCTCCGACCGGGCCGTAGCGCATCCAGCGGAGAATTCCCTCTCGGTCGATAAGGAACGTGGCCGGCAAGCCTAGGACCTGATAGAGGTCCATGGCGCGCATTTGCGGGTCATGGAGAATCGTATAAGTAACCCCGTACTCTTTCACAAACGTCTCGACTTGCTCAGCTGCCGCACTGGTATCCAAGGAAACCCCTACGAGACGGAGTCCGTCTTCTCGGTGCTCCTCAAACAGTTGCTGAAGGAAGGGCGTCTCTTTTCGACAAGGCGCACACCAGGTAGCCCAGAGATTGAGGAGTACAACTTCACCCTGCAGAGATGACAAGGATACCGTGTCACCCTCAAGCGTTGCTGCTGCATATCCTGGGACGGGAGCCCCGACCTGTGGCCGGGCTGGAGCGTCGGCGGCGCTGCAAGCTGACATCGCTACTAAAAGAAATGCCGCGCTCGAGAGTCTGGTCCTCATCCGTCCTCCAAGAGAACCCGTGTAACCCGCACCTGAGCCGGCAACGTCGAGACATCAGTCCAAGCCATCACTAGGTTGCCATCAGGACCTTGAGCCAATCTCGGAAAGCCACTTGCGCGGGAGGAAGACGAGGACGTGAGCGTAACTGCTTTACCGATTGTTCCATCTGGGCGAACTCTACGCATTCGCACTTCAGCGGCGTCGCCTCCGGTCCTCTCTAGCCAACTTACGAGGAAATCCCCGTTCGAAAGTCCGAGCACGTCGACTCGGCCAGCCGGGTTACCGTCGTCCACCTGAGCCGGCGGATCAAAACTGACACCGTCGGCCTTCGCGAATGCAACCTTCACACTTGGAACATCTGCTGCTCCGGTAAACCAAGCTACCGCGAGTTGGTCTCCTGCCATCGCAACCGCAGGTCCGTTTACTGGGCAGCCGCCGATCTCCCAGCCGTCCTCATGGACAGGGGTTCCTTCCGTCCAAGCACCGTTCAGGAATCGGGTGACATAGATGTCTCGAATCTCTTCTTCAGTGCGGTCCCGATACACGACGACAGGCCCCGACGGAGTGACAACCGCATCCGTCTGGCAGCAATCGCATATTCGAGCATCGAGAAGTGTTTCAGGACCAGGTGTACCTCCAGCTTCTACCTGTCGAAAACGAAGTGTCATCTCCCGTGGAGCCGGCCCACCATCCGCTCCCGAAACGAATTTTCGTCCGTCGAGCCAGGCGACCCCAATTCCGGTACCGGATGCCATCATACTTACGAACCCATGTTCCGTCGGGGTCCCGTCGTCATGGGGGGTCCATGGCTCCGACCACGTGCTACCCCCGTCTTTAGAATGCGTGACTCGCACTCCGTAGTCGTATCCCCCCTCTGAGCCACGCTGTAGCCAGTGCGCCCAGAGGTTACCCATCGGCCCTGGCAGAACCGATGGAAAGTCCGCCCAATTCACAAAGAAATCATCACGGGCGGTGATTACAGCTGGCTCACTCCACTCGCCATCCCGAAGCATCGAGAAGCGTAGCTCATACATCGTCGGGTCGACCTGCTCTAACCAACTCAGGTAGATCCCGTCCTCGGAAGAGGACAGGAATGGCTCTCCACTCGGACTGGAAGCAGGAGAGATCATTTCCTCAACAGAGACAATCAGCACCGGCAAGCCAGTATCCTGACAGGCAGATAAGAAGAAGACCAGGGCCAACCCTAGTATAGACAGTGGTTTGTTCATCGGAGTGGTCACCACTTGAGAAGTACCGGATCCATGACTGCGAGGCAGTGGCAGGGATCTTGCTTGCTTTTTAAGCTTGGAACCTAAAGAATCTCGGTGCGGGTCCTTGTGCTAGTCAACGCGCGGCGAACCGGCTCCACATCTTCGAAGGTTTTGGCGAACACGTCTCGGGTCATTAACGAACCTTTCATTGCTATACTCGGTATGTGTGGGGGCAGTGAGCACGATCGTCGTAGTCAGCAGGTCGGGCAGCATCTCAGATGAGGCGGTATACGGTGGAGAAGATGTTCTTATCTAAGCTGGCATTGGATCGAACTAGAACAATATGGGCGCTCAGTTTGATGACGTCGGTCCTTGCGATCATTCCGCCAGCGGCATCGGGGCAATACTTCGGTCGTAACAAGGTTCAGTTTGACGATTTCGATTTCGAGATTCTGCGCACCGATCATTTTGACATCCACTACTACCCCGAGGAAGCTGAAGCCGTCCTGGATGCTGCCCGAATGGGCGAGCGCTGGTACGAGAGGTTCGCCAGAACCTTCCAGCACGAGTTCGAGCGTACGAAGCCAATCATCCTCTACGCCGACCATCCGGACTTCCAGCAAACAAATACGCTGACGGGGTTCATAGGCGAAGGCACCGGTGGTGTGACAGAATCGCTCAAGAACCGGGTGATCATGCCACTCACAGGGTCTTACTGGGATACGGACCATGTCCTTGGTCACGAGTTGGTCCACGCATTCCAATACAACATTGCACAATCGCGTCGAGGGGGCGGATTGCAGGGACTATCAACCCTGCCCCTGTGGCTGATCGAGGGGATGGCTGAGTACCTCTCAGTAGGACGCGATGATCCGCTGACCGCGATGTGGATACGCGACGCGATCCGACGCGACGATCTGCCGACGATCGAACAAATGACCAAAGAATCACGGTTCTTCCCATATCGCTTTGGTCAGGCGCTCTGGGCTTATATCGGCGGCACGTATGGTGATGACGCGGTGATCCAGATATACAGACGCTCGTTACGCTCTGGATTCGAAGGAGCAATCGAAGACATTCTTGGACTTTCGACGGACACCCTTTCTGTGCGCTGGAAGGAGAAGGTCGGGGAAGAGTATTTCCCGATCATGGAAGGTCGCAGTGCTCCTGCGGACCAAGGGAACCTCCTTCTGGCTCCGAGCACAGGCTCTGGGAGCGTCAATATCCAACCCTCGATAAGTCCAGACGGCCGCTACGTAGCCTTCCTCTCGGAGAAGGACATTTTCTCGGTCGACCTCTATATGGCTGACACGAGGACCGGCGAGATCATCAGAAAACTAGCAAGCGCTGAATCAGATCCTCATGTCGAGGCATTACGTTATATCGATTCGTCAGGGACCTGGTCGCCGGACTCTGAGCAGTTCGCATATATCGTGTCCGCGGGTGGCGACAACCAGATGGCCATCGCGGCGACCCGAAACGGTGTCGTCCAGCGTCGCATTGAATTTGACGAAAGCATCGGTGCAGTAAGTAACCCTGCCTGGTCACCAGACGG
>DCAD01000057.1:171279-171463 GCA_002311875.1 Gemmatimonadales bacterium UBA1142 | reverse complement strand
TCCTCAGGTGTAACGAATCCGAATCCTTTCTGGTCATTGAACCACTTCACCGTGCCCTTCATACGTATCATCTACTCCGTTGTGTGTTACGAGCGTCGGAGTGTCCCGGATGATCCGTACCCACCGACTACGATTTACTCAAACAGATGCTTGAGCGGCCCCTAGCCTCGCAATGAAAGAAGCC
>DCAD01000057.1:159498-171185 GCA_002311875.1 Gemmatimonadales bacterium UBA1142 | reverse complement strand
AATATGACGTGCATACATTGTGACGCTGCGCTCAGTTACTTCTTACGAAGACCTCGGGTAATCCCGCAGTCATACTCCCTTCAATTGACTCCCAACGACCTAGAACTAATTAGAGTCCTGTAGGCCTTCATCCCTAGCACAGCCGAACGTGAGTCAACTCCCAGCGATGGCCTTTCTAATCACACGCGCTCTTGACTAAAGTGGCTGTCATCCGGGACGTGCACGAGCCGTTGAGGTGGTTCGTAGAGATCGATTTGCCTATCGGGCATCATCTCCCCGAGCTTACGGTAGCATTATCTCAGATACCAGGGAGAAAGAAAGATGAAAGCGGCTAAGTACGGTTCAGGAGCACTCGCGCTGGTGCTGATGGCTTGCACTCCCAGCATACCGGAGGATGGCACACCTCTTACTGAAGCGGATCCTCAATCGACAGTTCTGGAAGAGACGACCCGCAGAGTCCCGCAGTTCGAGAACGAGTACGTTGAAGTCTGGAAAAGTATCATCGTACCGAACCAACCGCTCACAATGCACCGTCACGATCACCCTCGCGCACTCATCGCACTCAAGGGCGGCACGCTACGCATAGTAAACGAAGCCGGCGACTCACACGACCTGACCTGGGAAACAGGTAGCGCGTACTGGCTAGACGCAGATCCACCCGGCGAACTACACGGGGATCTCAACGAGGGATCGGAACCAGTAGAGGTTATCGTGGTGCAACTCAAGGGTGTGGGTACTGGGGGAAGCTGAGGATCCCTACCTTAGGTGCCCATTATTTACGACTGCTCCGACAAAAGGCAGAGTAGCTCATAAGCCATCGTCGCCCCGGCCAGCGCAGTAATCCCGGTCGGGTCAAATGGAGGAGCAACCTCAACAACGTCCGCCCCTACCAATTGAACTCCGCGCAGCCCGCGAAGGAGCGTCAGGGCTTCGACTGTGGTGAGTCCCCCTACCTCCGGCGTGCCAGTACCAGGTGCAAAAGCAGGGTCTAGGCCATCGATGTCAAAGCTCAGGTATGTCGGACCGTGTCCAACTATCCTCCTTGCCTCTTGGGCGGCCGCCTCTGCTCCGATTCGGGTAAGTTCGTCCATGAATAGCACCCGCATCCCGGTCGAATCCGAAAAATCCCAACCCTCCATCGAGTTCTGAGCTCCCCGGATTCCGATTTGTACGGTTCGGCTAGGATCAATCAACCCTTCTTCTACCGCCCGCCGAAAGGGCGCCCCATGGCTGAGATCCGAACCCATAAATGAATCCCACGTATCCGTATGTGCATCCACCTGTATCAACCCAAGGGAACCCTCCTTCGCGAGTGCCCTGAGGATTGGCAGTGTAACAGAGTGATCCCCTCCGATCGCCAGAGACATGAGGCCGTCATCACCCAGGGCCCGGAAGAAGGTTTCAATCTCTGCATGCACGACCTGGATGTCATAAAGATTCTCGAACGGCACGTCACCTGCGTCACCGACCCGACAAAGCTCGAACGGATTTGAGTGAGTGACGGGGTGAATCGCCCGAATCATACTTGAGGCGCTGCGCACCTCCCTAGGGCCATGACGTGCTCCCGGTCGGTTCGTCACCGCTCCATCATACGGAACGCCAACCATCGCAATATCGAACTCTGATCGATCGTTGATAAGAGGTGAGCGCATGAACGTCGGGAGGTGCATGAATCTTGGCGCTGACCGAACAGAATTGGAGACCACCGCCCCCTCCCGTCTTGAGGAGCGTACAGACCCTCCCTCGTTCTCAGACATCAGGACAGCTGTTCGCTATACGTGGATCGAGGCACGCCCGTGACACGCAAATCAGAAAATAACAAGGGGATTGATCGGGCTACCTAGCCCCCCGGGTATCCGCATCGGCGCCGCGCTAAACAGAAAGCTCCAGCGACCTCGTGCCGCAGCCTCTTCAGCAACTTCTTCTAGGTCGAGATTATCGAACAATGGGGTTCCCATACCCACCAACAGTAACTGATGGAGTGGATGGGTGAAGCCCTCTACACCCGAAGGCAAGACGTCAGTGATCCCATCAGAACCGATTGCTGAGATGTCCTTTTCCTTAAGCCAGCCGGCAGTCGACGCATGAAGCCCCGCGAGCTGACGCCCTGCAGCCCATGGGCCATCCTGTGCTCGCTTCGCCCACCGACCTGTACGAACGAGCAGAACGTCTCCCGGTTCAATTTCCACCCCCATCTCCCGCTCCCATCTCTCGAGTTCGTCTACGGTAATCGCCGTACCTGGTTCCAGAAATTGCACATCGCGAAGTCTGGGTATATCTATAAGCACGGCTCGAGTAAAAAGACCGTTCTGCATCACCTGCACCCCGAGCTTCTCCGCACCGTTCTCGCCCACCGTCTCGGTGGGGTAATCGTTGTACAACCTTCCTCCGACACCGGTGTGCGGGAGTGCGTCGATGTGAGAGTACGAGTAGCCATGATAGCTAATCGTGTAAGTGTCACTCCCCCAACCAATGCGATCACCTGAAAACCGAGCTGAGTGTCCGATCGGCTGCGGGTTGTCTGGAGCAGTATCCTTGTTGACGTCACGAGCCAGAGAAACCACGGTACCGTCTTCGACCATTGAGGCAGCGTCTAATCGTTTTTCTGCAGTGATGAGGTTAAGGGTCCCGAGTTCATCATCGGGGCCCCAGCGACCCCAGTTAGAAAGCTCATCCAGCCACGACTGGACCTGCTCGGCGGAGACTTCGGGCGGATTCGTCTGAGCCCAGACCGGGTGCGCACTCAAAAACATTCCTGTCACCAGGGAACACGTCATAAGAGCGTGCACGATCGAGCGCGTGCGAGGTGAGAGTGCCGAGCCTCTGCGGATCATAGAAATCCTCCTTTAGCGTGTGCACACCAACTGTGCCTGACGGTATCAAAACCGGCAAGAATGGCAACGAGAGTTCTATTCTTGCCCTGGATCCATAAGGGCGTGTCTGCCTCCTGGCACAGCCGTATCATGTCGGGCCGTGATTTTTTCTTGATGTGAACATTACAAACCGATCTCACGGTTCATAAGGGTAGTGCGCCAATCGCCAATAAAGAGACGGCACCCTATACTTCTTGTCCGTCCTGAAGTTGCCGGCGCCCACTGCTGGCCCGTTTCATAAGGAGCGTAGTAATGAACGTTTTCCGTAGCTCACTTCTTGTCACAGCCCTACTCGTAAGTGTCTCCGGTCCCGGCCAAGCACAGTTCGTGGATGTCGGCTCAATCGACTTCCCCACCTCGGCAACTGGTGAGGCTCAACAACACTTCCTGAGAGGAGTCTCAATTCTACACAGCTTCGGATGGAAGCAGGCAATTGAACAGTTCCAGGCGGCGCAGGAGCTCGATCCCGATTTTGCCATGGCTTATTGGGGTGAATCTCTGGCGTATAACCACCCGCTCATGTCCCAGATGGACGCCACGGAGCCACGCAAGGCACTTCAGCGTTTGGGTGCAACCGCAGCTGAGCGTTTAGCCGAGGCACCAACGGATCGAGAGAAGGGGTTCCTCAGTGCTGTCGAGATCCTTTGGGGCGATGGCGATCATGTTGATCGTCGTGTCGGTTACATGGAAGCAATGGCGGATTTATACGAGCGTTACCCTGACGATTCAGAGGTTGCCGCTTTCTACGCACTATCGATGCTGAGCACCGTGGGTGCGACACGTGACTTGAGCCAGCGTCTTAATGTCCGAGCAGGAACTATCACCCTGAACCTCTTTGAAGAGAGGCCTAACCACCCAGGGGCCGCACACTACACGATCCACTCTTTTGACGATCCGCTCCATGCGCCCCTGGCATTGGAAGCGGCACACGCTCTCGCTGACATAGCGCCCGCGGTATCGCATGCGCGTCACATGCCGACTCACATCTTCATCCAACATGGTATGTGGGATTACGTCTCTAACCACAACCAATCTGCATATGACGCCTCCCGTGAACTTTGGCGGCCTGGTGACACGATGGGAGATGCAATCCATGCGCTGGACTGGGGTCAGTACGGAGACCTCCAGCTCGGCGACTACGAGAAGGCTCGCCTCTGGATTGAGCGCATTGAGGAGATGTCACAAGAAGGAGGCTTCCTAGAGGGTGGAGCGCGAGGGCAAGGAGGAGAAGCTCGGGCCCGCAATAGTGTACCGCTCCTAAAGGCACGCTACGTCATTGAAACTGAAGAGTGGATGGTCCTACCCATTACCGAGGAGTCATCCAACAATGAGCTCTTGGCGACAGCGTTAAGTGCTGCGCACACCGGTGATCAACAAGCGCTTCGTGAGGCAGAGGCATTGTTGAACGAGCGCTCGTCCGGTGGGGGTGGTAACAACAGCGTCATGGCGAATGAGGTAAGCGCACTTCTGCACGCCGGGATGGGACACGCTGACGTGGCCAAGCGCTTCATGGACGAAGCGGTCGTAACCGTTGATGCCATGGCACCGCCTAGAGGGGCTGCATCACCGATCAAGCCAGTATATGAACTATACGGCGAGATTCTTGTCGACCTCGGCCAGCCCGAAGAAGCAATCGCAAAGTTCGAGAGGTCTCTGGAGCGTATGCCAAACAGACCACGCTCCCTGCTGGGCCTTGGCAGGGCAAGCGCAATGGTGGGAGACCGGGACAAGGCTGTGAAGGCCTACACCAAACTCACGCAGGTTTGGGCTGGACGGGATTCATTCGACGGGTACAAGGAAGCGATGCGCTACCTACACTCGACCGAAAACAACTAGGGCAAAACAAGAGGCATCCGACGCCGAGGTAGGACGGCGTCGGATGCCGCGCGAATGTTCGGGTAACGCCACCATTGGAGGGCCGGAGAATGAAGACGATTTCGCCCCTGCTGCTGCTCGCAGTGTTCTGCGCCCTCAGCGGAGGCACCGCCGATGCGCAAAACCGCGCACCCATCATCGAGGAAACAGGTGAGGAGATCATCGCGACGTTCTCAATCGTCGCCAGAGACCCTGCCACCGAAGAACTCGGGGTTGCTGTCCAGTCTCGCGCGTTCCGAGCAGCAGCAATCGTGTCGTATGCTAAATCCGGTGTAGGGGCAATCGCGACCCAAGCTTCGGCGAACCAATCATATGGACCGCGAGGGCTGGAACTTCTTGAGCAGGGACTTTCACCGGACGAAGTCGTGGAACGTCTTACCAGCGCCGACGAGGGCCGGGACCGACGCCAACTCGCGGTCATCGACACACAAGGTAGAGTGAGCGCCTACACCGGGTCGCAAACGAGCGATTGGGCGGGCCACATAGAAGGCGATAACTACTCAGTACAGGGGAATATCCTGGTAAGTGAGGAAGTGGTTCAAGCCATGGCACGAGCTTTCGAAACAACCGAAGGAGAACTCGCCGAACGGCTCATGGCCGCACTCGACGCCGGACAGGCTGCCGGTGGAGACGCCCGAGGAAAGCAGTCCGGGGGAATCTTGGTGGTAAGGCCGATTGGAGACTCGGGGCGCACCACGGACCGGTGGATCGACGTACGCGTCGATGACCACCCAACCCCATTCCTCGAGATCCGTCGCCTTATGAACATGTCGGTCTCACGAAACAAAACGCGGCTCGCTACCCAACTCGCTTCGGAAGGAAGATTCAACGAGGCGATCGCCGCGCAGAGGAAGGCAATCGCTATGAGGCCGGGGAACGATCAATACGTGTACGGCCTGGCAAGGCTGCACGCTCAGGCGGGCAACACGGCGGGGGCAGTGGAGGTACTGAGCCAGGCAATTGTTATGAACGCACGGTGGCGGGAGCAGGCCCGGAGCCAGGCAGACTTCGACGGGATCAGTAGCGACCGGAGGTTCAGGAGACTGATCGGGGGCTAACTACTCCTGGGGCTTTCCGATCCATCTATGTCGTGACAACACCACATTGCAGACTTCTTTGAATGAGCCCGACCGTCTAGGATTTCTAGACGATATCGTGGCACGCCCTGCAGTCGTCAGACATATTCGCATGTGAAAAAAAGCCAGGAAATCAGAAAACCAGGAGAGGCAATGCGCTCGCACGCGATTTCAGCAGGGCCAACACTACTACTCTCAGTCATAGCAATAAGCCTATCGGTGCTGCCCCCGGAAGTCATCGCGCACGTTGGTGTTCCGCAAGAGACTATGGGAGAGGGCACCACAGTTGATTGGGATATAGTGGCTCGGATAAGAGAAGAGGGACTGCAACGGTCTCAGATTGCGAATACGCTCTCGTATATGACCGACGTGCTAGGAGCGCGCCTCACAAACTCAATCGCTATGGATAACGCCCAACGCTGGGCGTTGGAGGAGATGAAGAGGATCGGGCTCACCAGAACTAGTCGTGAGCCGTTCATGGAGTACGGCGTCAGCTGGGATAACGAGTATGTCTCGCTCCATCTACTAGCGC
Source organism: Gemmatimonadales bacterium UBA1142 (assembly GCA_002311875.1). Classification (GTDB taxonomy): domain Bacteria; phylum Gemmatimonadota; class Gemmatimonadetes; order Longimicrobiales; family Gaopeijiaceae; genus UBA1142. The sequence goes on along the minus strand of DCAD01000057.1, from coordinate 164,829 downwards.
CTGACTACCAGCCAATGGTCGGATATCCGATCGCACATACACCCGGTACAGAAGGAAAACAAGAACTTCAAGCTGTCATTGCGGACGTGCGAACCCGCCAGGATCTAGAGACACTAAAGGGTCAGATTCGAGGTATGGCAGTGCTTTCCACCCCGCCGGCTACAATCGACCTATTGCGCTTTACGACGGGCACGCCCAGAAGGAGCGATGAGGAGATGCGGGAACTAGCAGAGGACGTTGTCCCACCACCGCCGGGACCTGACCCATATTTCTCACGCTTGTATCCGGATCCACCTCAGAACCCAGATGTGCTTACAGCGGGGGAACGGCTCGCTTTCTATGTGCGTGAGGGTGTGGCTGTCGTGCTAGAATCTACGAGTGGATGGCCAGGCGCCGTTCGAGGATTCGCTCGACCGGGTGCCAAAATCGACCTTTGGTCGCGAGACGCGACAATGTCTTCGGTCCCGATCGTGGCAGTGACTCCCGAACACTACAACCGTATGTATCGGATTTTACGCCGAGGAATCCCAGTAAGCCTTGAAGTCGAGGTACGCAACAGCCACGGGACTTCGGTCGAACAGGCCAGCAACATGCTTGGTGAAATACCGGGGACCGATCTCGCTCATGAAGTAGTCATGATGGGAGCTCATTTCGATACATGGCACGCCAGCCCGAATGCCAGTGATAACACCTCGGGTGTTGCGGTGGTCTTAGAGGCAGCGCGCATTCTAAGAGCTATCGGTGCTGAGCCGCGCCGGACCATCCGAGTGGCCTTGTGGTCCGGAGAGGAACAGGGCCTGTATGGGTCTAAGGCCTATGTCCGCAAGCACTTCGGTGATCCTAGCGACACCAGTATCGGTACAACCTCCGAGTACGAGACTTTTTCTGCGTACTTCAACCAAGACTACGGCCCTGGCCAATATAGAGGCATTTGGCTCCAAGAAAACGAACATGTCCGGCAGACATTCAAGGCGTGGATGGAGCCGTTTCACGACATGGGGATGACTACTATCTCATTGCAGGGAGTCGGCAGTACAGATCACGTCCCCTTCAACAACATTGGCCTTCCTGCTTTCCAGTTCCTACAGGCCCGTGTCGGGGGTACCGGGGGACATACGAACCTAGACTTCTTCGATACACTACCTATTGATGACCTTATGAAGAATGCAGTTATCATGGCGTCTTTCGTATACCACGCAGCCGTGGCTGACGAGAGGATACCTCGAAAGCACACCGGCCACAGGGATTGAAAAACTCACTCTCCAACCCGCCAAGTCAACATGGTATCAAGCTTGCTGACCTGGGGGTTGCTAGAACTCCTATCTCTGCACTAGGTGCCACCCTGGAGCGCAAACTTCTGTACGCGTCGACCCGTAGATGCTTCACCTACGTAAAGGTTGCCTTCTGAGTCGATCCCCATCCCATGAGGCCGAAGAAATTGACCAACCTGCCGCCCGCCTCTGCCGAAGTTGTCCATAATTTCAAGATCACCTCGCCTAAGAGTCCAAACCTTGTGGTTCGTTCCGTCGGCTAGATAGAGCCACTCTTGCTCCGCATCTGGAGAAAGAGCGATTACGAACGCCGACCCGGATGACAGTGTACCGGGAGCGACAACCTTCTCTGTGACAAACTCGCCGCTCTGGCGGAAAACCTGGATCCGGTTACCTCTGCGGTCAGCGACATAGATTAGTCCGTCGTTCGAGCCGACAAGGCCATGAACCGTAGAGAATTGTTCGGGAGGAGGCCCATCCGGACCACGATCGCCAGCTCGATATTCATCATCTGGGGGCTGCCCGTAGGCACCCCAGTGTCGAAGATATCCACCCGTTGCTCCGTCGAAGACGATCACCCGTCGATTCCGGTAGCCGTCAGCGATAAAGACCTCATTAGTGCTTGGGTCAACCCAGATACCTGCGGGTCCCCCGAGGAGATTCGGGTCGTTGCTCCCTCCATTCACATTGTATTCACCGATCGTCATTAGGAGATCGCCACCTCGTGTGAATTTCATCACCCGGTGATGTTGGTAACTCCCGATCCAGACGAAGTCGTTGTGGTCCACGAAAAGCCCATGCGCATTTCGTGGAAACTCTGATACATCCTGTGTCGCAGGATCGCCCCATGCTTGAACAACCCCTCCGTTGCCATCGAATTCAATGACTACAGGAGCCGGGACACAGCACATACCGATAGGCGGGTCCTGTACCGCTGATGTCTCTTCCGGGGTCAACGTTTCCGGCAGATGTGTGACCCAGATGTGGTCCGTTGCATCGACAAACACCGCCGTGACTGAACCCATAATCCAGTCGTTGGGCATATCAAGTGGCCAGCTGGGGTCAACCTCGAAAGACGGAATCCCTTCGTTCCCAAGGTCGGAGGTGCCCTCTGTGTCCAACCCAGAGCCGCAACCCGTCAAGAAAACCGGGACTAGGGGTGTAATGGAAAAGACCAGTAGTCTCTGTAGTCCGTTCATTCTCCTCATCCTCACTAAGCTCCATCGACGATTTCGGAACTAATCGATCAAACTGTGGAACGTCGTTCAGATTCGCGAGGCTCTAGACTGATCACGAAGTCGACGATGCCTGGGGTTTGCATGTTATCCGATGACCCCAAAGTACCCTGGCTGAGGAGCAACCACTGCACTACCATGCGCTCTGCCACCCCCACCACCGTTGTGGCAACTCAGCATCCGGAGGAAAGCATGTTTTGGTCGAACCATGGACGCTCCCAACTCCAGCGAGTCACTCTCCTAGCTCTCGCGCTGATGATGGCCCAGCCATCGCTAAGCCAAGCACAGGACCGCGGTACGCCTTATGGAGAATGGCGCTATCAGAGCGCGGACTCTTGGGGCACACGCTACTCACCGGTTGACCAAATTGACTCATCTAACTTTGTCAATTTAGAGGTGGCATGGACCTGGCAAGCCAACAACTTTGGGCCTGAAGTCGACTACCAGATGAAGTCCACCCCTACGTATATCGACGGCATTCTTTACACGGTGGCAGGCCAGCGCCGCACCGTCGTAGCAATCGACCCGAACACGGGTGAGACGCTCTGGACATATCGCGAACCCAATACCACCCGTTGGGAGCGCTCTATGCGGCAGAACTACGGTAAAGGAGTAGCGTATGGAGAGCGCGACGGTCGTGGGGTCATCTACTACACTTCCCCTGCCTTCTTCCTGCACGCTCTGGATCCCAAGACGGGCCGACATATAGAAAATTTCGGTGCTCCCGTGGCGATCGAGGGATTTCCCGAGACAGGAGTCGTCGACCTTCTTCCAGATTTACTAAGAGACTGGGGCCCGTGGGAGGAATGGAATCAGCCGTACGATCCCGACTATGGAATCCCGAGAGAGCTAGGGTTCATCACTGCGTCGTCACCTCCGATTGTAGTGAATGGAACCGTCGTAGTCGGCAACTCAGCCGAGCAGGGCTACAACCAGACACGAGTCGAGAACGTCCCTGGTGACATTCTCGCCTACGATGCTGACAGTGGAGACTTCAGGTGGAAGTTCCACGTCATCCCCCGTCCGGGCGAATTCGGTCACGACACCTGGGAAAACGATGCGTGGCAATACACGGGTGACGTTTCTTCGTGGGCACCGATGTCTGCAGATCGTGAGCGTGGGATTGTCTACATCCCGACGAACCCGCCGACAATCGATTACTTCGGGGGATTCAGGCCCGGCAACAACCTTTTCGGGACAAGCGTGATCGCACTGGACGTGACGACTGGTGAGCGCGTATGGCACTTCCAAACCGTTCACAATGACCAATGGAATTACGATATCCCCAATGTTCCAATCATTACCGACCTGCAGGTAAACGGACAGGGGATACCGGCAGTGATCCAAACGACCAAAACTGGGCTAATCTTCGCCTTTGACCGGGAGACAGGTGAACCGATCTGGCCGATCGAGGAGCGGCCCGTCGAGCAGACCGTAGTTCCTGGAAACTGGACCGCACCAACGCAACCATTTCCTACCCGGCCAGAACCAATGGAGCCCCTCGGGCTTCCAGAGGCAGATATCATCGACTTCACACCCGAATTGCATTCAGAGGCTATGGAGATCGTCGGAAGATATAACGTCGGCGGCTTGTTCCTCCCCCGGCTCTACGCTGACCACAATACCGGAGTCGTGGGCAACATCCGTTGTTACGGGGGCTTGAATATCACGAATCCTGCAACACTTGACCCGACAACGGGCATCCTTTACGTAGCCTCTGGACGTCGGTGTGGGGGTGGAATGATCATCCCGGGAATCGAAGCCGACGATCCAGGTGCCCTGGCTACCACGGGAACAACCCTGTCTCAGTGGGTAGCTGGACCAGGAGGTGGCATGGGAACCGTTCAGGGTCTACCACTCCACAAACCTCCGTACAGTCGCCTCTCTGCGTTCGACATGAATACAGGCGAGAGACTCTGGTGGGTGCCCGTCGGAGATACTCCACAAGCGGTGATGGATCACCCGGCACTCGAGGGTGTCGACCTCTCAAGAACCGGGAGTGGCGCAAGCTCAATCCAGATGGTGGCCGGAGACCTTCTTTATGCAACTGAGGGGTCGTCGGGGCCAGCAGTGCTCAATGCCTATAATAAGCTTACTGGAGAGCATATCGGCGAAATCGAGATCCCTTCGCCAGGCCAGTACGGGATGATGACCTACATGCACGAAGGCATCCAGTTTGTCGTGCTGCAGGTTGGGCGTCCGGGTCGCCTAGTCGCGCTGAGCTTGCCTCAGTAACTAGGGAGAAGACTCAGTTGGGTTAGAGCCTGAGATAATCCTGGTGGGAGCGGGTGAACATCCGGATGTAACGCATGTGCTAAGATCTCAAGACTGTCTACAAGTCGGGGTCCTGGGCGGCTAAAAAACTGAGATCCGTCAGTCACGTATACACGACCAGACTGCACAGCTGGTAATTCTGGCCAACACGAGACACTCGACAAGCTGGAGACCTCTTCCAGGGTGCGCGGAAGATCAAATCCACAGCAAGCGATGAAAATGACTTCGGGTTTCCAGGCCATCACTTCCACCCAATCGAGTGTCCGCGAAGGTTGGCCAGCTTCGCCTAGCCCTTCGATCCCACCAGCTATCTCAACCAATTCTGGAGTCCAGTGGCCACAGGAAAAAGGAGGATCGAGCCACTCAAGCAGGGCTACTTTCGGGCGTTTCCGGACCGTTTGAGATCGTGATACTACCGCATCGACTCGCTCTGTCAGAACTCCGATAACATCCTCGGCATGATCAGCGATCCCGGTTACTGAACCAAGTTGACGAAGCGCATCGAAAACTTCAGCGAGGTTTTCAGGCTCGAGGTTGAGGATAGCTGGTGT
>DCAD01000057.1:145558-159438 GCA_002311875.1 Gemmatimonadales bacterium UBA1142 | reverse complement strand
CACAAAGAGCTTGGGTAACAATTAAGTCCGGCTCAAGATTGCTTAGTTCCTCTAGATCTAGCCTGTAGAGCGCTCCATCGGTCTTCAATCGTTCTCTGACGAGTGTATCAATCTCCGAACTGCTAGCCCCTTCTGGGAGTAGGGTTCGAGTAAGGTGGGGGAGCTCTTCTACTCCGGGAGGGAAATCACATTCGTGCGTCACCCCAACCAGTGCATGCCCAAGCCCGAGCGCATGAACCATCTCAGTCGCGCTGGGAAGGAGCGATACGATTCTCACCGATATGTACTCCTAATGAATCCTTGATCGGTGATCACGGTCACTCGGCAACGATGAGGTGAACACGGTTCCTAGCCACTCGACAGGGCTTCAGAATCCCACGCCCTTCACATTCAAGCGGATTCGGAGCAGGTGCATGTCCGATGTGATGTAGAGCGTATAGCCGTCGTCTCCAAATGCGCAATTGGACGTTCTTTGGGTCGTGTTCAAGGAACCCAGAAGTTCTCCATCTGGACTGATGATTAAGACGCCATTATCCGGTCCTGCTACGTAAACATTGCCCTGCTGATCAACCGCGAGCCCATCCCCCCAAGATCGGTAGAAGACCCGTCCGTCACCGAGATCGCCAGAAGGGGTGACGCCGTATGCCATAATAACCGAGGGCAGCCCAGAGTTAGAGACGTAAAGCGTAGCTTCATCTGGTGAAAAAGCGATGCCGTTTGGGCGAGGGAGATCGGAGATGATTCGACCCAAAGAGCCGTCAGTTCTCAGCCGATATACCCCATGCACATCGAGTTCTTTAGCTGGATCCTCGATGCCCTGTTCCAGCCCGTATGGCGGATCAGTGAAGTACAGGTCACCGTTTGCGTTCACTGCTATATCATTGGGCGAATTGAAGCGCTTGCCCTCGAATTCTCTAACTAATGTTTCAAATTTGGCTTCGGGCGCATCCCAAGACGCATCAAGTCGGGCAATGCGACGGTCACCGTGCTGCGCCAATAACAGCCGACCCTCTCTGTCCAAGACTAATCCATTAGACCCGCTTTCACCTCCCCGAGGTGTTTCACCGGTGTAACCAGACGGTTGGAGCCATAGGGAAGACGTCCCCCCTTCCCGCCAAAGGTAGATCGCATTGTTCGGGATATCGGAGTAGAGGACACCCTCAAGGGCCGGAACCCACACAGGTCCTTCAGTCCACTCATGGCCTTCGGCTAGCACCTCCATTTGCTCATCTGAGGACACAATCAGATCCAACCGAGAATCAATCCGCTCAATACTACCGATCGTCTGGAGTTGAGCCTCCGCTATATCCCCCACACAAAGCATCATCACAGCAACGGCTATGAGCTTGGCAGACAATCCACTGATCCTGCAGAGTCTCAGAACCAGGGACGAAAAAGTCTTTAGCATCATGGAATCTCCGTTTGGGATCTCTTGAGTCTCCAAGCACCCGTCTTTGAACTATAAACGATTGCTAGCAGTGTCTCAGCTTATCGATTACGCGGTATAGCCCGGTACTTCGCGTAACGGCACCCTGCCCCTCACGAATATCCCACTTCCACGCCCGACTTCCTTACCCTGGGAATCGTACACGACCGCCTCAGCAATAAGTTGAGATTTGTTTTGATTAACCACTCGACCAACTGACCGAAGTATACCAGATGAAACTGGCCTGGTGAGATACGTTGTGAATGAAGTCGTGAGTAGGAATACCTCTTTTTCCAGTGAACTAGCAGCGAAAAATGCTGCGTCATCAAGCATCTTGAAGTAAACAGAACCATGCACCGCATTCGAGTGAAATAGTTTCTTCGATACCTCAATCTCGACGATCGCCTCGGCTTCTGACACCTCAATCCTTGGGTCGTAAAAAGCATTGATAGGTGCATCCAGATACATGTTCTCAAGGGCCTGGAAATGCGGATCTTTGGTCATATCTGAATTCTCGACACCTTAAGCAAGCGGCACCGAAAAGACCTCGCTCCTAATGCTCGACTATGGACTCGAAGATCGTGATCCTCAACTTATCGCAAAATCTCAGTCACATCAGTAAGGAAGTAACCCTTTTTTTCCGTTGGCAGCTGAGGGAACAACCACACAGGTTGCGACTTCATACACACCCACTGGCAACCGACCGGAACGGAGGAAACGAAGCTTGAGCTACATGGAACTCCCCTTCCACACTCTCGACGTCTTTACGGAGAGCACCTTTGGCGGGAATCCGCTCGGCTTATTTCCAAACGCGATCCACCTTCCGACTGACCTCATGCAACGGATTGCGAGAGAGATGAACCTATCAGAGACGGTTTTTCTCGGGCCACCGGAGACTGACCAGGGAACGGCACGGGTGCGTATTTTTACACCAAATGTAGAGGTGCCCTTTGCGGGACACCCGACTGTGGGCACAGCAATCTTCATTGCTCATCAACAACTCGTCGGGGAGTCAGGAGTCAGTGAAATGGGACGCCCGGGACTCACCATCATCCTTGAAGAAAACATCGGACCAGTTCCTGTCGACGTGCAATTCGAAGACGGGGAGCCTGTATTCGGACGCTTCACAACCGCCATTCTCCCTGAGCATCGTCCATCACCCCACTCCTGCAAAGATTTGGCTCGTATGGTCGGACTCGACCCTCAGGATGTCTGCCCGGAAGGGCTTTCTCCGGAAATGGTCTCGTGCGGTCTAGCCTACCATGTAGTTCCAGTCCGAACGATCGAAGCAGTGCGCAGAGCCTCACTCGACATGACACTCTGGAAGACAATGATCGCAGACAGTTGGGCGCACCATGTATACGTCGTGTGCATGGAGGCTGAAGGGGACAGGGCTGACATCCGAGTCCGAATGTTCGCACCGGGGTCAGGCGTTGACGAAGACCCAGCGACTGGCTCTGCAGCAGCGGCCCTGGGGGGCTACCTGTCGGCGGTAGATGGCTGTGAGGAGGGCTCACTGTCCTGGACTGTTGAGCAGGGCATCGAGATGGGTCGCCCCAGCCTCATCTATGTGGAGGTAGACAGGTCATCCGGTGCTACATCCGCAGTTCGTGTCGGAGGCAGAGCCGTCTTGGTGAGCAGTGGGACCATGAGGATTCCGAACGATGCGTAACATTGCCCAGCGCAGTACTCGAGAATTGCCTGGGCCTGTTTCATGTAGAGAATCGTTGTAAAGAAGTATCAGAAGGCTTCTGGCCTCAATTCTCTAAGCTAGGTAGGCTGAGTAATTCTCTAATGGAGCATCCGATGACCCGTATCTTGCTGGCTGCCACAACCTCATTTCTGCTCTTTGCATGTCAGGAACCGTCGCAGTCAAACGAACAAGCCGGAACACCTCCCTGGGACTGGACCGAGTCCGAAGTTCGTGATGCAGTCAACCAGGTAAGGGCTGGTCGTGACCTCACCCCTGAGAGCTGGCCCGGCGAAACTCAGGTTGCCGTTCTCTTCTCTTTTGACGTGGACAACGAGACGGTCCAGGGCCTGAGGGATGGCAGCGTCAGCGCCGGACCACTTTCTCAGGGAGAGTACGGGTCGCGGGTCGCACTACCCCGTGTAGTTGAACTCATGAACCAGGAGAATATCCCGTCCACCTTCTTCTTTCCTGCATGGAGCCTCAAGCTCGCACCTTCACAGGCTGCCTTGATCCAAGCTTCCGGAATCCATGAAATCGCCGTCCACGGTTGGATACACGAAAGAAATTCTGAACTCGACATGGAAACCGAGGAACGACTACTGCTTGCAGCAGTAGATGCGATGACCGAACTCACAGGAGAGAGACCCGTAGGGTATCGCGCACCCTCCTGGAATTTCAGCCCCAACACGCTCGATATAGTCCGGCGTCTAGGCTTTGTATACGAGAGTTCACTCATGGCCGATGACCGTCCTTACGAACTCCTACATAACGGTGAACCAACCAACCTTGTAGAGTTACCTGTTGAATGGATCCTAGATGACGCACCGCTCTTCAACCCCAGAGGCGACTCCTACAGTCCTCCGCGGGAAGTAATGCAGGTCTGGATTGATGAATTTGATAAGGCATGGGAAGAGGGAACCATGTTCCTCCTCACGATGCACCCACATATATCTGGCCATCGCTCACGGATTATCGCCCTGGAAGGACTCATTGAGCATATCAAGGCACGAGGTGATGTCTGGTTCGCCACACATGAAGAAGCAGCACGCTACGTGCGAGCCCAATCGGGAATGAATGAATAAGTGAGGGGCCATCCAGTACGAAGTACAAGCTTAGAGGTTCGCGCAGTCCAATAGCACATAGGTTGCGTGCATCATCTTCATGAGTATTGTCGGTTGAGCGAAAGAGGTTACCCACGAGATGCTGACATTCACCAAATCTTGAGTTGATTCATGCCGATTTACGACTATCTCTGCTGCAAGTGTGGCCACGAATTCGAGGGCTTAGTTCGAAAGGAGTTAGAGATACCGGATTGCCCATCGTGTAAGGGAAAGGATTTGGAGCAACTGCTTTCTATGCCGAGTGTGCACTCTGAAGCCAGAAAAGAGCGCAGCATGAGAGCTGCTCGGAAACGTGACAGAGTGCAGGGTAAGGAGAGGGAGTACACACAACGGCAGTACGAACTAAACCACGATGACTGAGCTGTACGTCAGATCAATCACACTAAGAGTCTGTCGACAAGGCTCAGTAGCACAGCGGAAGAGTTCGAGACCACGATTCGATGACAAGACACAAAGTGATGGCCCAAGAACTGAGTAGGACCGCGGAAGACGGCGGTGGGATTCTCTGCGTTCGGAACCCTGAAACTAATCGAGGCTGGAATGGCATCCGGTACAAGACTGGTATTTCAGCAACAAACGTCGGTTCCAGATGGCTCTCCATGAACGTGGCGACAGTCCCTCCTGGCGCGGTCGCATATGCGCACATCCACATCGACTTTGAGGTTATGCTCTATATCCTCGAGGGCCGGGTGCGCCACGAATACGGGGAGAACTTAGAGAAATCGATGGACAACAAAGCCGGAGATTTCGTCTTTCTCAAACCAGGGGTGCCACACGAGGTGATCAACCTGAGCGATACCGAACCGGTGGTCGCAGTGGTGGCACGATCCGACGCATCGGAGTGGGAAAACATTGTGGACTACCCATCCGAGCGGCGGCTCACTTAGCAGAAGCGAACTGCTGAGTGCCCCAGGGTTGTGTCCCGGTACCCAGGAGACCAAAGGTCCATTTAGTAGGAGACATAATGAATAGCAGGGTCGAAGCGATCTGGAAGAAAAGATCCCATAGAGGGGTCATGGATTCGGTCGAACAGGTGCGAGCAGTAGCGGATGAAGGCCTTGAAGGTGACGCTAATTTCGGTGCGACCAGGCATGTCACTGTAATTGAGAAAGAAATATTTGACAGGATCAAAGAGTTGCTCCCTAATGCCGAACCTAGGATGCGAAGAGCAAACATTATGGTGAGCGGCATTCAGCTCGAAAAGATGGGGGGTCATGCACTGATAGTTGGTGAAGCCCAGATCCTCCTCAGGGGTGAAACCCGTCCGTGCGAGCTAATGGACGAGCAGTGTCAGGGACTACGTGATGCGCTGGATCCCGACTGGTATGGTGGCGCTCACGGTGTGGTCATCAAAGGAGGCCTTATCCGGGTCGGTGATCCGGCGTCCATCGAAGTCCCGACTCCGGTGCCGTCCTAGGCAGTTCTAGGTTTATGTTGACCTGCCAAGCTTCACCGATCCCCAGATTTTCGCTCCGACCGGCAACAGAACTGGACAAACACTGAAGAGGCAGGGGAAAGACGGATGAGCGTATCCGCATTCAACAAACTTCAGACAAGTGTCACGATGTGCAGACGCTGTCCCAGACTCGTAAAGTGGCGTGAGCAGGTCGCACAAGAAAAACGTGCAGCGTTCCGCCAGCACGACTATTGGGGGCGACCTGTACCGTCATTTGGTGACCCAAGCGGGCGTATCCTGGTTGTGGGGCTCGCACCTGCAGCCCATGGGGCAAACCGTACAGGTAGGATGTTCACGGGAGATCGATCCGGTGATTGGCTTTACCGCGCACTCCACAAGTTCGGCTTTGCGAACCAACCGGGATCGATGTCACGCGATGATGGACTAGAACTGAAGGATGTTCTGATTACTGCCACCGTGCGATGCGCACCACCGGCGAACAAACCTAATCCTGCCGAGCGAGAAGCTTGCCGGAGCTGGTTGGAGCAAGAGCTCGACCTTGTTCACTCGCTGCGCGTGATCGTCACTCTGGGCAGCTTCGCGTACTTACAAACACTACGGATTCTTTGTGACCGAGGTTTTTCAGTGCCCAGGCCACGTCCTGGTTTCAGCCACGGAACTGAAGTGCCAAGCGGAGACCTGACAGTGCTCGCCTCATTTCATCCGAGTCAGCAAAACACGTTTACCGGTAAGCTCACAGAGGAAATGTTCGACCGCATCTGGTCACGCGCGAAGCAGCTCATCGAAAAGAATGCACTACCATGAAGAATTTGTCGTCCGTGCCCGCAGACGCACGTTGCATCCGACCGGGAGCGGCCTGGAGGCTGTTCGCTGCACTAATAACTGCTCTACTCCTCTCGCCATGGCCTGCCGTAACTCAGCCCGTAGGCAACATCGAGTTGATTGAACTCACAATCAGAGAAGCACATCAAGCCATGCTCGCGGGGACCCTCACGTCACGAGAGCTGGTAGTGGCATACTTGGACCGGATCAACGCGTTCGATAAGAGGGGTCCGGCGTTTAACGCGATCATCATGACTAATCCCCGAGCGCTTGCGAGGGCAGATGAACTCGACACGGCGTTGCAACGCACAGGGGCGCCCACAGGACCACTGCATGGTATTCCGTTCATCGTCAAGGACAACTACGACACTTGGGACATGCCAATGACCGGCGGCTCGGCTTCGCTTGAAGGATCGATGCCGGCGGATGACGCTTACCAGGTCCGGAACATTCGGGAGGCAGGAGCAATTGTGCTTGCCAAGTCGAACCTCGCCGAGCTCGCCTTCACCGAAACCGCCGATCCTGAGATGCTGATCCGCTTCACGGAAGCGATAGAAGATCTCAGGCGTGCTGGAGCGATAGTCACGGGCGATTTTTTGATCCCTAACCTCGATAGCCTGAGGCGGGGCCCGGGGTGCTCGTGCTTTCGGTACGATATCGACACCTACCTCGCTAGCGTCCCTAACCCCCCAGTGCACTGCCTTCAGGAGATCGAGGAGGGTGGACGCGTGCACGTGACGGTGATGCCTCGAGTTCGGAATTTTCTCCAATTCGAGGGCACTACAGACACCAATGAAAGCTGTATTCAGGCGTGCAAGAATGAGGAACTTCTACGTGAAGGTGTCCGGGCTGCGATGGCCGAGTACAACGTCGAGGCTTTGGTATATCCAACTTGGAACAATCCACCCCGCCTTGTTGGAGATCTCTCAAACCCGCATGGCAACAATAGTCCAATCCTGTCACCTCCGACTGGCTTCCCGGCGATCACGGTCCCCATGGGTTTTGTCTGGGACGATACGCTCCCTGCCGGCCTTCAAATCTACGGGGACGCCTGGTCGGAACCCTTGCTAATCCGCATCGCGTACACATACGAGCAGGCCACGAATCACCGACGACCACCGAAGACCGCTCCGCCACTGGAGGGATGAGAGGATTATGTCCCCTCTGACGCAGCTCGCGGACGGCCAATACCAGAATATCGATCAATCATGACCACCAGCTGAAGGATCCCATGGACAGACGAGATTTCGTAAAGACAACCGCAAAGGGAGTTGCAGTAGCAGCGACTCCTGTGGCCCTTAGTGGTCGCCCCGCGTTACTAGACAGAGGAAAGCATTTCGCCCCAGCTGTCCACACACACCGTGCCCGCCCGCTCTGTGTCGCCGACGTGAGCAGCATTCGATTCACCAACGGCGGTCCAGAGAGCGCGATCGTGCGAGCTTTCCGGGGGATCAGTACCGGAGAGGACGTTCTTGATGCAATCGTTGCAGGAGTGAACATCCCAGAACTCGATCCCGCTGAACGTGGGATAGGCTATGGCGGACTTCCTAACGCCGACGGAGTTGTCCAGCTCGACTCATGCCTTATGCACGGTCCCAAAAAGTGGGCTGGAGGGGTGGCAGGTATAGAGGGTGTCAAAACTCCTTCACTCATTGCAAAAGCAGTAGCCGAACTCACTGACCACCACTTGATCGTGGGTCAGGGGGCTCAGGATTTCGCGCGTTCTCTTGGATTCGAGATCCACGACGACCTCAACACCGAGGAGTCCCGGGCGCTTTGGCTTGAGTGGCGGCGACGAGTTGACCCCAGCCATTGGCTCGACCCCAAAGATCGGGTCCGAAGAAGCCGGCCCCCGGAACAGAACGGGAACACGATTAATACCGACCCCTCCTATGAAACCAGGATCCAAGACTTCTACAGCGCGTCGCTTGAGGCAGGGCTATCAATGGTAGACGACAATCTTATCCCCGAGCACTCCTTTTGGGGGACGACAAGCCTTGAAGGCCTCTCACCAGACGGAGAAATCTGTGGGGTCACCACAACAAGTGGCCTGTCCTGGAAAATTCCTGGGCGGGCGGGAGATTCACCGATTCTCGGTGCGGGTCAGTATGTGGACAATGACGTAGGCGCTTGCGGCTCGACAGGTCGCGGAGAGGCTAATCTCTACAACTGTGCCTCGTTCTTAATCGTGGAACTCATGCGTCAAGGAATGTCTCCTAAGGATGCGGGCATGGCCGCTCTAGCCCGTGTGAGAGACAATACAATCGAGTCGCGACTCCTCAACACCCGGGGTTTCCCGAATTTCGATCTCCGATTCTTCATTTTGAATAAGCAAGGCGACTATGCAGGAGTGGCTATGTATGGCACCTCGGAATCGATGTTCGCAGTCTGCGACGAGAATGGAGCGCGAGAGGAACCCTTGGAAGGTCTGCTGGAAGGACTTCCTAGAGACTGAACACTAACCGCTGGACCTTAGATCATCTTTGTTAGGAGCTTGCGTGGAGTGTCGCGTTTGAGTTCTTCGTGCTGGCTCCCCTCGGCTCCTTGCAACTCAAGCCCTTGCTGAGTTCATGACCTCGCCTATCTGGCAACGATCAGTGGAGGCCAGGAAAGAGTGGCCCACACCAAGACAGGTGCGGGCCACCACTCCATGTTTTACCGCCGGCTAGAATTACGGTAGGAGTATCATTGCTATAATCCACACCACAAAGAGCCCTAACCCAAGCCGGAGCACCCACCGGATCAGGGTAAGATCGAGGGCAATTTGGCCTTCGAGCATCGGATCCCCGATGTCAGGTACGTCCAGATCCACCGTAGACACGGGCTCATCTCCTATAGTCCGGTGTCGCTTGTCTGTCTTGCGACCGGCCATAGTAGACCACAGCCAGGCGTTCGAGGCAAGCTTTTCGATACACTTGCCGTGATCCGCTCTCCTCTCTACGCTCCGATCCCCAGCCACAAGTCAGTCGCAGGTATACCACTGGAGTCAATCGAATGCAGCCCTACAGAGTCAAGCTTACCCTATCTGCACTTTTCCTCATTGTCTGTGCAGGACCATGGTCGAGCCAAAATCTGACCGCACAAGGGCTTGATCACGCGCTTCTGTCAAACCTTGAGTACCGAGAGATCGGCCCAACTCGGCAGAGTGGACGCTTCGTTGATATCGCAGTGCCGATGCAGCGTCCATACACATTCTATATCGCCACTGCCTCTGGAGGACTCTGGAAGACAGAAAACAACGGGATCACGTTCGACGTACTGTTCACAGAGCAGGACGTTTTCTCGATTGGCGCGATTGCCCTGGCACCATCCGACCCAGATGTCCTTTATCTGGGCTCCGGCGAAGCAAACAACTCGAGAAGCAGCTACTGGGGTGACGGTATCTATAAATCAATAGACGCTGGCGAATCTTGGACATACCAAGGGCTGCCCGAGTCCCATCATATTGGGCGAATCGTAGTTCACCCATCGAATCCGGACATCGTCTACGTTGCTGCGTTGGGGCACCTGTACTCGGAGAACGAGGAGCGTGGGCTCTACAAGACAACCAATGGGGGGGGGAGTTGGACCCGAATCCTAGGGCCAGAGATCGAGGGACGCCGTATCGGTATCGTGGATGTCGTCATGGACCCCACCGACACCCAGACCCTTTACGCAGCTAGCTACGACAAGGTACGTCTCCCGTTCACATTCGATCTCGGGGGTCCCGGAAGCCGTCTCTATAAGACAACAGACGGTGGTGACAGTTGGATACAACTAGGAGCTGGCCTGCCCGAGGGGATGCTAGGACGGATAGGTGTCGACGTTTACGAACGCGACCCTAGTATCGTCTACGTAACAATCGAGAACGCCAACAAAAACGACATGCCCGAAGAGGAGCGCCAACAGGAACTTCTCGATCACAAGTCCAGCCGCGGAATGATCGGGGGTGAAGTTTACCGATCGGACGACGCCGGAATCACATGGGAAAAAGTGAGTCCCGACGGACAATCTATCGGTGGTGGACCTGCTTATTACTACGGACAAATCATCGTAGATCCCAATGACGCGAGCGTCGTCCATGTACTCTCTGCTCGATCCTGGGGCACGAGTAACAGTGGAGAGACGTGGGAGAGCCGCCCACTCGGCTTCGGAGGCGATGATCATGCTCTTTGGATCAACTCTGATAACTCCAACCACATGATCCTCGGCTATGACCATGGCCTGGGGATCACCTACGACGGTGGAGAGAACTGGTACCACCCCGACTTTCAGTCGTTAGCCCAGTTCTATGCGGTTGGCATCGATATGTCTCACCCGTACCGGGTAGCCGGTGGCCTACAGGACAACGGCTCACACATGGCCTACAGTACAAACCCGTCCGGAGAGCCGATTTACTTTGAAATGTGGGACCGGGTGGGTGGTGGTGATGGCATGTACAACGAGTTCGACACGTGTAATAACCGCTTCCTCTACAATGAATCCCAGTTTGGGCCGATTAGCCGGCTCGACCTGTGGACCGGTGATCGTAAGGGCATCCGCTACGATGACCCTGACATGCGCTATAACTGGAACGCCCCGATCGTCGTCTCTACCCATGACTGCGACGTTATCTATCACGCTGGAAACAAGGTTATGCGATCGGCCTTTCGGGGTGAGAGTTGGGACGTCATCAGCGAGGACCTCACCAAGGCCGATTCCGCAACGTTAACAACCGGAAAAGGGGGGGATGGCAACATCCAATATGCAACCATCACGTCACTCGATGAATCTCCTCTCAAGCCCGGATTGCTCTGGGTTGGTACAGATGATGGCAACGTCCATGTGACCCAAGATGATGGACTAACTTGGGAACTTCTGAATGACAATATCCCGAATAACCCCGAGTACTGGGTGAGCCGGGTCGAAGCATCACACCACGCTCTTGGTACCGCCTACGTCTCATATACGGGTTACCGGCGTGACGACTTCCGCCCCTTTGTATACAAGACGACTGACTTCGGAGAATCATGGACAGACATCTCATCGAATTTACCCTCAGGACCAATCAACGTGATCCGGGAACATCATACGAACCCCGATCTCTTGTTCGTAGGCACTGAATTCCAGGTCTGGGTCTCGATCGATGGTGGGGGAAGTTGGACAAGCATGAAGCTTGATATGCCGACCACACCCGTACATGACATGAAGATCCACCCGAGGGAAAATGACCTAGTCGTGGCAACCCATGGCCGTGGAATCTTCATCAGTGATATCAGCACGCTTGCGGAACTCACCCCGGGGGTCCTCGCTAAGGGCGCTCACTTTTTTGAACCAGAGCCCAGAGTCCGTTGGGTCAGCCCAGACTTGACGAACTACTCGTCGTCCAACTTCAACGGGGAGAGTGAGCCTGAGGGGGTTGCGATGTACTATTACCTCTCACGCGAATCCTCCGATTCAGTGACATTCACCGTATACCAGAACTCGCTTCCTATCGCTGAAATCAGGGGTGCCGGTGAAGCAGGCATCCATCGGGTCTTATGGAGCATGGAGAAGCGCATCGAGCGGAGTGCAACGGAGCAGGACCGGCTCCGTGAGGGTGGTGGTGGGCAAGGTGGACGTGGCGGGCGAGGCGGAGGCGGTGGGCGAGGTGGACCATCACGGGACAATGTTCGTTACGCGTACAGCTCAGCACCTGAAGGCCGATACTTGGTCGTCATGTCCGTAGACGGTCAGGAGCAGGAGCGGAGTGTTACAATCCTGAAAGACGAGTGGTGGATGGATCGGAGGTAGGTCCGCCTTGCCGACCCACTCCGACAGTGCTCAACTTTAGCATATCATCAAACAGTAAAGAGGTGTTTCATGCAGGCTATCCAATACCGTAGGCTCGCCCTCGCCACCGTTGTCGCAACCGCAACGGTTGTCTCCTCTGGGGCGGCTCAGAACGTGCCCTGGACTCCACTCAAGCGGGGTAGCGACAATATGAAGGTGCTCGGCCACCTCCCGCTCGGCCCCCGGCTCTCCGTCGCTGACATGGACATCGAGCAGGAAATGCACCGACCATTCGCATACGTGGCCAGGATGGTTTACGGCTTCGAGGGCCCCAGGGGCACGGACATCATAAGTATCGAAGATCCGGAAAGACCTGAGCTACTGTACGAGTGGAGGATTGAGAACCAGGATCTCCATCAGGGCACGGGCGGCATGGATGTGAAGCACTTTAAGTGGAATGACCGCTACTATGTGGTGCAGTCGCTCCAGTTCGGACAGGGGGGGCCGAACAGTGACCTCGGCGCTGTTATTCTCGATGTGACTGGGCTACCCGATCCCTCTACCGTGCGGGAAGCCGCGCGCATCCGTGAACCAGAGATGCCCGGCGGGTTCCACAACATTTTCATCTACAAACACTCGAATGGTCGAGTTTATCTGTTCACGACTGCTCGCGCGCCAGGTGCGCTCATCTACGACCTCGGGATGGTCGTAGAGGGAGATATTGAGAATGCACGCGTCGGTATGGTGCCCGTGCCCGAGGGTGCACTCGGTAGAGGCGGCGGCCGCGGGTACCATGACTTCTACGTAGGATATCATCCCGATACCGGAGAGGATCGGTTCTATGGTGGAGGGACAGGCGGATATTACATCTACGACGTTTCGAACCTGCAGGACCCCCAACTCCGTATTACGCTGACCGGTATCAGCGGAATCCAGTATGGTCACACCTTCACGCCGAGCGCTGACGGACGTTATGTGATCGCAGAAAGTGAATACCAGTATGCGCCACTCAGAATCTTCGATCTGCAACCCGCTCTGGAAGGCGAAGTTACGAACATCCGATCACCGATCTCAGCCTTCACGGCTGATTGGCGCAATCTAGTACACAACCACGAGGTTCGATGGCCGTACGTGTTTGTTTCTGGATATCTGGATGGCCTTCAGATCTTTAACCTTCAGGATCCCGAAAATCCTGTCACGGTTGGCTATTACGACACGTACATCGGGGCACCGAGTACCGATCGCCCAGCAATGTTCAACGGCGCATTCGGTGTCGACGTGCGAAATGAAGATGGCCTCGTCGTAATCAGCGACATGTCTACCGGTTTCTGGACTTTCAGTATGGATGGGTTCCAGGGTTGGAATGGGGAGGACTGGGGCTACCCGAATATCTCCTCAGCTCAGGACTGGGACCGGCCAGTCATCACACGTCCAATCAGCGACCGGTAGCTAACGTTCAGAGGTTTTAAACAAATATACTCGATACTGCCCTAGACTCATGGTGACCCAAGCCATTCTGTTTTCCTTAGCGCTGCCCCTTGCAGCCAACTCCAATGTCCAAGTGGCACGACACGGATACTGCTCGGTGGAAGGACCGGAGTACTACTCAGTCGAATTGGTAACGACCAAGAACATTCCTGGTACCGGCTTTTTGGCGGGGGGGGGGGGGGG
>DCAD01000057.1:118756-145520 GCA_002311875.1 Gemmatimonadales bacterium UBA1142 | reverse complement strand
GGCTGAACTCTCCGTCGCGGGAAACTCACCATTTTCCGTGGCGATCACACCGGATGGCAGCTACGAGTACTTAGTTCATGTCTCTCTCGAGCGAATGAAAACCCCGCCTGAAGGTCAGCTCGTGGCCTGGGTCACGACGACAGAGATAGACAGGGTCGAGCGTATAGGCTCGCTCGACGAAAACCTCAAGGCGTCAGGCAGAGTCACGTGGAACAAGTTCCTAGTCGTCATCACACTCGAGCCCGATAACAACCCTGAGCAGCTAATGTGGAGCGGGCCCATCGTCTTCCGCGGAATGTCCCGTAGTGGAATGATGCACACGATGGTAGGCCACGGCGCGCTCCAACAGGAGAACTGCACAGCATACGGCTACGTGAACTAGCACCTCTGGAGGGCAAACTCCAAGCTTCGGAGCTGCCGCCCACGCTGAGGGAACCCAACATGACGCCGAGTACTTCAGTCCCGATGACACGAGTTGCAGAAGCTTGGCTAGCAGTGCTGATGATTACGGCTCTAGCTAGCCCACTGCACGCCCAATCAGAAATGCTGGGCATGGCAGGCGGGTGGAGAATAGTACCAATGGACCCCAACATGATCATGCTTCCAGGCCTGGCCGGAGTCGTACCCGTCGTGGGAGCCTTTACACCTGCCACAGGCATAGATCCCGCAAGCTTTCCAGAGGCGGAGCCGTTCCAGGTTGTTGAGATGACTGATGGAGATACACTCGATATTCAGGTCTCAATCGTGCGCCGGAATCTCAATGGCCACGAGGTAGTGATGTTCGGCTATAACGGTCAGTATCCAGGACCACTAATCCGAGCCCCACAGAATGCAACGCTCGTGGTGCGCGTACGGAACGATATCGAATTACCTACGACAATCCATTGGCATGGTGTACGCCTCGACAATCAGTTCGATGGTGTCCCTGAAGTAACACAGGAAGCGATCCAGCGCGGAGAGAGTTTTGTATATGAAGTCCATGTTCCTGACGCCGGAATGTTCTGGTATCATCCGCATGTCCGAGAGGATGTGCAGCAGGACCTCGGACTCTTCGGCAATCTTCTAGTAACCTCGCCGAATCCTGACTACTACGGCCCAGCTCATAGGGAAGAGATCTTAATCCTAGACGACATCCTTATGGACGAGCAGGGCGCACTGCCCTGGGGTGCGAGTTCACCAACGCACGCGCTGATGGGACGCTTCGGCAATGTGATGATGGTTAATGGTGATACCGATCATCGACTTTCAGTTAAGCAGGGGGAGGTCGTGCGTTTCTACCTCACCAATGTGGCAAATTCCAGGACGTTTAATGTCACATTCGGTGAAGCACGAGTGAAGCTCATCGCATCGGACGTTGGGCGTTTTGAGCGCGAAGATTGGGTCGGGTCGGTTGTGATCGCTCCCGCAGAACGGTACGTGGTTGACGTCAGGTTTGAAGAGCCGGGAAATACCGTGATCGCAAATACTATTCAGGCCATTAACCACTTCCGGGGCGAGTTTTACCCACGTGTTGATACGTTGTCGATTGTGACCGTTTCTGACGAGCCAGCTAACCCCGAAATCTCGAATAGCTTCGGAACTCTGAGAGCGTACGACGAGGTAGCGGCAGAATTGGAACCGTACCGTCCCCACTTGAATCGTGAACCGGACTACGAGCTCGAAGCGACTCTTCGGGTTCAGGATCTTCCCCTACCTATCGTGCTCTCCCTAGAGGCAGACACCCTTTTCTTCCCTCCCATGGAATGGAACGATGCGATGCCTGTCATGAACTGGCTTTCTACAGGTGATCAAGTCACCTGGATCCTCAAAGACCAGGAAACGGGAGCGGAAAACGGTGATATAGACTGGAATTTTCAGGTAGGTGACCTCGTCAAGATACGGGTCTTTAATTCACCCGACTCGTTCCACCCGATGAATCATCCCATCCATATCCACGGGCAGCGCTTCCTTGTGACTTCGATGGACGGAGCCGAGAATCAGAACCTTGTCTGGAAAGACACCGCGATCGTTCCAGTGGGGTCTTCCATGGACCTGCTCGTCGAGATGTCGAATCCCGGTGAGTGGATGCTTCACTGTCATATCGCTGAGCATTTGAACGCGGGCATGATGTTCAGCTTCACGGTAGAGGGGCAGCGAACTCTTCATTAAGAGTTAAGAGTGATCCCTTGAATTCCCTCGTCAAAGCTGTGATCGGTGCCATACTGGTCTTGAGTTCTGGTGCCATTCTCTTGCTCGGAGGTAGACGTATTATCGAGCAGGAACGCATGGCTGAGGAAGTTGACCGTCTTCGCGCAGGCTTATACCGAACCCGTACAACAGCCGAGCGATGTCAGCAATCAATCGTCGCTGGCGAAAATGCTCTTGTGGGCCTTGGAGCACGACTCGATTCTCTGCGGGCTCGCGTCGATAGCTTTGAAGCGCTCGATGCACGGGGTGTGCCCCTGGATCGTTACGAAACCTACCTCGGCACTTTCAACATGTATAACGACACAGCAAGCACCTGGGAGGAACGGGAGCGCCAGCTGCGCGCAGCCGAAGCCGCCTGTCGCAGCGTCATTCTCGAACACAACTCACTTAGTGATTCCCTGCAAGCACTCCTGTCCGAGCTTGGTGTGGACTAAGAGTCGTCAGAGAACGCAGAATCGAAAGCTGCGTCAGACTTTGGGAAGCTGAGCGCCCGCACGAAGTCACAGGCCTCTGCCGCACCATGTTCACGCTCCATTCCAGAATCCTCCCACTCTACTGAGAGCGGGCCCTTATAGCCAACACGGTTCAGGGCCCTGATAACTTCCTCGAACGGGACGTAGCCCCTCCCTAAAGAACGAAAATCCCAGTACCGGTCAGCGTGGCCGAACGGAAGATGTCCACCGAAAACTCCTGAGGGCTTAGGGTGGTCAGCCCACCAGACGTCCTTCATGTGAGTGTGGTAGATACGCGATCCGAAGTGGAGGATGAAGTCGACGCAGTCGACCCCCTGGTACGCGAGATGGCTCGGATCATAATTGAAGCCGAACGCCGAGCGATTCCCTAATGCGTCCAGCGCTCGCTCAGCAGTTAAGACATCGAATGCGATCTCTGTCGGGTGTACCTCAAGGCCGAAGCAGACTTCCACCTCGTCAAAAACATCCAAGATGGGATTCCATCGCTCAGCAAAATCAAAGAAACCCTCGTCGATCATCTCATCGGGAACAGGAGGAAATGAGTAGAGCAAGTGCCAGATAGAACTACCCGTGAACCCATTCACCACCTTCACCCCAAGATTCGCAGCGGCCCTGGCCGTAAGCTTCATCTCTTCGGCCGCACGCACGCGAACACCCTCAGGATCCCCGTCACCCCACACCCGTGGGGGCAAGATTAATTCATGGCGCTCGTCGATCCGGTCGCAGACAGCCTGACCTGCCAAGTGATTACTGATTGCCCAAACATCAAGTCCGTGAGACTGAAGCATCTCTCGTCGGGCCACGCAGTAGTCCGGATCTTCCACCGCACGTAAAACATCGAAGTGGTCTCCCCAACAGGCGAGCTCAAGACCATCGTAACCCCAAGTGGCTGCCTTCTCTGCAAGCTCTGTGAGTGGAAGATCAGCCCATTGACCGGTGAATAGCGTAACAGGTCGACTCATGAATCTTCTCTGGTATAGGAGTCGCAGAAGTAAGCTTCGCCCATCCTACACTCCAGGAGGTGCGTACGATGCATCAACCCAACCGCCTTGGTGGTGGCTCTCAAGTGCTTTATGAATGAAGTGGACACCGTGCGCACCGTCCTGGACCGTCGGAAAGTCGTCCGCGAACGGATGCGCTACACCGTCACTGCGCAAGCTACGCGCTACATTCCTGTAGATGTTCGCGAAAGCCTCTATGAACCCTTCCGGATGGCCGCTCGGGAGCCTGGTGTGTGCTCGCGCCCGTTCTGACGTTGCACCCGCTGCCCTATGAAGAACCCTCTCCGACCCGTCTGCTTCAATCAGGCGCAGCCTATTCGGGTCCTCTTGAGACCAATCCAACCCACCGTTGCTACCGTAGATCCGGAGCCGAAGGTTGTTTCGCTCCCCTGTAGAGATCTGTGAAGCCGAGAGCAGCCCCCTCACGCCCCCTTCGAGTTCCAGCAGCACAGTTGCATCGTCCTCAAGCTTACGACCATCGACCACCGTGCCCAGATCCGCAAAGAGACGCTGCACTTCTAATCCAGTGACGTACCGGACGAGGTTATGGGCATGCGACCCAATGTCACCCAGAGCTAAAGAAATACCCGCCCGATCAGGATCCGTACGCCACTCTGCCTGCTTATGCCCCTCGGCTTCCAGAAGCGTAGACAGCCACCCCTGACTGTACTCGACCACAACCTTCCTGATCTCACCGAGTTCTCCTCCACGAACCCGTTCACGGGCCTCCTTCACGATCGGATATCCAGTGTAACTATGGGTTACCGCGAATAGGCGGCTGTGCTTGACAGCTAGATCACAAAGATCTTCGGCATCCTCTACTGTAGTGGTTAGCGGCTTGTCGCAAATCACGTGCACACCCGCCTTCAGAAAAGTACGCGCCACAGCATGGTGTAGGTGATTAGGCGTAACAATCGAAACGACTTCGATCCGGTCCTCTTCTGTCAGGCCATATTCTGACTCAGCCATCTCCTGATACGAGTCGTATACTCGACTGGGATCGAGACCCAATTCCTGCCCGGCCACCTTCGACTTAGACGGGTTAGACGAGAAAGCTCCCGCTACGAGTTGGTACCCCCCATCGAGTGCGGCCGCCATACGGTGGACCTCCCCGATAAAAGCGCCAGCCCCTCCTCCAACCATCCCATAACGAACGGTCACGCGGATACCTCGATACTCTCGACCCGGTAGCCCCCAACTCGGCGATCCCGTGCATACATAAAACCGAAGATGACCAGGAGTATCGCACACAGGGGTACCACGAAACGGAACGATATCTTTCCGCCAGAGTTGTCCGCTGGACCCAGGATCGCCTGAGCCTCTGCCACTAGAGCCTCGTCAGCATCAGAAGAGATTAGCGCTCGAAGAGCGTTCGCTGTGCCAGGAGATGCTAGTACGCCGCTTGCGACGAACGTCTTAAGGACCTCACCCGCAGCCAATCGGGCAGACTGGATATCGTCTTCAACTCCACCAGTAAGCCCAGCCTCGGTCTGCTGGAGCAACTCGACAACCTGCTCTACCGGGAACTGGTCATGTGCATACCCGTCTGCCACCCTTCCCATCTGTGGTGCTGTCACGAGGCCGACCGTGGCCATTCCGACCGTTCCCATCAGTCCCAACCCAAGAGCACCGCTCCGCGGCACGCGTTCCGACACCACACCGAGCATTGTCGGCCAAAAGTAGCAAACCCCAATCGCAAATACCGTTGCGGCTGCGAAGGTCATTACCACTGTGCTCACGTAGCTCAGCCAAAGGAGACCAATACCGGAAACCAACGCCGACGAAACCAGTATCCCGGTTGGTGAAAGGCTATGTACCACAGGGCCCGCCTTATAACGGAGAACGGCCATCAAGCCGCTAATCCACACAAGAACTAAGATCCCGGGCATGCCACCAGCCTCCACCACCGCCGGCACCCAACGATTTGGGCCAAGTTCAATCGAAGCTGTCATCGCCATCGCGATGAGCATCACCCACATAAACGGTGTGGTAAGCGCCGCTCGGAACATCTCACCCATGCCTACACCCGCTTGGACGCCTTCCGTTTCTGGGAACGGTTCCCGCAGCAAGAGCATCCCATAAATTAGGGTCGGGATCAGAACGAGTCCGATTTGAAACTCCCAGCTTGTCACTCCGCCCCTGTCGAGCCCGTACGCCGCCAGGCCACCAAGCACGGCTCCTCCGGGGAACCATACGTGGAACTGATTGAGCTTTACCGTTTTGTTGTCCGGATAGAGAGCGGCGACAAGCGGATTGCAAGCCGCTTCGACCAAACCGTTGGCCATCGCGATCACGAGGGCACCACCGAAGAGAGTCCAGAAGCCATCGGCCACAATCATCGTGAGCACCCCCAAAAGGTGCCCTAAGAACGAGAGCCTCAACAGGAAACGCATACCGAGCGTATCAGCGAAAGGAGCGAATAAAAGTTGCGATACGGCGAAGCCCCATAGTGCAGCGCCTCCGATCCATCCCACTTCTTCGTTCGTTAGCACGAACTCACGCTTCAGAGAAAGCATGATCGCACCTACGGTGGCAAACGCGACCGACGTGGCAATCAAAGCAACGCAGCTGCCAACAAAGAGCCTCGAGGAATTGATGCTGGCTCCTGATTCCGTGGTTGTGTTCTTAGGCATAGTGATCCGGTTTGGATGATAGGGGCGTTGAGCGCAGAGCAGTCATCTCATTCCAACCCTATGTGTTGGAGCACTTCGGGAGGTGGGGGATCCCAACGCGGAAGGGGAACGTTGCCCAAGTACTGCAAATCCTCCATGCCCTCAGGCGTAGTCCAGAATGCTGTGGAAGTCAGATCTCGGACTTTATCAAAAAAGCGAGCTGCAGCCTCTCGTCCGGAGTCTGCATTCGGCACATAGCAGATGTCGTCGCAAATAGAGATCTGTTGATCCGGTGTGAGCTCTCTGAAACGTGTTCCTTCACCAAACCGCTCGGAGGCCTCACTGTCGAGCCAAACAAGCCCGCCACGCACAAGAACCTTATCTGATTGGTTCGCTTCATAAGGAGCGCTCACCCATTCGTCTATGAAATCGTGCGCGCCGAGCTGGCTGGCCGACTGTGAGCGCTCGTCTGCCGGAATAATCACGTCGCAGAGCACTGCCAGGGACTGTAGCTCATCTGAGGTCAGTGATCGCTCCCAGGGTACCGTCGGTGCGATGAGGTCTGGATCCCACGCATCTCCTCTTGCTCTCGGGTTCGATACAGGGGCGGGCGTCATCACGACCTCAGAAGCTTCCTCACCGGGCTTGCATGAAACCAGCGCGGGCGTTGCGGCTGCAATCGCTATCACCTTCAATGCCTGACGCCGATCCATGCTCACAGCTCCAAGCACCGGCAGCTTAAGTCCGCGCTCGGAAACATGTGGGTGCTTAGTCCGATCGCCACTCCGCGATTCGTCAGTCATCAGAAATTTCTCTCGTTCATCTGTCCAACTATGTAGTCAGACGCTCTCCATGCGATTGCCATGATGGAGAGGGTCGGATTCTTATCGGCGTTCGACACGAAGCAACCCCCATCAGCAACGAAGAGATTGTCGACTTCCCAAGACTGGCAGAATTCATTGAGCACCGAGCGAGACGGGTCGTTTCCCATTATTACGCCACCCACTTCATGGATGATCTCTCCCGGCCTAGCGATCGCTTTCGCCCCGTCCTCATGTATGGTGCTGAGCACGTGTCCGCCCATCGTCTCGATGATCTCCTCGAATGTCCGCTGCATATGCCTGGCCTGGTTAAGCTCATGATCTGACCACGTCCAATGAAAACGCAGAGTAGGAATGCCCCACTCGTCGACTTGTTCTGGGTCGATCTCGCAGTAGCAGTTGTCATTCGGGATCATCTCACCGCGACCATCAAAGCCAAGGAAAGACCCATAGTAGCGGCGACAGTCTTCCTTGAAGCGCTGTCCATAAGAGCCTGCGGTAAGCGGCTCGATCCCTCCGAATGAACCAAACCCGGGCATCTTGCGACCGCCACCGAACTCAATGTGGTACCCCCGAGCGAAGTCAAGTTGGTCACGAGCCTGATCTTGATAGAGCCACCAGGGCATATAGAGGTGCATCGCCGAGGCACCATCGGCGTTGTGTGGAGGCATGTTTTCAAGCGCTGGAATCTGACCCTGTACACCAGCCCCTACGGTATCCATCACATACTTACCAACAAGCCCGTTACCGTTACTGAGTCCGTCTGGGAAAAGGGAGCTCTTTGAGTTGAGAAGAATACGTGCCGACTCGCACGCACTTGCGGTGAGGATCACCACACGGGCACGCACGTGCTCCTCAAGCCGTGTGGTCTTGTCGATGTAGTGGACTCCGGTCGCTCGTCCATTCGCATCGACTGTGACCTCACGCACCATCGCATTCGTAATGATATCGAGGTTGCCTGTCGCAAGTGCTGGTGGCAGCAGAACCGTCGGCGATTGGAAGTTCGCCTTAATTGAGCAACCACGACCGCATGGAGTCGCGTAATAGCACGCAGCTCTAGTGCGCATCGATTCTGCGGTCACGCGCCGGGCCATCTCATTGTTCGGCCAGAGCATACGCGCAATCCGGTCAGCTTCAAGTGGTTGGGTCAAGATGGCCAGATGAGCTGGGACCACAGGAATATTTAGCCTCTCTCGGCAGATCCTTTGGGTAAGTAACTCCTCGGCTCTTGGTGCTGGAGGGGGTAGCAGCACACCAGGAGAGGAGTTCGGTGTGTTTTCGAGCCCTTCGTTTGACCCGTAGACGCCGATCAGGGCTTCTGTCTTGTCGTAGTATGGCGCGACGTCCTCATAGGACATCGGCCAGTCAAGACCGAGTCCGTCACGGGAGCGTGGCTTGTAATCGTACTCGCCCATGCGAAGCGAGATACGCCCCCAGTGGTTCGTGCGACCCCCAAGCATCCGCGCCCGCCACCACAAGAAGTCTGTGCCTTCAGCACTCGAGTACGGCTCTCCCGGTACCCGCCAGCCACCATCAACCGTCGCGTCATAGAATCCGAACGGTTTTTCAGCTGTCCCTGCTGCACGCAGCGGTGCATCGAAGGGAAGCTGAAACATCGGGGTCTCAGAAACTGGGTCGTAGTCACGCCCTGCCTCGAGCATAAGCACCTTGACGCCTGAACAGGCAAGCACGTATGCGCTCATGCCGCCCGCTGCACCCGAGCCGACTATAATGGCATCGTAATCGTCTTGCGCCTTCAGCGTTACTTGTCCTCCATCAGGCTGGCCGACCACTCAATGTTGTCGGTCCAAAACTCTGCGTGACCCCGTCTTTGCCCGGTCGACCGCGAAGCAGATCTGCTAGCGCTTGACCCTCGCATCCACGAGTCTTGCGACCGCACCTAGCGTCGTCTGCGCCGCGTTGAAGCCCAGTCGGAAATCATCGTCTGAGAAAGTTACGAATAGGTCTGTAGGCTGATGCCAGTGCGGGTTGGCACCGTTTCCGGTCTCGTAGAGCCGGCGGTTCTCCCGGAGGCTCACGGCAGCGACAAGATCCTGGAAAGGGCCAGAGTCCGTGTTGCTCATGGCGTTGCTCATGACCGCTGGATAGTCCGTAGCGAACATCCGATTCGAGTTGAGAAGTGCGAGCGCCAGTTGGGCCGAGGCGTCAGCCATCTCCGAGTTCAGCTGGAATTCGATGTCGACGTCAGCATCAAGCGCCTGGGTGTGAGTCACGGGATTCCCGTGATCCCAGAGCATCATGTCGTGCTGAACCATGCCTAGCCACCTGGGCTCTGGATATCTGCCTGATCCCGCAGGCTCCTCGATTCCTTGCAAGCTTTGCCGCTGCTCAACATATGCGCGGGCTCCATTCAACCCAGTCTCCTCGTTGTTCCACAATGCGAAACGAATCGAGCGTGCACTGGTCACTCCTGGCGAAGCAAGCGCACGGGCAATCTCCATGACGAGTGCTGTTCCGGAAGCGTCATCATTCGCGGCCTGACCACTGCCACGCCCGTCCATGTGTCCTCCCAAGAGATACATCTCGCTCGGAGACGTGGCACCGACGAGTGTCGCATAGACCTCTTCGCGTGGCTCGGTGACATCGGATCCGCGCGGCATGTAGTCATAGTGGATACGAGCTGTCTCGTAGCCCCAGCTCTGCAGTGTCTGCTCAATCCAGTCCACTGCCGCGGTATTCCGAGGTGTGCCCTGCTCACGATCACCGAACTCAGTCAGTCCGCGAATAAGTGACTTGTAGCTCTCGAAGTCGAGGAGGTCGACGATCTCCTTGATCGCGCTGTCAGCTTCTGTCATCGGGACGCCCCCAAGCACACCTCGGAGATTCCGACTCTCCGCTTGGCTTGGGCGACCGCCGCGACCACGCGCTTGCGCGTCTATGGCAATGGGCCAGAAAAAGGCAGCGAAGATAAAGGCGATCAGTAAGTGCGCGAGCTTCGTGCTGGCCGGCATGATGTAGTCTCCAGGACTTAACCTAAGTGCTCTTCGGGAAGGACAACCTAGGCACCACCTCTGATTCCGTCACGCAGACTGACTGGGGTCGCCGTAAGCGTCCAGAGATCTCCGCGCGTCCCTAAAGCTCTAGGGCACTCAGCGCGTTGAAGCTATAGCGAACGCTCTCAAGCGGGGCATCTGGTGTATCGTGCTCTACGAAGGCGTGAAGCATGCCCAGTTCCTCAGCACGCGGGAGGATGGTCGCAAAATCAATTACCCCTTTGCCGACATCCACCATTAGTCCGTCCGATGTGCGGTCCTT
The DNA here is from genome assembly GCA_002311875.1 of Gemmatimonadales bacterium UBA1142. Classification (GTDB taxonomy): domain Bacteria; phylum Gemmatimonadota; class Gemmatimonadetes; order Longimicrobiales; family Gaopeijiaceae; genus UBA1142. Next base: position 135,150 of record DCAD01000057.1, on the reverse strand, counting down.
CAGATGAACGCTCGTGACTCGACCTGCTTCCCGCTCAAGATAAACCATTGGGTCTCCACCCCCGTGCACTGTCCAGAAGATGTCCATTTGCCAGTCAACAAGCCGTCTCTCGGTGCACTCCAAGAGCACATCCATCATGATTGTCCCGTCCGACAATGCCGCAAACTCCCAGTCGTGGTTATGGTAGCCAAAGCGTAGTCCAGCCGAGCGAGCCATTTCACCAGCCCGGTTGAAGTCCTCCGCCAGGTGCCGAAGTCCTTCCGGTGTACGCTCGGACTCCGGGATCGAGGGAACAAAAACCAAATCCTGGCCGAGTTCCTGTGCACCCTCAAGAAAGAAGGGCCAGTCACCACGAATCTCGTTCACTCCGGCATGACTCGATACTGCCCGCAACCCAGCGGCATCCAGCTTTCCGCGCATCTCCCGCGGTGTGAACCCATAAAGCCCGGCAAACTCAACGGTTCGGTAGCCGATCTCTGCCACCAGGGCCAGCGTCCCGTCAACATCTTCGGAAAGCAGAGAACGGAGCGTATAAAGCTGGACTCCAATCTCTTCAATAACTTGCGACTGCCCCAATACCAGACCCTGCCCACCGACAGGTAGTCCTCTGGGCCGCGACCCTAAGAATCCAATCGCGGGCATGGCAGCGATGAAGTTCCGGCGGTCCATCAGCCGATCTCCCTGATCTTGAAGTTACGAAAGGAAACCCGATCTCCGTGATCCTGGATCCCAATGTGGCCGCGAGAGGCTCGACCGTAGGCCGGCCACTGAGCAAACTTGCTGTTAGCCACACGTTGTGCCCAGTCCGCACTTCCGAGTTCGTATTCGACGACCTTAGCACCGTTCAACCAGTGCTCAACCTGTTTATTCACAACAACAATGCGAGAAGTATTCCACTGCCCTGCCGGCCTAACGATGTCACGCGGCACACCATGGAGCCCATAGTTTGAGCCAGCACTAGTCAGTAGGCTCCGGCCATCCGGATGACCAGCATCATCTAGGACCTGCATCTCGGGTGCACCGTGGTACACTTCCTCTTGACCCTCAACTGCTCGAAATAAGACACCGCTATTCCCGCCCGGCCCAACCAGCCATTCAAAGTAAAGCTCAAAGTCACCGAATTGCTCTTCAGTGATGATGTCCCCACCTGGCCCGGTGCGGATCAGCATATCATTCTCTGCAGACCATCCAGTCGGCATGAATTCGCTGTTGTATCCCCGCCACCCCTGGAGGGAATTGCCGTCAAACAGAAGCTGCCATCCAGCTTCCCTCTCTGCTCCGGTAAGCTTGTTGTGCTCCTGTGCGGCGAGTGGGATCGGCAGGAAAAGCAGAACAACTCCCATCAAAAGTGAGCGAGCGGTCACAATTCCCACCCCTTTCGATATTCCCGCGCCAGGTATTCGTTCGCCTTCTCAGAGTTAGTAATTCTCATATTCTCAGCGTCGTATTTAATCTTGAAGCCCTGTCCCGTTCTCAAGGCCACTATCCCCAGAAGCATCACTTCCGTGAGCGGCGCCGCATAGGAAAACGGACAGGTCGCCTCTCCTTGGCCCTTGCAAGCATTCGCCCAGTTCATCTCATGACTGTCTGCAACGCGAGCAAAGGTCTGCGGAATCGTCACCGCCTGTTCCATTAGCCCATCCGGAAAGATCTGAGGGCTCCCGCCATACGTTTCATGCATCAAGATTCCTCGGTCACCTACAAAGATCACGCCGCCTTCACGGTTAAGAGGCACGCCATCCGGAAGATGTTTCGGACGCTTCGGCATGAGCCCCCCGTCATACCAGTGCAGTTGGACAGGTGTCTGGTCACCAAGCCGAGGGAAATCGTAGTGGACCTTGGTCGCCAACGGGTAAGAGACCGGATCTTCTTCCGGCCCTCCCCACATAGAAGAAGTCGCTTCGACCGTGGCCGGATACCCCAAATCTAGAGCCCAAAAGGGATGGTCGATTAGATGCGCACCCATGTCTCCCAGAGCTCCCACACCGAAGTCGACCCAACCCCGCCAGTGGAACGGATGATAGATCGGGTGATACCGTACATCCCTGGCGATAGGCCCAAGGAACAAGTCCCAAGCGACGTGCTCCGGCACACTAAAGTCAGCCCAGAGGGCCCCTGCATGAGCCTCGGCTACCGAACCTGGCCACCATGAGCGGTCCGTGGCTACCGGATCGAAGTCCTCCGGGAATGGAGCAGGTTGGAGAAGGCCCTGCGCCCAAATCGGCCTATTCGTCCAAACATGGACTTCGTGAACGCTGCCGATTACTCCCGCAGCAATCCATTCATTGATGAGCCTGGCATCATCGCTTGAATGGCCCTGGTTCCCCATCTGTGTCACGACCCCTGTGGACGTTGCCAACTCGTCGAGCACACGAGCCTCATGGACTGTAGTAGTCAGTGGCTTCTGAACATATACGTGCTTTCCAGCTCGCATCGCCGCAGCAGCGATGACAGCATGGGTGTGGTCAGGCGTAGCAACTAGCACCGCCTCAATGTCCTTCTGCTCATCTAACATCGCTTGGAAGTGCGTGTACTTCCGGGCCTTCTCGTACTGCTCCTTCCACCGTACCCCTTTCTCTCTAGGCCTGCCATCACCGTCCGTCGAGCGTTCCTCGACCTTAGCTGCGACCAACTGATGATCAATGTCGCAGACCGCGACGATGTTTTCGGTGCCCAGTTCCTGGGCATTCTCACCCCCCACTCCACCGGCACCCACGATCGCGATATTTAGCGTATCACTCGGCGCTTGGTATCCTGCTCCTCCCAGGACATGCCTTGGTACGATCATGGCCCCCATCGCCACCTTCGAACTGTTCGAGACGAAGTCCCGACGTGTGATGTCTTCCGACACGAGGTCCCATCCTTGCAGCGGCCAACTGTGTGTGGCCGTTCTTGATCACAAGATAGGTATGAGCCGGCGTTTCGAAACGGTTATATCAGGCCTCTGGCACCGCGGCAATGCACTCAATCTCAACACGCGCTCCTAGTGCAAGTCCGCTACCGGCGACGGCCGAGCGAGCTGGTGGGTCTGTCGGAAAGTACTGGACGTAGGCCTCATTAACGGCAGCGTAATCGTCAATATCCGCCAGAAACACCGTACACTTAATTACGTCTAGCAGCGTCGCACCCGCTGCGTCTAGTACCGCGATGATATTCTGCATCGTCTGATGTGTTTCAGGGACCACTCCTCCTTCAACCAGCTGCGGAGGGTTCACGCCGGGTCGAGCACCAATAGCGCCAGACAAAAAGATCAAGTTCCCACTCTTCACGGCTGATGAGAAAACCGGTAAGCGAGCAACACCCTCAGGTTGGATAATTTCCTTGTGAGACTCCATCTGTGAGGTCACTGCCGTGCCTTCTATGTCTCCACTCTGCCGCTCCTCAAAGGAGCATCCAACCAGGAGAAGTAAGAGCAAGACAGCTACGATAGAGCGCGTCATCTGGGGTCTCTCTCGAATCGGATCTCACCACCCACGATCGTCATATCGACCTGAGCGCCAGCGATCTCGGCCTCGGGAACCGTCATGATATCTCTGTCTAAGACTGTGATGTCAGCCAGCTTGCCAACAGTGATAGAGCCTTTCATATCCTCCTCAAACGCCGCATAGGCGTTGTTGATCGTGTAGCTTCGCAAAGCTTCCATGCGTGTCATTTTCTCGCCCGGAAAGAACTCATTTCCATCCCTGTCCTGGCGAACAACAGAGGAATAAAAGGATGAGATCGGTGAGACATCCTCTACCGGCGTATCAGTCCCGTTCGTGACCATCACACCTGCTTTCATGAAGGAGCGCCAAAGGTAGGCGCCACTCTCAGCACGCTCGGCACCCAGCCTCGCATAAACCCAAGGCGCATCGGAAGTCGCGTGTACGCCCTGCATGGACGCGATCACTCCGAGAGCAGCGAAGCGTTGCACGTCGTCGGGATGCACATGCTGCGCATGTTCAATCCTCCACCGCAGTTCCCTACCACTCCCTTCACTGAAGGTTCGTTCGTAGATATCGAGCACTTCTCGGTTCGCGCGGTCCCCAATAGCATGCGTGTTGAGCTGGAACCTATGTTTAGCGGCAATCTGAGCTGTTATCCCAATATCATCCGGCTCCTCGACCCAAAGGCCGGTACTGGTCGGCATGTCTTCGTAGGGCTCCAGGAGCCACGCCCCGTGTGACCCGAGAGCTCCGTCGATCTGGCGCTTGATCGACCGCACGGTCAAATGGTTCTCCCCATAGCCGATCATGCGATACGAGGGGAGTAGGGCATCCATATCCGCGTTGGATTCTGAGCGAACCATAACGTAGAGCCTCACCGGAAGGCGGCCCTCGTCGGCGAGTCGCTTAAAGCCGTCTATGGTCTCGAAGCTCGCGCCCGCATCGTGAAACGTGGTCACGCCCTTGGAGAGAGCCTCCTCACTAGCGAGTTCCACCTGACGTGAGAACTCGTCCCACTTCTCGGCCTCAGAGCGCTGAGCTTTTTCCTTCTCCACTACGCGATAGACGAGTCCGTCGGCGTTCTCCCTAAGCAGACCAGTAGCGGAGCCGGTGGCATCACGCACGATCGTGCCACCAGGCGGATCGGGTGTCTCATTGTTGATGCCCGCGAGGTCAAGTGCATAGGCGTTCGCAAATGCGGCATGCCCGCTGGCATGGCCCAGGGCCACCGGATTGTTCTCGGACACGGCGCTGAGCGTCGTATGTAAGGGGACCCCCTCGACGGAACCGGGCGGAACCTCGTTCCATTTCTCTTGATGCCAGCCGCGTCCTTCAATCCATTGGTCGGGGGATGCACTTCGCACGGCGGCAGCGACCATCACCACAATCTCGTCCCAGCTCTCAACTTGGGTGAGATCAAGAATTGTCTTCGACCTCCCAAGGCTAGTGTAGTGCCCGTGACCCTCAATGAAGCCTGGAACCGCAAGTCGCCCGGCTAGGTCGATCGTGCTGGTCAATTCCCCGACCCATACCTCGATCTCCTCGTTGGTCCCGACACCTATGATCCGGTCTCCCCGAATCGCTATGGCCTGCGCCTCAGGCAATGCATCATCCACAGTGACTACCTTGCCATTGGTCAACACCACATCAGCCAACTGCGGAACGTCATTCGTTTCACAACCTGAGAACAAGGCTGATACAAGCACCAGAGCCATGGCGCGTGAAGTGTGGGTGATTCGTGGCAAGGGGTCCTCCAGCACTGTATGTCGATAGGGCAGGAAAGGTGGTCGGGGTACTCGTAGCGCGCTACTCTCTGACATGGACCGCCGACACTTTACCATGCTTGCGGCGACGGGGCTCACTGGCCTCCATCTCAGGCTACCTGCTTGGCTTAAACCTTTGCCCAGTCAGGTTCCCGAAGTCGATGGTCTCCGTCTCAATCAGCGGATGCGAAGCCTTGCGAGATTTGGTGCTAACGCAGCAGGTGGCATCGACCGCGTTGCGTTCGGGGACTCGAACATCGAGGCCCTGGATTGGGTAGCTGGACTGCTCGCGGAGGCTGGATTTTCCCCTTCGATAGACTTTGCCGGTAACTTGATCGCCCGAAAACCAGGGTCTAGACCTGAGCTTTTTCCGATCATGCTCGGCTCCCACATCGATTCGGTTCCCGGCGGTGGCAACTACGATGGACAGGTGGGTTCGATGGGTGCTCTGGAAGTTGCTACATCACTCGCAGATGCGGCTTACACGACTCGACATCCGCTTGAGATCTTGATTTTCTCAAACGAGGAAGGAGGGAAAACCGGTAGTCGTGCGCTAGCTGGAGAGGTGCAGGTGTTCGAGTTGGACATCGTAACCGCCTCAGGTTTCACGATTGCGGACGGTCTGCGGCGGCTTGGAGGGAACCCCGATCGCTTGGCTGAGGTGCGCCGAGCGGATGAGGAGGCAGAGGCTTTCTTGGAACTGCACATAGAACAGGGCGCGGTGCTAGATGCAGACGAAATCCACATCGGAGTCGTCGAGGGGATCGTAGGAATCATGCGCTGGAACGTCATTGTCGATGGCAAAACGAACCACGCCGGTACCACACCGATGGACCGGCGAGCCGATGCGATGGTAGGTGCGGCGCGGTTTGTTGACCTTGTCCATACGACAGCTCGCCGGATGCCAGGACAACAAGTTGCGACAGTGGGTAGGCTCGAGGCTGAACCAGGTGTACCTAACGTGATACCCGGCCGTGTAACGATGACGCTTGAGATCAGAGACCTCTCAATGGCCGGTATTGAGCGTGTCTACGACGAAATCAACCGTAACTTGGTCCGGGTCATGGACCAAACGGAGACCCGCTTCTCATTTCAGCGCTTTTATACGAGCAGGGCAGCTCCGACTGCTCCATGGATTCGGGAGATCATCGAAACTTCTGCGCGGGGCCTCGGCCTTTCCACCCGCCGTATGCCCTCAGGAGCCGGGCACGACGCTCAGAGCATTGCACTTTTTGCACCTGTTGGCATGATATTCGTTCCCTCCGTAGCCGGTGTCAGCCATGCGCCTGACGAGCATACCACACCTCAGGATATCATCAATGGCACGAACGTCCTCCTCCGAACGCTGCTAGAGTTGGACAAGCGATAAAAACCCCTTAGCCGCACCTAGAAATAGCCGGATCAGGTCTTAGCTCTTGGATCATTAACCCGCTGCAGGAGCACCAGCCCCACCAGGAACAGAACGCTGATCGCCATCACGGCGAGCCGTTGGTTCCCACCACTGGCCACGGCGACATAGCCAAACACCAGGGGGCCTATGACAGATGAAGACTTACCGCACAGCGCGTAGAAGCCGAACATTGCGGCTTCCTTACCCTGTGGGATCAGTGCGGCCATAAATGCACGGCTCGCTGCCTGAACAGATCCCAAGCCAAATCCCGCCACCATCGCAAGACCACCGAACCACAGCTTTGAGTCCGGAATGAAGTAGAGGCTAACAGCAACAAGAGTCCACATCACCAGTACACCACTCAAGACCTTCTTCGGACCCAGGTGGTCTGTAGGCTTCGCCAATGCGAAGGCCCCAATCAGTGCAGCGATCTGCAGCGCGATGAAAAGATAGACCCGCTCATTGTCAGTGTATCCAAAAGTCGTCGAGGCTACCGTGCTCGACATGTAAATTGCAGTGAGTACTCCGTCGATATAGAAGAAGAATGCAAGCAGGAAGCGTCTCAGGTCCTTCTCTTGCAGCACCTCACCCAGTATCCCCTTGAAGCTGGTCACACCCCACTTTACGGCTTGGCCGACCGACATGTCGCTAGGCTGATCCCGAGGCAAGAAGAGGAACGATGGAATCGAGAATACGATGAAGAACATCGCTACCATGACCCACACCAGATCGATATTTGTCTCAATAAGAGGGACGGCGAGCAGGAGGCCCAATGCCGAGCCTGCGTAACCGACCCCAAACCCCAGCCCGGATACCCAACCCTGTTGATCCGGAGGAGCGATCTCGGGGAGGTAGGCATTATAGAATACCAGGCAGGCCTCGAAGCCTACATTCGCAAACACAAACACGGCGAAGCCCCAAGTCACTGCCCCGGGACCAACGGTCGTAAGTAGCGCGACTCCGGTGACGCACATGGCGACGAAAAAGGCCATGAATCGCTTGCGCATGCCTGCTCGATCCGCAATCGCCCCGAGCAAGGGCGAACTAATTGCAACAATCAGAGCAGAGAGAGAAACCGCCCGACCCCACCATAAGTCGCCGATGCTACCCACGTTCCCCACAACCGTATCGATGTAGTACACCTGGAAGACAACACTCACGATGACTGCCGGGTATACAGAATTAGCTAAATCGAAGAGTGCCCATGCTCCGACCTGCTTCCTGTTCATCGAGGGCTCCTTAGGACCGTAAGACCCATTCAGGTTAGTCTCACCAGTACAAATCCGTCCACAGCCAGAAGACGATTCGGTTGCGTCTACCCAAGCCCTGAGCGAATCTCAGCGACCAGGGTCGGTCGGCCTGATGGAATCCCCTCAAGACCGAATATTCAATGAACAGACTCGCAGGAAAGCGCGTCCTCATCACCGGTGCTTCAGCCGGAATCGGAGAAGCCTGCGCTCAAGCCTTCGCGGAACGCGGGGCTGATCTCCTCCTTTCCGCCAGGCGTGTGGCACGTGTCGAAGAACTCGCCGAACGCATCTCAGAGGAGCACGATGTCCACGTGCACACTGCCAGGCTCGACGTGACCGACTCGGGTGCAGTCGCCTCATACGTCGAAGAGATCGCTACTGCGAACCTTGTGCCAGACATCCTACTTAACAATGCCGGTAAAGCTGTCGGGCTTGATCTGTTGCATGAAGGATCGCTCGACGACTGGGAGGACATGATCGACACAAACATAAAGGGGCTACTTTATGTGTCTCGTGCAGTCCTCCCACACATGGTCGCTCGCAATTCCGGACATGTCATCAATATCGGCAGCATCGCAGGACGCTGGGTCTACCCCAAGGGCGCGGTATACAACGCGACCAAGTTTGCTGTCTGGGCCCTCAACGAGGGGATGAACATCGACCTCGTCGGAACGGCAATTCGTGTTTCGAGTGTGGATCCCGGCATGACTGAGACAGAGTTTAGCGAGGTACGCTTCCATGGTGACAAGGAGCGAGCGGATAAGGTCTACGAGGGGACTAAGCCACTCACAGGCGAAGACATCGCCGATGCAATCATCTATGTCGCAAACACACCAGAGCACGTCGACATCATCAACCTCGTCATGATGCCAACCCAGCAGCGTCACGCTTTCGTGCTCCATCGCGAGTGAGGGGCAACTCACCGTACGTCATTATCTTCACCCTCTGGCTGCTCGTCTTCTCCTCGGCGAGCCAGACCATGATTATCTCGCCGATCCTTCCTCAGATCGGCGATGACCTCGGAATCGCGGACGCTGCCCTAGGCACACTAGTGTCTGCATACTCTCTGATGGTAGGCATCTTCGCGATCCTCTCTGGTCCGGTATCGGATCGGATCGGACGCCGCCGGATTCTGCTGATCGGCTGTGGTACCATGACGGTCGCACTTATTCTACACACTTTCGTCTTTGATTACGCCACGTTCCTTGCTGTGCGGGTGTTCGCGGGCATGGCGGGTGGCATGTTGAGTGGGGCTGCTGTCTCCTACATCGGAGACTATTTCCCATATGAACGACGTGGATGGGCGACCGGATGGGTCATGAGCGGGTCCGCGTTCGGTCAAATCGTAGGTATCCCGATCGGAATTGTCTTAGCCGGCCGGTGGGGCTTCAGGGTTCCCTTCTACGTCTTCGCTGTGACGATGGCGGCCACTATCCTATTGCTCTTTTTCAAGGTTCCGCAGCCACCTGGAAAGCAATCACTCGAGCAGCTGACTGTTGGGAAGGCGGCAGCAGACTACGTGGCGATGCTGCGTCGCCCTGAAGTCGCTTGGGCGGCAGCCGCCTACTTCGTAATGTTCCTTGGAGTTTCGATCTTCATCGTCTACTTACCGACCTGGCTCGAGCGGGATCTCGGTATCTCTGGTAACCAGATAGCATTGATGTTCTTAGTAGGCGGGATCGCCAACGTCCTTACCGGACCTCAAGCTGGCAAATGGTCGGATCGGGTAGGCCGTAAGGGCATCATCCTCCTCGCGTGTATCGGCCTCTCCGCGCTTATGCTGCTCACCGTCCCCCTGGTAACCAATGTCGTAACAGCATGTGTCTTCTTTTTCCTAACGATGATGCTCGTGGCCATGAGGATCAGTCCCTTCTCTGCGCTGCTCACTTCATTGGTCAAAGATGACCGCCGCGGCTCGCTGATGAGCTTAGCAATCGCTCTGGGACAGATGGGCTTCGCGCTTGGCGGAGCAATCGCGGGTCCTCTCTTCTCCGGACTTGGGTATAGCTCAAACACGATCCTGGGAGCCGTTTTCGTGCTCGCGATGGGGCTCATTGTATGGTTCTTTATCCCTGAACCCGTCACCCAAACCAGTCTGGCTATAGTGGACTGAAGAACAACCCCTGTCGCCCTAGCTTGGCCTCCATATTTTTTTGTTCACTTCAAAATCAGGGTTCCTCGTCACCCAGGACACTTCGGTGAGTAGAGATTTTAACAAAGCAGTACGATTCCCATTCTTTGAGCGAGCCTCTCACCGCTCTCCCAGAGAGGAGTTGTAAACCGTGCCACTAGAATTCGAGAGCGGCATCGAAGGGATCCGGGTCCAGATCGATAAGCTGCTCGACCTCGCCGACCGCAGAGGCATCGACGTATCGAGCGAGGTAGAGGTTCTCCGAGAGAAGCTTCTTGAGATCAGTCGGCAAACATACGAGAACCTAGACGCTATGGAGCAAGTTCTCGTTGCAAGACATCCCCAGCGACCGTACACGCTCGACTACATCGATCGAATATGCACGGATTGGATTGAGTTACATGGTGATCGTGCATTCCGAGACGACCAAGCGATCGTGGGTGGGTGGGCACGCATACGTGGGCGCACCGTGATGGTGATCGGTCATCAGAAAGGCCGCAATATGAAGGAGAACTTAGACCGAAACTTCGGGATGCCTCACCCGGAAGGTTACCGCAAGGCACTCCGCCTACTAAAACAAGCAGAAAAATTTGGTCGACCTGTCGTTACACTCATCGACACCCCGGGTGCCTACCCAGGTATCGGTGCAGAGGAGCGGGGTCAGGGGGAAGCAATTGCCACGAACCTCAGGGAAATGGCACGACTCAAGACCCCTATCGTGAGCGTGATAATCGGTGAAGGTGGATCGGGCGGAGCCCTCGCCCTAGGTGTCACCGACCGTATCTTGATGCTTGAGCACTCGGTTTACTCAGTGATCTCACCTGAAGGCTGTTCGGCGATACTTTGGCGCTCTTCAGAACATCGCGAAGACGCGGCAACTGCTCTGCAGCTGACCGCCCGTCACGTACTCGATCACGGGGTGTGTGATGAGATCATCCCTGAGCCGGTGGGTGGCGCCCATTCGGACTGGGATAGTGCGGCAGCTCATCTGGAAGACGCACTGGATCGTGTCCTCTCTGAGCTTGTGGAACTTACAACTGACGAATTGCTCGAAAGTCGGTGGGCAAAGTACGAAGCGATCGGAACGTGGCGTGAGGCATGAAAGGCGACAGACTATGGACCGGGTTTGCAGAGATTTCCTTCAAGGGTAATCGAAAGGCCTATTACGCCTACGCTAACCTTGATCTACGTCCCGGGTTGCATGTAATCGTCGAAGCCGATCAGGGTAACGACCTGGGGAAAGTGACAGCTGTGGGAGTGATCGCGGAGAGGAAATGCTCCTCCTCGAACGGAGGTTGTGCAACCCCAACCCCCGAAAAGAAAGTTCTTCGGATCGCTCACAAGAATGACGTGAGCCGGAGTCAGACACTCCGGAAAGATGAAGACCGGGTGCGATTGGAAGCTCGCAAGTTGGTAACCAAGCACCAGCTAAGCATGAAGGTAACCGACGCAGAGTGGCAATTCGATCGCAAGCGACTCATCGTCTACTTTACAGCTGAGAAACGTGTCGACTTCCGTCAGCTTGTGCGGGATCTGGCTAGTAAGTATAGAGCTCGCATCCAACTAAAGCAGATTGGTGTAAGGAATGAAGCTGCGCTATTGGGCGGTGTAGGGCGGTGTGGACGAGAACTGTGCTGTTCTACCTGGCTACCCGAGCTTAAGCCGGTCCGCCTTCAACTCGCTAAGAGTCAAGGTCTCTCGCTAAACCCCTCTCAAATCAGCGGATGCTGCGGGAGGCTGATGTGCTGCCTCATGTACGAGCACCGCACCTACGTAGAAGCGCGACGGCGATTCCCGCGTGAAGGCCGGAAGATCCGCACGGACCGGGGCCTAGAGCGTGTGGTAACAATTGATATCTGGAACGATACGGTTTCGCTCAAAGATGATGAAGGCATCCGTCGCACCCTAAAGCTTAAGCAACTAGAGGCAGAGGTCTCACAGTGAGCAAACCCAGGCGTCTCTTCATCTCGACGCCCATCTACTACGCTTCGGGTAAACCTCACATCGGCCACGCTTACGCGACCATCCTCGCTGACTTGTTGGCGCGCTTTGGTCGACAAACTGGAGCTGACGTCTTCTTCGTCACCGGCACCGACGAACACGGCCAAAAGATGCAGGAGGAGGCTGAGCATCGCGGAATGAAGCCGATTGAGCTCTGCGATACTATGGCTGCTGCCTTCCGGGCAACATGGGAGACTCTTGAGATTTCTCACAACCGGTTCATAAGGACCACAGAACCCGAGCACGTCGCGGTTGTAACTGCCTTTCTTCAGCGTCTCTGGGACCGTGGTGAAATCTATGACGGCGTATATGCTGGGTGGTACTGCGTATCTGATGAGCGTTACTGGACTGACAAGGACCTTGGACCGGAAAACACCTGCTCAATCTGCGGCCGCAAGGTTACGTATGTAGAAGAAAGAAATTACTTCTTCAAGATGAGCAACTACCAAGACGCCTTGGTCCGCCACATCGAGGACAATCCGGACTGGATCATACCGGAGATTAGACGAAACGAGGTCCTGGGCTTCTTGAGACAACCCCTTGCTGACCTCTCGATCTCACGACCAAGGTCCCGAGTCCCCTGGGGGATACCGCTACCTTTCGATGAGGACCACGTGGCCTACGTCTGGGTCGACGCCCTGATCAATTACCTCACAGCCTCAGGGGCGATTGATCCTGAGGCACCACCGGGGCAGCAAGGCTTTGAGGATGTGTCTGATTCTTGGTGGCCCTGCGATCTACACCTGATCGGTAAGGACATCCTTACGAACCACTCGGTTTACTGGCCAACGCTGCTGATGGGCGCTGGTCTCCCAATCCAACGCCAAATTCTCTCTCACGGATGGTGGGTTGTGGGAGATACAAAGATGTCCAAATCGCTAGGGAACGTAGTAGACCCGCTAGCGCTGCGAGAGGAGTTTGGAACTGATGCCGTCCGCTGGTATCTGCTTCGGGAAATGCCGACTGGTTCCGATGCCTCATTTACGCCAGAGCGATTCCTGGTACGCTACAACGAGCTCGCTAATGTGCTGGGCAATCTTGTCAGCCGTGCAATTTCTATGGTCTCAAAGTATCGTGAAGGGGTCGTGCCCCACACCCAAGGCGGTGGGCTTTCCAACGAGATCGACCAGGCATTGGCTACCAATTATGAGGCGATGGCTTGCTACCGTGTACATGAAGCGCTCGCAGCTAGTATGGACCTCGCCAGGGCCACCAATGTTTACGTAGAGAACCGTCAGCCTTGGACGCAGGCCAAAGAGCCAGCAGCAGCACAAGCACTGGACGAGACTTTGGCCACCTTGGTGCGGGTCCTATGCGTGCTTTGTGCTCTTCTGGAACCTGTTGCACCGGGAAAGATGGCTGAACTTGCACTACGGCTTGGTCTCGACAGTGTACCGTCACTGGAAGAAGCTCTGTCGGTCGACATAGCCGGCAACCACGTAAAGGTAAGTGATCCGCTCTTCCCACGAATTGAGCCCTCTTGGGTCGAGGATTCGGGTTGACGCTCACTTCCACCCTTGTCTACTTTTTCCCGTCGTAAGTGAGGGTACCACCAGAGCGTAGAGCGATATACCGCATGATCAGAGATGGGTGGACGTTTCTAGTAGTCCGAGACGGACATAGCCCTGTTAAGCAATACTCCATGTCCTCGCGCCTCCTTCGTGTTGTAGTTGGAGGAGGGCTTATAACAGCTCTTATCCTAGTCGGATACGCTGTCACGGTCGGGACGGACGGGTATGCTCGGTTGCGATCGGCTCAACTGGACAGTCGTAACGCTGTCTTACAAGACGAACTCAAGCAGTTCCGAACGCGCGTCAACCATTTTGAGTCGACCCTGAATCATATTGCTCAGAATGACGCCCGCTTCCGCAGCATCGCGGGACTAGAGTCCATCGACCCTGAAGTACTACAAGTCGGAGTAGGAGGGCCAGGGCTAGGAAGACCAGAGACCCATCGCCTCTGGGCGATTGACCCAACCACTTCGAAGAACCTCTTCGAAGTGTCATACGATCTAAACCAACTCGAACGCCGTGTGCGCTTGCTGTCCACAAGCTTGGTGGAGGCCACGGATTCCCTCCTTGCACACCGGGACTTGTTGGAATCAACTCCTTCCATTTTACCGACTCCAGGATGGCTGAGCAGCAGCTACTCGGAATCACGGATGCACCCTATCCACAACCGCCCACTTCCGCATCCTGGAGTGGACATCTCTGCTCCAAAGGGGACATCCATCTATGCAGCAGCCAAGGGCAGGGTTGTTAAGTCAAGCTGGATCGTTGGATACGGATTAACGATCGAAATCGATCACGGCTTCGGGTACCTGACACTCTACGGCCACGCCTCAGAGCTCGTGGCTAGCCAGGGTCAAGAGGTGAAGCGCGGAGATGTAATAGCTAGAGTCGGTAGTACTGGCATAGCAACTTCCTCGCATCTGCACTATGAGGTCCGTGTTCAGGGTGTGGCTCAGAACCCGGCTAACTTTATCCTACCTGAGTACGTGCGGTATTGACGATCCATGGGAATAAAGACCTAGAGGAGCATTTTGTTAGCCTTCCGTTTCTCCCAGAGAGACTGACCCAATTACAATCCGAGGCCCACACAGTATGCTTCTAGGAAGTAAGTCGGCTGATATGGCAAGATCATCTCACTGGAACCTTGATGCTATTTTTCAACGGATATACCTTCGATCTCTTCTGTTCCTAAACAAGACGCTTGGAGTTCACATATGAGGTGTAGGTTCCTCCTGTTCAGCTTGAGTTTGCTGATAGCAGCCTCCGCATGCGGACCGGCTGAAATCGTGGTGACCATGGAGATCGATGTAGCCAATCCGGACGGGGAAGGAATGGTGACGCGACCTCTTTCAGATATCGAGATACAGATCCTGCCCTACGATAGGGATGCCGTCTTCGATTCGATGGCCAGCGCGTTCAGCACACCAGAGCCTCCAATTCCGGAAGAACTCATCGCCGAGAGAGCGCGGGTCCAGGAAGCCCAACAGGAATGGACAAATTACCAGGACCGCTGGAATTTGATCCGCGATACACTCCAGAAATTGAGTACAGCTCTAGAACAGTACAACCGAGGGGAATCTACCTATGTTGTGCTATTTAGAGAGTGGAACGATTTCGACGGGGAACTTGGTGATGTGGAACGTCAGATGAATCGGTCGTTCGACAACTTTACCAGCCTACAGGAGGGCACAATAGAAGCCTCGAACTCCACTCGGATGCTGCGGGAAAATTGGGGTGATGAAGCCTTCGTTGGAGCCGGTGAAGTTTTTTTGGCAAAGCTTCGGGCTTCTGGTCTTGATGCAGTAGCCGACACAACGGATGCTTCCGGAATCGCCAGGCAGAACCTAAGGGTTAAGCCTGGCGAGTACTGGGTCCATGCACGTTACGAACTCACTTATACTGAACTCTACTGGAACATTCCTATCGAGGTTACGCGTGGAGCACCGGTCCAGGTGTCTCTCTCCCGTGCTAACGCCGAGGAGCGAACGAAGTTGTAAGGGCCCACTGGGCGCTGCACCCGCATACTTCTATTGAGCCGCCCAGGCACGAACAAGTGCCTGGGCGGCTTCCTTTTATGAGTCTCACACGCGATTGTGTTGCCCCATGACCCGCATCAGTGCCGCAAACCCCAACTTTCAGGTCGATGCGGACTCTATCGGTTGGATCACGTTTGATGATCCCGAGCGTAAGCTCAATGTGCTTTCTGAGCCAGTTATGCGTGACCTCGCTGAAGCACTGGATCAGGCACATACCGCAGAACGTGAAGGTCTTATCCAGGCTTTGGTGATCCAGAGCAGTAAACCAAGTTCGTTCATCGCCGGAGCAGACGTGGATGAGATCACCAACCTTGAGGATCCGTCAGAGGCGGAGCAGAAAATTCAACTCGGTCAAGCAATCTACGGGGAGCTGGTAAAGCTGTCGGTTCCCACCGTCGCTGCAATCCACGGGATCTGTCTTGGAGGGGGCACCGAAATTGCGCTGGCGTGCCAGTACCGTGTCCTCTCAGACTCAAAAATCACGAAAGTAGGACTACCAGAGGTCAAGCTTGGGATCTTGCCCGCATTAGGTGGTACGACCCGCTTGCCGCGGCTGGTCGGCCTCCAAGCATCACTCGAACTTTTGATCACTGGAAAACAGATCGACTCGCGGAAGGCCCAACGGATCGGCTTCGCCCAAGAGGTTTTCCCTGAAGCCCTGTTTGAAAGAATGGTCCGGGATTTCGCTCGTAACGCTCCCGCACTTCAACTGGGAGCGTTACGACGAAAAAAGAATTTCCTGAACCGAGTGCTGGAGGACACCCTGCTCGGTCGCAAAATCGTGCTCAGGATGGCTAGAAAGCGGGTCATTGCCCAGACCAGCGGTAATTTCCCCGCTCCACTCCGAATTCTCGACATCCTCGACCAGCACCTGGGCGGAAGCATCG
>DCAD01000057.1:67061-118564 GCA_002311875.1 Gemmatimonadales bacterium UBA1142 | reverse complement strand
AGCCAACTCGCCGCGTACAACGGTGTGCGTGTGTACATGAAAGATATCCACCACAAAGCCGTCACCAGCGGATTTCAGCACGCCCGAGCTTTATTTGACAAGGCCGCCCAGCGCAAGAAGCTATCCAGGAGGCAAGCCGACCAGCGGATGGAGTTGATCTCCGGTGGACTCGAATATCACGGGATTTCGAGTGCCAACTTGATCGTCGAGGCGGTCGCAGAACGGATTGATGTCAAGAAATTAGTCCTCCGGAAAGCTGAAGAATTCGTGGGTGACGATTGCGTAATCGCTACGAACACCTCTTCGCTATCAGTGGACAAGTTGGCCGAAGATCTCAATCGTCCCGACCGCTTCTGCGGCATGCATTTCTTTAATCCGGTCCACCGAATGCCTCTGGTCGAGATCGTGCGGGGCAAGGATTCGAACGAAGGAGCTATCGCAACGGTCTACGCCTTTGCGTTGCGACTAGGCAAGGTGCCAGTCGTCGTGGGCAATGGCCCTGGCTTTCTTGTCAATCGTGTTCTGGGGCCCTACCTAAACGAGGCAGGATTCCTACTCGAGGATGGCGCTAGTATCCAGCAAATTGACATGGCTGCTAGAGAATTCGGCATGCCGGTAGGGCCACTGAGACTCATTGACGAAATTGGATTCGATATCTCTTCCCACGCCGGTGCGTCACTACATAAAGCTTTCGGAGAGCGGCTCCATCCATCCCGCGCTCTTGTGGCACTAGCGAAAACAGACCGACTGGGCAAGAAGGGTGGCCAAGGCTTCTATCAATATGAGAAGGGTCAAGCAAAAGAGCCTGACGAATCCATCTATGGCGAACTGCGCATAGCGGTGCCAACGCAACGTCGGACGTTTCGGGACCGAGACATCCGGGCACGCCTAATACTCCAGATGATCAACGAGGCTGCCCGTGCTCTTGAAGACGGTATCGTACAAAGCGCGGATCAACTCGACCTCGCCTTGATCATGGGCACCGGGTTTCCACCATTCCGGGGCGGCCTGCTCAGGTTCGCTGACACTCTACATCCGCGTGGCGTTCTCTATCGTATCCGGAAGCTGGAAGAAGTGCACGGTGCCCGGTTCACACCTGCACCCTTCCTGATTGACCTTGCCGACCGCGACCTAACATTTTACGAGGCATTCGGAACATGATCGCAGGAATAGTTCCATGTGCTGGCTCATCCAAACGAATGGGTCAACCTAAGGCGCTGATGGAGGTTGGTGGAAAAACATTCGTCCAGGCAGTTGTCGATACACTCGTGGGCGGTGGATGCACCCCTGTCGTAGTGGTCGTCCCAGAGGACCCCGACATCGAAAGCGCAGCCCGCAGTACCGGTGCCCAGGTTGTGGTCAACCAAGATCCCGGTGAGGGCCCGATCACATCATTTAGGCTCGCACTTTCCCAGCTGGCTTCAGCACTTGACGGGGTAATTTATCTGCCTGTGGACCATCCACTGGTTCAAACTGACACCATTCGTCAGTTACTGCGGGTGGCAACAGCATCCTCAGCGTCAGTAGTAATTCCCATTCATCTAGGAAATCGAGGTCACCCGAGCTTTTTCCGGGCTAACCTTTTCACCGAACTGAACGACCCTGAACTTGAAGGTGGAGCACGGACCGTTGTGCACCGCCATCTTACTGATGCCGCTCTGATTCCTGTAGATGATCCCGGAGTTGTAGCCGACATCGACACACCTGAGTCGTATGAAGTTGCACTGCAGAAGGTCAGTGAATTGCTATGACGTCCCTTCACCCAGCAGACGCAGTACGACTCCTGGTAGAGATCCCAGAAGGAGGAGGGAGTGCTGTTGTCTCAACCGTTGTTGGCGACAACCGGTTCACCGGAAACCGCATCGCTTGGGTTGTTATGGAGAAGGGGGAACCAGAGTCACGGGGCTCACTTGGTCTCCCACAAGCAGATGAAGCGGTGATGGAATTGATGAGGGATGCATTGGAGAATCCCCGTGCCTCGGATGGCCTTCACGAGCTGGCCATCGCCGATCATCCGTTCGAGGTCTATATAGAGATCCGCCGACCCGTCCAGGAACTTGTCGTCGTAGGCGCTGGACATATCGCCCAACCTCTCGCCCACTTAGGTGCTCTGCTGGGTTTCCGGGTCAACGTGATCGACGACCGTCCAGAATTCGCCACACGGGAGCGTTTCCCGAGTGCCGAGAAGGTAATCCGCGCTGATTTTTCGGATCCATTCCGAGAGGTACCGCTTCATGCACGCTCTCATGTGTTGCTGGTGACCCGTGGTCACAAGTACGACTACGCGTGCCTTATCATAGCACTACAAATGGACCCACCGCCTGCTTACATCGGTATGATTGGGAGCCGGCGAAGAGTACGCGCAACCTATGTTCAACTGCTCGAGGAGGGCATAGACCGTGTGCTGCTGGACCGTATTCACGCTCCCGTAGGTTTAGATATCGGCGCCGAGACACCTGAGGAAATAGCGGTCGCGGTAGTAGCAGAGCTCATCATGGTGAGACGCGGCGGCACGGGTGCTTCCCTAAGGGGTGTTGAGCGCGTCATGGAAAGATTCTTCAAGGAAGACAAATGACCCACGACGATGGTCGTTCTCTGACCCAAGCCCTCTACGCCGCTCGAGAGGCCGGGCGCTGTTGTGCGCTGGCGACTATTATAGCTACAAAGGGCTCGACTCCTCGCAAGGTCGGAGCTCGGATGATCGTGGACCCCGATACCGGCCTCGTAGGCACTGTCGGGGGTGGCTGCGGAGAGGCAGAAGTCATAGAAGCAGCCT
Source organism: Gemmatimonadales bacterium UBA1142 (assembly GCA_002311875.1). Classification (GTDB taxonomy): domain Bacteria; phylum Gemmatimonadota; class Gemmatimonadetes; order Longimicrobiales; family Gaopeijiaceae; genus UBA1142. The sequence continues at coordinate 115,788 of DCAD01000057.1, read as the reverse complement.
ACCGAGTAATCGAGACCGGCAGGGCTCAGCGGGTAAACGTAGATCTGACAGACGACCTTGTATCGTGGAGCCCAGCCGTGTGTGGTGGCGTGATGGATGTTTTCGTTGAACCCGTATCCCCAGAAGCTTCTTGACCGATAGCTCTCACGTCCGCATCCACTACCGCAGGCCGCCAGACAGGGAACAGGTATTTCACCAAATAGTCGTGCTAGAGCGTAAGGAGGTAATTGTAACGCTCGCGGAGTCAATCGACCTTGATGTTCCTATGATTATCGAAGGGCAGATCGCCCTAGAACCCGGTTCCTCAGTAGTTTGGTTCACTTTCCCGGGAGCTTGGCACGATATCGGCAGCTTCCACCGTAAGGATAGCTCGTTCACCGGCTTCTATGCCAACGTGATCACCCCGCCTAGAATCGAAGACCATATTTGGCACACGACAGACTTGTACCTGGATGTGTGGGTGACCCCGAACGGCACTGCCAAACTTCTGGATGAGGATGAATTCGAGGAAGCAGTAGCTCACGGACTACTCGACCACGACACTGCTATCCGAGCCCGCGAAGAGGCAAACAACCTACTGGAGGAAGCCAGGAACGGTCCTTGGCCTCCCCCGATTGTAAGGGAGTGGACCCTGGCCCAGGCTCGAGCAAGTGCCATCGCCCGAAGTGTCGTCTAGTCTGTCCGGTAAGCCGCACAGAGTCGAGTGATATCTATATGCAGCTGTTGCAGAACGGTGGGCTCTTCACGCAAGCAATCGATTAGCCGAGGGTGCTGCTCTATTAGCTCGGTCAAAATTTCCACGTCCTCATGATGGTACAAACCGTTGTCGACAAACAGTAGGCGGACCTTCGTCTTTTTCTTGCTCATGAGGCCCTCCCGGCGAACCTTGGTATTTCTGGCAATGTAGCTAAGAAGATCAACACCATTATGATCGCCGAGATAACGCAGTATTGACACCACGCCTCAATGACGAATGCCTCCAAATACGTCAGGTAACCTGAAAACGTGACGCCTCCCAGGGATCCACTGAACAAGAAGGCACCGATAACAGAAGACTCGCGGTGGATAGGTTGCACCCCTAGACAGGCTAGACCAAGCAGGATCAGGTAGCCTACGACGCCGATGGCCGATACTGGTATCGGCCCGACTTTAGCGTAGACACTCGACTGAACAGTCCCGCAGTCGCCCACACCACAAACGATCGGGCCAGTCAATCCGACATTATGCGCCATGAGATAAAGCGCGACAAAGAATCCGCCCATAGCCAAGACCGCAATCACCATGCGGTTCCCGGGAGGAGGAGTATGCAGGTCGGCAGCGTCTTCGCGCACCCCAGGTCTCCTGGTCTCTAGGTCAGTCGCGAGCCGCCCCTACATCTTCCAGGACGGACTCGATCGCCTCTTCTATCGACTGGAAGTCCACGCCGATTACAGGCCTCAGTTGGCCCTGTGCCTCAATTAAGACCGTTGGAGTACCGCTAATCCCCAACTCAGCCCCGAGCCTCATATTCGCAGTTACAACATCAGCATACTTGTCACTCTTCAGACATCCCTCGAACGTATCTTGATCAAACCCTAATGCTTCCCCATAACCGAGAAAGGCACCGACCGCGCTCTGCCGACCAGACCAACTCGACTGGTTTCGGAAAAGCTGCTGATGATACTCCCAGTACTGGCCTTCATCCCCCGCACAACGCGCAGCACGGGCCGCGAGGAAGGCATGGGCGTGAATCGCTATGAGTGGAAAGTCATAAAAGACAAATTGGGCACGTCCGGTCTGCACGAACATAAGATCAAGCTGGGGTTTCACCGAGAGAGCGAAACCGCCACAACCTGGACACTGATAGTCCCCAAACTCAATGATCGTGACAGCGGCAGCTGTGTCTCCTGAACTAACACCCTGCGCGAGCTCGGCAAGCACCTGCATGTCATCGAGACCTTCAACTTCGATCGGGTCGGACACTGCAGTCCCTAGAACATTCCCTCCGACAACCCAGCTGATTGCACCGACTCCGAGCACCGTGATCGTGCCAAGGATCAAGTAAAATCTTGTCATGTCGGAGCCACCCTTATCTCGCGACCTCCTTCTCTCTTCACCTCTGGACACGTTTGACTCCCGCGCTAATCACCTGCCTCGAAGCAGGCGTAGGGTAGTAAATAAGATTCGATCCATGGCAGGATCGAATCTTAGAGAAGCTACGACCCTCAAGATGCTCCCGGGCGAAGAGCTGATCAAGCGAAGTTCGATCTGCCCTGATCAGTCAGGCTAAGAGGTATGAGACAATTTTATCCGTCGCAGTCAGATTTACCACGACCTGATCTGCTCCAGCTTCAGCCAGTTGCGATACGGTAAAGCTCCCAGTCGCCACAGCCAGTGTGCGTGCACCAACCTTGAGCCCACAAAGAACATCTCGAGGGGTATCTCCGATCACCACGGTGTGTTCCGGCTGAAGCGAAGGGTTCCACATGTCACGAGCACGCTCCAACGCAATTCTGGAAAGCTGCTCCCTTTCCTCGTGGTCCGAACCGTAGCTTCCTAACGCAAAGTGCTCCGTGAGGCCGGCGGAACCGAGCTTCAGCTCTGCTCCGCGAGCGATATTGCCGGTTAAAAGGCCCACACCGATATCGTCGATTCCTCCGAGGGTATTCAAGAGCTCGGATACTCCAGGCAGCACCTGCATGGGGCATCGGATAAGCTGATGTTCTAGTCGTTCAGCGTAGTAATGCCAGAGCAAAGGAAAGCGTTCCTCGATTAGGTCAACCTCATACCCAATTCCCGATAAGAGCTCTCGGGCGATCTGGGGGTCTGTCTTACCGCCGAAGCTTACTCCCTCAATATCACCCACAGTCCCGAACGTATCGATCATCGCAGTGCGGAACGCGTCCTTCGCAGGTCCCCCGGTCATCAAAGTCCCGTCGATATCGAAAAAAGCAACTCGCCGCATCTAAGTGCTAAGCCACTCCCGCCAATAATGTAGGGTCGAGGTTCCCACCACTTATTATGACCGCCACACGTGCGTCCGCTACGTCGACCACTTTCGATAAAAGGGCAGCGGTTGCTGCCGCACCTGAAAACTCCACGATGAGCTTCTGTTTACCAACTAAAAGTGCGGTGGCCTCCCGGATTGCTTCATCCGAAACGGTCACAACGTCATCTATGAGGTTGTAAGCATGCTCATAGGTGAGTTCTCCCACCATGACCGGTGCTAGGCCGTCCGCGATCGTATCGATCTTATCGATAACCACAGGCCTCTCCTCATCGAGCGCCTTGCGCATCGATGCTGCTCCAACGGGCTCAACACCAATCACCTTAGCAGCTGGCAAGAGTCGCTTGACCGACGCAGCTACACCGCTCGCGAGTCCACCACCGCCGATCGGAGCCAACACCAAATCAACGTCTGGCCATTCTCTAGCAATCTCCAAACCAACTGTGCCTTGTCCGGCAATGATGTGGCGGTGATCGAAAGGTGGGACAATCACGAGGCCCTCTTCTTCAGCGACCTCTTCCGCCTTGGCCCGTCTCTCTAAAGATGTTGTGCCTTCGTAGATCACCTCAGCACCAAGGCCCTCAGCACCATCACGTTTCACCTTTGGAGCTGTGGTGGGCATCACCACAACGACCCGAACACCCCGCAACTTTCCTGACAACGCAACAGCCTGAGCGTGGTTTCCGGACGAATACGTGATGATCCCAGAAGCAACTTGCTCATCGGAAAGTTGAGAAACGAAGTTGTATGCCCCACGTATCTTGAAAGAACCTGCACGCTGCAAACTCTCGCACTTGAGCCGAACGTTAGCTCCAGCCATCTCGGAAACCGCATCAGCCGGCAACAGCGGAGTAGGTACCGCGATACCAGCCAGCCGACGTGCCGCGGACTCCACCTCCGTCAACCCTACCAAACCTTCACCCTGTAGGATGTCGCTCAAGCCTCTACTCCGTCGCTCTTCGAAACGACTGAGTCTTCATCGTTAAGGTCCTCCGTACCCTCACCGTTCACGTCATCAACAACAACACGGGCGACATCCACAACTGCATCACCCTTATCAAGATTGACGAGCTTCACTCCCTGGGTGGCCCGTCCGATTACTGAGATCTCTGATACCCGCTGGCGATTCACGACCCCTTGGCGAGTGATCATCATCAACTGCTCTTCCTCCGAAACCGCCTTGACGGCTACGACTAGGCCGTTCTTGTCCGTCGTCTTGAGGTTGATAACCCCCTTCCCACCTCGCTTTTGTAGCCGGTATGATTCGACTTTCGACCGCTTTCCCATCCCCTTCTCTGACACTACAAGCAGGGTTGAATCTGGTCGAACCACAACCATTCCGATAACAACATCATTCTTACGGAGATTCAAACCCCGCACACCGGAAGTAGCCCGCCCCATCTGGCGGGCATCCCCTTCGTTGAACCGGATTGCCTGCCCATTCCTACTCGCAAGAATGATTTCATCTTCTCCAGAAGTGATCTGAACATCAATGAGTTCGTCACCCTCTCGGATGTTGATAGCATTAAGGCCTACTGAACGCACGTTACCGTAGGCGGAGAGTGCGCTCTTCTTGATCACACCGAGCCTGGTGCAGAACAGGAGATTCTTGTCTTCAGAGAATTCACGAACAGGCACCACAGATGCGATTTCCTCTTCATCTGAGAGGTTCAGTAGGTTAATGATCGGTCTTCCACGCGCAGTCCGTCCCCCGACAGGGATTTCCCACACCTTGATCCAATAGCACTGTCCTCCTCGCGTGAAGATCATCAGGTAGTCGTGCGTCGAGGCGACAAACAGGTGCTCGACCCAATCTTCATCTTTGGTGCCCATGCCACGCAGACCCCGTCCACCTCGGCGCTGTGCTCGGTAGGTATCAAGGGAAAGTCGCTTTACATATCCCTGACGAGACACCGTGATCACCATGTCCTCTTCAACTATCAGGTCCTCCACATCGAAGGATCCGACCGCTGCAGTTATCTCGGTGCGTCGGTCGTTGCCATGCTTCTCTGACACGGCTAACAGTTCCTCCTTGAGGATGCCCATCCTACGATCTTCCGATCCGAGGATACCGCGAAGATCCTCAACCACCGTGCGCACATCCGCGAGTTCCACTTCAAGTTTTTCGACCTCAAGACCCGTAAGGCGAGCAAGACGCATATCGAGGATAGCCCTGGCCTGTAACTCGGAGAGATCGAACAACTCGCACAATTGAGTAGACGCAATCTTCGAGTCCTTCGAGCCGCGGATAACCTTGATGACCTCATCGATATTGTCGACCGCGACCTTAAGCCCCTCAAGAAGGTGCTCGCGTGAGAGAGCTCGATGGAGATCAAATTCGCTCCGACGGACGATGACCTCATGCCGGTGATCCACGAAGTGCATAAGCATCTCACGGAGCTGCATCACCTTGGGCTGTCCATTGACAAGCGCCAACAGGATCGTGCCAAAAGTCGATTGCATCTGCGTGTGCTTGTATAACCTGTTCAGCACGATATGCGGCACGGCGGCACGCTTGAGTTCAATAACAACCCGCATCCCCTCACGGTCCGACTCATCACGTAAATCCCTGATATCCGGAAGCTTCTTATCACGAACGAGTTGAGCAATCTGCTCGATCAACCTCGACTTGTTGACCATAAAGGGAATCTCGGTCACCACGATCCGCTCCTGATCGTCGCCTATGGTCTCGATCTCAGCTCGAGCCCTCATGACGATGCGTCCACGTCCAGTCCTGTACGCGTCACGAATTCCTTCTTGTCCCAAAACAAAACCACCGGTCGGAAAATCCGGTCCGGGAACGATCGCCTCCAGCTGCTCCTGGGGCATATCAGGATCATCAATGAGCGCGATTACCGCATCGACAACTTCTGTCAGGTTGTGAGGTGGAATGTTCGTGGCCATTCCGACCGCGATTCCGGATGAACCGTTGATAAGAAGGTTAGGAGCACGAGCAGGTAGTACTGATGGTTCGTTCACACTCCCGTCGAAGTTCGGAATGAACTCGACTGTCTCCTTGTCGATATCAGCGAGCAGCTCAACCGCCATATGTGTGAGGCGCGCCTCCGTATACCGGTAGGCAGCCGCGGAGTCTCCGTCTACGGAGCCGAAGTTTCCCTGGCCATCAACGAGCGGATAGCGGAGTGAAAAATCCTGGACCATCCGCACCATCGCGTCGTAGACGGACGAGTCACCGTGCGGGTGGTATTTTCCGAGTACCTCGCCCACCACGTGCACACTTTTCTTGAACGGGCGGCCAGGACCTAGTCCCAACTCACCCATCGCATATAGGATCCGTCGATGGACCGGCTTCAGGCCGTCCCTCACATCAGGCAGAGCACGCTGCACAATCACGCTCATCGAATAATCGATGAAGGACTCGCGCATTTCGTCCTCTATAAGTCGAGCGATGACCTTCTTGCCCCCACCATTCTCCCCTACGAGCCCAAGCTCCTCACTCATGCGTTTTGTCCTTCCAAGATTTTGTGAACCGATGCCTCGATAGTTTCAGCGGTACGCCGTAAAGCATGCTGTGCTTCATGTGAGACACACCGCCGCCGAGGACAGCGTACGAGCCTGGGCTAGCGAGATGGTCTTTTTCGAGAGTTCGTCCCCGACCGGAATCAACAAGAGAGAGGCCGGAATCGGCACCGGTATGGGCTGCCAATCTATTCTTACATTACCGTGGTGCTTAAGGGCGTACCGAAGGTCTGGCAAGCGCAATATTCCTGGTGGCTTTGGAGAACTCGACTGACACGCCTGGTGAGTGCTTACCGAGGCATAGAAAAATAACGCTTTTTCGCTACCGAATCACGCCACTGCGACGAAGTCTCTTAGCTCTCCCCGCCCTGCCCTAGAAAGCAAGCCCCTCAGCATCTGGCGAACTCCTTCTTGACCCACCGAAGCAAGATGAAAAACATCGTCTAGCCCGAGGGCTTCATCAGCGCTGAGCACCGGCGCACCATGGATATTCTGGCCGATTTTGCGAGGGTTGACCTCCGCGTACGCCACGACCGGTACGCCGACTCTAGCCAACTCCCGGCCGAAGCTCTTACCGACTCGTCCAGCACCCCAAATGAGTACACCGTTGGCCACCTCCGGGAACGCGCAAACCAGATGGTGTACCTTGCAGCGTCGGAACGCGTCAAGGGAGTACCGTTTGTCCGTTCGGGATAGGCGTGTTGGAGCTTCCCTCCATCTCAGGAGCACCGCGGGGATTTTTCCGAGCCGCCCCCCCGACCGCCAGATCCTCAGTAGAAGATCGTAGTCCTCTGGCCAACCCAGGTCCCGATATCCTCCCACCTCCCTGACGGCACCGGAGCGCATGAAAAAGCCCGGGTGTGGAAGTGGGCATTCAACGAAAATTTCCTTTTCGATCTCATCCGGTGTGACCGGAGCGTTCAGCCAACTCTGGTAGCGCAACGCACCATCCTGAACCTGCTCTATCGGAAAGTACTCGATAGCACAACCACACATGGCCAGAGAGCTATCTGACTCCATCAGTTCAAGCTGTAATTCGAAGCGGGCGGACTCAGAAACATCATCAGCATCCATCCGTGCGAGATAAGGCCCGGCAGCTTCTCTCCGGGCATGCTCAAGCGCCGGAACGATCCCCTGCGGACTCTGTTTAAAGACCTTCACACGCTCATCCCGGTCGGCCCACTCCTGAAGTAGAATCCAGGAATCATCCGTGGAGCCGTCATCAACTGCGATGACCTCGTACTCGGTAAAGGTCTGAGCCTCAATGGAGACGATCGCCTCAGATATGTGCGCCGCTCCATCGCGAACAGGAAGCAAGACTGAAATTGGGGGTGGCACTGCCATATATACAGGATCTAGGAAACCGTTAGTACACGGTAGATGCAAGTGCTGACTCTCGTTAGTAAATCACCTCTATCTACCTACCCAAGCACATCCACTAGATATCGTCCAGTCGCGCTCTCTGGGACTCTCGCAACCGTCTCTGGCGTACCCATCGCTACGACTTGACCGCCCCGAGCACCGGCACCCGGACCCAGATCGATTACCCAGTCAGCGGCCTTGACCACGTCGAGATTGTGCTCGATGACCACAACAGTGTTGCCGCCGTCCACAAGCCGATCCAACACTTCTAGTAGCTTTCCTACGTCTTCGCCCGAGAGCCCGGTGGTTGGTTCATCGAGTATATAGAGCTTCCGACCCTTCTTCCCCGCCGCACTCGTAAATTCTCTAGCGATTTTCAGGCGCTGAGCCTCCCCACCAGAGAGCGTCGTGGCCGCTTGCCCCAAGCGCAGATATCCGAGTCCGACCTGTTGTAGTTGCCAAAGCTTTTGCCCCAACTTCCGCTCACGAATGAAGAAACGAATCGCCTCAGTGACAGTGAGTTTGAGGATCTCTGACACATTCTTGCCACGGACCTTTACCTCGAGAAGTTCACGCTTATAACGAGCCCCACCACAGGTGTCACACCGGACGTATACGTCCGCCATGAAGACCATTTCAATCTTCACCTGGCCAGCACCCTTACAGACTTCACATCTCCCACCACTCACGTTGAAGCTGAAGTGCCCAGGGCCAAAGCCACGCTCCGTGGACAAGTGGTGAGCCGCAAACAGTTTGCGGACATGTTCCCACGCCTTGATGTAAGTGACGGGATTAGAGCGAGGCGTCCGCCCGATCGGGGATTGGTCCACAAGGACCACGTCCTCCAGACTTGCAAGCCCCTTTAGTTCTTCATATTCACCGGTGACCTCGCCAAGGTGCTCTTTGACGGAACTCACACCGCCTAACTCACGCTCAGCTGCCCTATAGAGTACGTCGTGCACTAGAGTCGATTTTCCAGAGCCTGACACACCTGTCACAACAGTCAGGGTACCCAGGGGGATTTCTACATCAATGCCCTGTAGGTTGTGCAGTCGCGCACCTCTGAGAAAAATGGCTGGACCATTGATCCGGCGCCTGGTCTCGGGCAACGCCACAGTCGAGCGACCCGATATATATCGCCCCGTTGACGTATCCTCACCCTCAAGCTCACCGGGCGAACCTTCGAAAACGACTTCGCCCCCTTCTTCGCCCGATCCTGGGCCAAGCTCCACAATATGATCCGCCGATTGAATAGCCTGGGTATCGTGCTCGACCACAACAACTGTGTTACCCGCATCACGAAGACGCTTGATTAGATCAAGAAGAGCAGCCGTATCCTTCGGGTGTAGCCCGATAGTGGGTTCATCGAGGATATAAAGAGTTTCAACAAGTGCCGCGCCCAACGAGTTTGCGAGGTTGATGCGCTGAGCTTCCCCACCCGAAAGCGTTCGGGTCTGCCTGGCTAGTGTTAGGTACCCCAGCCCAACATCACAGAGGAATGTGACCCGAGACTTTAACTCGCGCAGGATTGTCTCGGCGACCTGGCCTTCCATTTCTGACAACTCAAGATCACCAAGCCACAGAGCCAGCTCCTCCAAGGGGAGTGCAGAAACCTCCGAGATCGGATAACCCATGATCCGCACTCGGAGAGCTTCCGCTCGTATCCTCGCACCTCCGCAAGCTCGACAGACATTCGGGCTCTGATACTGGCGCAGAAAGACGCGAATGTACTGCTTGTAACGCTTCTTCTCTTTCGAGATCAAGAAGGGTATCACGCCCCGGAACCCCTTCGTCCCGTGCATGACATTTTTGCGGAACTCTTCGGGAAGTTCTTTCCACGGGGAGTAAATCGAGATGTCCTGTTCGAGCGCGAACGTCTTCAATTTCTCCCGCTCACGACGGTAGCGTGGCTTCGCCCATGGATCGATTGCACCATCTGAAAGGGACATTTCTCCGCTCGGTACAACGAGGTCCGGATCATAGTCGAGCGTGGCCCCGAAGCCCGTACATACTTGGCAGGTACCATAAGGATTATTGAACGAGAAGAGTTGTGGCGATGGGTCAAGGAACATGACCTGCGGATGGTCTGGGCAACGGAAGCGCTCAGTAAAGAGCGCGCGTTCCTCTTTTGTGTTGATCATAGCCACCACAATCCCCTCCCCATCTCCTTCCACGAAGCACGTTCCTAGGGAGTCAGCCAGACGATCCCGCACACTCGGTCCGATCTTGAGGCGGTCGACCACAACCAAAAGTTCGAATGCTGTGGTAAGATCGACACCTAACTCCTCAGGCTCTGCAGCCTCAGGGCCTGATAGGTCCAGTGTCACACCGTCTGCGACGAGTCGAAGGAAGCCCATCGCACGCAGGTTTGACACGACAGCTTCATGTGTGACTTCGCTGCTTCGCGGTAGCGGGAAGCCGACCTGAATGCGCGTTCCTTCGGGAAGAGCCAGCACCTGGTCTACCGCCTCACTTACAGTGTCCGGGCGTACCCGCCGATCGCACTCAGGACAGTGTGTGTGCCCAACCCGGGACCAGAGCAGCCGTAGATAATCATAAACCTCTGTCGCAGTTCCCACTGTTGATCGGCTTGACTTTGTGGGGTTCTTTTGCTCGATCGCGACCGCTGGGGAAATGCCCTCGATAGCATCGACGTCCGGTTTCTCCATACGCTCAAGGAATTGCTTAGCGTAGGTCGACAGTGACTCCACATAACGGCGCTGGCCTTCCGCAAACAACGTGTCGAGTGCCAGTGAACTCTTACCGGAACCCGACGGGCCAGTGATGACCGTCAGACACCGCCTGGGCAGATCCAGGTCTATGTTCTTGAGATTGTGTTGCCGCGCTCCGCGGATTCGGATCGGGTCTTTCATGCTCAACGATATCACCTGCGCAGACCTCGGGGAGGTCCTTGACGGTTTGGTGAAGCGGATCTACTGGCCCAAGCTTCGGGTACGCACCGCACCGTTACCCATAGCCGGCTGGCGATGGCTGAATTGAATGCACTCGACGAAGAAGCTTTCGGGAAATCTTACGGCTCGTGCCTGATGAAGCGCTTACTCCGTACGAATATACGGATCGCCCATGCCTCTCCTTGAGGTCAGTGTCCCCCAAGGGTGTCGGGCAACACCGTGATAGTGTCTAGCAACTCCCATCTGAGCGAGACGGGAACAAGATGCTTACCGATGCGCACCAAGGGCTCCTCTTGAAACCCTCCAACTGGCTCCAATGCAGTCTCTGTGTAGCGGCTTCCAGCATTCCATAGGATCCACTCGTTGATACCCGCGTCGTGCGTCGCTTGAATCTGGGCACGTACTTCCGCCGGGCCGTATGGGAGATCTCCAAGCGTAAAGTCTTGGAGCCAGGGTATGGTCTTCGCAGCCCCTTCAACTACGGCCGAGCGGCGAAGCGCGTCTCCTAACGCACTGTTGACGATTTCATACGGATACGCGTTTGGTGTATCAATGCCGAAACTCCCCGTCCAATAGTGGCTCGGATATACCATTGGTAATGCTGCGTCAACGACATCAATAAACGATTCCCAAAGCTGGCCAATCCCCACGTCGTTGGAAGCAGACGTTGTGAGCCCGAAAACGTCAGCTGTCACCTTGACACCCAAATCTACCAACTCCGCCCGTGAGTAACTAAGAAAGCCCCGAATGGCTTCCGTCTTAGTACGCCCACCTGAGTTGGGATATACCGCACGCTCCAGTTCTTCCGCCGGGGCATCCGGGAAACGCACGTAATCCCACTGAATTTCCGGGAACCCCATCTCCCCTACTTCCCGTGCCAAGCCCAAATGATAGTCCCACACTTCGCGGCTGTACGGGTTGAGCCAGGCTGTGCCCTTACCGTCAACCCAGACGCCACCAGCAGAGTCTTGTACAGTGAGATCCGGACGAGCAACCGCGACAATTGGGTCCTTGGCAATCACGATGCGGGCGATCGGATAAATCTGTTCCTGTTCCAGTCTCGCTAATAGTGCGGGCAAGTCATGAATCCTGATCTCCTCAGTCGCTCCGACCTCGTGTGCAAACTCAAGTTCGGTAGGGTGGCTAACGTACCCCGATGCGTCCTTGATATCGATTACGAAGGCGTTGATCTCTGTGCGCTGAGCGACATCTAAGAGTGCATCCATCCGCGTTCTGGAACCGGCAGCCCACGCATTAACGTATAGGCCTCTAATGGCGAGCGGCCGGGCGAATCGCGTTGTGTTCTTGTGGTCCGTCAACCCAGCCTCCAATTCGCTGAGGACTAGTCTCTGCTGTCCTCGCGCGGCGGCCGATATTTCGACGTCTGCGTTGCCCTGTTCAATCTCAACCTCTCCTTCAGCAAACGAGGTCGGCAGCGTACCAAGATCAGCAGATCCCAACCTGCTTCGGTCCGTGCTCTCGGCACGCTCAAACGCAGACGGTCCAGCCTTGCAGGCGAAAAGTGAGATAGCCCCCAATATAAGTCCTGCAGACCGAAGCATATGAGCCACTAGTACGTGGGGAGGGATGGGTCAACGTCTTGGCGCCATCCAAGAATCCCACCACGTAGGTTCAAGACCCGCTCAAACCCTCTCTGCGCTAGGTATCTAGCCACCTGCTCACTACGCCCTCCGCTGCGGCAATAAACCACGACCTCCTTGTCAGGATCTAGCTGGCCAATCCGTTCCACAAACTGGCTAGTGGGGATAGAGAGCTGTCCATGGTCCGGCAAATCCACAATGTCGCGCTCAAATGGCTCGCGAACGTCCACAAGTACTGGCACGTCCTCTCTCTCAAATCGGTCGTTCAGCTCAGCCGGTGTAATCTCAGGGACGACTGTATTTTCATTCATGCAACTCAAGACCCTAGTAGATGGGCGAGGACATCAACGGTGCGCTCGCTCCCCCCCCGCTGGGCTTGAATATAGCTGAACGCTCGGCTAGCGGCGTAGCGATTCTTCTCAGTATCCTCAAGCCAGGTCACAAGGCTGTTGGCTAACTCCTCTGCATCACTAACTACTTTCGCAGCACCCTCACTGACGAGGTCTACTGCAGCTGCGCTTTTCTTGTACCGTGGCCCGAAGATGACGGGCAGCTGAGCGGCCGCAGGCTCAAGGACGGAATGGACGCCAGCCCGATGGAAGCCTCCTCCGATATACGCTACGTGACCAATCGTATAAAGGTCCGCTAGGATACCGACGCGATCAATGATGATCGCATCTGCGCCACTCACTGAGGCGCTCGACTCAACCTCTTCCAGAGTTCGAGTCGACCAGTTTTTTCTCTCGAGGTGCTCGCGTAGTTTGGTAACGGCTTCTCCACTCGGTTCGTGTGGGGCAATTACCACCCGGACTTCCCGGACTTCCTTTCGCACTCTCTCAAATGCGGGCAACAGCCTCTCTAGGTCGGTCTGCCAGGTGGAACCAGCGATCACAGTAGGGCGATGATCAGTATGGAAGGGAGCAAGATGAGCATCAGTTGGATCGGTGGTTGCTACCCTTCTCGCTACTGCATCAACGGCCGGATCCCCTGTTACACATATCACTCCCGGGGACACACCTAAGCTCTGCAGCCGATCCGCGTCAGCGTCCGCTATAGCGCATGCGACAGCGAGACCCTTCCATGTCGCCCTCAGGAAGGTGCGCGTCGGTTGACGGAGGCGGCTCGCATCGGGGGGAACGCTCCCACCAACCAATGCAACAGGTATGGATCTCTTGCGAGCCTCATCAACTAGAACTGGCCAAACCTCTGTTTTGGTAAACATCAGCAGGTCAGGCTGGATCGCTTCCAGGACTCTTGTTGTTGTCCTTCTGAGGTCCCAGGGAAGATAACTAGACACTTCCACCGGGATGCGGCCCGCCAGTTCAACGGCCGATGGAGAAAAGTATGTGAAAACAACCTGGACCCGGGGAAGCCTTTCTCGGAGTACCTCAATCACCGCGCAGGCCTGAAGGCTTTCCCCGACCGAAGGGGCGTGAACCCAAACGGTGGGGCGGTGCGGATCGCGTTCCTCCTCACCCCATCTTGCCAATACTTCGTGCGCGTTAAGCCTTCCCGAAAGTCCGCGCGAGATCTTTCCTGTGCCGGACGCAACGATTGGTGCCAATAAGCGAGCCGTACCAACCAAGGATCGGTACAGAAGTCGGGCTTGGTGCATACGTTAGGATAGATGGGTCCGCTAATCACCGGTAGATTTGAATGATGAATTTCCAGGTCACTGTTCGCTATGGCGGACGCCACCAGCGATACCACACATTTAGCGTTGAGGCCGACGATGCTAAAGCGGCGCTCAAGTCTGCAGCAACGATTCTGCCTCTAGATATTGCAGCGGATGTGGATCTTGTTGAACTCCGGATCGCGGTGGATCCAGATGCTCGATCTTACGGTGAAGACAGGCTGCCCTGACGTGCACGCAAAACCGGAATATCGGACACGGTGGGGCAGTTGGATCAGAGCCGGCCTCATACTTACCGTGATCAGCCTCGCTACATCCTCCTCGGGATGCTCCCCCATCTACGTCGTAAAAGCAGGGCTTGCCGAGCTTCGGATTCTGCGAGCCCGCCGAGATATAGCGGAAATCCTGGGCGACCCAAGTATCGACACGACAACGCGAGGCAAACTCTCGTTCGTGCTCGAAGCGCGCCGCTTCGCCACAAACGAGTTGGGGATCAATGTAGGCGACTCCTACACGACATTCGCTCAGCTCGATCACGACACACTCGCACTAGTCGTGTCTGCAGCCCACAAAGACCGCCTAGAGGCGAAGACATGGTGGTTTCCGATTGTCGGACGAGTGCCTTACAAAGGATTCTTCTCTCTTGACGACGCACGGAATGAGCAAGAGAAACTCGAACATGAGGGCTTCGATACCTATCTCCGGCCCACAGCTGCGTTCAGCACGCTGGGCTGGTTCAGTGATCCAATTCTATCAACGGTACTCCGGGCAGACGATGTCGAGGTCGTTGAAACGGTCCTTCACGAGCTATCTCATCAGTATCTCTTCGTTCCTGGCCAAGTCACGTTCAATGAGAGCTTTGCCACCTTTGTGGGCCGAGTTGGCGCTGCACAGTTCTTCTGCACACGGGACGGGGGGGGGTTGAATACGTCCAAATGCTTGCGTGCGCAGGCACGTTGGCGCGATTACCAGCGTTTTTCCGTCTTCGTTGATTCTATGATGGGGGAACTTGGTGCCATGTATGGAGACTTGAACCTCACATATGATGAGAAAGTGTCTCGTAGAGAAGGCATTTTCACCCGAGCGCTCAAGCGCTTTGATGATGAAGTAACTCCGACATTTGAGTCGGTGACATTCGGAGGCTTTCGGGAAACGTCGTTAAACAATGCTACACTGCTCTCCCGGATTCGGTATTACCATCGGCTACCAGACTTCGCCACGATGCTTGAGGCGCGAGGCGGTGACCTGGCTGAATTACTAGCAGAGTTGCGAACCACGGTAGATACGGTTCCAGACCCGTTCGACTTGCTACCAGGAAGTACGCCCTAAATCCTGGCCTGTAGTGTGTACAGTTGGTTGTACCGCCCGTCACTCGCGATCAATTGGTCATGACGCCCGCGCTCCACGATCTCCCCATCTTCGATGACCAGGATGAGATCGGCGCGCTGAATCGTCGAGAGCCTATGGGCAATCACTACGGTCGTGCGCCCCTGCAGCAGTTGATTAAGGCTCTTCTGGATCAACGCCTCGCTTTCCGTGTCCAGATTTGAAGTCGCCTCATCAAGTAGTAGGATCCGTGGGTTTGCGAGAATCGCACGGGCGATGGTCACCCTCTGCCGCTGACCGCCCGATAGCTTCACGCCCCTCTCACCGATGACCGTGTCCAGACCATTTGGGAACCGATCTGTAAATTCGGTCACGTAAGCTTGCTCGGCGGCCTCTCGGATCTCATGCTCCGCTGCCCCGGGGCGTGCGAAGAGAAGATTCTCTCGGATCGTCCCATCGAATAGGAAGTCGTCCTGCAACACAAGGCCGAGTTGGTCACGGTAGCTTGAGAGCTTGACCTCCCGAAGGTCGACACCGTCCACTAGGACTCGTCCGCGGTCTGGTTCGAGGAATGTTGCAGCTAACCCAGCCAGGGTCGACTTGCCTGAGCCAGAACTACCCACAAGTGCGATCACCGTCCCTGGCGTCGCGGAGAACGTGATGCCCCTGAGAACCGGTTTGTCCTCTTCATACTGGAAATAGACATCCTCGAATGACATATGTCCGTTGATCGATGGCATCACAACCGTGCGTTGTGGGTCGTCGTCTTCCCTCTGCCAGCTGAGCAGCTCTGACGTCCGGTCGAGACCGGCGAATGCCTCGGTCATCTGAGTGCCGATGTTGGCCATCTGCATAACCGGCGCCAGCAAGAATCCCAAAAAGAGCGTGAATGAGAAGAGTTCGCCGAGCGACAGTTCTTCTCGGAGTATCAGACGCCCTCCATAACCCATGACAAGCACACTCGTAGAACCCATGATGAAGGTGGCCATGCTCGTCAGCATACTGGACGTGGTAAGCGTCTTCTTGACATTCTCGAAGATCCGCAACACACCAGCATGGAAGATTTGCCCTTCCTTCTCGACGGCATGAAATCCCTTGATCACGCGGATGCCACCGAGTGTCTCAGTGAGCCTGCCTGTCACCTCAGCTCTGATCTTGCCACGCTCGCGAAATGCTGGCCTGAGTGTTTGAAATAATTTGGTCGAGACAAACGCGAATCCACCGAGGGGGCCGAGCGCAATCAGCGTCATGATGGGGTCAATTCGCACCAGGAAAACGAAGGCGACAACTGCAGTGATAGTTCCCCCCACAAGCTGCACCAACCCAGTTCCAACCAGATTCCGCACCCCCTCAACGTCATCCATGATTCGTGAAACCAGCTCTCCAGACTTGGTATTGTCAAAGATCCGCACTGGCAGTCTGAGAACATGCTTCTGGACCTGGGAACGCAGGCTCGCGATAAGGTGCTGAGCCTCCACCGAGAGCAGCATTGTCAGCGAGTATGAAGTTACAGCCTGGATCAGAACTGCAAGACCGACTCCGCCGAGTAACCAATAGAGCATCTCCATGTCTCCGCCCATGATCACATTGTCGACCAGATACTGAGTCGATGCAGGAAGGACGAGGCCACTCATCCGGTTGAAAATGATCAAGATTATACCCAGGAGGATGAGTTTTCTCCGTGGCCACATGATCTCCCTAAGCACGTAGCGGAGGCTTGCGACCGAGATCTTCTTCCTCTTGTTATCCATCAACTACCCGATCATTGGCTCGCTGAAAACGCCGGTTTTAGGAGAATGGGCTACGGAAGATAGTCACAACTCGACATTCCGCCCTTCTGCGACCTACCTGCCCCCTGTAGGTTGACGTGTTTTTCGAACACTCATACGGCTCGCAAGCACCACAGGAGCCGTGTCATTGAATCTTCAGCACGATATGTCAAATCGAGAGAGCGACAGCTACAACCCGTCCACCGTCGAGGAGAGGTGGCAGCGCGAATGGGAGAAGCGCGGCACGAACTCCTTAACGTTGGAGCAACTCCAGTCCGCCAAGAACCCGTATTACCAGCTCATGATGTTCCCTTATCCCTCTGCCGAGGGGCTCCACGTGGGCAACATCTATGCTTTCACGGGTGCAGACGTACATGGGCGCTTCATGCGCATGCAGGGCTTAACCGTCTTCGAACCGATGGGTTTCGATGCCTTCGGGATTCACTCTGAGAATTTCGCTTTGAAGATCGGTACACACCCGATGGACCTGATACCGGCGAACGTCAAGAACTTTACCCGCCAACTCAGGCGTATCGGTGGGATGTTTGACTGGAAACATTCTCTGAATACAACTGACCCGTCGTACTACAAGTGGACTCAATGGATCTTCCTTAAGCTCTTCGAAGCTGGCCTTGCTGAGCAGAAGAAGGCCCCTGTAAACTGGTGCCCCTCATGCATGACTGTGCTCGCTAATGAGCAGGTCATAGCAGGTGCCTGCGAGCGCTGTAGAACCCCCGTAGAACAACGAGAGATCAAGCAGTGGTTCTTCAAGATCACGGACTACGCGCAGCGCCTGCTTGATAACCTTGCTCACATCGACTGGTCAGAGACCACGCTGAAGGCCCAGAGCAACTGGATTGGGCGAAGCGAGGGGGCCCGACTCAAGTTCTCGGTTGTCCATCCTGACGGCCACGGCACAGGACACAGCATCGAGGTCTACACGACCCGACCAGACACAGTTTTTGGTGCCACTTATATGGTACTCTCTCCCGAGCATCCTCTGGTGGATACGGTAACCTCTAATGAGCACCGTCAGACAATTGCCAAGTATAGAGCAGAAGCGAAGCAGAGTGACTTAGTCACACGTCAGAAGATCGACCAGTTAAAGACAGGTGCTTTCACAGGTGGGTTTTGCCAGAATCCAGCAACCGGGGAGAATATCCCCATCTGGATCGCTGACTACGTTCTGATGGATTACGGGACGGGCGCCATCATGGCAGTTCCCGGCCATGATCAGCGCGACTTCGAATTCGCCACTGCGTTCGATCTTCCCGTTGAGCGGGTCGTCGCAGGACCAGACGAGGACGCGGATACACCACTATTAGAAGCATATGTCGGCCCAGGCTCCCTCGTGAACTCCGGCCACTTTGACGGAACCGCCGTTCCTGAGTCTGTCAGAGTTCTCACCGAGTGGGCAGAGGAAAACGGATGGGGTGAGGCCACGGTTAACTTCCGACTACACGACTGGTGTATCTCCCGCCAGCGCTATTGGGGACCACCGATCCCGATCATCCACTGCGATGCTTGTGGGTCCGTTCCAGTTCCGGAAGAACATCTGCCCGTGATCCTTCCCCGAGTTGAGGATTTCAAACCGGATGACTCGGGTGTGGCCCCATTAGCCCGGGCCGAGGAGTGGTACCGCACCCCGTGCCCGGAGTGTGGAGCTGAGGCACAGCGTGAGACCGATGTGTCCGATACTTTCCTGGATTCGGGGTGGTACTTCTTGCGGTATCCGTCGACGGACTTCGAGGACAGCCCATTCGACCCGGAGATCACACGGCGCTGGCTCCCGGTCGACACGTACATCGGCGGGAATGAGCACGCGGTGCTCCACCTGATGTACTCACGA
This sequence comes from Gemmatimonadales bacterium UBA1142, assembly GCA_002311875.1. GTDB lineage: Bacteria > Gemmatimonadota > Gemmatimonadetes > Longimicrobiales > Gaopeijiaceae > UBA1142. The sequence goes on along the minus strand of DCAD01000057.1, from coordinate 96,870 downwards.
TTCCTTACGATGGTGCTGAAAGACCTTGGCCACCTAGACTTTGAGGAGCCGTATCGCGTATTCCGTGCGCACGGCCTAATCATCGCCGACGGTGCAAAAATGTCGAAGAGCCGGGGAAACGTGATTATCCCCGACCCAATCATTGAGGAATTCGGAGCGGACGCGTTCCGAATTTATCTCATGTTTCTCGGGCCATTTGAGGAAGGTGGTGACTACAGAACCGAGGGCATCCAGGGTCCATTTGGCTTCCTGCATCGGCTTTGGGACACCGTGCTGAACGCGAGTGAGGGACCTCCCGATCCCAGCGTGGAACGCAAAGTCCACCAGACAGTTAAACAAGTGACCAAACAGATCCCTCAACTCGGCTACAACACGTCTATAGCAGCGATGATGGAGTGCTTGAACACAATCCGATCCGGAGGACGGCGAGCCACCCGCACCGAAGTGGAACCGATTATCGCGATTATCGCCCCTTTCGCACCACATATTGCAGAGGAACTCTGGGACCATCTCGGACACGAAGAAAGTATCTTCGAGGGCTCCAATTGGCCTTCGTACGACGAATCAAAGATCGTCGAAGATACCGTCAATGTCGCAGTTCAGGTGAACGGTAAGCTGAGAGGCACCATCACCGTGTCGCGGAGCACTGCCGAAGAGGATGTGATCATCGCAGCCCGAGCGGAGGAGAACGTAGCCCGTTATCTGGATGAAGCTGAAGAGCGCCGAGTCGTCCACGTTCCCGGACGTCTTGTGAACTTCGTGGTTGGATGACAAGCATCAACCAACTAGCGATTGATGCAATCCGCGTCCTCTCAATGGACGCGGTTCAGCAAGCTAATTCAGGACACCCTGGAACCCCGATGGCGCTCGCGCCTGTCGGCTACGTGTTATTCCATCGGCATCTACGTCACAACCCCTCTGACCCACTCTGGCTCGATCGAGACCGTTTCGTGCTGTCCGTCGGCCACGCGTCGATGCTGATCTATTCGCTTCTGCACCTCAGCGGCTACGACCTATCAGAGCAGGATATCCGTAACTTCCGGCAATGGGGCTCACCAACTGCCGGTCACCCAGAGTATGGCCATGCCCCTGGCATCGAGACGACAACAGGTCCGCTGGGCCAAGGTGTCGCGAATTCAGTCGGTATGGCGCTCGCGGAATGCTGGCTGGCAAATCGCTACAATCGGCCTGGCCACGACATTGTGGACCACTTTACCTACGCGCTCTGCTCAGATGGTGACATGATGGAGGGTGTATCCCATGAGAGCGCAGCAATCGCGGGGCACCAGAAACTCGGTAAGCTGATCTGGATCTTTGACGACAACCGGATAACGATTGACGGGGGTACTGAGTTATCCAGTTCAACTAATGAGGCAAAACGGTTCAAGTCTTATGGTTGGCATGTAGCTCATGTATCCAACGGGAATGACCTTGATGAGATCGATCTAGCGATCGGGGAAGCGAAACGAGAATCTGAGAGGCCCAGCCTTATAGTGTTAAGGACCACGATAGCGTATGGGAGTCCAGGGAAGGCAGGGACATCGGCGGCTCATGGCGCCCCACTCGGGCAAGACGAAATCGCGAAAACGAAAGAGAACCTCGGATACCCCTCACTCGAACCGTTCCACGTGGAGAGCGCAGCCCGCAAACACTGGGCTCAGTGTGTGGACAATGGGCGTGATCTTCAGGAAGACTGGCAAGAGCGCTTTGCGGTATACCAGGAACAGATACCGGATCTTGCAGCCGAATTCCTGCGGGTTATGTCGGGCGCCCTTCCCGAGGATTGGGACGAAGAGATCCCCGACCTGACGGCGGCCGAGAGCGAGGACGCTACAAGAGGATGGTCCGGGAAGATTCTTCAGGGTGTAGCTAGGCGCTTGCCCAATCTAATTGGCGGCTCAGCTGACCTAGCAGGATCAAATAAAACCACCATTGATGGTGCAGATAACTTGCTCCCCTCGACCCCTGGAGGCCGCAACCTCCACTACGGGATCCGAGAGCACGCCATGGCTTCAATCATGAATGGGATGGCACTACATGGTGGCGTGCGTCCGTTCGGCGGAACATTCCTTATCTTCTCCGACTACATGCGGCCCGCGATCCGGCTCGCAGCACTCATGGGCCAGTCAGTCATATACATCTTTACACATGACTCGATCGGACTTGGTGAGGACGGTCCGACTCATCAACCGGTTGAGCAACTCGCAGCGCTCAGGGCAATACCCAACCTTTGTGACCTTAGGCCCGGTGACGCTGCTGAAACGGAAGTCGCGTGGCGCGTTGCCTTAGAGCGCACTGAAGGCCCAAGCTTCCTGGCGCTCACGCGGCAGAAAGTTGTTCTCCTCAACCGCGGTGACATCTTGGCAGAAGCGGAAGGTGTTCGCCGAGGTGGCTATGTGCTTGCTGAGGCATCGACCGGGACACCCGAGGTGATCCTGATAGCGAGTGGATCGGAGCTCGGAATCGCACTTGAGGCGCGAGAGCGACTAGAGACGGACGGAACTCCAACCAGAGTTGTCAGCCTACCGAGTTGGTACTTATTCGGTCAACAGGAGAGGAGCTACCGTGATAACGTCCTCCCCCCAGGAATCTCTAACAAGATTTCAGTAGAGGCTGCGAGTACCTTCGGCTGGGCACGCTGGGTAGGCGCATCAGGGTACTCCCTTGGCCTCGACCATTTTGGTGCCTCTGCACCTTCTGATGTTCTCTTCGAGAAATTCGGCTTCACAGTGGAGCGCATCGTGAAGGCGGTGAGGAACTCGCCAACGCTCTAGCTGCTCACAAGTCCGAAGCCTGCGCGCTGATTTTGAGATGACCGCTCAAACATTCCACCCAAGTGAGCTTCGCCGCATACCCCCACATCTGCCACGGATCCCTATAGTCTTGGGGTTCAGGTTGATCAGGCATTGTGTATTGTTCACGCCGCCTTCTTAGTGAGCCGTGAGGACATTTTCGTGGTAACTACAAAGCAGATGAAAACGGCCCAAACGCTAGTACCGCCAGTCAGTCTTTATTCCAAACCATGTCGAGATTCGTAAGCACCCGTGGTGGTCCCCCTGTACCGCTAGAGCAAGTTCTCTTCAGTGGACTAGCAGTGGACGGAGGCCTTTACATGCCTACCTCAATGCCATGTCTGGCAGGCGGCCCCGATTCAGAAGAACAAGATTTCCAGGTATCCGCCGCATGGGCAAGCTCCCGCATCTTTTCCGCCCAGCTGGAGGAGAAAGAGGCAGTCAAGCTCGCGCTGGAGGTACTGAACTTCCCGGTACCGCTGGTAGAGGTCGAACCGGGTATCCATGTTCTCGAGCTTTTTCATGGACCTACCCATGCCTTCAAGGATGTGGGCGCCCAGTTTATGGCCGCCCTCATGCAACACATCAGGTTGCCGGGTTCCGATGACCATCCTACGACAATCCTTGTGGCCACGTCCGGGGACACAGGAGCTGCCGTAGCCAGGGCATTTCATGGTCGTTCGAAGACCCGGGTCGTGGTGCTCTTTCCGCAGGAGGGCATCAGTGCCCAGCAGCGGCGTCAGATGAGCACCCTGGGCGACAACATTTTGGCGATCGCCGTCACAGGCACATTCGACGACTGCCAGCTGCTAGTAAAGGAAGCCTTCGCTTCTGGTCAACTAAGGGACAGATACTGTCTTACGTCGGCGAATTCTATCAATCTCGGCCGACTTCTACCCCAAATGTTTTACTACCTTCACGCCTCACGACTCCTGGGCCCCAGTCCGGTGCCCTTCGCAGTGCCCTCGGGGAATCTCGGCAACCTGTGCGCTGGGCTGCTGGCCCACATAGCTGGGATGCCAGCACTTGGCTTCTTGGCTGCAATGAATGCCAATGACGCATTCGCTCGCTTCCTGGCAACAGGAAAACTTCCCGAGCAGCCGTCAATCTCAACAATTTCAAGTGCGATGGATGTCGGAAGACCGAGTAATCTGGAACGGATGCGTTGGCTTTTCCGGGAGAAACCGGAGCGGCTAGCCCAGCTCGTACAAGGCGCCTCAATAGACGATTCCGAGACCCGTGAGTGCATTGCTGAAGTATACGAGAAAACGGGATATGTTCTTGATCCACATTCAGCGGTAGCGTATCGGGTAGCCCAACAACACCATGACCTGGAGGCTGGGCCGACTGTCGTTCTAGCAACCGCACATCCGGCAAAGTTCCCCGACGTGGTGGAAGCCGCCATCAGCGGCACAGTAGAGTCACCCAAAGAGCTACGCGCAGTGATGGAACGAGAAGAACTCTTTTTTGAGATCACGCCAACTCTGCAAGAACTCGAAGCACTTTTGGATGAGACAGTCTCACATGCTTGAGAGACTGAGGGCCGCAACTGTACGGATTCCTTGTTCCACGTCTAACCTTGGTAGCGGGTACGACACGTTCAGTATTGCGCTCGACCGGTACCTGGTAGCCAGTTTTGAGCCGGGAGGCGATAAGCTCCAATTCGTCTGGGATGGCACCTTGGCTGACCTCGAGGTGGACGACAGTGACAACCTCCTCGTGGGCACCTTCACGCAAAACCTCAATCAACGCGGATTGATTGCCTGCGGAGTGCTAAGGGCGACATCCGACATCCCGGTTTCAAGGGGGCTTGGCTCTTCCGCAGCCGCAGTCCTCGCGGGTTACGACCTCGCCCGATCTGTTCTCAACGAGCCTCGCGATGACGAGGGTGCGTTCGCAGAGGCCTACCACCATGATGGACACGCTGACAATGCCGCTGCATGCCTGCACGGCGGACTCTGCGCTGTAGTTCCAGCGCTGAGCAAACCAATCATAGTTCCACTCAACCTTTCTCCTAGAGTGGGGTTCGCTTATGCAGCACCCTCAGTGGGTATCTCGACAAGGAAGGTACGCCGCCTGCTCCCATCAGAGGTCGGACATGACGTTGCCGTTCGTTCGCTCGGCCGCGCGACTGCGCTCGTGCAGGGCTTAGCCCTAGGGGATCCTGAGCTAATACGGATTGGTGTGGAGGACGAATTACATGTCCCCTACCGCCTTCCGCTCATCACTAGTGCAGAAGAGGCAATAGGTGCGGGCTACGAAGCCGGAGCATGGGCGGTTACCATCTCCGGAGCAGGCTCTGGAGTAATCGCAATGTGTGATCCGGAGAACGCGGAAGCAGTCAGCAACGAGATGCGTGAGGTGTTCTTGCGCGGGAGCGGCGACAGCAAATGTGTCGGATTCTCAGCAGTCCCCGATTATGAGGGGCTCACGCGTCTACTCTAGGTACCAGCTCCTCAAGCTGGGAATAACGCTCACGAAGCACACTCGCGCACCCCGGGGCTAGATAGGTTGTACTTAATAGACGGCCACCTAAAAAGGCGGCGAAGGCCGCAGTTGCTCCCACAACATCGAACCCGAACCCCAACGTCACAAAGAGAACCGCTACCGCAGTCACTTCGATCGCGCTCGCCCAAGTGATATGCTGGGTTCTGTGACCTTCGATAAGGATCGCTCTCTGGAACCCAACTACGACAGAGAGAAACGGAAGAGGCACGATGATTCGCGCAGGAACCAACGCGAAGTTCGTCAGTTCAGGCGTCAGGCCCGACAACGCCACAAACCACAACTGGAACAGTGGAGTGAGCGTTACCAACGCTAATCCCACTGTTGTCACGGCACCCAGTGTGAAGCAGAAGCGTCTTAGCTCCCGATAGTGTTCGAAGCGCTCGCCGATTAGAGCGATCGCTGCGTCCTGGTACGCAAAACCCATCGACCTAAAGAGAAACGACAGCGAATGCACCACAGGGTAGACGGCCAAAGATTCGACCGGAGAGACACTCCTGCCCATGAAAAACGTCAAGAGCGGCTGAATTGTAAGCCCGATTAAAGACGTCAGTGCAAGTGGAAGGTAGAACGCCGCAATCACTCGGTATGTAATCTTGCGACCTGTGTGCTCGAAATCCCCTTCTCCAGCCAAAAGATCTCGAACGGTTTCTGCAGCCATGAAGCGTGCTGCTATCGCTTCCACTGTAACGCCCGTTCCGAGCGCCAGCCCTCCAACCCAGGCCCCAGGAATGTCGAGTAACAGATACCCGAGTAACCCAGCAACTGTCATCACAAGAAGCCGAATGAGAGTGCCTATCGCAACCAGGCGTGTTTTTCCGGCCCGGATTAGGACACCCTGAAGGAAACGGCGGTACCCAATCGCACTCGGCCAGGGGAGGAAAAACCACAACGCCCCATACGTGAGATCTGCAACTTCAGCGGGAAGCTGGAGCAGCGTTTGCGTGAGCCATCGGTAGACAGCTGGCACCAGAAGCGTCAGTAACAGCAGCGTCGTTCCAACAATCAGGCCCCGCGAGAAGTTCCGTAGCTTGAGGTAGCTAACCCGATCTTTGACAAGCGAGGTCGCTGCGCTCATGAGCATGATCACCGGTGCCTCGATCAGAATAGCGAGCGCGAAGGCGACACCATACGCACCGAGGTTGAATTCTGGGTCCGGCAGGCGAGCAATGATCGCCGCCAGGAACGGTCCCTCAGCTGCCATCATGACCCACGTGGCTGCGAGAGGTGCCCAAAAAAGGGCGATCGTGCGCTGAGTGTGGCGCAAGTGGTTGGTTCGTTGGGGGACTTGAGGCGGCAGTGCTGTGAACTCTGTGTGGGCCCTAGAGCTTAGCGGAAAGCCAGATTCCGAGAAGCTGTCTTACCTCGAAAATGCAACAAGCGTCAATGTGGATTACTGCTCACGTGCTCCCGGAGGAGATCCCGCCCGAAGTCCCCGTCGAACTCACGCCATACCGAATGGATGTGGTTCGCATCGTTTTGCGTGTTGTCGTACTCGATGAGAAAAGTTGGGCCCTGCACCCTATAGTAGTGCTGCTCACCTCGCTCAAGCCCACCAGCCCACGCAAACGCGATCTTGTCTATTCCCGCTTCGTCTAGCCGCTCCAATCGATAGGCAGCAATCCCTTCAGCCATTACTGACGTATAGGCCCTAATGAGGTCCATCAGGAGCGAGCGCTGCTCCTGAGAAAGCATTGTGGCTCCAATACCCACTGGAGTAAGCGGGTCGATTTCCAACTCCGTGCCTGTGACGATGTCCCTGGGTGCTACGTCGCTAATCATCGCCATCTCGCGCTGTCCCGCGTCAAGTGCCTGAAGCAGCGTCCGCGCTGCGTCTTCCTTATCCGCGAGCGCACGCAGTCCTTTGCTCGGTCCATCTAGGACTTCTGCTGGGTTCGCACCTAGAAATGCCGGAGAACTCGAGATGACAGCTCCCCCAACAATCGTGAAGTGCAATGAGACATGGTGTCCCTCGAAACGCCATCCCCAACTCGTGTCCGCCGAGGGTGTACCGAAAACACTGAGTACATATTCCTCAGAATCACGAGCTAAGCGACCACCACCCTCGAGCTCTTGAAGTACGTCCTCCAGTTCCATGATCTGGACCGTCGTCATATAACCGCTCTGGCTTAGAGCGGATTTGATGAGGTCGTGCGCCCGATCGCGCTGCTCAGGGTTCATCTCCTTGAGGGCCACACCAGCGCGTGGAAACATCTCTGGGGGAATAAAGTGCCAGCGGAGCCGTTCATCGTCTTCAAACGCGAACACAGCTCTTCCCCTCTGGTCCTCCGAAAGAGTGGAGATAAAGAGGTCAGCCGCCGCTAACATCTCATCGGTGTTAGACCTACAGCTAGTAGATCCGAGAACCGCTGAGACCAAGACTCCAAGCAATAGCGGGAACCGACCAAGTTCTGACCTCTTCATGTCCTCCTCCTAACAGCAAGCAACCTACGGTGAGTACTCAGCACGACACACACTTGTGATTGTTCGTCGAGCCCAGCTTCTCCAACAGTGCCACCGTTTCTAGGTAGGGAGGTGTACGCTGCTGGGGGCCGTTCGCCATGTCGGCGGTGGTCTGTCCCTTACGGCTCACCACGGTGACGTCAGCACCGCGCTCTACTAGGTACATAATCAACTCGTCGTCACCCCGGGACGCCGCATGATGGAGGGCCGTATACGCGTTGACGTCCCGGATATCGACCTCGGCGCCGGCCTCCTCGATCAGAAACTTCACCGCGGGTAGCCAGCTGTCCGGTACGTGCCGGTGCGCATTCGCTGCAAACGACTGTCCATACCCGACACCCGACGCCGCGTGAATCGGATAGATGGACGGCCCATTCACCGGAACGGGCGGAATGCCTGAATAGTCCTTCTCTTCCTCTTCTTCCTCTTCACTTTCCGGTTCCGCGCTCTCGCCCTCAGCGTTAGCCATCTTGGGGTTTATGCTCGACGCGACCTGTCCTTCCGCCTCCTGCTGCTCTCCGGTTTCTTCCGCCTTCTGGCTTTCCTCACCTTCCGCCTCCTTCTCCACCTCCGCCTTCTCCTCGGCGGGGTCGTCTCGGCGGCGGCGCTGCGGCGGCTTCATGGTCGGGATGTTCGGGTCCGCTCCGTAGTCCATCAGCAGCCGCATAGCGTCCACGTCCAGAGCGTAGGCAGCACGCCAGAACGGTGTGGCACCCCGGAGGTTGGCGCCGCCAGCCCTCCCCAACACGGAGAATGTGTACTCCATGAACCAGAGGTGCGTCTTTAGGCGCATGTCGGGATCCGCGCCAGCGGCCAGGAGAGCTCTCAAAACCTCCAGGTACGTGCTCTCCTGCTGCTCGTGCTCGGTTGGATGGGCGTACGATGCCCTCGGTGCCCACTGCCGCTCGAGCACCGCGAAGAGTGGCGTGGTCCCGGCTAGGCTCATCCCGTTGGGATCAGCGCCCCGCGCAAGCAGCGTCAGGGCGAGGTCGAACTGGCCGTTGATCGTGGCTATCAGCAAGGGTTGCGTCTGATCCCCTCCCGAAGGCTGGTTGATATCCGCACCTCCGTCGATCAGCGCCACCGCCGCCTCAGTATGGCCCTGCCGAACCGCATGCAGAAGTGCTGTGAGTCCGCCCCAGCTCCCAACCAGCTGCGCATAGGAGAGCGGTTTGGGCTCCTCCTCCTTCTCGTCCTCCTGCCCTTCCTCCTCTGGCTTGTCGTCAGCCGATTCAGTGTCCGCCTCGGTCTCAGTCTCATCGTCGGACTCAACAGCCTCGTCTTCATTGCTGCCTTCGCCCCCCTCGTCTTCTTCCTTCCCGTCGTCATCAGGCGACGGAACATCAGGCCATTTCCGCTGAATCTCGCGAGAGGCCAGGATTGCTGCCCGGACCTGACTCGGGGCCGGCTGCCAATCCGTCCCTCCGCCTTCTTTCTCCTTGAACTCGGCGAGGAACTGCGACAGACGCCTCTCGGCGGCGCGATCTGCATCCGACTGCTCGACAACGTTCACCGCACTCGAGCTGATGCTCGGATCGGCTCCGGAGGCAAGAAGCACCCGAATCGCTTCTACTCGGTTGTTCGCCGCCGCGAACATGAGCGGCGTTTGATTCCAGGCCGACTCGCGGGCGTCCACGGTGGCACCCCCCTGTATCAGTTCGGTCACGACCCTAGGGTCGCCCGAGGCAGCGGCGAGATGGAGTGGAGTGGCGCCTGAGTTGGTGGTCACGGCATTGGGGTCGGCATTCGCCTCGAGCAGTAGGGTCACAAAACCCGCATCAGCCGAGCGAGCGGCCATGTGCAGAGGCGTGTATCGGCCGATACGAGTACCAGCGTGCACGTTCCCGCCCGCGTAGATAATCGTCTTACCGATCTCGACTTCTCCGTGCTGGACAGCCCAATGCAGGGCCGTCATCCCGTCACCCTGGGCGGTGTTCACGTCGGCACCCTGACGCAGCAGCCGACGAACCGCGTCGAGGTCACGCCGCTGAGCCGCGTCGGCCACGGGTGTATCCGGGCCAGTCGCCCCGCCGAGGAGAAGCGGCAGGACGATGACGCCGAGGATGTTGCGGAGCCCCCACATCCTCATATCGAGAAGACCCCGTCGCTATCCCCGAAGCCGTCCAGGTCTTCGTGTCCGAGCTTATGCAACAAGGACGTGAACACGTTCGCCATGGGCGTCCCGTCGGGCGCCTTCATGTGAGCGCCCCCCTCAAGTTGTCCGTTGGCTCCCCCCATGACCAACAGCGGACAGCGTCGGTGATTGTGCAGATTGGCGTCACCCATCGGCGAGCCCCAAATGATCATCGACTGGTCCAACAGGCTGGAGTCGCCATCGAAGGTCTCCTCCAGCCGGCCGAGGAAGTACGCCATCTGGCTCACCCGGTATTGGCAGATCTTGTTGAACTCTAAGATCCCCTCCTCCTTGTCCCCGTGGTGGGAAGACGGGTGGAAGGCCCGATCGGACCCACTTTCCGGAAACGTTCGATTCGACGCGTCCCGCCCGGTTTTTAACGCGACCACTCGGGTGATGTCCGCTTGGAACGCAAGAACCTGGATATCGGACAGCAGCCTCATGTGCTCAGAGAACGAGTCGGGCACGCCCGGAGGAGCCCCGGGCAACTCACGCGGCTCTCCACCAATGTTGCGGACTTCAACCATGTCGATACGGCGCTCGATCTCGCGGATATTCTCCAGATACTGATCTACACGCCGGCGGTCGACGACGCCCAAGTCCCTCTTCATGCGGCCCACTTCGGCCGCGACCCAGTCCAGGATGCTCCTCTGGGTCCGGCGCCGTACAGCGCGCTCCCGTGCAGAGCCACCCGCGCCGAATAACAGGTCAAACGCGGTACGCGGGTTGCGGATCATAGGAAGGGGGGTGGTGGGAGACGACCAGCTGATCGAGTCCATGTAAGAGCAAGAGTAGTTGTAGTCGCAGCCGCCGCCCTTGTTAGTGCTCTCAATGGAGAGCTGCAGGGACGGCAGCACCGTCTCCTGACCGAAGCGCTGCGCGTGAAGCTGGTCCAGCGAAGTGCCGCAGTAGAGGTCCGAGCCCTGCGTCTGCTTGGGGTGCGATTGGGTGAGAAAGACAGCGCTCGACCGAAAGTGATCACCACCGATTTCCCCGGGATCGACGGGTTCGGCCATGCGCACGTCAGTGTTGCTGACAATCGTGAGTCGGTCGCGCCAAGGCTCTAGCGACTTTAGAACGTTGTCCGGGAGCAATTCGTAATCGCGACCAACAGTGGACGGCGCAAAAAGGTGTTGCTCCACACCCCACTCGTTACAGCCCGGTAGGCCGTGCACCTCTTCGATGCAGATGAGGCGGGTCGCCCCCTCTACCTTGGACGCCCCATACACTCGGCCGGCGGGAAGCATGGCGTCCAGCAACGGCAGAGCCAGGGTGGCTCCCGCCCCCCGAATGAACGTGCGACGTGGGACGCTCTTCCCGGTGATGAAATGCATTTTGCGTTACCTCGATCTGGGGCCCACAGAGTCCTGCGCGGGCACTGCTGGAGCTTGCTTCATCTGGAACGCGTCGCTCTTTAACACCCCGAGGATGAACGACGACATCCGATAGTTGTCTTTTTCGGCGCTCTCGACGATAGCTCGCACCGCCGGCTGGTCCTTATATTCAACCCGCCGGCCCAGTGCGTACGCCATCAAGTTAGCTGTGAAGTGCCGTATCAGAGGGATCGGGCGCTTAAGCAGGATCTGTGATAGGTCCGCCGGACTGCTAATGTCGGTACCGTCGTAGAACGTGCCTCGCGTGTCCAGGGGGACGCCCCTCTCCCGCAACCGCCACTTGCCTGTGACGTCAAAGTTGTCGAGAGCCAGGCCGATGGGGTCCATGAACTGGTGGCAAGATGCACACACCGGATTCACGCGGTGCATCTCCATGCGCTGGCGCGTCGTGAGCATACGAGCCCCTTGCGTCTTGTCCGTCGCTTCCAGGTCCGGCACACCAGGCGGAGGCGGGGGGGGCGTTATGCCCAAAAGCACCTGCATCACCCACTTGCCCCGAAGCACCGGTGAGGTGCGATTCCCGAGTGAGGTCTGGACCAGCATGCTTCCGTGACCCAGCACGCCCTGCCGTTCTTCCCCCGGATAGTCGACCCGGCGGAACTCGTCGCCTACAATGCCTGGAATATCGTAATGATTGGCCAGACGCTCATTGAGGAAGGTATAGTCGGCGCTGTAGAGCTCGAGCAGACTTCGATCTTCCCGAACCAGATTATCGAAAAAGAGCTCGGTCTCGCGGCGCATGGCGTCAGCCAACTGTTGGCTGTAGTTGGGGAACCAGAACGCGTCGGGGCGCACATTTTCCAGGTCCTGCAGTTGCAACCACAACGAGGCGAACCGCGTAGCCAGTGCTTCCGAGCGCGGATCCACCAGCAACCGCCGGGCCTGGCGCTCCAGGTTCTTCGACTTGGACAGATCGCCGCTTCTCGCTAGGCGCAGGAGCTCTTCGTCGGGGTTGGTGCCCCAGAGGAAGAAGGAGATCCGGGACGCCAGATCCACCTCGTCGAGCTCGTAAACCTCACCCGGCTCGACGTTGCTCGGCTCCTTTTCCATCCGGAAGAGGAAATGCGGGCTGGTCAGGATGGCTTCTAACGCGGTCCGGATGCCCATCTCGAAACCCCCCTCTTCTGCCCCCATCCGGTAAAACATCATCAAGGGTTCGATGTCGTCCTCGTTGAGGCTTCGGCCGTAGGCCTGTGCCGCGAGTCCAGCCAGGATCCGCTCGCTGCAGGGCTCCTCTTCGTCAGCTGACGTGGGCCGGCATGAAAAAATCCGTCGGCGAGTCGGCGTCTCTGAGACACCCACCGGGTTATGGGGGCCCTCAAGCGTCAGGTGCATTAGATGGGGAAGCGAGGTGGTGCCGTAGCTCGCCTCCGTACCTGTCAGGGACCAGTCGTTGGGCCGAATCAAGTCCTCGTAGGGCCCGTCCATCTGCCGGATGAATGCGGCTGTGACCCTCCGTTGCCCCGCCCGGATGAACACCGGCTCGGTCTCGACAGGAAACGTCTTACGTCCCTGAAAGTCGATGTCGCCGCCGTAGTGCACCAGCACCACGCGCTCCCCGTCTACAGAGATGTCCACGTCGTGGAAGCGCTCTCCCCACCCTGAGATGAAACCCATGGAGAAGGTGTACTCCCCGTCTGCCGGGAAGGTGTGCAGGACACTGATACCGCCTCGAGTCCCGTAGGGCGCACCCTCGACCGCCTCCCACTCGTGCTGCGACAGGGACGCGGGATTCGTGTAGGTCTTTGCTGTGACGGGGGCGTCTTTCTGGCCGACCGCCTGGCGCGCTACTTCGCTGGCCGCAGTCAGGTAGGCGTCCATCAGGGTGGGCGACGCTACCTGCACGTCGGCGATGTTGTCGAAGCTCGCGCTGATCTGATCCGCTGGGAGCCACTCCCCGGGATCGATCGTGAGACCCAGGATGTCCTGGACGAGGCGCCCATATTCCGCTCGGTTCAACCGCTGGAAGGGTCGCGTTCCGGGACTCCGCTGCTCCTCTGCGGCCTCATCGATCAGGGTTTCCAGGGTCTCGACAAGAGCCAAGAGCGTGTCCGGACTAGGCCGCGGGGCACCAGGGAAGGGCATCATGCCCGCCCTCAGCTTCACGATCATCTTCTCCGCCGTCTCCGCCAACTGCGGAGCCGCCGCGACGTCGAACTCAGACAGAGTGAGGTTCCCCCTCAACATCACGTCATTGTGGCAAACGACACAGTACTGCTGGACAACGGCGTTGAGCTCATCAGGGCGCATCACGAGCGGAGCGGCGCCGGCCGGCGCAACCCTACGAAAACCCTCACCAGCCCGAGTCGCTAAGTACTGCTGGATCAATAGGTCTGCCGACTGAAAATCAGTAGCCTCACTTTGCGGAGAACCGACCGTAGCAAGAGCGCCCCAATAGTGACTGACATCAGAAACATGCGACCCGCTGAAGCCACGGTTGATTAGCGGTATACCGGGGAAACGTTCGGGGTCAGGATCACTCTGCTGTGCTTCAGTTAAGGACGGTACAATGAGCCCGAGTGATAATAGCGCGAGCACAGTGCGAGTTAGGTGTCTCATAGGACCTCTATTCAACTACAGGCTCTGGATATATCGATACCGATCAGCAGTTCGAGCGATCGGTTCCATACCCTCGTGAATGAACCGATGTACACATGGCTGAATTCAGTCAAGACAGCATATCTAGCGGAGAACGACACGTACATCTGTTCTAGCGGATTCGCTTGTAGACAGCGTGGGTTACGCGCGTGATCTTCCCGTTTTCATCGAGTCGCACGTACTCATTGTCGATCGTGTCACCATCCTCCGAAAGCGTGTTGATGATGACCTGATAGACTCGACCATCTCGCCTATTCAAGATTCGCGTGCTACGGTCGTCGACGATCTCTACAGCAGTCTCGGAGTTTTCCTGGCCCCGAACTGCTCGGAAAACGCCATTGAACATCGTCACGTAACCCCATTCGTTATCCTGTCCTCGTGCGTTGGTCGAAGCGACAGTGATCTCCATTCCCCCGTTCCCGTATGGTTCGTACGTCATGATGTTCTTCGAGGGAGGCGGGGCATCGGACTGCATCTGCCACACACCGAAACGCGGGTTCGACTGTGCAGACGCAGACACGGCCGTAACAACTAGGCCAGCAAGTGTTAGGAAGCCTATCCTCAGATTCCGTCTGCGCATCAATGGTACTCCTGTCTCAAGTGTGTGAGCGGACACAACCACCATGCGGATCACGCGTACGACGTGCAAGGTGCTCAGCCTCAAACCCCTATGGGCGCTCACTATCTCCAGGGGGGACTTCACACGTGTCGGGCCATCCGCGTTTGCAAGCGAGGGCATACAACGCTTCAGGTGTCCGCTCAGTAACCGGGCCCTTGCTGCCCCGAAGTACGATTGGAAGTTCTTCGAGAGGTGGTGGAGCACGGCCGAAACCCGGTGCGCCCGTCCTGAGTTGGGTCAGGTTTTCACAAGCCAAATCGAAGCCCAAATCACATCCACTTGCCCATGACTCCTGAGCCTCACTGAACCGATCCCCGTTAGCAAACAGTATTCCAAGCTCGTTGCACGCCCAGCCCGAGTCACTTTCACAATACGTGTCTTGCATGAACGCCAGGTAATCACAGCCACGGTCACTACTCTCGTCACAAGCCTGCTGCCAGAACGGGAGATACTGACCGGGATGGTTGTCACCAAGACCTCCGGTCCAACTAAGCACGACAAAGATCCCTACCCAGATCCCTACGAACCCATAACGCCGCTTTATGGGAGTAAGGCCCTTGCTGATCCACGAGAAATCCAAGAACCCAAGCCACCTTGAGGCCGCACCTCGATCAATAACCTGGACCAACAGATTGAGGATGGGCACAGGCAGCAGCTTATCGTAGAAAGCCGGCACTCCGATCGCCCTTAGAAGCACCGCGAAAGCGATCAGAGCAAACCCATAGAGGATACCGAAGACGATCCGACCTCGGCCGGTGCTAGGGGAGGTGGACGGATCCGTGAACAGAAGGTGCATCCCTAGAAAAACCGCAATTGGGATGTATGCGTCGTGGAAGAAGTAGGTTCCTGTGATCCAGAAGTAACCAAGCCCAAATGTATAAGCGGAGACGACCGCCCAAACCGTCATCGTTGCCACACCGAAAAGAAGCTGGCCTGGTATGGAGGCTAAGAAGATCACGGCATAGATATAGGGAGGGTTATACTGTGATTGGGCGATCTCCTGACCCCAGGTGATCTCAGTCATACCGGTCGCTATCAGTACTAGAGAGCAGACACCGAGTGGGAAGGAAGACGGATTAAAGATGTGCGCAGAACGACCATCTTTCGTCCACCGGATGAGTTCTTTCCCGAGGTATCCCAGCAGGATCATCGCAAACTGCCAGTGGAACCATTCCGGCTTGAACCAGAGAAACAGATTGATACTGAAGATGATTGGGAAGGGACCGAACCCAAGTTGGTAGTTCTCGCGCCGTGACCACTGTAGCAGAGCGTCTACACCGTAAGCGAATACGAGTTGGGCAACGATAAACGGCGCAAAAGCATAGACCTGATCTACGTAGCGCCCCCACCAGAAAAAGACAGCGCCCTGTGCGCAGGCCTGAACCCAATGGTGCCGTCGCACAGCTAATTCGAGGGTCAGCGTCCGTTGCCCTGCTCGAGCCCTAATAAAGAGTACTAAAGCCCAAGCGATGAGCACGGCGGCGGCAAGAAGGAAAGTCCTGTTCAACCCCTCATTCCCACGAACCGGTGGCACCAGCACGAAGGCAGCAAGAAGAGCAGCGAATAAACACGGTACCAACGCGGCCTTGGTGGGTGAGAGCCGCCTTCGAGCAGATGTCACTTGTGTCACAGCACCGTTCATATGCCTCATGGGAAAGCTACCGCGGATCTCCGGCTCGATGATGATGCATCAACCTAATGGGCGATGGAACCCCTCGCTCAGGCGTACGAGCACTCTGCTAAATGAGAAGAGGCGCCGTGTAGATCGCTCACGCGGCGCCTCTCGGCATGCTCCCCACTGATAAGATCCAGGGGAGACCGTCAGTGAAGAAGCATTCAACTACCTGACATACTTCGTTAATCCGCCACCCGCTATAGGACGAGAAATCGGACCTTCAGCTGCATAAACATTGCCATCGGCATCAACCGCAACGCCTTCACCAGCCACACCTGTATCCCGAGAGTCAATCTCATAAGGTGGGATAAAGGCCGTTACGCGATCCTCCGAAGCGTGACCGATGCGAATGCCCGTGCTCCAACCTGGATGGTTATTCGGGTTGGTTTCAGAATCGATCGCATACAGCATGTCGTCATCTGTGATAAAGAGTCCGCTGACGCGGCTGTATTGCACATACGAATCAAGGTAGTTGCCGTCCTGGTCGAAGATCTGTATTCGGTGATTTCCGCGATCTGCAACGAAAAGACGACCCTCGGAGTCCATCTCCAATGCATGAGGGGTACGAAAGTCACCAATCTCCGTACCAATCTGCCCCCACTCTTTGATGAACGTTCCCTCAGCCGAAAACTTCATA
Organism: Gemmatimonadales bacterium UBA1142; assembly: GCA_002311875.1. Classification (GTDB taxonomy): domain Bacteria; phylum Gemmatimonadota; class Gemmatimonadetes; order Longimicrobiales; family Gaopeijiaceae; genus UBA1142. Next base: position 80,053 of record DCAD01000057.1, on the reverse strand, counting down.
ATCCGTCCAGTTGCTCCCTCCGTGACCGTCGGGTTGTTCGGAGTCAGCATCGACTGACCACCATGCCCATCCGCCACAAAGATGCTCCCGTCAGGGGCCGTGATGACGTCGTTCGGCTGATTGAAGTGCTCGGAGTCGTTTCCGGGCTCGCCCCTGGTCCCTAGCCTCAACAGTACATCACCCGTCGAGCTGAACTTGACAAGGTGGTGCCCGGTCATGTCGACGATCCACACATTCCCGCCAGAATCCACATGGATCCCGTGCGGGAGGTCGAACTCCCCAACGCCGAAGCTGGTGAGCACCTCACCTGTGTTACGATCGAACTTCAGAACTGGGTCGACCAGGTTCTCGGCGCACCCGCCTCCCAGAGCGCTCGCGCCGCAACGATCGTAAGCCCAGACGTTCCCGTCGTGAGGATCGATATCGACGCCAGCTGTTGAACCCCATGTTCTATCATCTGGAAGTGGACCCCATTCGGAGATGGCCTCAGATGTGGGGTTCGGAAGGCCAGCAGCAGCAGGGTCAGTGACCGTTGACGGATCTGGGGCCTCAGGTGGCGGCGCGTCGGACTGACCGGCACAACCGAACAGTAGGGCACCGATTGCTAGTGCAAATCCTAATGAATGAAGGTGTGACAAAGACATTTTACCTCCTTGCTGCTCAATTTTATTAGTTGATCACATCGCCAAGCCGCGACGTGTGGCCCCGCAGTACCAACGCTCAAAGGCCTTACCTGCCTATCTCATTCTTCTCCTGATAGCGAGCACCACCCAAGACGTTGGGAAGTGAGTAATTGCCCTCATGGCAAGCATACTCGTAGACCTGACCGTCTAGACGGGTGAACGGAACCTCGCCTCCCCATACATCCGTGTACGTTGTGAGGTCATCAATCGTGAATTCGTATAGGATTGTCTTCTCATCGACCCGGGTAAATCGCTCGATCACCTTAAGATTTTCGGAAGGTGGGACACCGCGGAACGCGTGCTCAGGATTGAGATTTGCGGTCTCTACAACGAGCGTATTCCCCTCCCACCAGCCCCTCGAATCACCGAAATACGGACGGACGTTAGCGGGTAAAGAATGTGGTTCGCCAAGCCGAATGATACGCACATCGTGCACCATCTCCGCCATGATCATCACGTAATCGGCGTTCTGCACAATCGTATAATTGTTGTTGTACCAGTAGTTGGGCAGCATCGGAGGACCAGCACTTGATCCGAAAGACACAATGCATCGCTCAGCAAGCGGCCGGACTTCTGGATGATCGTAAGCACCAAACCGCCTGTTAAGAGCCCGGGAATCATCGACCCGGCGCCGCCCCTCTGAGGTCAAGCTCGGTACACGGCCGTTCGATGGATTTGTGACGAGCGAACTCCTGAATTCCCCATTCACGACTGCCACCCGGTCTCCGGGCTCCCTGTAGAATTCGTTGTAGCAGGAGGTCGGCCCATCGATGCAAACCGGGTGGGTACCACCTTCTGGTGGCGGAGGACGATTTGGATCACTTGCTTCAGCTTTCCGTGCAACAAGTTCCGCCTGCCCCTGTTCAATCTCGGCAACCTCTTGCTGGGTCAGACCACGTTCCCAACCCGCGGGGCGCTCAAAGGGCGTGAGGGTTGCATTAGTCCAATTCCCCTGTAGATCCGGATGACCGAACACCGTCCTGGGCACCTCCCACTGTCCAGAAGAGGAAGCGCGCTCCTGAGCAGCCACAGGGGCAACCATCGCTGCATACCACATCACCGCGGCGACAGCGATCTCACAATATCTCGGCGAAAGGAACTTTGAGAGATTGGATTTCATCTTTTGACCTCCGAGTCGACGGACGCCCTACCACCGTGTCCGAACCTCACTAATCTGCTAATCGAACGGCGCGCGCGCGAGTGTTTTCCTGCCAACTGTGCCTCTCTCTATAGGAGTTATTGACAAAAAAACCCTGCGAGTTCTTGACTCGAAGGGCACAGGCCCCAGTCGGGGTTCAGCAACGGAGCGCGAGGGATTCGAACCCCCAAGCCCTTTCGGGCGCTCGCTTTCGAGGCGAGTGCAATACCATTCTGCCAGCGCTCCTCAAGCAGACCGCTTTCGCGGGTTACCTAATCGGGGCGCCCGGATTCGAACCGGGGACCTCTGCGACCCGAACGCAGCGCTCTACCGGACTGAGCCACGCCCCGAAATCGAAACGGGTCATTCCAACACGGACGGGGTGGGATTCGAACCCACGCGGGCGTTAGCCCACACGATTTCCAATCGTGCGCCTTAAGCCACTCGGCCACCCGTCCACGGCCACCTGCGCCGCGGACTTGGGCGCAACGAGACCAGATATAAATAGGTCATACCGAACCAAACGGAGGGAGTGGGATTCGAACCCACGCGGACGCGAAGTCCAACGCCTTAGCAGGGCGCCGCCTTAAGCCACTCGGCCATCCCTCCCTAACAGAGACATAAATGTCTCTGAATTGCCCCGCTAGGGCTCGAACCTAGACTCTCCGGATCCAGAATCCGGCGTGTTGCCAGTTACACCACGGGGCAAGACGAAGCCACCTGTCGGATTCGAACCGACGACCCCGTCATTACGAGTGACGTGCTCTACCAACTGAGCTAAGGTGGCGGCCTCATAGTGGAGCCGAGGGGAATCGAACCCCTGACCTCAGCATTGCGAACGCTGCGCTCTCCCAACTGAGCTACGGCCCCAAAGAAACCCCTCCGCATGGGCGCGACAGGATTCGAACCTGTGACCTCTACGATGTCAACGTAGCGCTCTAACCAACTGAGCTACGCGCCCGATCCACTCGAATCCCTCGTCGACAACGCGCCCGGGAGGACTCGAACCCCCAACCTCCTGGTCCGTAGCCAGACGCTCTATCCAATTGAGCTACGGGCGCGTACTCCACTGCATCTGCTGCTGCAAAATGCCCACGACAGGACTCGAACCTGTACGCCGTTTCCGACACTGGTCCCTCAAACCAGCCTGTCTACCAATTCCAGCACGTGGGCCCAAACGCCATCATGCTCGGGGAGGGACTCGAACCCTCACGAGGTTAACCCCCACAGGGTCCTGAACCCTGCGCGTCTACCAATTCCGCCACCCGAGCGAGCTCGCGCCTACTTCACCCGAACCAGTGGAGCCGAGGGGAATCGAACCCCTGACCTCTTGAATGCCATTCAAGCGCTCTCCCGACTGAGCTACGGCCCCGATTCACTCGACCTGAGAGCCGTCACCGCTTCGGGCAGGCACCGGCTCCATTATTTCAATCAGCTACAGCGGGGCTGACGAGACTCGAACTCGCGACCTCCGGTGTGACAGACCGGCACTCTAACCAACTGAGCTACAGCCCCTGATGTCCCTATTTCTTCGTACTTCCTAAACTGCACTTCCAGTGCCCCGACGGGGAATCGAACCCCGATCGCCACCTTGAAAGAGTGGTGTCCTAGCCGTTAGACGACCGGGGCCTACCGGCTGTTCGTACAGGCCCGGAGGGAATCGAACCCCCAACCGCCGGTTTTGGAGACCGGTGCTCTACCAATTGAGCTACGGACCTATTCTTTAATCTCGCTCAAGTCAGCCTTGCCCACGAGCGAAAATGGCCAGGGGCAGAATCGAACTGCCGACACCATGATTTTCAGTCATGTGCTCTACCAACTGAGCTACCTGGCCTCCACAAAAAACCCGTCCGAGCCACATCAAGAGCGCGGACGGGAAGCCTTTCGGAGAGGGCCTCAGCTAAAAGCGGCTCTCCGGCCCCGCCCGCCATCGCGGGCTCCATGTATCAGCGACCGTCCAAAAACTCGACGTCTGCACCGGGCTCTCCTCGGGTCATCTTAACGTGGGAAGCGCCGCCAGGCGGCGGCGCTTCACGAGCAAATAGCGGGGGCGGGATTCGAACCCGCGACCTTCGGGTTATGAGCCCGACGAGCTACCAGACTGCTCCACCCCGCAACAGGGAAAAGAAGTTAGTCGGGCCGCAGATGAGAGGTCAACCCGTTTTTCCGCTGCCTGTAGCCGCCTGCTGTGAAGCCCACGGCTGTTGAGGCAATCCCCCAGTGAGCTTTACCTTCCTCACCCCTCGGGACGTGGCGCAGTCCGGTAGCGCACCTGAATGGGGTTCAGGGGGTCGCCGGTTCGAATCCGGCCGTCCCGACTGCATAAGTAGCTTAATACAGTCGTTTAGAGAAACGGGAGGGCCCAGCCGTGGGCTCTTCCGTTGGCTTTTTAGGATTATCGTTTAGTAGAATGCAAAATCACCCGAGTGAGTAGCAAAAACTTCAGTCGTTAATTCTATGAACACACCGTTCTAATAAAAGATACGATTTACATTTTGCTTGCCCTTAAGCCTTCTGCGGGCTAGACATCGACACCGTGTTTAAACGCACAGACGCACTCGAAGTCGTGGACGGCTAAGCCACGGCAAAGGAACAGAAGAATGGTTGCCAAGCGACTTCTATTTCTCGTCCTAATTGCAGCCATCGGCAACTCAAGCTGCATCGGTAACTCTATATCCGTTACTGAGCAGGGGGACGCAGGTCCGGAATCGGACCAGGTGTTCGAACTGAGAACCTATACCGCAGCGGACGGGAAGTTTGACGATCTCTTGGCCCGATTCCGGGACCACACTCTCAGGATTTTCCAGAAACACGGTATGACTAACGTCGGGTACTGGACTCCACAGGATGAGCCACTCTCAGCTAACACGCTGATCTACGTGCTGGCGCACCCTTCGCGTGAAGCTGCAGAGGAGAGCTGGAGCAATTTCTCAAGTGATCCTGAGTGGCAAAGCGTTGCTGAGGAATCACAACGGGATGGCCGGCTAATCGTGGGCCTAGAAAGAGTCTTTCTCAACCCGACAGACTTTTCTCCGATGCGGTAGACAATTGTCGGAGGATCGCCGATCGGGTCTTTGGGGGCTATTCTCGGGAACTTAGCCGGGACTCACTGGCTTGGATCGAGGTGTGGGCACTTTGCACCGCTGCTAGGGGCTCCAAAGAGGGGACGCCATGCGGCTCAGCTTTAAGTGGGGTCAGGTTCTAAACCTGAAGGAGCAATCTTCCAGGGACGGGCATGCATCAATCGCTGCACTCGTTCTCGGGGTCGGCCTATCTGTGGTCCTGGTCGGAGCACACACCTCTTCGTCCAATCTCGTATTCGGGGCTCCCACTCTATCTGATATCGGACGGACGGACGCTGCTGAGATCCGAGAGATCTTGGACCGCTACTGCGTCAGGTGTCACAACCAAAGTCGGCTCACCGCCGGGTTGGCACTCGACGCACTCGATATTGAAGATCTGAGTGCAGCAACAGATAAATGGGAAAAAGTAGTCCGGAAACTGAGAACTGGAACGATGCCACCGGGTGACGTGGCCCGACCTGATCCAGCAGACTATGACCTCGCAGCGAGTTGGCTGGAAACAGAACTCGACCGAGCGGCCTCGGCGGCTGAGCCTAACCCGGGCACAACGAATCCGGTCCACCGCCTTAACCGCCTGGAATACAACAACGCCATCAACGATCTGTTCGCTCTTGAAGTGGACGTCACGTCGCTTCTTCCGGGTGATGAAACAGCGGACGGGAGTTTCGACAACTTCGCTGACGCTCTCTCGATTACGACCACGCACATGGAACGCTACATGTCTGTGGCCCGACAAGTGACACGTCTTGCGACAGGACTACCTCCGACCACCCCGGGTGTGGAGACCTTCGTGATTCCTCTGCATGTAGTGCAAGACCAACGACAAAGCGAAGACCTCCCATTCGGATCACGGGGCGGGATTGCAGTGCGACACCATTTCCCGACGGATGGGCAATACCTGATCAAGATTCATTTAAGGAGGCAGTACCAAGACTACCTTATGGGTATGGGGTGGCCGCAAGAGCTAGACCTTAGGCTTGATGGGGTGCTCCTCGAAAGATTCACTGTAGGCGGAGGTGCGACTGAGTTTAGGCCTGCAGCTGACAGCTATGCTGGCTCGGGAGAGCCGGGTTCATTCGGTGATCCTGAGTGGGAAGAGTATATGCAGTCTGAGGGTGACGCTCATCTGGAGTTCGGGCTGACTGTCGGAGCTGGACCACGTGTGGTGAGTGTATCGTTCGTCAGAGAACAGTGGGAACCAGAAGGCCTGCCACAGCCTCTCCAAAGAGGCAGAGTCCTGACGAACGATCAGATCTATATGGACTACGCGAGTGTGCACTCGGTCCAGGTCCGGGGTCCGTATGAAATTACCGGAACGACAACAAACAATCCCAGCAGCAACGAAATCTTCGTATGCCGGCCAGAGCCCGGTGCAGAAGACGAAATCTGCGCAACAAAGATTCTCTCTCGGATGGCGCGGCGAGCGTACCGACGTCCCAGCACGGCACAGGACGTGGAAACACTCCTTGAGTTTTTCCGGGAAGGTCGCTCGGTGGGGGGAAGCTTTGATGCCGGGATCCAGCTCGCTCTGGAACGACTCGTGGTCGATCCAGAATTCCTCCTCCGCGTATATCGTGAACCTGTTGGGGTCGAGCCGGGTGACGTCTATAACCTCAATGATTTAGAGGTCGCTTCACGGCTGTCCTTTTTTCTTGGGAGTAGCATTCCTGACGACCCCTTGCTTGAGCTCGCCGAAGCAGGGCTCTTGACTGACCCGGCTATTCTCGAGGAGCAGGTGCTAAGCATGTTGGCAGATCCTCGGACGATCGATGCTCTCGTTAAAGGCTTTGCTGCTCAATGGCTGAATCTTCGCCTTCTTCCGGAAAAGCTGGCAGACCCGGACAAGTACCCTGACTTCGACGACAGTCTCCTAGAAGCATTCCAACAGGAAACAGAGATGTTCATCGCCAGCACCCTGCACGAGGATCGATCTATCCTAGACCTGCTGACCGCTGACTACACGTTTGTGAATGAGCGATTAGCAAGGTTCTATGGTATACCTGGCGTATATGGCAGCCGTCCGCGGCGGGTCAAGCTCCCAGATCCTGATCAACGAGGCGGCCTACTCGGGCATGGTGGGTTGATGGCTATCACCGCCTACCCGGACCGCACCTCGCCCGTGCTACGCGGGAAATGGCTCCTGGACAACATCCTAGGTGCAGACGCCCCACCACCACCAGCAAACGTAGACACCAACTTGGATGATGGTGAGGAGGCAGTCGCGCTCGGCATCCGTGAGCGGCTGGAACAACATCGGACTGAGCCTCTCTGTGCCAGTTGCCATTCGCTCATGGACCCCTTGGGGTTCGCGCTTGAGAACTTCGATGCCGTCGGAGCGTGGCGAGATGTGGACGATCGAGGAAATCCGATTGATAACCGGGGTACGTGGCCCAATGGTGTCGAACTCACAGGAATGTCCTCGCTTAGAGCCCTATTACTCCATTATGATGAGCAGTTCGTTCGCACCGTGACCGAGAAACTCATGTCTTACGCGCTAGGACGTCCCCTGGAGCACTTTGATCAGCCGACCGTGCGGCAAATCGTCCGTGATGCCAAAGACAATGACTACCGCTGGTCGTCGATAGTCCTTGGGATTGTAGAGAGCCCAGCCTTCCTGATGCGAAGGTCCCTGGAAGCAGCCTGATGGCGGAACACAACACGCCCGGGAGTCACAAGATGACAACCATCCTAACCGGAAAACCCCTTCCCAGACGAACCCTCTTGAAGGGGCTCGGTGCTAGCCTAGCACTGCCTCTACTCGATGCAATGGTCCCTGTTGGGCTTCGTGGATTTTCTGCACCCGAGCGTGTTCACCGTTTCCAGACGTTTTACGTGCCAAACGGGATGGCAATGGAATACTGGTCTCCTACGGGTATTGGGCCCGATTTTGAGCTTACACCCATCCTTGAACCTCTCGCTCCGTTCAGGGATCAAATGTTGGTTCTTTCAGGAATCAGAGCGAATTGGGTACAGATCCACGCTGGCGCTTCGGGATCGTTCCTGACGGGCATTCGCCAAGGCGGCAGGACCGAGACCGAGATTTTCGCCGACATATCGATGGACCAGATCCTGGCGCGAGAATTCGGCAAGCAGACTCAGGTCGCCTCGCTGGAGCTTTCTATGGATGCACCGGCGAATGCGGGGGCTTGCAGCAGTAATCTCAGCTGCGTCTATACACACACCCTCTCGTGGCGAGGACCCACACAGCCACTACCAACAGAGTACAACCCTCGGGCCGTATTCGAGCGACTATTCGGAGATGCAGGTTCGACTGAGCGCAGCGCCCGTGCCGTCAGATTGAGGCAGCAGAAGAGCATCCTTGACTCCGTCACGGACAAGCTGGGCGATCTGAGCCGAGAGATCGGAGCACAGGATCAGATGAAGGTGGAGCAGTACACAGAGGCTATTCGGGATGTCGAGCGGCGTATTCAGAGGGCGGAGGAGCAGATTGACCTTGAGTTGCCTGAGTTCCCGCAGCCTGAGGGAGCACCAGCGATATTCGAAGATCACTTAGAACTAATGCTCGACCTTCAGCTCTTGGCGCTTCAGACTGATCTGACGCGGGTCATCACATTTATGATTGGAAAAGAGCAAAGCGCGCGGCCTTATCCGCAGATAGGGGTACCGGAAGCCCATCATCCGCTTTCACACCACAACGACCAGCCAGATCTGGTCGCCCAGATGTCAAAGATCAACCGTTATCACACTGAGCTATTTTCACGCTATCTGACCAAGCTCCGAGCAACCCCTGACGGTGACGGCTCACTGTTGGATAACATGACAATTCTTTATGGGTCAGGAATCTCCAACAGCACAAGGCATTCCGGACGCAATCTTCCTCTCCTCGTAATGGGGGGCGGCGCGGGTAGCCTCTCAGGTGGCCAGCACCTCGAGTATTCAGGTGCGCCGGGGATGGCAAACTTACTCGTTACCCTCATGGATAAGATGGACGTCCCCGTAGAAAAAATTGGTGCAAGCACAGGTGTTCTGTCGCTTGACACGCTTTCTGGGCTCTGATCTCACATGTGGAAGGGCTTCAGAAACATCGTCTTGAGAGTTTGGCGGAGCAGCGTATTTCCGCTCTTCTTGGTCCTATCCCTCGTCGGAACCAGAGAAGCCGACCCCACAGCCGCCTTATCACCTGAGGCAAATAGCTTTAATGCGATACCCCTGATAGAGGCAGCAAAGAATCAGGATTGGAAAGAAGTCCGAATGCTACTTGAGCAGGATGAGGATGCCACTGTCACCTCGGCCGATGGAGTAACTGCCCTCCACTGGGCAAGCTACTGGGATAACGTTGAAACTGCGGAGCTTCTGATCAATTCAGGTGCCGATACTAACGCCACGAATGACCTAGGAGCGACACCTCTCTGGAATGCAAGCTTGAACGGAAGTGAGGAGATGGTCCGCATGCTACTAAGGAGCGGAGCGGATCCTGCCATTACTCTTCTCTCTGGTGAAACCCCAGTTATGACAGCAGCTCGCACAGGCAATGCCAAGGTGGTAGACCAACTGCTGATAGTCGGTGCCGACCCCAATGCCAGCGGCGCACGCGGCCAGACCGCACTCATGTGGGCAGCAGCACAGCACCATTCCGCTGCCGTCAGCGTGCTCCTAAAGCATGGAGCAGACATCCACGCACGATCAGAAACGTGGAGTCAGGTCATGGCCATCCCGCCTCATAGTGATCCAGCAAATCAGCAGGACGTGCCTTATGGGAATAATACAGCACTGATGTTTGCGGCTCGTGTGGGCGACCTTGCCTCGGCGAAGCTTCTCATAGCCGCAGGTGCACGTGTGAACGATTCCAACGCGCGCGGTACCAGCGCCATCGTTCTTGCTGCCCACTCCGGGTATGGAGATCTCGTCGAATTCCTTCTGAACTCCAGTGCTGACGCTGATGCAGCTGGAGCAGGTTTTTCCGCCCTGCATTTAGCAATCATGCGGCGGAATGATGCTATGGCCCGCTTACTTCTGGAGCATGGCGCGGACCCGAACGCACGAGTTACGAACTGGACTGCCTCACGGCGTGCGTCCAATGACTGGCACTTTCACCCTGCCTTGGTTGGAGCAACACCGTTTTGGCTCGCAGCTCGATTTAGCCAGCCTGCTGTCATGCGTCTGCTGGTGGAGAACGGCGCGGATCCACTCTTCGTGCACTATGCAGACTATATCGGTGCCGCCGGAACTTTTGGAGCTGTCCGCAGGACTGAGGCGACAACGGCACTCATGGCAGCGGTCGGAATGGGTGGCCCTCGCGGGATGAGAGCATTCGTCGACCCAAATCATTCAGAGATTGAAGCCCTGACACTGGAAGCAGTGAAATTGGCCGTGGAGCTTGGCATAGACATCAGGGCCGTAGACCAGGAGGGCCGGACAGCAGCAGATGCAGCTCGGTACGAGTCAGTTGTGGAGTACCTTTCCACTAACGGCAGCCGACAGTAGGACCTCAAGAATACCTGACAAGCAGCTGGAGGTGACCATGCGCCGCAACGTCCTTTTTCTCGGTCTCGTAATCCTCTCAACCGTTCCTGTTTCTGCTCAGATGGGACGCCAGCTAACGCTCGAGGACTACTACAGCGTGAAGAGTGTCGGTTCTCCGCTGATCTCCCCTGCGGGCGATTGGATCACGTTTACCGTATCTCAACGCATTGAAGAGACAAATGGGACCACGACCGAGTCATGGGTGGTCCGATCGGACGGATTAGGGAGGCCAGTGCGGGTGCAGCACAATGGCCAGGATGTGTCAAATCCTCGCTGGACTGATGATGGGCATCTAAGGTTCAGCCACCAAGACAGGATCTGGTTGATTGATCCTGCGCGTCTGAGCGGACCTGCAGCAAGAGATGAGAGTGTTGAGTCGTCGGGTGTAGCAAGCCCGGATGGACAGTGGACGGCGCTCACGCAAGATATGCCGCAGCCTGAGCATCCAGAACTCAACCTATCAGCGTTTGAACGCCGACACGAGGAGAGGTTTAAGGGGGAGGCGTTCGACTGGTATCCTTTCCGGAGAGACGGTCAGAGGTTCCCACTCCCTGACGCCCGAGAGAGGGCACTAACAGAGATTTTCATCACGGCCACGGACGGTAGCGGGGAATCCCGACAGCTTACACGGCTACGGCTCCGACCCGGTAACGTGCGATGGAGACCCAATAGTAGCGAACTCCTCTTCACAGCTGATGAGGCCGTTCTCGATGAACTCGCCTATAGCCGCTCAGACCTTTTCGTAGTCACCGTTGAGGGTGAACTAACTCGCCTAACCAACGATGGTTACACGTACTCGGGCGCAGACTTCTCACCGGATGGCCGCTGGATCTCCTATACCCGCGCCTTCGGTACCAACATGATCATCGATCGAAAACTGAACCATGGCGGGCCAAGAGACTTGTACGTTCGTCCAACCGATGGTGGTGAACCCCTGAACCTCACTGAGAACTGGGACCTCGATCCCGGCAGTCCGATGTGGTCGCCGGACAGTCAGCATATCTATTTTGTTGCCGGAATAGGGGGCACCAGACACCTCTTCCGTGCCGCTCCGGACGGTGGAGGCGTCGAGCAGATCACGACTGGGCATCGCCGAATTAATGGGCTCGACATCAATGAGTCCTTCCAGCGGATGACGTACACAGTTGGGGAGTTCGAAAGGCCTTCAGACATATACGTTGCTGACATTGATGGTGGGAACGAGTACCGCCTCACAAACATTCACGCTGACTTCTTCGCCGAAGTCGAGGTGGCAAGCCGCCCGTCGGAGCAGATCCTTTACATGAGTTACGACGGTACACCGGTTGAGGGGTTCCTTTTATACCCATTCCGCTACGATCCCCAGGGCCAGTACCCGCTGATCGTTGTGAACCATGGGGGTCCACATTCAGCGTCGGGATACGGCTTTAACTTCAAGAATATGCTTTTCGCAGCGAATGGATACTTCGTGTTTCTGCCCAATTTCCGTAGCTCAACTGGCTACGGCGACACCTTTAAGTGGGGCACTTGGGGAGCGTGGGGCACGAATGACGGAGAGGATGTACTCGCGGGCGTCGACCACCTCATCGCGCGGTACTCGATTGACCGTAATCGTGTAGGGTCTACGGGTCACTCGTACGGTGGCATCCTAACCAACTGGTTGATTACTAGGTATCCAGACCGGTTCAAGGCAGCCGTATCCGGTGCTGGAGCTTCCAATTGGACCAGTAACTACGCGCTTTCAGACGTTGCTCGTACGAAGGAACTGGAATTCCTAGGGCCACCCTGGGACCCAGAGGCTCGAGAGGTCATGATCAAGCAATCCGCGTATCTGAACTCGGCGGGAGTGCAGGCGGCGACTCTGTTCGTTCACGGTGAGGAAGACTACCGCGTACCGCTAGAAGGCTCGATCCAGTTGTACACATCTCTCAAGAAACAACGGGTTCCCACCAAGCTCATTATCTACGAAGGCATGCCACACGGGATCCGGGGACACTGGAATAACGTGCACCGGATGGCGAATGAACTCCGTTGGTGGGAAACGTACCTCAAACCCGCTGGCGCAGTGCCTGTAAGCGATGAGAGCAATCATTGAGCGGTTGAAGAACCATATGGTAACAGTCGGTGGTGACGGAGGTATTACGGCGAGAATCGCTCGTTAACCGACACCAACCAGTGATACTGCTGCCCAGAACCTTTGGTCTAACTTTGGCCTTCTGCTTTGGCCTCCCGCTAGCTCAGATCTCGGGCACACTCAGTGGCCAGGCGGTCCCAACTGATTCGATCCTTGCCCTCGCGCATAGGCTCGTTGCTGAAGCAAGCCTGCTAGCCAACCAGGGTCACCATGACGAAGCGGAAAATCGACTCCGGCGAGCACTTACCATCCGCGAAACAGCCCTCGGCCTGGAGCACCCTGATGTGGCGCTCACCCTGCACAACCTGGGCTTCATCTATAATGCCCGAGGTCGTTATGAAGAGGCAGAACCACTCTTTCAGCGCGCGCTTACCATCCGCGAAACAGCCCTCGGTCCTCAGCACTTGGAGGTGGCACTCACCCTGAACAGCTTAGCCTTCATCTACGGTGTTCAGTCTCGTTATGAAGAAGCGGAGCCACTATACGAGCGA
>DCAD01000057.1:66058-66985 GCA_002311875.1 Gemmatimonadales bacterium UBA1142 | reverse complement strand
CTATACGAGCGAGCACTGGCAATCGATGAAATCGTACTGGGTCCAAATCATTTAGAAGTGGCGCACGTCCTGAGCAATCTGGGTATACTCTACGACGATCTGGGCCGGTATACGGAGGCCAGGCCAGTATACGAACGGGTACTGGCGATCAGGGAAGCAACGCTAGGCCCGAGTCACCCGGACATCGCTAGCATCCTGATTAACCTGGCCTCACTCTACTATCACCAGAACCAATACGCTGAAGCAGTCCCACTCTATCGGAGGTCACTGGATATCAGGAAAGCCGAGCTGGGTCCAGAACACCCAGACACTAGCCTTGCCCAGGAGAATTTGATCCTGGCTTGCGAATTATTGTTGGCCCAGCCAGAGGAGGCCCGGCAACGGCAGTCAGGTATAGCCACGGAGTCAGCGGCTGTGCTTTGTCGTCTAAGTCCATGAATAGTTCAAGGCCCCGTCTTCCCGTGAGGAAGCCAGGGCCTTGAACCCCATCTTCGTCAGATGAACTCTATACGCCCGCGAATGCGGGTCCTGCGATCTTGATCAGGTCCCGACCCTCAGATCGTCAGGTAATGGCTCTCCCACCACGATATGACGCTCTTCCATGGTCTGGAAGCTCATGTAACCCTGTGACATTTCCGCATGGGTTGGGCGACCCCAGCGGACATCCACACTCGGATCTGGGTTGTTCGGATTGTCCTCTGAGTTGTCCCACCAGAGCGTGAACCGAAGCATCGAGCCTGCAGGCGCAAAAACCGGCTCTCTGAATGCGTACGAGTGCTGCCAATTGAACTGATACTTGGGAACATGCAGAAGAGTCTCATGCTTCCCGTCTGGATAGGTGATCTCGTACAAAGCAGCTTTCCCGCGCAGATGCATGTGCGGCATAAAGCTGAGGATCTCTACGTCTTCCTCAAACTCATATTCAAT
>DCAD01000057.1:21523-65968 GCA_002311875.1 Gemmatimonadales bacterium UBA1142 | reverse complement strand
CCGTAACGTGCCGGATTACATCACCATCTTTCTTGAACGTGATGCCTGCCTTGATGTTGCTGCAAACCGCACTGCCAGGCCCAGGTTCTTTGTTGTAGTGCATATTGAACATGATCTCTCGGGGGCCCGCGCGAAGTAGGCGACCGTAGCCCTCTTCGTAAACTCTCGGCTTAGCTCCGGGAACCAGCCCACCAACACCACCCACGATGTGATGCACTGCGGGTCCGTTACGATATTCGATCGATTGAACCCAGCGGTCTTCCGGGAGCATATCCTCGGTAAGCTGCACGGGGATGTTGACGTAGATATCGCGAACATCATCATCTATGCAGTACGGATCATCAAATTCGAGGATCAAGTCCGGTTCGCCCAGGAACCAGTCGTTTGCCCCTACAGCCGAGGACAATACGGCTTCGGGCACTGGGGGTGCATCTTCAGGATTCCCAGCACTTGCACCTTCCGCCGCCCAGGCGATCAGCGTTGCCTTTTCATCATCTTCGAGGTAACGGTCGCCCTTGAACATCCCGTGTTGCCATTCTGCTGCCGACCAAGGCGGCATACGACCTTCTCTTATGGCGCTCGCGATTCTGCGGGCCCGCGGGCGCGCATCCTGATAGGTCATTAGGGAGAACGGCGCCACGTTCCCTCCCATGTTCAGTCCGGCTGGCTGGTGACACGAGACACAGTTCTCGTGCAGGATGGGCAAGACATCGGCATAAAAAGTGGGTGCGTCGTGCGTTGCCGATGGAATTTGGTCAGCAGCAGCGACTCTCACACCCTGTGCCTGCTGGGCAGCTAATGGCCCAACCATAGCCTGAGCGAGAAACGCTAATGCAATCAGCAGTGCCATTCTAAAGACACTCGAACGGATCACCGTGCGCATATTAAGGACCTCCCGAGGGACAAAACCCAGCGTGCCGATCACCCAAAAAAAAACAGCTCGACACACCAACGATCAATACCCACGATAAGACCTTGCGGCAAGGTATCCGCAAAACGGCGATGTGTGAAAATGCCTTTTTCGGCACTCCTCAGGCCGATACCCGCTAAGTGACTGGCTTACCAAGGGGGATTCGCCTCATATTGGCTCACAGGCGTGTATTCGGTGAGCTTGATTCACCGAGCTGGCCAAGGTGTTATCTGGAGGGCTTAAGGGGGAACAAATGAGCGCTCGATATCCAACCTCTTTTCTAGCCCTGCTTGTTACCATGGGATCCGCTGGACTCTTCTCGGAGGCTGCCGGACAGACGACCACCCGGGAAGCCGAGCAATGGGTAGTACCGCGGACACCTGATGGCCGTCCGGACCTTCAGGGCAACTGGACGAACAAAACCATCACGCCATTTGAGCGTGCTGAAGGCCAAGATCCTGTTTTCAGTTCGGATCAAGTTGCGACCCTTGAAGGCAGAGCAGAGGCCCGTGTGACAAGAGGGGCCCAGGCGAGTGACCCGAGTCGGGCGCCACCGAGGGCGGGGCGTTCGACCGGCGGATATAACAACGTCTATATCGATCGGGGTGACCGAGTGGCGATCGTCCATGGAGAGCCTAGAAGTTCACTCCTAACAAATCCGCCTGACGGCCGCAGGCCTCCGCTCACAGCCGCGGGTGAGAAGCGGATCGCGGATTACAGAGCATTCAGACGCCAGTTCGGCACGTACGATAACCCTGAGAACAGACCGCTTGGTGAACGCTGTATCATGTCGTTTGGGTCGAGCGCGGGGCCGCCGATGATCCCCAACAGCTTCTACAACAACAACTACACGATCGTGCAGACTACCGACCATATCATGATTTTGACGGAGATGGTCCACGATGTACGCGTCATCCGCCTCGGTGAACCGAATCCGCTACCTGCTAACGTCCGCCCATGGATGGGTGACTCCTGGGGCCATTGGGAGGGTGACACACTGGTGGTCGAGACGACCAATATCTATCCACTCCAGACGTTCCGCGGGATTCCACCCTCGGAGCATTTGAAAGTGATAGAGCGGTTCACGAGGGCTGATGAGGAGACCATCCTTTACGAATTCACGGTTGATGACCCGATGACGTATACGAAACCATGGGGCGGTGAGATTCCGTTCCAGGTGTTTGACGACCTGCTTTACGAGTACTCGTGCCACGAAGGAAACTACGCTCTCGAGAATATCCTGAGTGGGGCACGCTACCAAGAACGACAACGCGAACGAAACCAGCCTGAACAGAGGTGAGCAACATGAGATCACAATTGACGTACGGGACCCTGGCAGTTGGCGCACTAGCGCTGCTCATGTACGCGGCGCCGGCTGTCGCGCATCACGCCTTTGGGGCGGAGTTCGATGCGAACGCACCCCTTCGGATACAGGGTAACATCGTCAGACTCGAATGGGTGAACCCGCATTCGTGGATCCATCTCGAGGTATCGATGATGGTGGCCGGGACTGACACAATTGTGCCGGCAGAATCGGAGAGAGAAGTGTGGATGATTGAAGGTGGCACACCCAATGTGCTCGTGAGGCGTGGCCTCCGTCGTGAGTGCCTCCCCATCGGGACTGAACTGGTCGTGGATGGCTATCAAACGAAGGACCGTTCACTCAAACGAGCCAACGGCCGAGATGTCACTTTTCCTGACGGAAGAAAGTTCTTCATGGGGTCATCAGGTACCGGCGCCCCAGAAGACGGGTCTGAACCCCGCGGTAGGGATGCTAGGAGATGCTGACCGGTCTTCAATCGGAGAACGCTCCTGGATAAGCTTGGCAGCACGAGGGAGCTAGCCTTCTGCTTAGGAAGGTTATGTCGCTATCAGGAAGTCGCAGCCGGCCGACTTTGCGCCGAAGACACCAGAGGACACTGATCATGACGATCAGAGTTCCGGTCTTTCCCTTACCTCTCCTTCTAGGCCTCGCCTTACTCCCAGCGGCCGCTAAGGCTCAACAAGGTGCCCCGGGCGGTGAATGGCCTGACTACGGGGGTGACCTGGGTAGCACAAAGTTCGCACCACTGAGCCAGATCGACGAAGCCAACGTGGAAAACGTGAGCGTCGCCTGGATTTGGCACTCCCCAGACGACGAACTGGCGGCTGAGAACTCACAGCTTCGCCCCGCCGCCTTCAAGGCGACACCCCTCATGGTAGACGGGGTGCTATACATACGGACCTCGCTCAGCCTTGTGGCAGCGATCGATGCGACCTCAGGAGAGCAGCTCTGGGCCTTCGACCCTCTCAGCTACGAAGCTGGACGTCCCGTTAACCTTGGCTTCAACTCGCGCGGTGTAGCTCATTGGAACGACGGAGATGACAGCCGAATCTTCCTAGCGACTGGGGACTCACACCTTTGGGCGCTCGACGCCACAACAGGAACCCCGATCAATGACTTCGGGAGCAAGGGCCGCGTGCAGTTGACAGAAGGGTTACGTCGACCGGTGCCAGGACGCAGTTATCAGGTGATGTCTCCTCCGCTAGTCGTAGGAGACGTTGTAGTGGTTGGATCCTCGATCTCGGACGGGCCACGGTACATGACCGCACCCCCAGGCGACATTCGTGCCTTCGACGTCCGCACCGGGGAACAACGCTGGATCTTTCACACGGTACCTCAGGAAGGTGAACTCGGAAACGATACCTGGGAGAATAGCTCCTGGGAATACACAGGAAACACCAACGTTTGGACCATCATGAGTGCCGACGAGGAGCTGGGGTTGGTCTACCTACCGATCGGTACTCCAACAAACGACTGGTACGGAGGGCACCGTCTCGGTAATAACCTCTTCGCCGAAAGCTTGGTGGCCCTGGAAGCTTCGACCGGACGCTACGTCTGGCATTTCCAGATGGTACATCACGGTGTCTGGGATTACGACCCGCCGGCAGCTCCGACTCTTCTTGATATCAACGTGGATGGCCGACCCATCAAAGCAGTGGCACAGCTGACCAAACAAGGCTTCGTTTTCGTGTTTGACCGGATCACTGGTGAGCCTGTTTGGCCGATCGAGGAGCGACCTGTCCCGCCATCAAACGTGCCCGGCGAAAGGCTCTCTCCAACACAGCCCTTCCCGACCCGTCCGGCACCATTTGAAAGGCAAGGGATCTCGGTCGACGACCTCATCGACTTCACACCCGAACTCCGCGCTGAAGCAGAAGCCATCCTTCAACGTTCAGATCACGGACCTCTCTACCAGCCACCATCCGAAAGAGGAACACTCAACCTGCCCGGTTGGTTTGGCGGTGCAAATTGGTCTGGTGCTTCAGTAGATCCACAGACTGGAGTCCTATATGTCCCGTCGAGAACAGGTGCCACACATGTCCAACTCGTGCCAGCAGACCAGGAGCGGTCTGATTTCCGCTATATGCGCGGACGCAGTCAGTCTAACAACGGCGAAGAGTTGATTCCCCGCCTAAAACCGCCCTATTCGCGACTTACGGCAATCGACATGAACACTGGGGACCATGTCTGGCAGATCCCTCTCGGTGACGGAATCCGGCAGCGGCTGATCGATTCGGGTATACCAGACCCCGGACCACTCGGTGGTGGTGGGTCTACGGGGCCCCTCCTGACTAAGACGCTTCTCTTTATCGGCCACAATGGAGCACGCGACGGCACCAGCGGGGGACCCGCTCTCCTGGCACTGGACAAGGACACTGGACGCACGATCCACGTGATTGAACTCCCATCGAGCGCTACAGGTACTCCCATGACCTACATGGCTAACGGACGCCAGCACATCGTCGTCGCGTTCGGGCGGGGTGGTGAGGCAGGCCTCATAGCACTCGCGCTCCGATAACCAGGCCTGGGTGCTGTCATAACTACCCGAGCTATCACAATCGGAGAGCGAAACTGATATGAGCTCACTCGAATTGCTTCTTATGGGTGCAGCTGGCGGTGCACTAGCTGTCATGAAACAAGCTCCTTAGGCGTGAACTGAGATTCTAGCCTGATGATTCTGTTGGGCGGCGACCTTAAGCGGCACCGCTCGCCATATCTATAAAAAGTAGGGGCTCCGGCTGGGTCACCAGCCAGAACCCCTCTAACTCTTCAACAGTTTGCTACTCTAATGTCAGGTGATCGAATCTAGGCCAATTTGTCGTACGTCCACCCGATCGCATACCACGAGGCAAGGAGTAGGCCAGCACTCAGCACCGCAGGATAAGCTGCCCGATTCCCGTTTAATACGTAGAACACGTCGAGTATCAGAATTTGAGATACAGCAAACAACATCGCTGTGAGCATGGTATTGCCCACCTTCTGCACGAAGACATCAAAGAACACGACGGCAATGATCACGTAAACAACTATGTCCAAAGGGGAAGAAAGGATGGCTTCGACTCCCTCGGATGGATTGTCTGCCATAGCAGGGTAGAACAGATACGTTGTTCCGAGATAGGCGATAACCCCCCCGGCTACTGCTGCACCTACAATCGATTTCATTCTTTCGCCCATCGTGGGATCTCCTTTGAGCAGCGAACTCGAAGCAGGCTGCTCTCCTATGCATAAACCAGACTCAATAGGCAAATGACATAGATGGCAATCTAAATGCAAGCTTCTTGAGTCAGTTTCGTGTTGGATCTAAGGACAGTTCGTGCCCTACCGCTAGAGACGCTCACCGATGATCAGCGACCGAAGCAGTAATCCCTCATCGATCCCCGTGAGCATGCTCTCTTTTTGATCAAGTTCGTCCTCGAAGTCCTCATCCCCTAGTTCTGTGCGCAGTTGTGACTCTAACTCCTTCATCGCGGTGAGCCACGCTAAGCAGGTGTGTCGGAACCTGAAGGTCACGTCGGTAACCTGTGGGCGGGAGAACCCCGCCTGACTTATGAGTTCTTCAGGTGACTCACAACCGCAGACGAGCGACGGGCCCAGCTCTACGGCCCGCTCTTCCTGAGCCGGGGTCAGCGATTGTGGTGTGTGAATCGACACACCGACTACCGTCCCACCCGGTTTCAGGATTCGACGACATTCTCTCAACACGGAGAGCTTATCCGTTAGTCAACAAAATACGTCCGTATGAACTATCGAGCTGAAGGTTTCAGACGCAAACGGCAAGGCCATACCGTCAGAGGCAATGACCTGCGTTCGTGAAGAGAGCCCACGCGCAGTGAACGCCTCCTGCGCATGCCGTAATCCTGCCACTGGCACGTCAATTGCCACAAGATTGCTATGGCCACGCTCGGCTACGAGCCATCCGGGCCATCCTCTTCCGGTTCCTAGATCCAGAACTGGGCCAGCAACCTTAGCCTCTGACAAACGGGCAAGTTCTTCTGCTTCAGCCAATATCGTATAGCCGTTCGAACCAACTGCTAGACCGAACGCCTCTCTCTCGAGTTCGGCCCAGGTGTCCAAAGGCCGATCGTAGCGCCGAGCTTGTCTCTCAAAAACATCCTCATGATCGCGGATCATAAGCGCTGCTAGGGTGCAGGCTCTGCCCGGACGAGAGTAGGAATCTCGTCTTCGCTGTAACCCAGCTCCCGTAGTACCTCGGAGTTGTGCTCTCCTAGGAGCGGTGGTGCCTGACGCAAGGCCGGACGTAATCCGTCAAACCGGAGGGGAAACGAAATGTCCCTGTAGTCGGGGATGCGTGGGTGTGGAGAGGACTCAAGGAGGCCTTCTGCATGAACCTGCTCTTCTTCAACAACCTCTGAGATATCGTGAATCGGAGCACTGGGAACTCTATTCCGGTCCAGGAGGTCCCGTAGTTGGTCTGTTGTCATCTTCCGTGTGCGCTCCTCAAGGAGGATGTGCAAATCCGTCCTATTGGCAACGCGCGATGGGTTCGTCACGAAGCGGTCGTCACCCTTTAACTCCTGGAGTTTGAGGGCATCGCACAGGCGCTCGAAGATGCCGTCGTGGCCAGCCGAAATCATCAACTCTCCATCACTGGTGTGAAACCCTTCGTACGGTGCAATCATAGAGATACCGGTACCCATACGCTCCGGAACGACTCCACTCGCAAGGTATCCCTGAATGTGATAAGAGACCCATCCGAGTGAAGTCGCGAGCAGTGAGGATTCCACATGAGTCCCCTCACCCGTGCGGTCCCTCACTTGTAATGCAGCGAAGATCCCTAGAGCAGTTACAATGCCGGTTCCGACGTCGACCACTGAGCCTCCAACCCTGGCCGGTTTCCCTTCAGGGTAGCCCGTCAATGACATCATGCCGGTGTAGGCTTGCATAAGGGGATCGTAGCCCGGCCGCTCGCGTAGCGGGCCTCGTGAGCCGTATCCGGTGATCGACGCGTAAACCAAGCCGGGACGGCGGAGGCGGACCTCCTCATATCCGAAACCAAGCTCGTCAATCACCCCTGCCCGGAATGCCTGCACGAAAATGTCGGCTCGGTCCACAAGACGCTCAAGCACTTCCTTACCGGCATCAGATTTCAAGTCGAGGCTAACACTGCGCTTGTTACGATTAAACGCGAGAAAGAGTGGTGATTCCCCTTCCCAGAACGGTGGACCCCATTGTCGAGTAGGATCACCCGCCGGTGGCTCCACTTTGACGACGTCAGCACCGAGGTCTGCAAGGATCTGCGTGCAGTGAGGACCCGCAATGTTTTGTGTGAGGTCGACCACGCGAAAACCTGCCAGGGCCTTCGACGAGTCATGCTCGAGCGGTACTCGTCTGCGCGAAGTGTTGGCCATGGTGGCGCCAAGATGCCTTAAGCTGGCTAGGACCAACAACCCCAACCCACGAAGAACGCATTGATCTATGATTGCCGTGTCGGGCTCACGGTCGCACGTTCTCACTCTGTTGGACAACTAGTCATAGAACCACGCAGGAGAATCATCGTGCGCAACATCGTTTCCCTCTCCACAGCCTTCCTATGGGCTTTGCTCCTCTACGTGCCTGTCGCTCACGCGCAGGTACCCAACACTGTTTTCCTTGACGAACTGACCTGGATGGAGGTAGCGGACAAGATTGATGCCGGGACGACCACGGTCATCGTCGCTACAGCCGGAACCGAGCAAAACGGCCCACATATGGTCCTCGGTAAGCACAAATTCATCATAACCGAGACGGCCAAGCGGATCGCCCGCGAGCTCGAAAACGCGCTCGTCGCGCCCATCGTGACCTATGTGCCGGAAGGGAACATCGAGGGCATCACGGGGAACCGGCAGCGCGCCGGCACCATCACGCTTCCCAACGAACATTACATGAAGCTACTTGAGTACACGGCGAGAAGCCTCGCAGGAGGCGGCTTCACAGACATCGTTCTCATCGGCGATAGTGGCGGGAATCAGCAGGGAATGGAGACGGTCGCCCAAATGTTGAACGAGGAGTGGTCAGGGAGTGCAGCCCGTGTCCATTTCGTCGGTGACTACTACTCAGGTCATGGCTTCCGCGAGTGGCTCCAAGAGCAGGGCCACACGATGGAGGACATAGGAAGCCACGCAGGGATCACGGACACTTCACAATTACTCTATGTGAACGCAAGGCACATAAGGACGGAAAAGCTGGCGCCATTCGGTGGCTTCGAAGGTGCTGGTGTGAGGGGTGACCCAACACAGGCATCTGTGTCATACGGTCGAGTGGGCATCCAGTTGAAGGTCAATGCGGCGGTCCTGCAAATCATGGAGTTGATGTCAGGCCGACGCTAGACCGTACGTCCCTGACGACTCAACGACGGTGCGAGTCGAACCAATCGAAGACCTGGCTCATGACTTCCGCCACGATCGCAACGTGGTCTGTGCCCTCATTTTCTACGTAGTGCACCAATGGCATCCCAAGTGCCTGCGCCGCTTGATGAAAGTCGCGGGCGCGCTCAACGGGTACGAGCGCATCGAGTTCGCCCTGGGCTAGGAAAAGCGGCATGTCAGGTGCCTTGGCTAGGTCCTCCGTTGATCCGTATCCCGCGATTGGTGCGAGTGCGGCGAATCGATCGGCATTCTCGAACCCGATGCGTACGGTCCCTCCACCTCCCATCGAGTGTCCCATCAGGTATGTCCTGTTTTCGTCAATCGGATAGACCCTCTGCACAAGATCCAGAACGTCAATCACATCCTGGGCGCTGGCTTCACGGTATCCACCGTACGGACCGCGGCCATTCACCGAAGCAACGATATATCCTCGATCTCTGGCGTTCGCCTTGAGTGTCCCACCGAAGCTATCCATGAAGGTGTTCTCGTCCCCGCCCGCTCCGTGCAGTGCGACAACCAGTGGATAACTCTGGCTTCGGTCGTAGTCATCAGGCACGAATAGACGGAATGGCACGAGTTCCCTGTCAAATGAAGACCGGTAGGCCAAACGCATGTCTCCACTGCGCGTGGTAAGTGGGTCCCGGCCTAATGCGAGGTCGTCAATAAACCCTTCGGCAAGCCCTATCTCTGTATCGAACTGCATTGGCTCAACCATCAACCTACCCTGCTCAAAGATCTGATTCATGATGACCGGATAACCCATATAGGCCCCAGCTAGCCATTCGCGTCGTCCGCGCTGGTACATATCCAGATGCCATAGCACTGTCGTGTTGGCGAGTGCCCGGGATGAACTTCGGCCCACCTGGCGGCGTATCTGCGGACGGCGACTGTCGAAGAGCATCGCCGTAAGCCGCTCCTCCAAAGCCTCAATAACGTAGATAGATCTGGCCGTCACCACGATCGGCGTGGATGCACCTTCGGCCCACAGCGAGTACTCAACGAGATAACGGCCTGGCGCTGCTTCTGGCGGTATAACGACTTCAGTCGAGACCTCGGTAAGTCCTTCGAGTGTCAGAAGATCCGACTCATACACTGGCTCCTCTTCTTCTTCCGGTCCTAGGAGCTGAACTTGCACCGCATACCGGCCCTCTAGAGGCTTATCACGCTCATATAGCGGAGCAATCTGCACCGGAACAGTTGCGCCAGGCTCGTAAAGTTTTGCGGTCAGGTCTACGTCTAGGATTGTCGCCACTTCTACTGCCTCGTTCCAGGCACCGAGATACATGCGGGCCATGCCTTCAATCATCGCCTTGTAACGCTCTACACCGTCACCAGAGTTTCCAAGTGTAGAGACACGTTCACCTATAGCCGTGAGCTCGGGCTGCATCTTTTGCTCGCTAAACGGCAGGAATCGATTCCTGAAGATCAGCCCCAACATCGATAGGTCACTGGAAGTAACCTGAGCAGATACCAGGGAGACCGTTTGGGGTTGGAACCAAAAGGCAGCTAATAAAATGGCAGAAAGCAGGGTTCTCATCGTGAAAAAAGTAGAGGTCGCCACGCTAGGGCGCGACGGCTAGCCTGGCCTGTGGACAGCTATGGGTCCCGCGCTGTAAACACCTTTGACCAGCGGGTACTCACCACCACTCTTTCTGGACCTCCTCAAGTGCCTTGCTTCCGGGACAGAGATCAGCGAACGGAATCTCTACGAGCGGTTCATCCACGGTGTTCTCAAAGCCGTGCATGTCGTCACCAGCTTCTTCCAGGTAGAGGAGGCCGGTAGCGATTTCACCTCGGGAACCTACGTCGACGAGGTAGTCTAGCACTGCCCGACGGTCAGTAGGATCGTACTCACCGGCAACCTTATGAAGCTTCACAACGCTCCCATCGTGCATCGTCACGCTCTGCATCGAACCCTCTGAATACTCGGTCGTAATCTCAGATCGGAGCGGTACAAAGTCCGTCTCGATGACTTCGTGCATGTGTGAGCGTGTGTGGGCGTAGCTCTTCGTCGACCCTTGGTGATCGTTGAACGTGACACAGGGCGAGATCACGTCCACAAACGCAAACCCATTATGTCTGAGTCCGGACTTCATGATCGGCACTAGTTGATCTTTATCACCCGAGAATGATCTAGCAACGAACGTCGCACCAAGACTTAAGGCTGTATTAACAGGGTCGATCGGGCCCTGTCGATTCACTACGCCACCCTTGGATGTGCTTCCAATGTCAGCTGAGGCTGAGAACTGCCCCTTGGTCAAGCCATAGACACCGTTGTTCTCAAGTATATACAGCATATTCACGTTACGGCGGATCGCATGACAAAACTGTCCCAGGCCAATCGACAGAGAGTCACCATCTCCCGAAATCCCCACATACAACAGATCTCGATGAGCAGCGTTAGCACCGGCAGCGACCGAGGGCATTCGGCCGTGTACCGCATTGAAACCGTGTGCCTCACTGACGAAGTATGAGGGCGTCTTCGAAGAGCATCCGATTCCCGAAAGCTTGGCGAGCCGATGTGGTTCCACTTCTAGCTCGAAAAAGGCCTGGATAAGGGCAGCGGTCACCCCATCGTGTCCGCATCCCGCGCAGAGTGTCGACATCGAACCCTCGTAGTCCCGTACCGTGAGACCCAGGGAGTTGACCTTGAGCTTCGGGTGGCGGGCAACCGGCTTCTTGATGTAGCTCATTGCTTGGCCTCCTCATGCTCCCGAGTAAGGAAGGGAGTAACACCTTCAATGACATACCCTTTGCTCAACGGTTGTCCCCCGTAGTACCGGACGGACTGGAGTTTTTCTTTAGCACAAGACGTCTCGAGCAAAAGCAAGTTCTTGAGCTGTTCGTCACGGTTCTGTTCGATAACAATCACCGTATCATGGTCCTTGAGGAACTGCTCCACTGTCTCGTTGAACGGGAAACCCCTGATTCTGAGATAGTCGAGGTGTACCCCCTCAGCTGCAAATGTGTCGCGAGCCTCCAACACGGCCCAGTGGCAACCTCCGATCGAGACGATCCCAACACCTAGTCCCCCATCGGTCCGGTAGACCTCCGGAGCAGGCACACGGTCCGCAGCTGACTTCACCTTTGCTAAGAGACGGTCCATAACCTCAACGTAGGCGTCCGAGTCCTCCGTATACTGGCCGTACTTATCGTGACCAGATCCCCTAGTGAAGTACGCACCCTTCGGGTGCACACCAGGCAGCGAACGAGGCGGGATATGGTCTCCATCCAAATCGAGATAGCGGTAGAAATTCTCGGCTTTCTCAAGCTCATCGGCCCCGAGTACTTTCCCGCGATCAGGCTTAAACGAATCGTCCCATTCCAGCTTGGGGATCATCCAGTCGTTCATGCCAATGTCTAGATCCGAGACCACAAACGTGGGCGTCTGGAATCGTTCCGCGAGGTCGAAAGCCTGAACAGAGAATTCGAAGCACTCCTTAGGATCAGCAGGGAACAGTACGATGTGCTTCGTGTCACCATGCGACGCGTACGCGCACAGCATCAGGTCACTCTGTTGTGTGCGTGTCGGCATACCCGTGGACGGCCCGGTCCGCTGTATATCGAAGAAAACGCATGGGACCTCGGCATAGTAAGCCAGCCCGATGAATTCGCTCATCAGAGAGATTCCTGGGCCCGCCGTTGGTGAAAATGCGCGCGCGCCCATCCAGCTCGCCCCGATCACCATCCCGGCTGCTGCGAGTTCATCCTCTGCCTGGAGGATACAGAAATTGTTCTTACCCGTATCGGGATCCACACGGAAACGATGGCAGTATTCTGTGAACCCGTCCATGAGAGAAGTGGCAGGTGTAATTGGATACCACGCACCCACAGTGGCACCAGCATAAACGCAGCCGAGTGCGGCGGCGGCGTTGCCGGTAACCATCACACAGTCCCTGGTCTGATCCATTGCTTCGAGACGGATTGGAAGGGGACAATCGAAATGCTCCTCAGCATACTCGTGTCCGAGTGCGATAGCCGTGAAGTTCGCATCCATGAGATGCTGCTTGGCGGCGAATTTCTCTTGGAGCATCCCTTTCACAACGTCCATGTCGATGTCTAGTAACGCCACCAGCGCACCAACGTAGGTGATGTTCTTCATGAGGATGCGGATGCGTGAGCCCTGGAAGTGCTCCACGCACATACCCGCGAGGGGTATTCCGAGAAAAGTGACATCATCCCGGCGGAACTCGTCGTCGAGTTTACGGGTGTTGTCATACAAGACCCAACCCCCCGAAACGACCTCTTCAATGTCCCTGGCGTAGCTCTCCGGATTCATCGCAACTACGAGTTGGAAGTCTGGGCTCCGCGCGGTATAGCCGTCTTTGTTCACTCGGACCTCATACCAGGTCGGCAAACCCTGGATATTTGACGGGAATACGTTCTTACCCGACACGGGTATACCCATACGGAACAGCGCCTGCAGGAGGAGACCGTTCGCGCTGGCCGATCCCGTCCCGTTGACCGTCGCGATCTTCAGACCAAGGTCGTTGACGCCGTAATCGCTGTCTTTGGCCAAGATTCGTGTCCTGCGTAAGGGATCAGGAGGTCAGACTGCATCATATCCCACGCGGCAGTGGGACAACGCTCAGCACATAGGCCGCAGTGGATGCACAGGTCCTCATCCTTGACCATAATGCGGCCCGTCTGCGGCAGTGACTCAGAGGCGAAGATCGCCTGATCCATATTGTCAGCCGGCGCCATGAGGCGCTGACGAAGATCGTCTTCCTCACCGTTGTGTGTGATTGTCAGGCACGTTACCGGACACACGTCAATACATGCGTCACACTCGATGCACAGGTTGCCTGTAAAGTCCGTCTGAATATCACAGTTGAGGCAACGCTCAACCTCACGCACAGTCTCTTTCAAGTCGAAACCCAGTTCGGCTTCAATCTTCATGTCGGAGAGCCGCTTCTCTAGGTCCGCGTAGCGCATCTCGGTGCGCAGAACCGGGTCATAGTCATTCGAATAGCGCCACTCATGGATCCCCATCTTGGTCGAGACAAGATTCATCCCGTAGGGTGGCCGATCTGTAATAGGGATCCCTTGGCAGTAGTTGTGGATTGAAACCGCTGCCTGGTGACCGTGCTCTACCGCCCAAATGATGTTTTCCGGACCCCATGCCGCGTCACCTCCCGTGAAGACACCCTCTCGCGTGGTCATGAACGTGGCACGGTCGACGACTGGCATGTCCCATTCCCCAAACTCAATCCCGATGTCACGCTCGACCCACGGGAACGCATTGTCCTGTCCGATCGCGAGCAAAACGTCGTCCGCTGGGATGAAGGTTTCTCCGTGCTTCGTGCTGACGAGACGTCCCGTTTCGTTTTCCTCCCACTCTACGAGATCGAACACCATACCCTTTAGGCGTCCGTCCTCTATAACAAAGCATTGAGGAGAGTGATCGATAAGAATCTCAACCTCTTCGGCCTCGGCATCTTCGAGTTCCCATGGCGAAGCCTTGAAGTACGGCCGGCTCTTTCTAGCCATGACTTTGATGTCCTTTCCACCCAAACGCTTCGAACTCCGGCAGCAGTCCATCGCCGTGTTGCCGACTCCAATTACGAGAACGCGCTCCCCGACCGAATCAATATGCTCGAAGTGGATCGATTCAAGCCACTCGATCCCGATGTGGATGTTCGCGCTCCCTTCTGTACGCCCAGGGATGTTCAGTTCCTTGCCCTTGGGAGCGCCGGTGCCAATGAAGAATGCGTCGAAGTCACCCTCGTCTAGCAGTTCCTTCATACTATCGATACGGTGGTTGTAGTGGACCTCAACCCCCATATCGAGGATCATATCCATCTCTTCCTCGAGGACTTCGACTGGAAGTCGGAACGATGGAATGTTAGTGCGCATCAGACCCCCGGGCTTCGGGAGCGCCTCGAAGATCGTGCAGTGGTAGCCTAACGGCACCAGGTCATTAGCTACCGTAAGCGATGCTGGCCCAGCACCGATTAATGCAACCCTCTTCCCGTTCTTCTCTGCCGCAGCCTTCGGAAGTAGGTGATCGATATCCCCTCTCAGATCAGCGGCGACTCGCTTGAGTCGGCAGATTGCAACTGGCTCGTCCTCGATCCGTGTCCGACGGCAAGCTGGCTCACACGGACGGTCGCAGGTCCTACCGAGAATTCCTGGGAAGACGTTGGACTCCCGGTTGAGCATGTACGATTCGGTATACTTCCCATCAGCAATCAGTCGAATGTACTCGGGCACATTAGTGTGCGCCGGGCACGCCCATTGGCAATCCACGACCCGATGGTAGTACTGCGGGTCCCGGGTGTCTGTGGGGTGCATCTATGTTCCCTCTCTGAGAGAAAGTGCATCCCGTGCACGGTAAACCCGAACGGACAGGACACACATAAGTGCCATCATTGCAGCACAGTAGCTTGCTACGCAAGCACCATTTGTCACTGCGTCCAAATGCCTCCTAGGCCAGGTGGTGGTCCTCGTCACTTCGCTGCGAGACCCTCGCAAGAGTGGAGACCTCTCGTGCAACGACCGATATCGCAGCGAATCCGGGAGCCTCTTCGGCTTTCACTTCCTCTAGAAGACCCTTAAAGCGCTGGACATTGCGGCCCTTACTCCTAAGTAGTTCACGAGTCGCCTGCCAGGGCCTTTTCCCGCCGGCGCGTGCTAAAACAGCAACGACCAGAGTTCGATGAGCACGCGCAAGATCTTCAGACAGAGCCTGGGCGGCGCGCTGCTCCCACGGATCTTCACTAGCTGCTGAGAAGCTGTTCCGGCGCAACCACGGAAGCTCGAACACCTCCGATATCCTGTAGTAGGCACGAGCGGCGTCGAGCGTGTTCGCTCCTGTTTCGCGTCCGATCTCTAGGATATCGAGTATCTGGTCAAGAAACCTGAGCGTCATTAATCGCTCTGAGAATGCGTCGTCGGCTCCTATTTCCCGTATCTCGCTCACACGAGCCGCGAAGAGATCTCTTTCCTCGCCAGCGACTACCTTGCTAAAAGATTCCCTGAGCGTCGCCAGGCCCTCTAAGTTTTGTTCCACGACGGTAGCCGGTGACACTTCGGGATCGACGTTCTGCAATACCCAGCGGGTCGTGCGCTCCAGGACACGCGCCAGCCCTAGTAGCCAACGGTACGTGATGCGAGGACTTACCTTGTTCTGCTGACTCGCGATTTGCGACAGTAGCGCCTGATGATCAGCTAAGCTTGAGGCGATTAACCATGCACTCGTGACCTCCTGCGCAGTTTGGCCTGTGTCGCGGATGAGCCGGTTGACGAACGCTGACCCCATCAAGTCGACAAGGTCATTCGTCAGCTGGCTTGCGATGATCTGCCTTCGGAGGCGGTGTGTCTCCAGGCTTTCCCGACCGGCAGCAGCAATCGCCGACACGGGAAAGTATTCGAGCAGATAGCTCTCCGTGACCGGGTCGTCAGGTAGCCCGCTCCGCAACAGGCTGCTCATCAGTGAGAGTTTGGAGTAGGCGAGGAGCACGGAGAGCTCAGGTCGCGTGAGGATATGCCCGCTCTCCCGGCGCTCCACCAAAGCATCAGCAGTCGGAAGATGCTCGGATGTCCTATCCAGTTCGCCCGCCTTCTCGAGAGAAAACATCAGGCCACGGAAGTCGTCGACCGATTCCCGAGCGCGTAGCTGGTCGAGCGAGATCGCTAGGCTCTGCGACCGATTGTCATTGAGCACAAGCTCTGCCACGGATTCAGTTAGCTCCTCAAGAAGCTCATTTCGATTGCCCACAGAAATCGATCCGGATGTTATCGCAGGAGCAAGCAGGATCTTGAGGTTGACCTCGTGGTCGGACATATCGACACCGCCCGAGTTATCAATCGCGTCGGTGTTGATCCCACCTCCGAGAAGCGCGTATTCGATGCGCGCGCGCTGGGTGAACCCGAGGTTTCCCCCTTCGCCCACTACTTCGCAACGCAACTCGGGCGCGTCCACGCGCACAGGGTCATTCGGGGGGTCCCCAGCATCTGAGTGTGTCTCTGAACTCGCCTTAACGAACGTTCCGATGCCCCCGTTCCAGAGAAGCTCCGCCGGTGCCCTGATCACCGCACGGACGAGGGATTCCCCGTTAAGCGGCTCCGAGTCTTCCGAGTCTCCGTCCGGAATGCTCAAGGCCGCCCGGGCTTCAGGGGAGAGGTCGACCTCCTTGCTCCCCCTGGAGATCACCATTCCTCCCTTGCTTAACTGTGTCCGATCATAGTCTTCCCAACTCGAGCGCTCCATAGCGAATAGTCGCTCGCGCTCCGCATACGATGTCGAAGGGTCAGGGTCAGGATCGATGAAGATGTGGCGGTGGTCGAAAGCTGCTATGAGCCGAATCTGTTCCGATATCAGCATACCGTTTCCGAACACGTCACCGCTCATGTCGCCGATTCCGATCACCGTGAAGGGCTCCGACTCAACGTCCTTGCCCTTTTCACGGAAGTGACGCTTGACACACTCCCAGGTACCGCGGGCTGTGATACCCACAGCCTTATGGTCATATCCGTGTGACCCTCCGGACGCGAAAGCATCGTTGAGCCAGAACCCGTACTCCCCGGAAATCATGTTTGCAGTGTCCGAGAATCTTGCTGTTCCCTTGTCCGCGGCAACTACTAGGTAGGGGTCAGCACTGTCAAATGTGATGACCCTATCAGGTGTCTGCGGCTTTCCTTCAACGAGGTTGTCAGTGATATCGAGGAGCCCTCGAATGAGTGTCTCGTACTGGCTCCTCCCTTCCTCGAGCCGAGCCTCGGGGTCCGCAGGAAGCGCACGCGGTACGAAACCCCCCTTCGAGCCTGCAGGCACAATTACCGCATTCTTGACCATCTGCGTCTTAACAAGGCCGAGAATCTCGGTCCTATAGTCATCCGGCCTATCGCTCCAGCGGATTCCGCCTCGCGCGACGCTAGCCCCTCGCAAGTGTACGCCTTCCATGCGCGCAGAATGGACCCAGACCTCGTAGAGCATCCGCGTAGGTCGGAGAAGCTCCATGTTGCGGCACGCAAACTTGAACGAGATGTAGGGCACCCCGCCTGAGCGGAAGGTTGGCTCACTACCCCCGTGTCGATAGAAATTCGTACGGACCGTGACCGTGATCAGTTCCTCCAGTCGTCGCAACGCCCTGTCGTCAGCAAGCTCAGGGACGCTCCGTAGCGATGCCAAGAACGCTGCTCGGATGTCGGAGGCCGCCCTGAGTCGCTCCTGTTTCGTCGCGGGTGAACTCGGATCAAACTTTTTAGCAAATAGGTCGAACAACTGCCTCACGATCCCAGGGTGTTGGATGAGAGCCGACCGGGCTGTCACACGGCTCGGTACAGCACCGACCTGGAACGCATATCCGAGGTAGCCGCGAAGCACATCCACCTCACGCCAGTGAAGTCCCACGGACAACACCAGCGCGTTCAGTGAATCACTGACCACGTCACCGGACCTAGAGGCGAGAATAGTCTCCGACACCAGCTCTCCTCGGTTATCCACGTCGAGTCGACGTTCGTCCAAGTCCTGAACGGCGAAGAGGTAGATCGTGCCAGATTCGTTTGGCAACTCGACTTCGTACGGGTTCGCCGCGATCACCCGGAGTCCCACGTCTTTCAGGATTGGCATGAAGTCGGAGAGGATCAGGCGCTCGCCTCGCAGGTACACCTTCAATTCGGTAGCACCTTCGACTCCGGCCACCGAAACAGATTTTCCGCGGTTCGCGAATGCCATTGAGATCTCGCGTCCGTCGGCTCTCATCGCCTCCAACTCAAGGATGTCTTCGACTGCGATCTCCGGCGTAGAAGCCGCTTGATATTCGGCGTTGAATGCCTCGCTGTACAAGTCCGTGAGTCCGTCGGCATCATCTTGTGGGATGACCTTGGCAAGCCCCTCGCGCAGCTTGTCCGACCAAGTACGGAGGAGTGCGCCGACTAGTTGCTCCAACTGCTCAGCATCCGCTTTGTCTGAGCGGCTCTGAGGTACTGCGATATAGAAATGGAGGCGAGCTTGACCTCCACCACCCATCGCTAGGTGGGAGCTCAGAAGTTGACCATCGAGCACCCTCAAGAGCGCTTCTTCTATATCTTCACGAACCTCCGCAGAGAAACGGTCCTCTGGCATGATCACCATCACCGTGACTCCGCGTCGGAGTTCATCCGGCCGAAGTGACACATGCACGTGATCATCATGGTACGAGTTCAGGATCAACCGAACGTCACTACCCAATTCTTCAGCCGAAGAGATCAGCAACTGACCCGTGGGTAGTGAGTTGAAGATCGTGGTGATCTCCTTGTAATCGTGCGACCCCTCTTCTGCCGAAGCTGCTTCTAGGATCTGGAACAATTTCTCGCGCAGGATGGGTACGTTTTCAGCAGCCTCCAAGTACGTCTTAGATGTGAACAGTCCGATGAAACGATGTGAACCTACCGGATGGCCATCCTGATCGAGTTGCTTAATACCGATGTCATCCATGCGAGCAACACGATGCACTGTAGCTTTCGCGTTCGTTTTGTTGATGATCAGCAGAGGACCATGCTCGACGAGATTCCTCGTCTTCTCGCCCAACTTTGAAATGGGCCTCGGTTCAGCGAAGCGCGATCGTTCTTGATCGCGCAGAATCCCGAGGCCTGAATCCTTCCGTACCACTGCGTACCGCTCTCCACCCGGACCATCCACAAGGTCATAACCACGGTAGCCAAGGAATACGAAGCCACCGTCCCTAAGCCACTTGATGAACTCCTGGATCTCCTGGATTTCACCGCTTCTGGACTCGAAAACTGTTGCGTACCCGGCTAGATCAGTGATCACCGAATTCGCCGCGTCGATCATGAGCCCAAAGTCTTCCGTCGCCCGCACTACGTCTCGAAGATTACTGCTGAGTTCAGCCTCCATCACAGCACGTTTCTCGGAATCACTCACACGGGTGACTTCACAGTGGACAAGTGATTCTCGAGTCGAACCGTTGCCGGTGAGCTGAACGGTCAAAACATCGCCGCTGTCATTTCGGTCTACATCTAACAACGGGTAAATAATGTGATCGATCGCGAGGTCCTGGGCTTGTAGGAACTCACGGATTGTGTCGACGATGAACGGCCGCTCACTCACGTTAGCACGCACCACTGTGATCGGCCTATCCCAACTTTCGCCCTCGGGATTCGAGATTGAGACGTTCACTCGATCAGCTTTCGAGGACTGGAGAAAGTGGAAGCTACCGAGCACCAAGTGCGCCAACTCTTCCTTACGACGCCCTGTAAGGAACTCGGACGGAGCCTTGGAGAGAAAGATTTGCGCGAAGTCTACCGCTAGCCGTGTGTCGTCACCTCCAACCAGGAGGCCAACACACTCGCATATCGCGTCGGTAGCGGCGGATTCCTCGCGGATTCGGCTACCAGCCGTTTCCGTCGTGTCGCTCATTGGGAAGCGAGTGTTCGCTCGAGTGCTTCTCGGAGGACGGGGGAAAGAGTGAGAAAGAACGATACCTGCGAATGGGTTTCGGGTAAACCCATTTCTCCCCTTAAAGGAACTGCCCGGTAGTGACGGAAGCCCCTCTGTAAATTCCGCACCTCACGAGTTTTCTCTAGGTTCAGACATGCTGTTCCCCCACACTCTAAGGGGTTCAGCCCAAAACTCGCGAAATCTTCCTTTTTACCTGGCATTCAGAATTTCCTGCAGCGTTGGAGAACGTTGAAGCGCTGGTACTGCCACTGTCACTGAAAGAATGACCTTCGACCTTCCGCTCCACGTGGAGACCCTCGGACTCGATCCCGAACCTGGTATCGACACTATCCTGCTTGTTCACGGTTACGGTGGGTCAAGCTTTTCATGGCGGTACTGGGTTCCCCGTTTAACTGCGCGTGCTCACGTCGTGCTCGTGGACATGAAGGGCTTCGGCTCGGCACCCAAGCCTGACGACGGCCAGTACGGACCTAAACACCAGTCGGAGTTGATCTGTCGTCTCATCCTCCAAGCTGATTTCCAGCGGGTGACGCTGATCGGACACTCTCTCGGTGGAGGTGTCGTACTAGGGGTGGCACTCAGCCTACTCGATTGTGAGCCGGAGCGACTCAAACAACTTGTTCTCGTAGCTAGTGCCGCTTACAAGCAGCGGACCCCGCCCTTTGTTTCCTTCGCTAGACACCGTCGTCTAGCAACCGCGCTATTACGTATGCTGGGCGCCCATTTTGTGATCCGACACGTATTGAAGTCGATTGTGTTTGATCAATCGACAGTCACGGACAGCCAGGTCACAGGATACGCAGAGCCGTTCGACTCTCCGGAGGCGCGCCGGGCCCTCATCGACACAGCACTAGCCATCGTGCCTCCCAACCTGGGCAAGATGACTGCCAGATTCAAGGAGCTTGATGTTCCCACGCTTGTCCTGTGGGGGCGTCACGACCGTGTCGTACCCCTTTGGGTTGGAGAGCGTCTCGCCAATGAACTTCCGGACGCCCGCATCGAAATCTTAGAGAGCTGTGGGCACATGCCTGCGGAAGAGCTTCCAGAGGAATCCTGGGAGGTTCTCCAAAGATTTCTTGATGATCGCAGCTAGAGCGTAGACCAACTCTCTCCCGAGCGACCTCCACTTCCCCAACAATCCTCCTCGCAGTAAGAGGGCTTGTGGCCAGCCTCACAGTGTGCCCGCTTGCGACGTGCGGCCGGGTTCCTTCACATTGGCGCCCTCGTTCGAGTGGACCGGAACTGACCGCAATCGGATTTATACTGCGTGCCGCTCCACCAGAGGAGCTGTAGCATGGATCGCCGTCATCTGTTTCATCTCCTGGGAGCAAGCGCAGCACTCGCGGGCCTCAACCCTTCTCAACTGGCTGCGCTCTTTGAGTCGGGAGGTCCAAGAAAACCCTCCCGTGCGTTCTTCACTACCGAGCAACGCGAAACCATCGATGCCCTCTGCGAGGTCATCATCCCGACTACCGACACTCCTGGAGCAGTCACGGCCGGCGTGCCTGAATTCATTGAACTCATTGTGGCGGAGTGGTATAACGCTGACGATCGAGCACGGTTCATGCGAGGTCTGGCCCAGGTGGATGAACGCACCCAAGCGCTTACCGGCATTCAGTTCGCGCAATCCGGAGAGGACACTCAGGCTGTGATTCTCTCTGGATTAGAAGCTGAGAGCCGTGCACGGATCGCGTCAGGAGAGGATACTCCAAGCCCGTTCTTTCAACAGTTCCGAGGCCTCGTCCTTAGTGGCTACTACTCATCCGAAATCGGCTTGCGTGAGGAACTCCTATACCAGCCGATCCCCGGACGCTTCGATGGATGCGTAGACGTTTCGGAAGTCACTCGGTCTGTATCGGACGGCGACTAATGGTCAAACAGGAACGGTATGATGCGATCGTCGTCGGCTCCGGTATCACCGGCGGTTGGGCGGCCAAAGAGCTCACTGAGCGAGGCCTCCGCACACTCGTCCTGGAGGCGGGACGTTCGATCGATCCCGAGAACGACTACGTGATGACAACTCAGCCTTGGGAACTCCCTTTCCGCGGCAGACGGGATCGCATTAGACAAGAACGGGAGCGACCCATCCAACGTGAATGCTACGCATGCGATGAGTGGAGCGAGAAGTTCTTTGTCCGTGATGACCAGAATCCTTATACGACAGAAGACGGAAAGCCGTTCCTATGGATCCGCTCAAGGCAGGTCGGTGGACGGTCGATTGTTTGGGGGAGGCAGGTCTACAGGTTGAGCGATCTCGATTTTGAGGCTAATGCTCGTGACGGCTTCGGAGTCGATTGGCCGATTCGCTACGCTGATATTGAGCCCTGGTACGACCACGTGGAGCGCTTCATTGGTGTTAGTGGACAAGCGGAAGGCCTGGCCCAGTTACCAGACAGCAGGTTTCTACCTCCAATGAACCTGAACTGTGCAGAGCAGCACGTGCGCGACTCGCTCATGAGTCACTTCGGTGGTGAGCGGGTGCTGACAATTGGGCGCTGCGCAATCCTTACGGCCAACCATGGGGGACGTCGTGCTTGCCACTACTGCGGCACGTGTGAACGCGGATGCACAACCCATTCGTACTTCAGCTCCCTTGCTGCCACCCTGCCAGCTGCAGCACTAACTGGGCGTATGACACTGCGCCCTCACAGTGTTGTGCACAGTGTGATCTACGACCCGGCGTCGGGACGAGCATCAGGGGTCCGTGTCATCGATGCTGAAACGCAAGAAACACTCGAATTTCATGGACGCCTCGTGTTCCTCTGCGCATCGGCCCTAGAATCCACGCGTATCCTCCTGCACTCAGCCAGTGAGCGGTGGCCGGATGGTCTGGCAAATTCTTCGGGGCAGCTCGGCCATAACCTTATGGACCACACGATGGGAGGTGGAGCGCAGGGTTACATCTCGGGGATGGATGACAAGTGGATATACGGGCGCCGCCCTAACGGGATCTATCTGCCCCGCTTCCGTAATATATCCGACCAACATCCAGACTTTCTTCGAGGTTATGCGTACCAAGGTGGAGGTAGCCGTCTCAGCTGGGAGCGTGGTAACGATATGCCCGGATTCGGTGCCGACTTTAAACATGCCCTGAGGTCACCCGGACCATGGCGTTTCAGGTTCTACGGCTTCGGTGAGTGCCTACCCAGGGAGTCAAAC
This sequence comes from Gemmatimonadales bacterium UBA1142, assembly GCA_002311875.1. Taxonomy (GTDB): domain Bacteria; phylum Gemmatimonadota; class Gemmatimonadetes; order Longimicrobiales; family Gaopeijiaceae; genus UBA1142. The sequence goes on along the minus strand of DCAD01000057.1, from coordinate 42,806 downwards.
CAAGTGGCACTTGACCCGGACAGGGTCGACGCCTGGGGAATTCCTGTCCTCAACATTCAATGTGAGTGGAGTGACAATGAGAGGGCAGCCTTGAATGATATGTCAATCCAGGCCGCAGAGATGCTGGAGGCAGCAGGGGCCAGTGAAGTGAGCACTTTCATTGAAGACAACCCGCCCGGTCTCACGATCCACGAGATGGGTACTGCGAGAATGGGTCGTGATCCAGCAACCTCAGTCCTCAATGGATGGAATCAATCATGGGATATCCCCAATCTCTTCGTGACTGACGGTGCGTGTATGACATCATCCGCCAATCAAAATCCGAGCCTGACTTACATGGCTCTCACAGCGAGGGCGGTTGATTACGCGGTTAAACAGATTGCGGACGGGGAGCTGTGACTGGGCCAACCCGTCCATTTCCTGGGGGGGCATTCAACAACACCAACTCGCGGTGTGTCAGAAGGAAATAAACCCCAACCGAGATCTTATGCGCACCTGCATGTTCAGAACTACTCTCGCTCTTCTCGTATCATTCGCCCAGGCGGCAGGTCAGCAATCTCCTCCAAACCGCATCAATGAGCCCATAGCCTCTGCTACCGTTGTTAGTGAGCCCCCTGTCATAGATGGAAATCTCAGTGAATCAAGCTGGCAAAACGCACAACTCCTGAGTGGCTTCGTGCAGCGGGAACCGATGGAAGGGGAACCTGTTTCCGAACGCACTGAAGTTCGGATCCTATACGATGGAGAAGCCCTCTACGTCGGGGCCTGGCTATTTGATAGAGATCCGTCAGGCATCGTCGTTGGCAGGACACTTCGAGATGCCTCGTTGAACGATACGGACGCGTTTCTCATCGTGCTCGACACGTACCTCGACCGCCAGAACGCCTTCGTGTTCGGCACAACACCCGCCGGAATCGAATACGATGGGCAGGTGGCGAATGAACAACAGGCCGGTGGAGGTGGAGGCGGCAGCAGTAGGCAGCAGCGAGGCTCGGGTGGCGGATTCAACCTTAATTGGGACGGAAGCTGGGAAGTCGCTACTTCGATTGATGGCAGCGGATGGTACGCTGAAATGAGAATTCCATTTTCCACACTGCGCTATCCAAGAGGAGGCGTGCAGGCCTGGGGGTTGAATTTCGCAAGGAATATCCGCCGTCAAAACGAGCAATCAGTCTGGGCACCGATCCCGCGTCAGTTCAACCCTTACAGAGTCTCTTTAGCTGGTACACTTTCGAGGATCCAGGCGCCAGCCCGAAGAATTCTCACTATCACGCCCTACACACTTGCGGATGGTTTTAAGGACTACACCGCGCCTTTTCCGGATGCTGACTTTTCGGCCACTTTAGGTGCGGATGCAAAAATCGGCCTTAACCAAAGCCTCACCCTAGATCTGACAGTGAACACCGATTTCGCCCAAGTAGAGGTTGATGACCAGCAGGTTAACCTCACCAGATTCCCTCTGTTCTTCCCGGAAAAGCGTGCCTTCTTCTTGGAGAATGCTGGAACTTTCTCAGTGGGATCCGGGCGCTCTGCCGAGCTCTTCTTCAGTCGACGTATCGGCCTGTCTGGAGGCACTGAAGTACCCATTCGGGCCGGTGCCCGCTTGAGCGGCAAGGTAGCTGGAATGCAAGTCGGCTTCCTGAATATCCAGACACAGGGCGTCGATCAAATTAATGGCAGCAATTTCGGTGTGATCCGAGCGTCTCAGGAATTTGAGAACCGCACGACATTGGGTGCCATCCTCGTGTCGAGACTAAATACGGAGAATACCGGGGACTACAACCTCACGTACGGTATCGACGGTAACCTCGGGATCGGGCAAGATCTGACCTTTAACGGTTGGGCTGCTGGAACTGATACGCGAGGGGTAGCTGGAGGTGAGTATGGCTTTAGCGGTGGTGGAAACTATACGACACGTGACTGGCAGGTGACGGGCAGATATCGACAGATCGGTGCCGAGTTCAATCCAGAGGTTGGCTTCGTAAACCGCAGAGCATACCGGTACCTCAACACACGTGTACTCAGACACATCCGACTAGACAATGTGAGCTGGTTCCGAGAACTGCGTCCCCACGTCCAGTGGGAGGAATATTGGGACCTGGGTGGTTTTAGCGAGTCTCGTAAGATCCATATCGATAACCACTTCGAGTTTGCCAATGGTGCATTCTTTCAATTGCCCGGGATCAACATTATCGGCGAGGGCCTACAAAGCCCTTTTAGGATAAGGGAAGGAATCGTGATCCCGGCCGGGAGCTACAACAATATCGATTGGGAGTTCAGGTTTAATTCGAACCGAAGTGCTCCGCTGTCGATGAGTGGTGGGTGGGGTTTTGGAGGATTCTATTCCGGAACACGATTCAGCCCGAATGCAACGGTAAGCTACCGATTCCGAGACGTGTTCAGCGCTTCGATACGGCTGAACTATTTCGATGTGCGATTGGACGAAGGCTCATTCACGACATCGGTTTTGGGGTTGAATGCATCATACTCGTTTACGCCACGTATCTACGTACAGGGGCAATTACAGTACAACGCTGACACCGAAGACCTGGGAAGTAACATTCGTCTGGCATGGTTGAACACCGCGGGCACTGGCCTCTATATCGTCTACAACGACATCGAACACTTCGGGGTCCTAGAGCGAACAGGTTTTTCGAGAGGTCCACAGCAACGCCAGTTTGTTATCAAATACACGAAATTACTTGATCTCTCGAGTTTCTAGGCTTCACCCACATCCGCACTCCAGGAGATCGCGACGGCACCCTCTAGGCTCCAAGCTGTCGGACACTTAGACATGTGTGCTTCCAGGGCACGATTAACTATAAAAGGTTGTCACTTCTAGATCTTGGAGTTCTTCAGAAGTAGAAACACGCACGGTCTCTATCACTCCTGACTGATCGGCGTCCCAGCCTTGTATCGGTCGAACCAAGCCAAGGTGTTGATGACCTTGGCAATCAGTTGACTGGGTCGGTTCGAGATGTTGTGATAGGCTCCGGGAATCTGCACGAGCGCAGTGTCAATGTGCCTGAGTGTCAGGGCGTGGTAGAGTTGCTTGGCCTCCGAAAGCGGTGTGCGTAGGTCTGCCGTACCCACCATGACCATGGTCGGGGTCTCGATGTCACCTACCACCGAGAGCGGAGAGAACGCCCAATACGCCTCCGGGTTCTCCCACGGCGTGCCAGGATAGCGGCGGTGCATGTACCCATTGTAGTTGTCCGCTACAAGGGTCTTACTGATCCAGTTGACCACGGGCTTGGTCGCCACAGCAGCGCGGAACCGGTTTGTGTGGCCGACGATCCAGGCGGTCATAATGCCACCGGCACTACCTCCCGTGACATAGAGTTGATCCTCGTCGATGTAGCCCCTTTCGATCACGGCATCGACCGCAGAGATCAGGTCGTCGTAATCGTTGCCGGGATAGTTGTGGTAGAGTAGGTCGCCGAACTCCTCCCCGTAGCCGGTGCTGCCCCGTGGGTTTGAGTACACGACCACGAAGCCAGCCGTAGCATACAGCTGGAACTCAGCAGCGAAGCGGTCACCATAGTTCGATACCGGACCGCCGTGGATCTCCAAGAGTAACGGGTATTGTTCGTCCGGATCGAACCCCGGGGGATGCAAGATCCAGGACTGGATAGGACGGCCGTCATGTGACGACTCCGTCCAGAACATCTCGGCCGTGGCCAGTCGTGTTCGGCTCTTCAGGTCACCATTCAGCCTGGTGATTATCCGTTGCCGTCCGTCAGGCGTTACGAGCGCGACCTCGCTCGGATCGTCCGATCGGGTGTAGGTAAAAGCTACCGTGCCGTCGCGAGCAACCGAGTAGTTCCCGCCACCATAGGCGCGCCCTACAGACGTACCCCCCAAGTTCCTGGCCACGACCCGCCAGTCTCCGTCGGTGGTAGTGAAAGCGACCTTAGTGACGCCCTCGTCTTCGTAGCTGAAGTAAACTCCACTGCCATCAGCGGCCCAGACCAGGCCAGTCACCGACCGGTCTAACTCCCCCAGAAGCACACTCTTGTCGGACCCATCAGCACGCATGAGGTGAAGATTCTGGGTCTGGTACGTACGCACCCTGTCTTCGAAGCTCGTGAAGGCCACTCTGGAGCCGTCCGGGGACACGACCTGCTCGCTATCGGGGCCCTCACGACTGGTCAGAGGCACCGTGACTCCGTCATTCAGGGAAACGCGGTACACATCGCTCTGATCCAACTCCCACTCCCAACCAGGCCGCCGGTTGGCACTGAACAAGATCGAACTCCCATCAGCTGCCCATACCGGAACTCCATGCTGAAAGTCCCCGGAGGTAATCTGGCGGGGCGATCCTCCGTCGGCTGGAATAACAAAGATGTGCTGGAAGCCCGGCTCTATGACACCGCTACCATCCGCTTCGTGGCGCACACGCGTTTCCACGATCGGTGGATCTGCCCACTCGGCCCCTGCAGGCTTGCGCGGCATGGTTGCAAACACAGGCCGCGCCTCCGGCACCAGCATCGTAAACGCGATCTGGAGACCGTCCGGTGACCAGGCTATGCCACCGGGGGAACGGTCCAACTGGGTGAGTCGGGCAATCTGCCCTGTCTCCACCCAATAAACATAGACTTCCCTGCCCTCGTCGCTCCCGGACACAAATGCGATGCGAGTTCCGTCAGGCGACCATCGCGGTGAGGACTCGGACCGGTCCTCACTCGTCAGCTTCCTGTGGACGGATCCGTCAGCGCTGACCAACCACAACCGACCTTCACGCCGGTCCCGCATGATGCTCATAGCATATCGTACGTAAGCCACGGTAGTGGCGTCCGGTGAGATCTGGACGTCCGACGCGTACTCGATATCAAAGATGTCTTCGTTGGCCAATGGAGCCCGCTGGGCATGCAGGGCAGACACCCCAAAAGTCGTGATCATTAAGAAGAGGGCGCCGGCCACCCCGAGCAGTATTCGCTTGTTCACAGAAGCCTCCGTCTCGGCATTGGGAGTGGAAGGTACGTCAAGCATCCTGTGTGAGGGAGGTAACAGAGACGGGCCACAAATCGTGAGTGTCCACTAGAACCGTGCCCTATTGGATATGGGCTTGGACGACTTCAGCGTCCTGACACACCTCCTCCTTGGTCGCCGTCCCGGCCTAGCTCTCGATGAAGTCAACAGTCCACGTGATCTCGACCGAGTCCTTGATTGACTGAGCTGTCGGGCACTTGCGTACGTGAGTCTCCAGGGCCCGAGAGACCTTGTCTTCCGGGGCTCCTGAAGGTAGCCGCAGTTTGTAGTGCACATGGATTTTCGTAAGCACGATGATCCGATCCACAACTTCGTTCGTGCCCTCTGCAGTACAGCTGATGTCATCATTCGGCACTCTGATCCCGCGCACCTCCAGTGCGCCGTTGAGCGTCCCGAGTAGTCAACCGGCAGCTGCAGCAACCAGATAATCAACCGGAAGTGGCAAATCTGGTTGTGATTCAAGCCCATAGTGCACCTTCACCACTCCATGGACCCCAAATTCACATCTGGTACCATCTTCTAAGACAGCTCTACGATGTAGACCATCGACCTTAGACACGCTCACTCGTGCAGTGTAGAAAGGTTCGCTCATTGGTGCTCCTCTGTGGGGTTCAGGGCTCATTACTCACTTGGCAACTGATCACCGGGGACATAGCCCTCACAGCTTACCACGGGTAGAACTGGGTACTTCGGGTAACGTGGATCTTCCTTCGATAGGCCGCAAAGGTAAAACCGTGACCCGACGCGGTTACGGGTTAGCCTATGGTTTGCGCAGAGCCCGCATAGGCCGACTGATGCCCTGGGTGGCCGTGGATCATCCGAGGGTTCGCGACTCATGGTCGTAAGCCGATGTAGGAAACTTGCCTACCCCTGTCTCCACCGCGATGAGAGAAGAGATCGCTCTCAGTACAACGGGTGCAATGTTCTGAGACGGTGATATTCGCGAGAGAGATCCCCGCCTTTGCTGCCTGTTCGGTGAGGATTTCACGAAGGTTGATGGGACGAGGCCGTAGCGGAATCGGCAGAGCGAGAGCCTTGAAGACCTCGGCACCAACCTCGTAGCAGTCTCCACAGATCGCGGGACCGAGGTGCATAAGAAGATCCGCCGGAAACGAACCCGACTGCTCCCTGAGTGCCAGGAGGCCATGCTCGAGGATCCCGGCAGCAGCACCTCGCCAACCCGCGTGAAGCACGGCGATCGCTCGTCGATCGGCATCCACAAGGAATATTGGCACGCAGTCGGCTGTCGTAACCGCCAGGAGGACCCCAACCGAAGCAGTCACATGGCCGTCGCAGTCGGGAAACATGTGCAGGCCCGCCGAAGCAGTTTCATGCGCGCGGATCACGGTTCCGTGGACTTGGCGCCCATGCACTACGCTGGTAGCACCAGTAGCGCCCATAAGCGTTGACCAGTTGTCTTGCACGGATTCAAGCGACGATCTACCACTGAAGAAGCCGAAGTCGTAGAGGTCAGCGTCTACACCTCGTATCGTGCACCCCTGACAAAGCCATGGAAGCCGCTCAATCCATACGGGATGGGCCAGTCCCAGGGATGGACTCACAAGCACCTCTTTCACAGAAATCATCCAGTGTTCACAGCCAAGGATCGCATTCGGAGCACAGACATTAGTGACCAGGGCATAACCAACAAGAACCAAAGATGGGAACACACTCCAACCCTCCGGAAAAATAAAGTAACTTTCGGTGATGGATGAATCGCTCTTCGAAGGTCAAAACGCCGCCTACGCTCAGGCAATGTTCGAGGAGTACGCCCGTAACCCGGACGGTGTCCCGTCAGAGTGGCGAAAGCTCTTCGAGGGCAGGACGTCCTCAGCAACAGTAGAAAAACCACGCGTCCCCCATACTCGGGATCGGACCACTACCCCGGCTCCCGATACTACCCTGGGTCCGGCACGTGTATCAACATCTTCAGACGGGGCCGAACACTTACGTCGGGTTCTCCCCGTCGTTTCTCGTGCAACCGCACTCGTTCAGGCTTTCCGGGATCACGGTCACCAACTCGCCCGCATCGACCCACTCGGAGGCAAACCACCGGGCCACCCGCAGCTCTCACCAGCATTCTTCGGTACATCGATGGAGGAGTTGGCTGAGCTACCCGCCTCACTGGTCATGGAAGAGAACGGTGAAGACCGATCGGTAGCTGATGCGCTGAACGATCTCGTTGCGATCTACGCCGGCTCGATTGGTTACGAGTTCGAGCACCTGGATGACCACGTGAAGGTCGGATGGTTGTGGGACCAGGTTGAGTCTGAGTCACACCTTCCTAGAATGAGTGCAGACGAGAAGTGTGAGCTGCTACTGCACCTCTCCGAGGTGGAGGGTTTGGAACAATTCCTACACAAAGCCTATCTCGGCCAGAAACGGTTTTCACTCGAGGGCACTGACGCCCTGGTGCCGATGCTCCACCTGACAATCGAACAAATCGCCCGGGCTGGAGGGCGAGAGGTCATACTCGGTATGGCTCACCGCGGACGCCTGAACGTTCTGACTCATATCGTCGGCATATCATACGGTGAACTCTTGGCCGAATTCGAAGGGCCTTCCTATCAGGGCAGCCAACTCGACACCTCTGGCACGGGAGATGTAAAGTACCATCACGGTGCACGAGGAACCCGTGATATCGATGGCCTGGGCCCGATCAGGATTGAGCTTGCCCCAAATCCAAGCCACCTCGAATTCATCAACCCAGTGGTCGCAGGCATGGCTCGCTCTCGTCAATTCAAGACGACCGCGAACGAAACCTCACCGGATACCCACTCTGTCGTCCCGATCTTGATCCACGGGGACGCAGCTTTCGCAGCCGAAGGTGTTGTCGCGGAGACACTCAACTTGGCCCGCCTCAGTGGCTACGGAGTGGGCGGCACTATCCACTTCATACTTAATAACCAAGTTGGATTCACGACAGATCCGCAGGATGGGCGTTCGACCATGTACGCGAGTGATCTCGCAAAAGGCTACGGCATTCCCGTGCTCCATGTGAATGCCGACGACGCAGAAGCGTGCCTGGCCGCAGTGCGCTTAGCGGCCGCATACCGATCGCATTTTGGAGATGACTTTGTCATCGACCTAGTTGGCTACCGACGCCACGGACACAACGAAGGGGACGAACCGGCATACACTCAACCTGTGGAGTACGAGAACATCTCGAATCATCCCACAGTACGAACCATTTACGCTGATCAACTCGCTGCCGAAGCCATCGTGTCGCCGGCGGAGTCACGTGCCATGCAGGACGAGATCACCAGCAAACTCAGGGAAGCTCAGGACAGGGTACGCGAGTATGAGCCAGTCTCCGGAGACACTCTGGATGATGAACGTGAGATCCCGGTGGTCCCCCGCGATACCGGTGTTGATTTCAAGACGCTAGCGGAGATCAACGCAGTCACAGTCCAGTTACCGGACGGCTTCACACCTCATTCAAAACTCTGGCGTCAACTTGAACCAAGGGTCGAGAACTTCTCCCCAACCTATGCGCTTGATTGGGGACACGCCGAGATGCTCGCGCTTGGATCACTGCTGAAGGAAGGCATCCCGATTCGGCTTACCGGACAGGATACACAGCGTGGCACGTTCAGCCACCGGCACATGGTGCTGCACGACGTGAAGACGGGGGATGTCTATACCCCTCTAGATCAGGTCTCCAGCACACGCCTCGAAGTCTATAACTCTCCACTAACCGAAACAGCTGTCATTGGATTCGAGTACGGTTACTCAGTTGGCGCAGACACAGACGTCGTGCTTTGGGAGGCTCAATTCGGTGATTTTGTGAATGTCGGCCAGGTTATGATTGATCAATTTATTTCATCTGGACTCACGAAGTGGGGACAATACTCGCGGTTGACGCTTCTGCTCCCACACGGATATGAGGGCCAGGGTCCGGAGCATTCAAGTGCTCGAATTGAGCGGTTCCTGCAGCTCTGTGCTGAGGGCAACATGAGGGTTACGTACCCGACGACTCCTGCTCAGTACTTCCACCTGCTCCGTCGTCAGGCTCTCCGGAGACCCGAGCGCCCGATGATCGTCATGACACCCAAGAGCCTGCTCCGGCATGGTATGGCTTCATCCAACGTCGCCGAGCTTCTTGAGGGAGCGTTCAGGCACGTGATCAACGACGCAACAATCGAGGATCACGCCCGGGTCAAGCGCCTCGTGCTTTGCACGGGAAAGGTCTTTTACGACATGCAGGGACACCCGAAGCGTGTGGAAGCCAGCTCGACGGCAATAGCAAGAATGGAACTCTTATACCCCTTCCCTGAAGCCGCCTTAGAAGAGCTTCTCGCGAGCTATCCGAATCTCGAGAAGGTCTTTTGGATGCAGGAAGAGCCCCGCAATATGGGGGCTCTTACATTCGTCGGGCCGCGCCTGCGCGCGATCGTACCGCGAAATGTACCTCTCGCGTATGTCGCACGGCCGGAACGCGCGAGCCCAGCTGAAGGAAAAGCTATAGATCATGCGGCTCAGCAGGCGGAGCTAGTGCTCGAAGCCCTTGGTCTCTCCGGAGAATCCACAGGATGATCATCGGCGTGTAAAGAACGGCTCCGTCCTCACCACGCTAACAGGATTTTCCCAAAATTCCGATTCTCTTCCATGTATCGATGCGCGGCTTGTGCCTCGCCTGCCTGGAATACGCAGTCAACTACAGATCTCAATTCACCCGTTTCAAATCCCGGTAGCACATCCCGTTCGAAGGTGCGAGCAAGATCCACTTTTTCATTGACTGGACGAGCTCGCAGCGTCGTCCCCCGAATCGAGCCTCGCCGGATCATAAGAGATCGCAAGTCGACTTCCGCCTTCGCCCCTCCAGGTACGCCGACCACGATGTGACGTCCTCCGCTGGCAAGCACCTTCTGGTTGCCCCTGAGATACGTGCCTCCGACGAGGTCGAGAATTACGTCAGCGCCCGATCCACCGGTGATCTCTAGCACCCTGCTGGGCCATGCCTCATCTCCCAAGACTGTGTGCTCAAGCCCAAGCGCCGCGGCAGCCTCCAGTTTCGCTTCGGTTCGAGAGGTCCCGATCACCACAGCTCCAGCCCTGATGGCAAGCTGGAGCGCAGCCGTCCCTACGCCACTCCCTACGGCATGTACCAGAAGGGTCTCACCTGTGCAGAGTTCCTCCTGAAGAAACACGGCGTCAAAGGCCGTCATAAAAACTTCTGGGATAGCGCCAGCTTCAACCGGACCCAAACCACGAGGCACCCTAATTGCGGTCGCCGCGGGAACCACTACGTACTCAGCGTACGCACCTCCTCCAATGATACCCATCACAGCTTCGCCGACACCAAGAGTCTCAACGTCCTCTCCCACGACCTCAATCACACCGGAGTACTCAAGGCCGGGGATGTCCTCAGGGTAACCCGGCGGAGGAGGGTAAAGCCCACGGCGCTGTAGCAGATCGGCACGGTTCAATCCCGAGGAAGCCACACGGACCAGAATTTCGGTCGCACCAGGCGTGGGGCGATCGACATCCCGCAACTCAAGCACCTCGGCTCCGCCCGGCCTCCCCATGACCACTGCTTTCATCGATTCGCTCATGATTCTCCTACTGTAGTCCTCCGCGAATCCGCTGACTACCTTGGCCTTGCCATGCACCTGCCCCTAGAACTCGACCGACCCCTTGTCTTCTTCGACATTGAGACCACCGGCCTCGACATAAGAAACGATCGCATCGTCGAGCTCGCTCTGATCAAGATCACACCTCAGGGAGATGTCATCGAGCGCGTCCGCAGATTCAATCCAGGCGTACAGATCCCGACCGAAGTCACCGCCATACATGGCATAACGGACCAAGACGTCGCGAACGAACCGACATTTTGTTTACGCTCGAAGAGCCTGGCGGCGCTTATCGAAGGGGCTGACCTGGCAGGCTTCAATATCCGCGGCTTTGATCTGCACATGCTGGTCTCAGAGTTCAAGAGATGTGGGATTAACCTCGACGTACGTAACCGTCGTCTAATCGATATGCAGAATATCTTCCACCGTGAAGAGCCGAGGGACCTTTCGGCGGCAGCCGAGTTCTACCTCGGGAGGAAACATGAGGAGGCGCATCAAGCGCTTGGCGACATCCGTACAACTGCGGCTGTGCTCAGCGCACAACTCGAGCGATATCCTCACCTACCTCAGGATGTCGATGGACTGCACAACTATTGCGATCAGATCAGGCCTTTCCGGACTGGGGTAGACCTATGGTTCAGTGGCCTCCCCGAGGAAAGAGTTTTCAGAAAAGGTAAGAACAAGGGGCAGAACCTCGCGGACATCGCTCTCACAAGCCCCGACTATCTGCGCTGGATGCTCAGCCTCGATGACCTGGACGAAGACGTCGTCCAGGTCATCGAGGAAGCGCTAGATGCACCTGTACTGCAACTGCCCTTGAATGCCCCGAAATCTGGAAGCGACTGAAGATGATAAATCTCAAACGAAACCTTCTGAGTGCACTAGCGCTCGCACTCTTGGATATGGTCCTGATCCCTATCGTACTATCGGCACAAGTTCCGATCACGACCGGCGACATGAACGCCTTCCACCCACGAGCAATCGGCCCCGCGGTCACGGGGGGACGCGTCCACGATGTGGAGGCGGTGCCCGGCAATCCTTCGACGATCTATGTGGCGACCGCCTCGGGCGGACTCTGGAGGAGTGTGAACCGGGGCCAGACCTGGAAGAATGTATTCGACACAATGGCCGTGAGCACATTTGGGGATGTCGCGCTCGCACCCTCTAACCCGGAGATCATTTACGCTGGCACGGGTGAGCAGCAGAACCGTCAGAGCACCTCCTACGGTAATGGCATATATCGTTCGGACGACAGCGGGGAGACCTGGCGCCATCTCGGCCTCGAAGAGACCCGTCATATCGGCAGGATTGTTATACATCCTGTCGACCCCGACATCGCCTACGTCGGGGCACTGGGTAACCTCTGGTCGGGCTCCGAATCTCGCGGTGTCTACAAAACAACGAACGGGGGACTGACATGGGAGAATGTGCTGTTCGTCAATGAATACACCGGGGTCGTCGACATGGTGATGGACCCAGATAACCCGAATACACTCTACGCTGCGATGTATCAGCGGCTGCGGCGAGCGTGGGGCTTTAATGGTGGCGGACCCGGCAGTGGAATCTACAAGACGACCGACGGCGGCTCGACCTGGAACGAACTCCAAGCGGGCCTTCCGGAGGGTGATAAAGGAAGGATCGGCCTCGCGATCTCTGCCTCAAATTCGCGAGTCCTAAATGCCCTCGTGGAACACGCTGACCCCAACCTACAGGGGACGTACCGTTCGGAGAATGGAGGTATGACGTGGGAACGGGTCAACTCACTCGACAGCCGCCCGATGTACTACTCACACATCTTCATCGACCCGAATGATGAAGACCGCGTTTACTCGCTCGCAACACAGTCAAATGTTAGCCGCGACGGAGGACGCACCTTCACGCAGATTGCAGTAGCCCCCACGTATGACGTCGGGATCCACGCCGACCATCACACCCTGTGGATTGATCCCAGCGACTCCGAACACCTTTACTTGGCTGGAGACGCTGGCCTCCACGAGAGCTACGACGGCGGAGTCAGTTTCAGGAAGATGAACAATTTCCCTATCGCCCAGTTCTACGCGATCGACGTCGACATGCGTGATCCCTATTGGGTCTACGGGGGCCTGCAGGATAACCACTCGTTCATGGGGCCATCAGAAACACGGCGCTGGATCGGCATTGTCAACGACGACTGGAAACAGAACGGTTTCGGGGACGGCATGTACTGGCAGGCCGACCCACGTGACGCTCGTTACAGCTACGGGAGTTCGAACGGAGGAAGTTACTTCCGCTACGATACCAGGACCGGGGACATACACGATATTTCCCCAATCGAACCGCTAGGCGAGGAGTACCGGTTCGATTGGACATCGCCAATGATGCTCTCACAGCACGATCCAGACGTCCTATACGTGGCGGGGAACCGTCTATTTATTTCGCAGGACCAAGGAGAAACCTGGGAACACACAGAAGATCTGAGCCGAGGTATCGATCGCGACGAGCTAGAGCTGATGGGGGTACTAGGAGCTGACATCAGTATATCCCGCAACGACGGCACCAGCAGTTTCGGCGAAGCAGTAACACTCGATGAATCGCCCCTCGACCCCGCCGTTCTCTGGGTAGGATTCGACGATGGCAACCTCCAGGTCAGCAGGGACGCCGGAAAGAGCTGGGAGGAGGTCTCGGGAAATATATCGGGCATCACCGATGGCACTTATGTCAGTCGGATCACAGCTTCCTGGAGCACACCTGGAACTGCATATGCTACCTTCGACGGGCACCGCGACGGTGACTTCCGCCCCTACGTTTACCGAACGGAAGACTTCGGGGGCTCCTGGGAACCATTGCACGCCGAACTCCCCGAATTAGGTGTGGCGAACGTGATCGCGGAGCATCCGAACAACCAGGATGTACTCTTCCTCGGGACAGAGCACGCAGTTTTTGTAAGCACCGACAAGGGTCACGGTTGGGCGAAGATCCCCAACCTTCCAACCACCCACTACGACGATCTACTCATACACCCTAGGGAGCAGGACCTCGTCCTCGGCACTCACGGTCGCGGTATATGGATCCTGGACGACACTCGTCCATTCGTTGAATGGGCTGAAGCTCCGGCAGAAGTATCGGTATTCTCTGCAGGACGTGGCACAATCATGGTCTATCGCAAGGACACTTCCTACCGTGGCCATGCAGAGTTCGCGGGTACAAATCCAGTCGATGGAATTGAGATTACGTACAGGCTCGGTTCCGGAAGCGGGACTGCACGTATGATGGTGACTGACGTGATGGGGCACCCGGTTCGGGAAATGCAGGTTCCGTCCAGTGAGGGCACACATCGCGTTAACTGGGATCTTAGGCATTCCATTCCGGGTGCAGTCGACCGTTGGGAACGGTTCAGCGACTCAGAACTCGCAAGATCGATCGATGAACGGGGGCCATGGGTTTCCCCGGGCTCGTACACGGTGACCGTGGAAGCCCGGGGAAGCACGGCCTCGACGGTGGTGGAGGTTCGTGGGGATCCTGCTATGCCGATCACCGTCTCGATGTACCAATCCCGGGAACGTTTCATGCTCGAAGCGCTAGCACTCACGAATGAGATCCAGGCTTACATGAGAGAGCAGGGTATGACTGGCGGAGGGAGACGGGGCGGGCGAGGCGGTAGAGGCTCGTTCCGCGGTAGCGGCGCCCCAACAACGCCCCAGGCGAAGCTGGCAGCAGCGGCACGCATGGTACAGCAAGTCTACCAAGCCTTGAACGGAGGGGCTGTGCGCCCTGGTACACTCTACCCACCAACGCGGTCTCAGCGTGATGCAGTCAACAACGCCAAAGCACTCTTCTCTGAAGTGAAAGCCGGTATGGAGCCCTAAACATGTTCTCCCGACTCAGTACCATCTTATCAGCCATCCTGGTCGTAGCATGCACTGGGACCTCACCCCAGACACAGGACACACTGGATGAGATTTCAGCACCCGGCGTTGTCTTTGGACAGGCTCCCGCGGCCGCCGGCGGTGTCCCCTCTGTCGTCATGCTGTCGGCGGAGTCTGGCAGGAGTGACAGTGGTCCGGTGTTCGACCCCGAACCTGTTATCGACCAGTTTGGACTGGTTTTTTCCCCGACCATTCTCTTGGTACGGGTAGGCCAAACCGTGAGATTCACCAACAGCGAAAGCCTTGCCCATAACGTTAATCTGCGACACGTGGATACCGATCTCGTGGTGCTAGACGCGGATACCGATCCGACTGAAACCGCCCATTACACGTTTGAGGAATCAGGTGGCTACGACGTCACATGCAATGTGCATCCGGGTATGACGGCCTTTGTGTTCGTCTCACCAACGCCGTACGCGGTCGTTGCGGACCTGGATGGGGAATTCACTCTTTCGGGCGTGCCTCCGGGTTCCTACACGCTCACCGTGTGGAGTACTGATACAGCACTCGTCAGCGAACGGGCCGTAGAAGTGGGTGAAGGGCCAACAGAGCTAGAAGCCGGACCAGCGAGTTAGCCGACCCACAGGTCGGTGTGCTGCTACCCGTTGCCACGCTCCAAGTCCATAGTAGATATTTTCACCCGAGTCCCCACCCTAGAGCCTCTAGACTTCACCGAACTCGACTGCTTATGAAAAAGCCCAGGCCCGGTCTCGTCATCGCGCTAACGCTGCCCATCCTTGCGGGTTGTTTCACAAATGTTGCCCTACCTCTTCCCGCGCCAGCCGAACGCGAGAACACCAATGTGAAAGGAATTGTTTTGGGTGAGGGCGAGAACGCGGAAAGGGTAGAGTTTGATCAGATCCTTGACGTGCAGTGGACTGAAGAGTCGATCACTATAACCGGGATCTCTAAGAACTCTGGCGGATCAGAGATCCCTCAGACCAATAGGTTTTCACTCGAAGATGTAAGCGCGATCTTGGTCCGAACTCTAGATCCTAACCGAACCTCAGGTCTCGTAGCCGTCGCGTTCCTCATTCCGATCATAATCTATACGGTTATCGTCAACGCACAGTCAACGAAGGGCTCCCAATAGCTGAGGCCTGCAACTAAGGCCGTAGTTTACGAGTGCCTCAGCGAGCGTAGGTCCAGATCAGAACCGCCCCGCACCTGCCAAGAGCCTCGTACTGGAGGGGGGTTTCCGAAGGTCTGACATAGATCTCAACTGCCTCGACCGACACAGGCATCACGAAATCATCCGGACGCACAGCACCGCTTCCGGGTCGCTGGCTACCCAACGCCATTATCGCACCGTCCACGTACAGCGTCGGAGAACACTCCCCACCTCCACGTCGGACCCGAATCTCGGGATTGCGCACGGACTCGGGGCCGAACTGCGGTCTGGTGGTGATGACCACCAGGCCGGGAATGTTCCGGAACGCATCCGTGATCTTGTCGAACGCCACCGCTTGGATGTCTTCCCCGATGAGGAACGTGCCCCTACCAATTGCGGCTCTTTCCATGAAGCCGACCAAATCAAGCTTACTCTTCCGTTCTTCCGCTTCGACAACGAGATCCTCTAGACTGATCGCTGCAGGCGTCAGACCAACCTGTAACTCGAACACGCCGTCTTCGCCCACCTCGAACACGCCGTCGATAAGGGACTTGTAACCCATCCTCGCTACGTAAAGAAAATACGAGCCCGCGGTCGGCGCCTGAAGCGAAAAGCTCCCGTATCTATCCGCTAGGCTCGCAACTACAAGTTCCCGTCCCGGCTCGAGCAGGCCAACGTAGGCAAGCATGACAGGCTCGGACGTTCGAGCGTCACGGATCGTACCTCTGATCACCTGGGCTTCCCCTATGGGTGTTCCAATAGTCCAGGCATAGAGTGCCAACGCTAGTACTGTCGCTGATAGTACTGAATCTCGTCTCTTCAACTCGCGAGCTTCTGCCTTCGACCAGTCCACTCTCTATTCAACCCCGTTGCTTTTCTTTCACCGATTGCTGACTCCGTAATCCGATATCAGCTCTGTTATAAAACCAACCGCCCCCGTCGGCGAGCCGGCGGGGGCGGTTGCTACCTCTTCGGCCGAGCCGACGCTACTGAGTGCGTCCGCTCAGTCGTCTCAACATCTCGCTACCCCTGAGTACACACAGACGTGTTCGCGATGTTTTCGTTGAGCGTGCACTCGATCTCAGGGATCGGCATGCATGACGCTCTCCGGGGTTCACCCGGACCGATGAGCGTACCACCGTCGAGGAACGGATGATTCCAACGCCAAAGATCCCACAACCGCCGACCTTCAATCCACAGTGTCATGTAACGCTCACGGTCCATAATCGACCACATGTCGTCTATCTTGTTAACGTCACAGTCCGCTGCCCAGGTCGCACAATTGTCCCAGTTCAGTGCTCCCGCGCCGTTGGCGACTGCCAATAAATCGTCAGCTGACAGTGGATCGGCACCGTAATGCGCACGTACATCGTTGACCTTGGTGATGAACGTTGCTTGGTCACCAGACCTCACCGCGTTTTCAGCCTCGATCAGGCGCATCTCGGTACCCGTGATCGTTGGGACATCCGAACCACGCTCGTCGTACTTGTTCTGCCTATAGTGCGCAGTCAAGCCACCGGCGCCCTGGTGCGCGCCACTACCCTTACCGACGCAAACAGTGGTAGTCTGGGTACCCAGGGTCACGTCCGGAGGACGGTTGGTGTCCGTCCACATTCCGCACATCGTGTAAGGAACACGCGGGTCACCTGTCGACACGTAATTTGCGTCAACCGAAGTGTTATACTGCCGCTGAACCGGAGTGGCCCACACGCCAACCTCAGCACGTCCCCAGGTCTCGTTATACACCTGGTTACTATTCGCGCCTTGGTGGTAGTGTGCCTCGATTGAGTAGCTCGTGGGAACATTAGCCGCAGCTGCAACAGCGCTGCCCCAGTCACCCAAGCCTACATACGCTTGAGCTAGGCCACCCCATCCAGCGGTAATGTACGTGGCGGCATTTGCTGCGGCACCAATCGCTTTAGCCTGGTTGAAGGCTATCACCGCGCTATCAAATGATGCTGTGCGCGGCTGAAGTGGGCCTTTGTCGTACACCACGTCGCAGAAGTTCTCACCCAGCCTCTGGTGGGCAGTACCCATGAGGTACCAGAGTCGGGCGGCATCCGGGTTAGTGGCAGCCGCGGATTCGAGGACTATCTGCAGTCGAGCCCACGCTTCACCAGCAGCCCAAGCTGCTTCGTGCGTCTGCTCCCAGAATCCCTCGGAATCATCTCGTGTAAAACGACCGAGGCGGTACTGTCCTGTACCGAAATAGCTGCCCGTACCTGACAGATCATCCGTCAGGCGTCCACCCGTGAATGCATAACCATCCATCACGTCGTTGAGCTCAGCAGAAGCACCGGCCACAACGATGGGCATCAAATCAGCCGTGTTCAGATCCTCGTCCAAAATCGCGCCCGGGTTTAGAACCTCGAGCGTGCAGCCAGACAACAGGACACTAAACCCGGCAATCAACGGCCAAAGGCCGTATCTCGTCCGTTGTTTCATTGGTCTCTAGTCTCCTGGCTCAGAAGTTGATCTGAATGTTGGCAATGAACTGCCGCGGCGGTGCAGAGTTGTAGTACTCAAACATCGCGCTCCGGCGGCGGTCATTAGCCTCTGGATCCAAACCGCGATAGTGCGGCGCATACGTCCACAGGTTTTTGCCCTGCATCGTGATCGTGGCCGTGCGAGCGCCTGGAACCCAACCTTCGGGCAAACGCCAGCTGACCGTAGCCGAACGCAGCTTGATGAACGTGGCATCGTCCGTCCAGTAACCCCAGTCAGCGTAGGGGCCGACACAATTACCAACCTGTGACGATGTCAGCGTTGAACGGTCGCCATTGTACCAAACGTCGGCAATCGCCATGCACATCGGCCACTGTCTCCGACGTGTGTTCTGATAAGCCGGACCAATCGGACGCACGAACCCACGTTGGCTCTCCATCAGTAGGTCAAGCGTCAATCGACGCGCAAACGTCATGCGCGTGCTCGCCCCGATCATGCTCGTCGGGTAGAGGTGTCCGAGATAAGCCTTCTCCTTGACTGGGAGCTCACCCAATACGCCTGGGTTGGAGATCCTGTCGTCCCAGCGGAAGAAGAGCGGGTATCCCCTGCGACCGGGGGTCTTACACCAATCGTCCACGGGGACGGCTGGGCAAACCCGCACAGTGCTACCACCCGTGAGCGGCCCAAGGTCAGTGACCTCGGAGTCGTTGGTGGAATAGTTAAGACCTAGCGACCACTCGATCCCCTCGGTGGCGACCGGGATCACGTTAAGCGATAACTCGGTACCCCAGTTCCTTGTCTCACCGAGGTTACGCAGCGTGGCCTCTTCGGTACCGCCTGAAGGAGCCTCCTGCACACCGATAAGCGCGTCATTCGTGGTCTGGTCATACCAGGTGAAGTCCACGCTCACACGGCCCTGGTATGCTGACATCTCGAAGCCTGCCTCAAGCTCTGTGCTGAGCTCAGGTCCGAGATCCGCATTGCCAAGGTTACCAATGATGACGCCTGGAACTTGCTCGTCTGCCGAAATCGCCTCATAAATCCGCTTCGCGTCAAAGGCGCCCGGAGCCTTCCCGGATTGCCCCCAAGCAGCACGGAGCTTCAAGATCTCGATAGCCGGCAAGAACCAAAACGCCTCATCTGTAATCGTGTACGCGGCGGAGAGCTTCGGATACTGGGCGAGACCGAAGCCTTCACCGAAGGTACTGAAGCCGTCCCAACGCATACCAGCCGTCAGGAAGAGACGGTCACCCAAGCCGATGGTCTCCTGAGCAAAGAAGCCACCGCTACGGATCGTCCTGCGACTTTCCCATACCCGTGGGTTGTTGCCATTCCCGAGCAGCTGCTCACCGGGACCGGCGAAGAGTTCATCGAACCCGTTAATGGTGTAACCGTACGCCTCATACATCTGGCCACCCCAAGAGAAGTTCGAGCTGACACCACTGAACAGGTCGTAGCTGAACGTACCGTTGTAGTCAAACGTCAAGTTACGGTCCGTCTGCGTATCAGACTCACGGTCGCCTTGGAATTCCTCGTAGTAGCCCCACGCCTTGAAGTCGACGAAGTCAGAAATTGTGTAGTCCATTCCGACATTGAGGCGGTGCGAGAACATGTTATTCGGTGTCCAGCCTATGCTGACCGACGAGACAACGTGGTCGATCGTCTGGTTGATGTCGTTCTCGAGCACGAGTGAGTCGTCGTTGCCCGGTGTGTACCCGGCAGGTCCACGAATCACGTTAAGGAAGAGACCCGAAGCGTTGTTACCGTTCGGAATCCAGGTGATCACCCGACGAGCGTAGCTGTTGTTCAGGCTGATCTGCATGCCATCGAAGGGCGTGAACTGAATGTTGCCCCTGACGCTGTAATCTTCCGCGCCCTGTGGGTCGTAGCCCTCAGGAACTTGAATCGTACCGATCTCATTGCCATAGCGGCCCGCTACGAAATACGTCGCGGTCTCGCCACCACCCCGCACGCTCAGGTTGTAGTCCTGCCTATATCCAGGCGCGAACCAGCTTCCGTTCTCTGGACAACCTGGCTCACCGGTCGGCGCCCATGCACGCGGGCTCGAGCAGTCGTTCAGGTTAAGTCCGAAGGGGTTAATGACCTCGTCCGCAGGAAGCAACCAACCGCCCGGGAGAGGGTACCTCTCATCATACGTCGAACCCAATCCGGTCGGACCCGCGTGGGGCATGACGCTCGTGCCCTGGTCGACCGAAAGCGACCATGCTGGTGCGCCGGCCGATCCACGTTTCGTGAAGATCTGAATCACACCACCCGCCGCTTCCGTACCATATAGCGTCGTGGCAGCAGGACCTTTCACGATCTCAATGCGATCGATGTCGTTCGGGTTGATCATGTCAAAGACGTTCGGCTCTTGAGCAGCCTCGTCGGAACTCCCGATCTGGCCACTCTCCATCCGCACACCATCGATATAGATCAATGGATCGTTACCCTGCGTAAGCGAGTTATTGCCACGGATCCGGATCTGGCTTCCTGAGCCTACCTGGCCACCGTGGTCATTGATCTGTACGCCAGAAATACGCCCTTGAAGGATGTCACCGAAGTCCGTAACAGTCGCAACTTCGATGTCCGCAGCCGAGATAGCACTGATCGCGTTGCCGATTTCCTTACGGCGAGCCGCACCAGCGGTACCGGTCACGATTACACCCTCAAGTGAAACTGCTTCTTGGCGTAGGTTAAAGTCTGCCGTCGCAGTCTCACCAGCCGTGACGGTTAGCGTCAAAGTCTGGGTGCTATAACCGATGATCTGCGCTGTAATCGACTGCTCTCCAGCAGGAACGTTCAGCAGCAGATACCGGCCTGTGTTGTTGACCAGCCCACCGATCGGTGTGCCGTCAACGGTCATCTGTGCACCAGCGAGAGGGATCTGGACTGTGTTGTCAAGCACAAGTCCAGTCACCGTACCGGTGTTCTGTGCCGCAGTATCTGCAGCGCCGAAGCCGATCAAAGCGAGTACGACTGCGATTCCAGTCACGCCTCGCCAGGCCGACTTCCATGTGAAGTCGAACATACGATTAACCATCAATCCTCCTCGTCGCACTCCGAATCACGGAGCACTGAGACAATTGTCCCATGCGCAGTGGGCGCTGGGTCCAGACCCTGATAAGGGCTAAAACTAGCAGGTAACATGAGCCGGGGGCCGATTAGCAGCCCCCTCGCATCGGCGAAGGCCGTAAAGTCACTACTCATGTTTTTGACCATAAAGGTCGGATCCTGCCATAACCGGTTATGGGGGG
>DCAD01000057.1:10269-21438 GCA_002311875.1 Gemmatimonadales bacterium UBA1142 | reverse complement strand
TGAGTAGAAGCTCTTAGGAGCCGATCACACCGGGGAAATTGGGAACCCTACAGGCTGCGACTCCCGTGCGCTCGAGATCCTGCGCGCCCTTGCGAGTAGTGATCCTAATTACACCCGCCGATCCCGAGGAGCCAAATTCCCAGCCGCCTGACGAACTCGGGAGCAGTTCCAGAGTTTCCACCTCGCCGGGCCGAATCATACTGATGGTTTCCGCCGCATCAACCATACGAGTACCGTCGACGACGACCACGGGCTCCAGGAGACCAGTTAACGAATTTGGCGCCCTTTGGGTGATTCCGGTGGTTGACCCGGGTTGCCCGGAGGTTCCACTGACCATCCTGGGTGCGTAGCGGCGAATAACATCCACAAGCGATCTCGGATTAAAGCGCTCGATCTCATCCCTTGTGATCAACCTCCCAAAAGAGCGGCGGCGCTCCGCTGCCTCACGTTGGACCTCCCGTTCCGTACCAATTGGCGGAGCAAGCTCGAAAGAAGCTTCGGTCGTGACGTCGGGGATCAAGACGACTGAACCCCAATTGACTCGGCAATCTGAGGTCAGCAGCGCAAGCATATGACGTCCAGGGCGCAGCCCCATCAGGTGGTAACGCCCGTCGACGTCGGAGAACACCTCGGGGCCCGTGTCGATGCGAATGAGGACCCCTTCCAGGGGCTTGCCGGTGACACTATCTACGATTTGGCCTTGAAGTGCCGCAGACAACCGAGGTTGGGCGACCAACTCTGTGCGCTGGGCTATCACGACAAGCGCAAGCAAAGCAAAGCCGCGTATCAGCATTCTTGGTACTCGAGGCAGCCCACATCCCCTTTGCATCTTACTCTGCTCCTAAAGATGGTCCAGGTTGATCCTTCAGATTGAGCAACCTGGAACCAGACCGAAAGGGCTAGCACCTCCGCCTACCTTCTTGGAGTCATAACGTGATCACACTCCGCACACCGTGTATATTGCTAATATAAGGGACAAGAACACTTTCCGAGAGCGAGAACGATGATTCTGAACGCCCACTCAGGCTTCCGTTACCTGGTCATACTCGCTGGGCTCATCGTGATTGGCTATGCAGCCTTTGGCATGGTGACGGGCAGACCGTATGACAAAACGATGCGGATCACATCTGCCGTTTTCACAGGCCTTGTAGATGTGACGGTGCTCCTAGGTGTAGTCACTTTATTATCGGGTACCTTCTACCCTGCCCTAGCCGGGCATATCACAATGATGGTGCTCGCTGCAATCATAGCGCATGTCGTTTCAGTTGTTGTGAAGCGGCGGCCCGAGGAAGAGCGGACTTACGCCCCACATTTAGTTGGAACACTGGTCGTTCTGGGCCTTATCGCAGCCGGAATTATGGCGATAGGGAGACCACTCGTCGGCAGCTGAACTCCCTGGTTCCGGCTTACCGGAACATGACACGATGAAGGCCGATTCTGCGGATCGCTTGCAGGAGCTATCTGGAGCGATCCGTACACCCGGCCCCAGGGACTTGGGCATCGTAATGGGTGGTGGTGGTGCCAGAGCGGCATATCAAGTTGGTTTCCTGCGCTTTCTCGCCAGACGCTACCCTGAACTCCAGATACCTTACATCACTGGTGTATCAGCTGGCGCTATTAACGCAGCCCTACTGGCATCCCATCACGGGACCTTCCTCCAGGCAGTCGAGGAACTGAGCCAACTCTGGGGCAACCTTACTGTCGAAGATGTTTTCCGAGTGGATACTCGGTCGCTGGCTGCGAACGGGATTCGCTGGCTCATGCAGCTTGTTTCGGGCGGAATCGGAAGAGTCCCTCAAGTAAGAGGCCTCGTCGACACTCACCCCTTGCAAGAATATCTGACAGAAGTTCTGCATGCTGTGCACGGTGAATTAACCGGCATCCAGTACAATCTCGAGCGTGACCGGTTGAAGGCCGTAGCCTTGACGACGACTAGTTATTCAACGGGGCAGTCGGTCACATGGGTGCAGGGCTCACACATTTCGGAATGGGAGCGCCCACAACGCAAGGCCCATCGGACCGTACTCACCGTGGACCACGTGATGGCCTCTTCTGCTCTCCCGTTGTTTTTCCCGGCCATACAATTGGGTGATGCGTGGTACGGTGACGGAGGCCTGCGGCTCGCGGCACCACTCTCGCCTGCCCTCCACCTTGGCGCGCGCAGGATCATCGCAATCTCAACGCGTTATGACCGAAGTGCTGAAGAAGCGGAAGAGCATAGTACTCTGGGCTATCCGCCTCCCGCTCAGGTGGCTGGAGTTCTCTTGAACTCGATCTTCTTGGATCTCCTCGACCACGACGCACTCCGGCTCGAACAGGTGAATCGCCTACTCGCGGACCTACCGAGGGATAAATGGGAGAATCTAGAACCTGTCCGGCTCCTCACACTTCGTCCCTCGTGTGACCTCGGAAACCTGGCGAATGAGCACGAAGCGAGACTTCCCAGGGGATTCCGATTTCTCACGCGTGGACTTGGTACGAAGCACACCCGCTCTCCGGACTTTCTTAGCTTGGTTCTCTTCCAACCAGACTATCTGAGAACATTGATCGAGGTCGGTGAGGCAGACGCCATGGCGCAAGCAGACAAAATTTCAGAATTTTTGAACGAAAACATCTGACAGGTGACTCTTGGCACTGGAGTGCATTTTCTTGGTATTACATTCTATATAGATAAGGATCGGCACCCACAATCGGTGGGTGCTGAGAAGAAGACTCTGTAAGTCACAGGTATCCGATGGCCGAAAACAAGAAGCTCGCCACCGAGTTCGAAGCGCGAGAGGTAGCTGAACAGGCGCGAGAGCAGGATTGGGCGAAACGCAGCTTCATGCGTGCTATCTTCGATGGAAGACTCAACGTCGACCTGATTCACCCTCTCCCCGAGCCCCATCCTGACGAGGTGCGCCGGGCGGACGAACTCCTAAAAAGCCTCGAGGTCTTCGCTCGAGAGCATATCGATGGAGACCAGGTGGACAGAGACGGCTGGGTACCTGAAGAGGTTCTTCAGGGCCTGGCTGCCTTGGGCGCTTTCGGCATCAAGATCCCTGTGAAGTACGGAGGACTCGGACTGTCACAGCATTCGTATAATCGTGCCCTCGCCATCGTTGGATCGAGGTGCGGCTCAACCGGCGCATTTCTCTCGGCACATCAGAGTATCGGCGTTCCAGGACCGCTCATGAAGTTTGGGACCGAAGAGCAGAAAGAGAGATACCTACCTAGGCTCGCAAAAGGAGCCCTGTCCGCATTCGCGCTCACCGAACATGATGTGGGCTCCGATCCAGCCAATATGTCAACAACCGCTCGGCTTTCCGATGACGGTTCACACTGGATTCTTAACGGCGAGAAGCTTTGGACCACCAACGGCCCACGCGCTGAGCTCCTTGTCGTGATGGCGCGGACTCCGGCACCAGAAGGCTCTAAACGCAAGCCGATCAGTGCTTTCATCGTAGAAACCGCCTGGGATGGTGTGGAAGTCACCCATGAGTGCTCTTTCATGGGTCTAAGGGGCCTCTCAAACGGTATTCTGAGATTCACAGACGTAAGAATTCCCCGTGAGAACCTCCTGTGGGATGAGGGCAAAGGGCTCAAGCTCGCTCTAATAACCCTCAACACGGGCCGTCTGGCGATGCCAGCCTTCTGTGCCGCGGGTGCAAAAGGGGCGCTGGAGATGTGCCGGGATTGGGCAAACTCAAGGGTCCAATGGGGTCGCTCTATAGGCAAGCACGACGCGATCGCTCAGATGCTAGGCAAGATGACCGCCAACGCATTCGCGATGGATTCTCTTGTGGACCTCACCGCTCGCATGTCCGACTCGGGCAACTTTGATATCCGTCTCGAGGCAGCAATCGCCAAGCTATGGGCGAGTGAGACCAGCTGGAATCTTACGAACGACGCGCTCCAGATCCGAGGGGGGCGCGGTTATGAGACTCACGGATCCCTGCTTGCTCGGGGTGATACGCCTTACCCGGTCGAGCGTGCCCTGAGGGACTCCCGCATCAACATGATATTTGAGGGCTCCTCGGAGATCATGAGACTGTTCATAGCTCGCGAAGCAGTGGATTCACACCTCAGTGTCGCCGGAGACCTCATCAACCCGAAAGCATCCATAGGGGCCAAACTCCGGGCGCTCATTCGTGCGGGTCTACATTACGCCTGGTGGTACCCGACCCGTTTCCTCGGTTGGAGCCTACGGCCCCGGTACGCGAAGTTCGGCGCCCTTGCTGGCCACTTGAGATTTGTGGAGAGCGCATCCCGCAGACTCGCCAGAGCCACATTCCACGCCATGGTCCGCTTCCAGGCGCACCTTGAGAAGCGCCAGGCGGTACTTGGCCGGATTGTCGATATTGGTTCTGAGCTATTCGTCATGACGGCCGTGATCGTGCGAGCAAGAGAACTCGCCGAGAGCGAGGAGGGAGAGCAGGGTGCCAACGCTCTCGCTGACCTCTTCTGTCGCATCGCCCGCAGGCGAGTCACCGCCCACTTCCGTGCGCTATTCAATAACGACGATTCCACGACCTACGGGGTCGCTCGCCGCTTCCTGGACGGTGACTTCTTGTGGTTGGAAGAAGGTATCGTGTCGGTAGAGGCGTACAGGCATCAGGTAGAGGCGGCTATATTCGCGGACTCAGCGACGGAAACAGAGCCACTCAAACCCGTACCGACAACCTAAAAAAGCGTGCTCCACCATCGGGCTTTCACCATCAGCGCCTTTTGGACGCTCGGCCTGCTGTATCTTGGTAGTGTGGTCCACGCCACCGAGTCTAGTCTAGCTTGCCCCGATTGGCCGACGTGTTTTGGCACGATGATGCCAGAGATGTCGGGGGGGGTCTTCTGGGAGCACCTCCACCGGCTGGTCGCAGGAGGGCTCGTGCTCATGTTTGGACTCGCCACCTGGCTCGCTAAGACCGAGACCCGTGATCAACCATGGATTTTCAAGGCCTGCCTAGCTGGCTTGGGTCTTCTGGTTGTCCAATCAATTTTCGGTGGACTCACTGTCATATACCGGCTGCCGGATTTGGTCTCAACTACGCACCTTGGGCTCGCGTTTCTCTTCCTAGCTCTCGTGACGGTGCTCACGTCGGTGACAGGCGGAATCACAGAGGTTGAGAGCACTCACACTGAGACTGCGAGCCGCCTCACAATCCTCGCAGGCACAGGGGCTGCCCTGATTTTCGTTCAATCTTTGATCGGTGGACTCGTGCGGCACATGGACGCCGGGATGGCCTGCCCCGACGTCCCACTCTGTCTTGGCGAACTCGTTCCTCCACTGGTGAACTCAACGATTATCCTGCACTTCACTCATCGTTTGATCGGGATTCTGGCAGCTTTGACGATCATCGGCCTCGCCGTTTGGATCATGCGTGTATCCGCCCCGAGATCCCTACGCCTACTGGGCCTTCTCGCCGCGGCCCTAGCCGCGACGCAGGTCGTCGTCGGCTTCGTATCGGTGCTCACCTCCCTGGCCGTCGTCCCGGTGTCACTCCACACTTTTATTGCGGCGTGTCTCCTGGGGACGCTTGTACGCCTCGCGACCTTGGCCCGACTGGCACCCAACCCAATCTCGTCGACAGCACGGACAACGGTAGGTTAGTCAAACAATGGACCTGATGCGCGTCGGTGACCTTATGGCAATGGTCAACGCAGGGCTTAATGCGACAAGCGCTTTGGCGCTCTTCGCGGGTTATCGCTTCGTCCGAAACCGATCACTCCATGCCCACCGCCGAGCGATGGTCATCGCAGTCACTACTTCGGCCATCTTCCTCGTGTTCTACCTCACACGCGTAGCGCTGACTGGAACACACGACTTCGCCGGCGAGGGCCTCGCGAAAATGGTATATCTCACCATTCTTTTCTCACATATGGGCTTGGCTGTTGTTGTTATCCCGTTGGTCCTCCGCCTTCTTTATCTGGTTCGACACCGTCGCTTCAGTGCCCATGCGAGGCTCGCCCGTTGGACGTTCCCCATCTGGGCGTACGTCTCTGTCACCGGAATCGTTGTTTATCTGCTTCTCTACCAGGTTTACGGGTATTCCTGATTCCGAACCAGCACCACACAAGAATGCAACTTGGATAGTGGTTCAGGAACTCGGGAAGGAGACCTCCACCTCGGCACCGCCGTCTGGCTTATTACGCAGTTCAATGTGGCCGCCCATCAGCTCTATGAGGCTGCGCGCATGTGGGAGTCCGAGCCCGAGCCCCTCGGAAGACGTCGAATAGAACGGATCGAAGGCCCGCCGTAACGCCTCGCTTGAGAAGCCCTGCCCGCGGTCCCTAACCTGAATAAACGAGCGTCCATCAGCTGCCTGAACAGCAATATCGATCGTTTTGTTACCACCGAAACGGGCGGCGTTGTGAAGAATCAGATACAGCCCGTCCATCAACGCCGGAGCGCTCACCACTGCACGTACCGGGTTACTATCGAGTTGCAAGCGTAATCGTATGTCCTGGTCTCCCGAAAATTCATGCGCAACATGCTGGACCAGGGACGTCAGATCTTGTCCTGCTCTCTCACTCGATGGCTCTTCTAGGAAGAAGTCGAGATCAGATAGAGCCCCGAGTGCACGCTCTATCCGCTCCCTCAGTTCGTCGGCCTCGGCAGCCTCTCCTGCCTCTAGCAACGGCCTGCGTACGTTTGTATTTAAGAACGAGCTCACCTTCCCGATGGCCTCGAGAAGGGCCGCCTTCCTCTCTGATTCACGGGGTGACCATCCACGTTCCAGTGCGGATTGGAGTTCTGCCTCAGGAGACCCCGGGGGGGCACCCTCAGGGCGACGCCCCCGAGCCACGGATTCGGCGACAGACTTGATCCGTAAAGCAGCCTCAGAACTCCCCTCAGAAAGACCAGCTGTGTGGCCTAACGAGCGCCCCAGAACAAAGCCAGTAATAGCTAGCATGGCTGCGGCAGCAACTCCTATAGCGATATCCATGCAGCTCCCGTTTGGGGGTTCTCTGACTCCGAGATGCCCGAGCGGGCGAACAGATCTTCGCACGCCCAGATCAGAGTGGCAACACGACGTTGCCTTGTCACAAGGTATGATCGTATGCTCGGGTTGTGTTAAGACTAGACCCTATCCGGAAATTACTTGAGTTGGCGGGGGATCCCAGTAACCCGACTGCTGAAGAACTCGCAGAACTCTTCGATCGAACGGAGACCATCGCTGTCATTGGCCTATCTCGTGATCCCGATAAGGCCGCCCAACAGGTGCCTTCCTACCTCGCCTCAAAAAGCTACGATGTCATCCCAGTTAATCCTGATGCGAACCGCATTCTCGGGAAGGAGGGTTACAACACCATCAGTGATGTGCCCCAGTCGGTTGACCTCGTCGTCATTTTCCGGCCTTCGGACAAGGCTGGACGATTCGTCACTGAGTCCGGAAGGCGATCCGAGCGACCAGCGATCTGGCTCCAAGAGGGCATATGGGCGAAGCCAGAGATTGAAGCGGTACGGGCCGGGGGCCTGACTGCCGTCCAGAACATGTGCGCATACCGTGTGCATCGATTCCTGAACGCAGGAAATGGAGCACCAACGGGGCCTTCATCACGTAAGAGCTAGTCAGTCAGAACTTCGGCCGGCATTTTCTCCGAAGAGTTTGACCTGCACATGCCTAACTGACTCCTCACATCCCGTGGCTCGCTGATTAGAGCACTGCTGTCCTCAGGCTAAGAACCCGCTATCCCACGCTGATATGAACGTCTCAGGGAATCCGATCGATAAGGTAAACCAGCTCCGGACGAGGACTTCGTTCGTGCTGCTCGCGGCCACGGTGTTCTTGAGCGCGTTCCTACTGTTCCAGGTTCAGCCGATCATCGGTAAGTACATACTGCCGTGGTTCGGTGCGACCCCCGGGGTGTGGGCTACCGCCCTGCTGTTCTTCCAATTGATGCTCTTAGGCGGATATGCGTACGCCCATTTCATCGTCAGTCGTCTAACGTGGCACCAACAGGCTGTCCTGCACACGGTCCTGCTAGCCCTGGCCCTGGTCTCCCTTCCTATCACCCCAACCGAGGCGCTGAAACCCGCGAATGCAGATGCCCCAACCCTGCATATCCTTCACATCCTAACAGTCACAATCGGCGCACCGTATCTCTTGCTTTCGGCAACGGGGCCCCTAATTCAGCGGTGGTATGCCCAGCTGCATCCCGGACGGTCAACGTACCGCCTCTATGCGCTATCCAACCTGGGTTCGTTGCTCGCATTACTATCGTACCCCCTCCTGGTTGAGCCCTACTTTCGCCTCCGGTCTCAAACGTCATCCTGGTCCTGGGGGTACGTGGCGTTCGCGGTGCTTTGTGCGGCATCTGCTCTGATTGTGTACCGCTCGAGTCGGGAACTCGACGCACAGGCTGCAGGCCAAGATGCCGTGCATATTGGAAGTGGGACGGTCAAGGGTGACGACCCAACCGGGGCTACTACCCTCCTGTGGCTGCTTCTCTCGGCTTGCGGGTCGGGTCTGCTCTTGGCAACAACCAACCAAATGTCGATGGACATCGCGGTTGTGCCATTCCTTTGGGTCCTCCCACTCAGCATCTATCTACTGACGTTCATCCTGACCTTCGACAACAGGCGTTGGTACGTCAGGCCCTTGTTCATCGCGCTGCTGCCGTTGGCCCTCAGTAATGCGCTAAGGCTGCTCTACGGAGGCATCGATCTGGGCATCGTAGATCAAGTGCTAGGGTACTCGCTTACACTCTTTATCTGCTGCATGTGCTGTCACGGGGAACTGTCACGGGCGCGTCCGGATGCACATCATCTCACGTTCTTCTTCCTCGTGGTATCAATCGGTGGTGCACTCGGTGGCCTCTTCGTCGCGATCCTCTCTCCAGCGCTGTTCTCAAGCTTCTACGAATACCATTTCCTTCTAGTCGCCTGCTACATGCTAGTGGGTTTTATTGTTGGACGTTTCCTGATCATGCATCGTCCCGCTTCATCCGGGGGGCGTTTAGTTCAAGGCTTCGTGGGTCTCTGCTGGGTGATAGGGCTGACGTCGATCATCCTCGGCACAATCGTGTTGTTGAGGCCAGAGACCTGGCTGGAGGGCGCGAGCCCAAATGCGGGCGCGACATTCGCAAGATGGCAAATCCAGATGCGTGTGTATGGGGCTGTCATGGCTGTCCTTGTGCTGTCAAT
This sequence comes from Gemmatimonadales bacterium UBA1142, assembly GCA_002311875.1. Lineage (GTDB taxonomy): Bacteria > Gemmatimonadota > Gemmatimonadetes > Longimicrobiales > Gaopeijiaceae > UBA1142. Next base: position 12,314 of record DCAD01000057.1, on the reverse strand, counting down.
CCTCGAGTTCTGGCGCCGCATGGAGGGTGTCGCTCTCCGCGAATGGTGGACATCCCGCAAGGGATTCGCTCGAACGAGCCTGGCAGGCACGGCAGCGGTCGGCCTCCTCTCCCTCACCGGAGGACTCGTTTGGCTGGTCAGCAATGATGAGCGGCGCACCATCGAGCAAGATCGAAATTTTTACGGTACACTTGCAATCAAGGAGTTGGACCTCGGTAGTCCGATGCACCGGCTCTCCCTGACGCACGGGCGCATTCGTCACGGAAGCCAGCTACAGCTCTATACTACCTGGCCGACGACGTACTACGGTCCGGAGACCGGCGTTGGGTTGGGTATCGAGCATCACCCACTACGGTCAGATCCAACACGTCAGTTTCGTGTTGGCGTCGTAGGGCTGGGTGTCGGCACAATCGCTGCCTACGCCAATGCCCGCGTTGATCCCGAACAGGATGGGGCGTCGTACGTCACGGTCCACGAGAAGAGTGAACCTGACTATATGCGGTTCTATGAACTCAATCCGCTGGTCATACACTGGGCTAAGGACAGGTTTACGTTTCTCGATGACGCCGTGGCCCGCGGCGCAGATGTCGACGTATTCGAGGGAGACGCACGCATCGTACTCGAGCGGCAGCTCGAGCAGGGTGAGGCTCAGCAGTTCGACGTTCTCGCCATAGACGCATTCAGCAGCGATGCGATTCCGATCCACCTCCTGACCCTAGAGAGCCTTCAAATGTATCTGGCTCACTTGAATACGGACGGGATCCTCGCGCTTCACGTGACCAACCGCTTCATCGACCTGCTCCCGATCGTGCAGCGCCTCGCCGAAGCTACAGGCCTGAACGCGATTTACATCGAGAATGCTTCGAGTTCGAGCCGTTCGGTGAGCTTATCTGATTGGGTACTGCTAACCAGAAATCAGGAGTTCCTAGATCTGGAGATCGTCGTCAAGGAAGAGAAAGATATGCCCGCAGCTGGGCCCCTGTGGACGGACGATTTTAGCAGCCTCTTCGGGATTGTAGAGATCAATCCTAAGCGTCGGCCGCTCGGATAATATATCTGTCGGGTTAATACTATTACACGAAAGCAGCCTGACACCGATGCGTGTGGGCTAGTAACAGCCCTCGCTGGCGTGGTTCGTGAGGCAGGACGCACCTTTAGAGCATGCGCTACATCCGACTGACAGCAGTGCTCTTGCTCGCAGCCTGTAGAGACGGCGGAAACTGGTAGCCTGAGAGAAATGGAATTTACCCTAGAAACTCGTATACGAACCGTACTCACAGTTTTTCTGCTAGGCATGTCTGCATGTCAAGAAAATGAGGTGTCGGACCAGGGGGCCTGTGACAGCGGTGACATGGTCGGCTGCTATAACCTCGGGGTCATGTATCAGAGTGGTCAGGGCGTACCCCAAGACCTTGAACGAGCTGTCAGTTTATTCCAGCAATCTTGCGATGGTGGAGTGAGGGCGAGCTGTAACAACCTCGGTTTCATGTATGAACTTGGTGCGGGTGTGCCTCAGGACATCGAACGTGCCCGCGCGCTCTACCAGCAAGTCTGTGACGGTGGAGCGATCGAGGGTTGCAACAACTTGGGGTTCATGTATCAGAACGGCACAGGTGTCCCCCGGGACTTCGAACACGCTGTCAGTCTCCACCAGCAAGCTTGCGAAGGAGGGGACATGGCGGGCTGCTACAACCTCGGAGTCATGTATCAGGGTGGCAGAGGTGTCACCCAGGACTTCGAACGCGCCGTCAGTCTATACCAACAAGCCTGTGGCCGCGGAGATATGCAGAGCTGTAACAACCTTGGGGCCATGTACGGGAACGGCGCGGGCGTCACTCAAAACTTCGAACGCGCAGCCAACCTCCACCAACAAGCCTGTGATGGTGGAAATATGCGAGGCTGCTACAACCTCGGAGTCATGTATCAGAATGGCACAGGCGTCCCCCAGGACATCGACCGCGCCCTCAGACTGTACCGGCGAGCTTGCGACGGCGGAGACACCTCAGCCTGTAACTAACCCCAGGCTCATGTATCACAATGGTGTA
>DCAD01000057.1:0-10151 GCA_002311875.1 Gemmatimonadales bacterium UBA1142 | reverse complement strand
CTGCCCTCCTCGTCAATCAGGAAGGTGCTTCGCTCAATCCCCATGTAGGTGCGCCCATACATCTTCTTCTCCTTCCATACGCCATACGCCTCAGAGACCGAGTGTTCTTCGTCAGCAAGAAGAGGAAAGTTTAAGCCAAATTTTTCTCGAAACTTGGCATGGGATTTCACAGAATCCGGGCTTACACCCAGAACTACCGCGCTGACTCCTTCGAAGCGCGGCATAGCATCACGGAAATCGCACGCCTGGATCGTGCAGCCTGGAGTGTCATCCTTTGGGTAGAAGTAGAGAATGACCTGTTTTCCCCTAAGTTTCGAGAGGGTTACAGACTCCCCCTGATCGGTCTCAAGCGTGAAGTCCGGCGCAACGGCACCCCTTTCGATCATCTCTTTATCATCCTGCACTGGTTTATTGAGTTATGTCTCAGTGTAGCGTGGCCCTGCATGTTTCAACTCACTTGTGGGTCAGGATTGCGGTTCGATGAAGCTACCCTCCCATCGGCAACGATCATCGCCGAGAGCCTGACATAGGCTGTGCTCGACTTCAGCGGATCCGTTTCCAATTTGCTCAAGAATCCCTTGGCAGATTCCAGAAATAAAATGGCAAACCTTACCCTTGGGATCGCCCTCCCTAAAGAACAAGCCTTGCGCCTCAACATTGAAGGGTCCCTCTGCCAGACCAACGATATGGCGCCCAAATAGGTGTTTTAGATACCAGCCAAAGAAAGTGCGGGCGAACATATACTGAAACGAAGTCGGGAGTACTTGGCCCCAACGAAACGGGGAACGCACCTTGACTAACTCACGTCCAGTGCTAAAAAAAACCTCATCGCTATCAGATCTTCTGTTCACCAGTGTGAATAAAGCGGTAGTCCCCTCGTCAGTGAGACGAACCCCTTTGCGGACATCATCCCTATAGGCACGAATCTGGCGCTCAACAGCATCGCTCAGACCGAGTCGGCGAGGAATAGTCTGCGCCGGGTCCTCCTCTTCGAGAATCTCGGATGGTAGATCCCGATCGCGGACAACCTCCAAGAGGCGCAATCCCACAATAGCTTTGACGCGTCTAGGATTCTTGGGGTTCGTGTCGTGCATCAACTCTCTAACAAGCTCACAGGTAGGCTGATGCACCAATCTCACCCCGGCTGTCGCTCACTGCAACGCACCCAGAACTACCAGATACGGTTAGGTACGTAAACGCTTTAGTACGATACCGTTTCGCAGTTCTTGACTATCTGTACATTCAATACATGAAGCGTTACAAGGCTTTCGACCCTCCGGAGTACTTGAACTGGACACCGGACCCCGACCTGATACAGTCGATAAAGCGATCACTCTCCGAGCATCCTGACCGGCGTGAGATTATCAAGGATCTAGGGGAAGATGCTCTACTTTTGATCTATCGTGATCTACTGAGGACACGACTCCACGACATCGGACTCAAGCGGTGGGTACGAACCGGCGTCATTTCAAAGGCCTGGCTCGGAACTGGTGAAGAAGCTGTCACCGTGGGAGCTGTCCGGGCGCTAGACACTTCGATTGACGTCGTGAGCCCGATGATTCGTAATGCTGGAGCACTCCATATGATGGGCATGCCCCTGGCTGACATGTTTCGAGGATATGTAGCCACACCCGACTCCCCGAGTGGCGGCAGAGACCTCCACATAGGCAATCTGGGGAACGGCATTATCCAGCCGATCAGCCATATGGGAACTAGCGTAACCATCGTCACAGGTGCTGCTCTCGCATTCCGTAACCGAGGAGAAGCCCGCGTCGCCCTCACCTGGATCGGTGATGGAGCTACTAAGACCGCCGCTTGCCATGAAGGAATGAACCTGGCGGCCGTCCAAAACCTACCAGCAATTTTTATTATCCAGAACAACCAGATCGCACTCGGAACCCGTTCAGACCAGCACGGTGCTGGCAGGCTCCACGACTGGCCAGCCATCTATGGCATTGACGCACAGATATGTGATGGCAACAACGTCCTCGATGTGTTCTCAGCAGTACGTATCGCCGCGAACAAGTGCCGTGCAGGCAAAGGACCGGCAGCAATCGTGGCAGATACCTTCCGGATGGGCGGACATGCGACGCACGATGAGCAGGAGGCGAGAGAGACATTTCCGGCCGAGCTTTTCGAGGAATGGGGGCGGAGGGACCCGATCGGGTTATTCGAGACCTACATGACGAGTGAAGGGATCAGCGTCCGCAAGCTTGAAGCCATCGAAGTAGAAGTGATAAAAGAGATCGACCGCGCCATTGAACAAGCGCTGAAATCTAGGGATTTACTTCTTGATCCCGAGGAGGCGCTTTATGATGGCTTCTCAGAGGGCGGAGTTCTCATCGGCCTAGAGAAGCGACCGATCTAAATCCTAGCGGTCTGGTTTCGTACCACCGGATTGACAGTAAGGTTACTTTTTGGTGTAGTTTTTCCCCTTCCCGACTATGGCCGACGATCTTATCGAACAGATAGCGGAGTTCCCCAAGAACACGCCACCGGCGGATCTCACCGACGAGCAGCTCGTCACAGCGCATCTGAGCGGACTACCGGGTGCATTTCAGTGCTTGTACGACAGATATCGTGATCGGTTGATCCACTTCATAACCCGGAAAACAGGCGACCCAGATCGTGCCCAGGACCTAGTCCAGGAAGCATTTATACGGGTTACACGGCACCTACATCGTTTCGATACCACCAAGAAGTTTTCGACTTGGGTATACACGATTGCGAGTAACCTATCCAAGAACGAGTTACGGAACCGTTCCCGCAGTCCACTAGTTCTTTTCCAACGACTCACAGGGAACTGGGCCGATGACCAGCGGCCTCTGCAGTTTGAGGACCATTCGATGCGGCCCGATGACCTCTATCGGAAACGATTCTTGCGAAGGTTAGTAGAAGACACCGTCAAGGAACTACCTGAGCATCACCAGCTCGTATTCCGACTGAGGGAACTGGAAGGAAAAAGTTACGAGGAGATTTCGGAGATCACCGGAGTAAATCTCGGAACTGTGAAGAGCAGGCTGCACCGCGCCCGAAACTCATTCGCACAACGGATCGAGCCCTTACTAAACTGACGAATACCAGCAGCGATAACGCGATGCCGAGCTGGGCGCCATGCTCAGTTCGGCATTATTTTTTTGTCTTCCGAGTTAATGGACAGAAACATGTTCGATGACCTCAGGGCCGCTTTCCGTGAAGCGATCGAAAACTTCAATAAGGAGTTGAACCGTGATGAGGTCCCGCAGACGGTAGACGACCTTATCGGTGCAATGAAGAACGAAGTCGCCGACGTGACGTCTCAGATCGGTGCTCTTGAGAGTCAGATCTCAAGAGCACGAGATCGGATGGCTGAAGAAAGACGTGAAGCCAAAACGTGCCATCGCCGTGCAAAGATAGCCCACGGTATCGGGGATACCGAGACCGCCACCGTGGCGGCCCAGTACGCAGAAAAACACGAAGAACACGTCCGAGTTCTCAAGAACAAGATCGACGCTCTCGGGGCAGAACTCATATTCCTGGGAGAGGAAGTCGAAGAGATGGCTGAAAAGGTAGAGGAAGCACAGGCCACCCGGCATTCACTTTCCGTTAACCACGTTCGCGGTGAGACGCCCGATTCAATCTCAACAGCCGAATAGATCCGCGAATTAGGTCTAGGGTAAAAACCCACTCACATCAGCTTCCATGACCTACTAACCCCCAATGTCGATTACAGCATGACGCTTGAGGCACTCAAGCATCATATGGGAAACAAATAGGGGAACACCCGCTCAAACCCTTCAGCGTAACGGGGTAGATCCAGAGGTGCCGCTGGGCCTGGCTCCTGTCCTGAGCTTCCGGTAGATTCGGCCGGCCTAAAGAGTAGCTTTCAGCACGCTTCTAGAGCACCACTTCCGGGGTCGAGAGTTCGTATGCAAAACTGGATCGGTATAGGAATTTGGATAGTCTTGGGGGCGACGATCGGTTTAGTAATGAAAGTGCTAATCAAGCGGCCTGATGAGACACCCGGACACACGATCATCTTGATGGTATTGGGCTCGTTCGCAGCCGTTATCGGAGGCATGCTAGGGGTGGGTATCTTCCATCTCTATGAGCCACTCGCCATCAGCCCGGGTGGCATGGCCGGGGGAGCAACCTTCTCCGCGATGATGACCTTTGTCTACCGATGGGGAATCCGCGGCCTCATCTAGCGACGAACCCGCATCGTCACCCTGTCCTACTATCCTGACCGGATATGTCTGAAGTACTGACCTTCATAGAGTCGAATCTCGGTCGCTTCCGGGCCGAGCTCTATGCGTTTCTGCGAATACCGTCGATCAGTGCGAAAGCCGAGTTCATTGAAGATACCCGGCGTTCGGCGCAGTGGCTGGCCGATCGTATGCGGGATGCGGGCCTAGAAGCTGAGATCATCGAGACCCCCGGACATCCTGTAGTGCTTGGTGAGTGGCGAGGCGCGGGCGAAGCCGCGCCGACAGTGCTGGTCTACGGTCACTACGACGTGCAGCCCCCTGAGCCCCTAGAAGAGTGGATATCGCCCCCCTTCGAGCCGACCGAGCGCGATGGGCGCATTTACGCACGAGGCTCGGCAGATGATAAGGGGCAACTCTACATGCACGTGAAGGCTTTAGAGGGGCATCTGACCGCGAACGGATCTTTACCGGTGAACGTGGTAGTCCTAGCAGAAGGTGAGGAAGAAACTGGCTCTCCGAACCTGGTCCCTTTTGTAGATGCCAACATCGATAGGCTGGCCTGCGATGTGGTGCTCATCTCCGATACAAGCATGTTCTCAGAGGGACTTCCGTCCCTGGGCTTTTCACTTCGCGGACTAGCATACTTCGAGATCCACGTCTCCGGGGCCAAGAGTGATCTACATTCGGGAGAGTACGGGGGTGCAGTCGCTAACCCTGGTAATGCACTAGCACACATCCTGGCGACTCTGCATGAACCAACAGGCAGAGTCGCGATTGAGGGGTTTTACGATGACGTCATTGAATGGGACACCGGGACGCGGGCGCAAATTGAGTCCCTACCCCACTCTGATGAGCAGTACCGAAAAGATCTCGGGGTGGACGAACTCGTGGGTGAAGACGGCTTCAGCACCCTCGAACGCCTCTGGATTCGACCCAGCTGCGATGTGAATGGCTTGCTGTGTGGATACACTGGTGAGGGTGCCAAGACAGTGCTGCCCAACCACGCGATGGCCAAGGTCAGCTTTCGTCTCGTCCCCGATCAGACTGACAGCAAAGTAAGGGCACTCCTCGAGAGACATGTGAATAAGGTCGCCCCGCCAGGCGTCACTGTTCAAATCAAGGAACTCCACGGAGGACGACCCTGGAAAGCCTCCGTGGAAGGCCGTTACTTCGAGGCTGCCACAGAGGCCCTGAAAGAAGCCTTCGGCACTGCGCCAGTGCTAGTGGGCGGCGGCGGATCGATACCGATCGTTGTCGAGTTCGAGGAACGGCTACATGCCCCTGTACTACTGGTGGGTTTTTCTCTCCCAGGCTGTAACCTCCACGCTCCGAATGAGTGGTTACCAGTTGAGAATTTTGAGCGTGGAATCGGGGCACTCGCTCTCCTGTACCAGAAACTAGCGAGCTAAATCTTCCTACTGCTTAACCACCCACCATTACCGCCGCCCTTAGCAGCGCTCGGGCCTTGCTGATGGTCTCTTCATATTCCCGAGAAGGATCACTGTCCGCCACGATACCAGCACCTGCCTGCACGTAGGCCTTCCCTCCCGTTGCCACAAGCGTACGGATCGTGATTGCAGTATCCATGCTGATTCCACCGTAATTGAAGTAACCGACAGCACCGGCATAGGGGCCCCGACGCACGGGCTCTAGCTCATCGATTATTTCCATAGCCCGGATTTTGGGAGCACCTGACACTGTGCCGGCCGGGAAACAGGCCCTAAAGACATCGATAGCACCAAGCCCTTCGCGAAGCTGGCCCTCGACCTGGCTTGCAAGGTGCATAACGTGAGAGTACCGCTCCACAAGCATCAGGTCCGGCACTGTGACCGAGCCATACTCTACGACCCGTCCAACATCGTTACGTCCGAGATCCACGAGCATCCGGTGTTCCGCTAACTCTTTCTCGTCGTGGAGAAGCTCTTCGGAAAACAGACGTTCTTCTTCGGCTGAATCGCCTCGGGGTCTCGTCCCTGCAATCGGTCGAACCATCACAACACCGTCTTCAACCCGCACGAGAACTTCGGGAGAGCTCCCAACCAGGCTCATCCCATCAAGTTCGAAAAAGTAGAGGTATGGGGACGGATTCAAGGTCCTTAGACTTCGGTAGAGGTCAAACGGAGAGGCGTCAAGATCAATCCCCAGACGCTGGCTAAGCACGACCTGAAGAGCATCTCCCGCACGTATGTACTCTAAGATCGTTTCTACGGCAGCCTCAAAATCTGGCCTAGTTGTTGGGCTGCTGAACGGGGGATCGGCTTTCGGTTCGTTAGCCAGCTGAAGGGGAGGAGGTGGGGGCTCTGACCTTAGCCGGTCAACGACATCCATGGTGGTTGCTACCGCATCATCATACACAACCCGAAGTTCGTCCTGATCCAAGCCATCTACAGGGACGGCAACGATCGCCGTCGCACGACCAAGCAGATTGTCGATCGCCAAAACAACATCGGTGAACAGAAACAGACCGTCAGGAAGTTGCAGGTCGTCAGGAGCAGCGTTCGGGAGTGTCTCGATCTCTCGCACGACGTCGTAACCGAAGTAGCCAACCGCTCCACCCCAGAACCGAGGTAGGCCGGCAATTTCGGCCGGCACCCGAACCCGTAGTCTCTTATTGAGGTCTTCAAGTGGGTCAGTGGCATCCACCTTCTCCCAGCCTTCTTCAGGTGTCCACCATGACACGTCGCCATCTTGAAGCCTCCAAGCGCCCGCTGGACGGGTTCCCACAAACGAGTATCGGGCCCATTGTTCGCCGCCAAGCAGCGACTCTAGAAGAAACCCAAACGGGGGTTCGACCAGTTTAAAGTAGGCGGTAACAGCCGTATCTACATCGAAGAGGAACTCTTGCCATACCGGCACCAGACCGTACTTGTCGGCTAGAGCCTCAAAGTCATTGAAGGAGGGTTGGATCTGCATGAGCGCAACAATGTCCTCCGAGCCTCAAGAAGCGTCAACGGTACTACTAGCTGTGGACACAGGCGGAACCTTCACAGACCTGGTGCTGCTTAGGGAAGGGCAGATCCGAACACTCAAGGTGCCGTCGACACCCGGCGACCCCGCACAAGCGGTGTTGGATGGGATCTTAGAGATCTTCGGTATTACTGAGATGGCGAGCCAGGAGGCCGAACCGTTCACCCTTCTTCATGGCTCAACCGTTGCGACAAATACTCTTCTTGAACGTCGTGGAGCAAAGGTGTTACTGGTGACCAACAGAGGCTTCGAAGACGTAATTGAGATCGGCAGACAGAACCGGCCTCAGCTTTATGCCTTGGTTGGCTGGAGGCTTCCTCCGCTGGTAGCGCGTGATGATCGTCTGGGCATCAGCGGGCGAATCGGCCCTCAGGGTGAAGAGATTGAACCACTCGACCGTGAAGAGCTCGGGAGACTCGCAATCAACATCCAAGAACATGGTGCTGAGACCGTCGCGATCTCGCTTCTACACAGTTACGCCAATGATGCGCACGAAAGAGCCGTCGCAGAGGCCGCGGAGGCAACTGGTCTCCCGCTATCGGTCTCAGTTGATTTGGTGCCAGAATTCCGTGAGTACGAGCGCACATCCACCACTGTGGTAAACGCCTACGTAGCGCCCATCATGAGCCAGTACCTGGGCCGTATCTCGGAAGAAGCAGGGGCGACACATGTGAGGATCATGGGATCGAACGGTGGGGTGCTCCCCGTCGAGCGGGCAAAAAGGGAACCAGTGCACACGGTCCTTTCCGGCCCCGCTGGAGGTGTCATTGGAGCGCTAACCTGGGCACGGCGCTCCGGTAGGGAGCGGATCATTTCATTCGATATGGGGGGAACATCTACTGACGTGTCCCTGTGTCCCGGACGCCCACTCAGAACTCGTGAGCTCGAGATCGCTGGACAGCCGACGGCGATTCCGGTTCTAGACATCCATACCGTGGGTGCTGGTGGCGGATCGTTCGCGAGGGTTGACGCGGGCGGTGCGCTTAGGGTAGGGCCACAGAGCGCTGGCGCAGACCCCGGGCCGATCTGCTACGGCCGCGGAGGCTCCAAGGTTACAGTCACGGATGCCCATGTTTGGCTTGGGCGTCTCCCGACTTCTGCTTTCCTGGGTGGTGCGAAAGCTCTTGACCAGCACGCGATCCGTGAACCCCTGGGTACGACTGCAGCAGCGCTTGGTGCGTCGCTTGAACAAACTGCGGAGGGGATTTTGGCTGTGGCCGATACCGCTATGGAGCGCGCACTCCGTGTCATCTCAGTAGAGCGCGGCTACGATCCAGCCGATTTCACTATAGTGGCGTTCGGCGGTGCGGGTGGCCTTCATGTCGCTGAGCTTACGGAGCGATTAGGGGCCCACGAGGCACTAATCCCCCCGGACCCCGGCCTCTTATCAGCGTACGGGATGTTGGCTTCACCCGTGACCCGAGAAACCGCTCGCACCGTGTTGCAAGCTACCAACGACGCGGGTACAGAAAGCTACATTGAGGAAGTGCTTGAAGCACTCGCCCTTCAAGCTTGGACGGAGATGTTGGAGGAAGGTGCAAATCCAGATGACCTATCCACCGAACTCTGGATTGACGCGCGATATAGAGGGCAGAGCTTCGAGCTGATGGTTCGCGCCGAAAATTGGGTCAGACGCTTCCATGATTTGCATGAGGAACGTTACGGGTATCGTCGAGAAGCAACACCGGTGGAGGCAGTGACTTTGAGAGCGGTCGTGACCGCACCGGCTCCGACCCTTGCAGTCCAAAAACTCGCCGCTGCCGAGGGGCTGCCTCCGATTCACTCAACTAGCGTAGTCTATGGTGACAGAGAGCTGGAAGCAGTCCTGGTATCTCGGAGTGACTTGCGGGCGGAACAAGTGTTAGAGGGTCCGTTGATCATTCAGGAATACAGTGGAACAACCTGGGTTCCTCCTGGGTGGGTCATGAAGCCAGATCACTGGGGGTGCTTACAGCTTACAAGGAGGTAGGGGCAGGACTGACGTGGCAAGCTCCATTAATGGTCGAGGATGTAATCAGATGACCCAAGCCAGTTAGTTTTGGGGCTTCATGTAGCGCTGGCTAATCATGACTGAAGCCCTTTTGAGAAAGTGCTTCATTGGGACCAAACGACTGACGACATGAGTAGAGCTAAAGAGCACCAACCGCAGAAGAACGGGCAGGGCACCGCAGAGGAACTTCGGCCGCCCTATAAGGAAGCTGGGATCGCAGGAGCACTGGTGTTCGCCCTATACGCGCTCACGTTATCTCCAACAACAGCGTTTTGGGATACCAGCGAGTACATCGCGACAGGCCATATACTTGGTATCCCCCATCCACCCGGGAATCCGCTCTTTGTGGTGTTGGCCAGGGCATGGTCCGTGATTCTAACACCCCTAGGGCTGCCCGTAGCTACCAGTATCAATCTTTTCAGCGCCTTCATGTCGGCCACCGCGCACGCTATGTGGTTTCTCGTAGCACACCATATCCTGCGCTACTTCTCGAGTGACAAACGTTTCCGCCTCGTCGGGGCGGCGACGGCCGTGTTAGTGAGTTCGACTTCTTTCACGGTCTGGAGTCAGTCAAACGTTAATGAGAAGGTCTACACAGTCTCACTCTTTACGATTGCGCTCCTATCATGGCTGGCAGTCCGATGGCAGGAGAACCTCGGGAAGGGCAAGGACAACAATCTACTGATTCTCATGGTGTTCATCCTCGCCTTGAGTGTGGGAAATCACCTGATGGCATTTCTCGTTGCCCCAGCCATCGGAATCTTCATACTCGTGGTTCATCCCCAAGCCCTATGGAACTGGCGTTTGTACTTAGCTGGTGCGGCGGTAGCCGTGGTCGGACTGTCCATCCATCTATTCCTCCCCCTACGTGCTGGACTTCAGCCTGTGATAAACGAGGCTGCGCCAGCATGTCCAGATGTAGCCTCAGCACTCTCCGCGATCGTCACGTACGGCAAGGCTGGTTGCACAGCCCTAGCTGAAGCGCTCAATCGCACGCAGTACGAGAA
>DCAD01000045.1:16176-16664 GCA_002311875.1 Gemmatimonadales bacterium UBA1142 | reverse complement strand
CCGTCATTCTCCATAGCCTCTGCAGTCTCTGGGGCACCCATGACCTCGAAGAAGGCATCCAGGTCATCGAGATGAAATGCGCACGCAACGCAATCTTCGTCCGTTGAACCCAAATCAACCCTGTTAATTGTCTGCTTTTGGAACAACTCACTGTGGGTCCTGAACTTCTCTTCCCATTCTGTCACATCGTCGACCTGGGCAGTAACTACGACCGTCGGCATTTAAATGACCTCCATTTCGTGGGATCTCGAGTTTCAGAACGGAGAAGCTATGGCGCTACCTCATCGGTATGCTGGGCTGAGGAGTGAAGTCCAACTATGGAATGCGCCCCATGACCCACCGGTCGAACCAGTTCAGGTTCCGGTGCATTGCATCCAACTGGAGCTTGGGCTCTTGAATACCGTGAGGTTGCCGTGGGTACACGACCATCGTGACCTCGACATTCTGACGTGATAGGGCGTTGTGTAGCTCGTATGCCTGTGAGATCG
>DCAD01000045.1:0-16043 GCA_002311875.1 Gemmatimonadales bacterium UBA1142 | reverse complement strand
AAAATAGTCCGGGATAAAATCCGGAACGTCGGCTGTTCCGGAAAACGACATCAGATTCGGTAGGCCCGCTCCCACGGAGGCCGCCTTGAATCGATTCGTTTGGGTGATTATCCACGATGTCATGTATCCCCCATAACTCCACCCCATAACACCCATTCGATCCGGATCGGCAATTCCTCGTTCGATCATGGCATCAACACCCGTCATGATATCTCGGTAGTCGCCACCACCCCAATCCCCGTAGTTCGCGTACCGGAATTCTTTCCCGTAGCCGCTGCTACCTCTCGGATTGGCCCGGAGTACCGCATATCCCCGTCCCGTGAATGCCGCAAGAGGATACGCTCCTGCCGAACTGATAAACGATTGCGTGAAGACGCCGGTCGGGCCTCCGTGAATGACAACGAGTAACGGCACACGCTCACCCTCTCGGTACTCTACTGGGTAAGAGATTATGCCCTCTACGGCCGTGCCATCGTCCGAAGTCCAGCGAACCACCTCGGACCGGCCAAGGGGAGGCATTGGGATCGTCTGCACGTGGCTGACCTGTACCGTGGCCAGAGCGTTGGTGGGCGAGACGAACGCTTCGGGTGGACGGGACGTGCTCTGCGATACGAACCCGAGATGACTTCCGGTCGTATTCAATCTTGCCCCCGATACCATAATATCGGCCCCGGAGAAATCTTCAGGCCCCCTACCATCGAGGGGCAAGGTGCTGAGTTGGTTGATCGTGCCCCGCGTTTCAGAGATGAGAATGCTACTACCGTCGGGCGTCCAGTCGACGATAGTAGGCTGCTCATCAAAGGTGCTATGCAATGCACGCTCGCCCGTACCGTCCGGCGCGACGACATGGACCTGAGATGTGAATGCCCACGTCACTGGATCGTCACTCTTCAGGAAGGCGATCCACTGACCATCGGGGGAGAAATTCGGCCCGGACTCGCGGGCTCCTGATGTAATCAGATGCGCTATTTCACCGGTGGCGACCTCCACGATCGAAAGATCCCCTTGGGTATAGACGTCATTGGCATTGGGTGTGGGTATGTGAGCGAACACGATCTGTCGTCCGTTCGGTGCCCAGTCGAAGCCGCTAGTGGCGACGGAAAAGTCACCTCCAGTGATCGCTCGCCCTTTCTGTTCCTCCGACCTGGCACCGATGTCCACTACATAGAGATGGGTCATTTTCGGGTCCGCATCCACGACCCATGCGTCATCGTGCTCCTCAATACGCCTTGTCTCCTCGTCGGTCTGCGGGTCGGTCATCGTAAAAGCGATCCGTTCACCGTCAGGGGACCACTGAAACGCTGCTACTGACTCCATTACGTCAGTGACTTGCTCGGCTTCTCCACCATCGACGGGAATACGCCAGATATTGCTCTTCTCCGTGCGGGAGGAGATGAAAGCGATCCAGCTTCCATCGGGTGACCAAGATGGCGCGGTGGCAGAGTGCTCTCCACGGGTCAACTGTCGGGACTCACTGCCGTCGGCACGGGCCAGGTGGATGTGCGTTCGCCACTCGCTGGTTTCTTCATTCATGATCGCAGTGCCGACCTGATAAACCACCAAGCGTCCATCAGGTGACGGGATGACCCCAGCGACCCGCTTGACCTGCATGGCGAGTTCTGGTGACCACTCACTTGCACTCTGCGCGTGCACAGCGGGGGCAAGGAGTAGGAGCACCAGGAGCGAGGGAATCAAACGGTGCACAAACATTTCAATCTCCCATTATTGCGAGCATGGCCCCAAGGTCCAATTGGATCCGAGCCATCGGTCCTTCATAATTTATAGAGAAGAGTTGAAGTCTTGACGAATCGAGAGCACACCCTCGACTTCCCGCAGAACACCAATGTAGCTGGAGACCTAGACCCAGATAGCCGGAGATTCTTCCAGTGGATCTGGCCCGTACTTGTTCGGTCCGTCAATCCCTCGTCTAAAGCAGCAGATGATGAACAGATACATCAGATAGAGAGCGCATAAGGTCCCCACAGCCCATCCGACTACTGAATCAGGTCCAACACCTTCAGATGCCCTTGCATTGAAGAGGAGAACGCCTACTAAGAGTACAGAACCATAAAATGCCGCCACATACTTGCCCGGCATCTCCAAGTCGTGGAGACGCTTGACCAGGCCGACCGCCCCAGGCCAAAGGGTCAGCAGTCGCTGTGCAATCGACCAAGGTCCGACTTTGGTAAGGTCATTTGTAATCTCGTAGCCCAAAGACATGTCGGCGAAACCCGCTAGGATTTGGGTCAGCGTAATCGGTAGGAAAAACCACAGCAAAACCGTCCTTCGGGAGATACGTCCCTCAAGAGACGTATACAGAGTCCAGAGACTAGTTCGTTCCATGATTCATGCTCTCTTAGCTGAGATGAGCACAGGACTACCCCTCAGCCATCGGAATCCGGATCCCTTCCCTTTGCGCAGTCTCCAGTGCCAGCTCATAGCCTGCATCGGCATGCCGAGCGACGCCGATCCCCGGATCATTCGTTAGCACTCGCTCGATTCTCTCAGTCATTTCTGCTGTACCATCAGCGACGAGTACCTGACCAGCATGAAGTGAGTTGCCGATACCCACACCTCCACCGTGGTGGAACGACACCCAACTTGCTCCTGATGCTGTATTGAGAAGTGCATTGAGGATCGGCCAATCAGCCACGGCGTCAGTGCCGTCCTTCATTGCCTCGGTTTCTCGGTTGGGAGATGCAACTGAGCCAGTATCAAGATGATCGCGACCAATAACGATGGGCGCGCTAATTTCACCTGTGCCTACCAATTCATTCATCGCGACACCAAAGCGTGCTCGCGCTCCCTGACCCAGCCAGCAGATCCGAGCAGGCAGCCCCTGAAAGGTGACCCTTTCTTGTGCCATCTTGATCCAGCGACACAGGTGTTCGTCTTCTGGAAACATCTCGAGCACAAGTTCATCCGTGCGATAGATGTCTTTCGGGTCACCTGAAAGTGCTACCCATCTAAACGGGCCCTTCCCTTCACAGAAGAGGTCCCTGATGTATGCAGGCACAAAGCCCGGATACGCGAATGCATTCTCAAAACCCGCGTCGTGTGCATACCCACGCAAGTTGTTTCCATAGTCAACCGCAATCGCGCCCGCATCTTGCAGCGCCACGATCGCTTCGCAGTGGACCCGCATAGAGTCCATCGAACGCCGTACGTACTCACTGGGATCAGACTCCCGTAATGCTGCCGCTTCGGCCAACGAGAGCCCAGCCGGTACATACCCATTTAGCGGATCATGAGCCGAAGTTTGGTCCGTCACCACATCAGGAGTGACACCTCGCTCGACAAGGATCGGGAGCACTTCAGCACAGTTCCCGACAAGTCCTACCGAAAGAGCATTACCAGATGAAGTGGCTTCTTGGACCCAACCTAAAGCCTCGTCGATATCATCGGTCATTCGATCACAGTAATCGGTATCAAGACGGCGTTGAATCCGTTCGGGGTCCACCTCGACACATAGCAGTACGCCTTCATTCATCGTCGCGGCTAAAGGCTGTGCACCACCCATTCCGCCCATTCCCCCGGTGAGTATCCAACGCCCCTTCAGGGAAGCCTGAAAATGTTTTTGCGCGAGCGTACCGAACGTCTCGTAGGTGCCTTGCAGGATGCCTTGTGTTCCAATGTAGATCCAAGAACCAGCGGTCATCTGACCGTACATCATGAGGCCCTTACGATCCAGTTCATGGAAGTGCTCCCATGTGGCCCATCGGCCGACAAGATTCGCATTCGCGATCAGTACGCGGGGGGCATGCTCGTGCGTACGAAAGACACCCACGGGTTTGCCCGATTGAATCAGGAGTGTTTCATCATCTTCAAGACTTTTGAGGCTCCGAACGATGGCGTCAAACGCTTCCCAGTTACGTGCCGCTTTCCCGGTGCCCCCATACACGATCAGGGCGTCGGGCTGCTCAGCAACCTCCGCGTCGAGGTTGTTCATGATCATCCGAAGCGCTGCCTCCTGCGCCCATCCTTTGCAGGAAAGTTGATTGCCGCGAGCTGCTCTTACCCTACGAACGCCACCATCGGTCATCGGTCAATCTCTAGAGCAATACGTGCCAGGTTACCCGAGCGCACGAGGTCAGTGAGTGCATCTAGATCGGGGCCCAGAGGCCTGTCGTGTTCCAGCTCGCTAACAACCGTTCGTACTCGCTTATGGGCGATCTCTACACCTCGTCCTCCGGTGAGAGGACGTCGGTACTCGATGCCCTGCGCGGCGCACATTAATTCCGTAGCCAGTACCTGCTCGAGCAAACCCACAGCACGCCTCGCCTTGCGTGCAGCACCCAGACCCATAGACACGTGATCCTCCTGATTCGCGCTCGTGGTCACCGAGTCTACGCTGGCTGGATGAGCGAGGATTCTAAGTTCACCTAACAGGTCGACAGCGGTCACCTGCGCAATCATAAAACCACTCTCGACACCAGGCCGTTTCGCCAGAAAAGCCGGCAAGCCGACCGAAAGATCCGGGTTGAGCAACCGCTCAATTCGACGCTCAGAAATCACCGCCAGGTCAGCGACCGCAATCGTCAGCAGATCCAGAGCTTGTGCCACGATTTGAGCGTGAAAGTTACCACCACTCACAACCACTTTGGCCGAGGGAAAAACGAGTGGGTTATCCGTCGCACTATTCGCTTCTACTTCGAGTACGCCCCGGACGTAGCCTAGGGCTTGTCGTGCAGCACCATGTACTTGAGGCATACACCGAAGGGAGTACGCATCCTGCACACGAGGATCGTTTTCTTGGTGAGACTTTCGGATATCTGAATCAGCCAACAGTGTCCGTAACCGAGAAGCCGAGATTCCCTGCCCTCTATGTGGGCGAGCTTCATGAATCTCTTTTCGAAACGGCTCCGGTGTGCCCAGAAGAGCCTCTAAGGACATAGCCCCGGCTACCTCCGCGACCTCCACAGCTCGCTCTGCCGCCGTCAGGGCTAAGACCCCGATACCCGTCGTCGCCTGGGTTCCGTTAATGAGAGCCAGGCCCTCTTTGGATTCGAGCGTGAGCGGAGTGATTCCTTCCGCTTCCATGACAGTTCCTACTGAATGCTCCTCACCGGAATACTCTCCCAGACCTTCTCCCAACAATCCGAGCGCGACGTGGGCCAAGGGAGCCAGGTCACCACTCGCACCTACAGAACCGAACTCGGGCACCCGGGGATGGATCCCCGTATTCAGTAACTCTAGCAGCAGCTCTACAACCAGCACGCGACACCCTGAGTTACCTCGTGCAAGCGCGTTCGCCCGGAGCATCATTAATGCCCTCACCGAAGCCCGATCCATCGGTAGTCCCACACCTGACGCGTGGCTCCTCACAAGATTCCTTTGAAGATCCCCTCGCTCATCAGGGGCGATTGCTACGTCCGCGAGACGACCGAATCCAGTTGTCACGCCATAGACGGGTTCACCCGTATCAACCAATTCCACGATGAATTTCCGTGAGGCTGCCATCCGCTCGGCCGCCTCATCGCTCAAGCGAACACGGACCGATAAGTCCGAGGCCACACGCTCGACGTCCTCGAGGCTTAGCGTAAGTCCATCGAGGACCACTTCATTCATGTCTGACAACTCCTACCCCCTCTCCGCCAACCTGGAGTCGAATTCTTCTCGAGTCATCGTCAATTCTTCTGTACCCCAAAATTCTTCTAGCTCGACTCCAAGGCCGTCGGCCAATCGGTTCACATAGTTGTAGTAAGCGACGATCTGACAAAGATCGAGTATCGCGGTCTCGTCTAATCCGGCGGAACGCAAGGAGGTAACGTCCGCCTCTGTCACATCGTGCGGATTGAGTGTGAGCTTCACCGCATAGTCGAGCATCGCACGATCTTCGGTGGCCAGCTTTGCCTCCGTATAGTCGCGGGCAAGTGCACCAGGAACCTCGGCCGAACCGAGAAGCGAACGGAGACCCGCTCCGTGGTGGTTGATTCAATAGAAGCATCCATTCACCGCGCTGACTGTGACTGCAACCATTTCGCGTTGGATCCGACTCAATGGAGATGGCCCACGCATCAGATGCGAATAGAGCTCGATATGATCTCGCATCGAGCGTGGGTTCAGTGAGTGAATCCTGATAATGTTGTCCAACGTTCCGTCGCTATCCCGGAACTTCTCGTAGAGTTCAGCGAGAAGCCCCTCTGCTTCCTCATACGGCACGTAGGGGATGTAAGCCATGGGAGCGCTCGAGCGAGAGATCTAGGGTTTCGGGGTTTGCGTAGAAACGCCGCGAGAGCGGCAACATGCTCGACTTAGCTCGTAACCTCGGTGATCGCATCAATCGCATAGTCAACATCCGCGAGAGTGTTATAGATGTGCGGCGAGAGTCGAATGCCTTCGAATTCCCCACCACGGCCCGCACTGCCAACGCGGTGCTCTGAATAGAGTGCTTGATACGCTGCACCCATGTCCGCACCTGGCACCCGAAATACCATGACTCCGGAACTTGTTTGATTCCCCATCGGGGTGTGGAACTCAACTGTCGGTATACGTTCCCTTAGACCGGTCTTGAGAGCCCGTGTGATTTCCAAGAGGCGAGCCTCGATCACATCAGCCCCGATCCTCTCATGGAAAACGACTGTCTTCTCAATTGCCGCGACACACGCATCATCTCTTTGGCCCAGAGATTCGTATTTGCGTGCTCCACCTTCCAACGCCCGAGACCATCCCACGCCTACATCCGAGGCTCGTAGGCGATCGATCGTGTCTGCTCGGACATAAAGGATGCCGGCCTCTTTGGGCCCCATGAGCCATTTGTGGCTGCTCGCTGTGTAGAAGTCACATCCTATCTCGTGCACGTTGATGTTCAGCGCACCACATGATTGAGCACCGTCCAAGAGCGTCAGGATACCTCGAGAACGAGCAAGCTCGCAGAGCTCTGCTGCGGGAAGGCGAACACCCGTCGCGTTCGATACATGGCTAAACGCAAGTGCCTTTGTCCTACTTGTTAGTGCGCCCCGAAAGGCGTCGATGAGTTGCCCGGCCGATTCGGCTGCCGGGGGCGTGGAAATTCGGCGAACCTCAAACCCTTCCAGTTTGGCTCGTTCGTCCCAAGAGGTGGAGTTGGTTGGATGGTTCTGGTCCCAGAGCACAACCTCGTCACCAGATTTCAGGTCGAGCCCTGATACCACGGTGTTGTTTCCTTCAGAAGTGTTGCGGGTTAGCGCGATCTCTTCCGGATCTGCTCCTATATGACGCGCTACCGCTTCTCTGCTCGCCTCTTGCAGGGATGAGAATTTTGCTCGGTTCTGAAACGAGGCATCGGCATCCACATCCCGTGTCCATTCAAAAACGGCCTCCTGAACTACAAACGGAGAAGGACAGAGGTTGGCCGCATTCATTAAAACGAGCCCAGGACTCAGTGGAAAACTTTCTTTCACCAGGCCCCAGTACGCTTCATCCAGTACCGCTCCGTGACTCTTTGGAGGAAGAGGCACGTGACCTTGGGTCATAGCGGTTGCAGGGGCCGCAGCGATCAAGGCGCCTGCACCGAACGCGTGACTGATAAACGTGCGACGATCAGGGTGTATCATGATGCAGGCCCCCTACTATAAGTAATCCATCATCTACTACTGGTTGCTGAACTACTCCCCAATTCGTGCCGAAAACCCAGGCGAGGCGAACGTGATCTCTGAAATCGCCTTGATGCTCCGCGCACCATACCGGAATGGTATGACCAGTCGGATTGGCGCTCCGTTGACCGGCGGAAGAGGCTCGTCGTTCATCATCCAAGCAAGCATGACTTGGGGATGCCGCAATGTCGGCATTTCCTCGTCGATATAGTAGCCGTCATGGGAGATCAATCGACAATAGTGTGCCGGTTCCGCCACACCGATCATGTCGGCAAAATCACTGAATCTCACGCCTGTCCATTTGACGATACCTGTCGGCTGCGGAGCACCGCATTGCAGGAGAGTGACCATCGAGTGACGCGGTAAAGCTTCAAGATCGCTGAACTTTAGAGTGCCACTCACTTTCGCTAAGCCGCGAGAATCGAGCTTGATCCGAAGATTGTTGTAGTCGTAATCGATATCTGTAGGCGGCTCTCCACTCGTAAAGCGCCAGATGGTGCCCACAAGATCTCCTGCCGCGCTCGCCGCATGCTCAGGGGCTGAACCGTCGGAATTGAGTGGCAACTCAGCGCGCACCCTGAGGTCCCCCTCAACGAGTTGGTCTGGCCACTCCTGTTGAGGCGCTGCTTGGCCTAAAACATTTACTGGATTCACTACGCCCATGGACAAACCGGCCACAGCCGTACCCGAAACCTTGATCGCATCACGTCGCGACAGCGTCATACCACTATCCCCCTGTCAATGAGCCTTGTCTCTCAGAATAAGCTTTATCAGACCGGAGATGAGATAGCTCCGGCTGACCTTTTTTGATATCTCAGCTTGGACACGCTGGGTAGGTGATCGTCTGGCCAAAGCTGATCCAATCTCCACACCGCTCACCCAAATTCCAGCTCCCCCTTTCCGCCAACCATCCACGTACCCAATACGCTTCATAGGCCCCATCCCATTCACCTTCTCGGTAGGTGCCCTTGTCTGCTAATTGTTCATTCTTGAAGTATGTCTCCGTCGGACCCTCAAGAATTCCTGCACTGTACGTTTCAATCATCCTGATGCGGCCGCTCAGGTAAAGGTATTCGTAGCGACCATCCTTTTTCCCATCCTGGAGGATCCCCCTCTCACTCATGACCCCTTCTTCGAATCTCGCGAAGACGGGTCCGGTGTAGGCCTCCCGTGTCCCCGGATCTAGATAGACGTCCCCACGTCGCATCAAGTCACCGAGATCCTTTGATGACTGAGCGCACAGGTCCGTGGCTCCCAGTAAGCTGAGGCTTATCAGAAACAAAGCTATTCTCTTCATTAAATAGCCTTACCGTACGAGTCTAAATTTGCGGGTCAGATCCATTATAGACGCCTCCCTGGGTCGAGGGTCAAGCCCTACCTGCGACATTCAACCACCTTGGTTTGGCCAGACCACTCCTTGGTCTGGTGCCCTGCCGGTGCCAAGGCCCCGGAAGACAAACTTTTGCAACCTCTTCCCTTCATAGGTTTCCGTCGTATAGATGTTGCCTTGGGAATCGGTCGCTATGCTGTGTACACCAATGAACTGGCCAGGCTGGCGGCCACCATCTCCGAACGTCGTGAGAACCTCGAGTGTCTCTCTGTCGAGGATATGGACTTTCTTGTTCGAGCCATCGGCGAGATACAGGAATCGCTGCTCTGAATCACGGGAGAGCGCAATATCCCATGCCGACCCTGATCCAAGCGTTTCAGTCGCGACAAAAGCTTCTCTCACAAACGTGCCATCTCGCATAAATACCTGGATCCGATCGCTCGCACGATCACAGACATAGACTAGGCCGTCGCTGGATACCTCGGCACAATGCACTGGGCTCCGGAACTGCTGAGCTGGAGGGTCTTGGGGGCGATACGGAGGAATGGGTGCATCATCGGGCCTGTTGCCGTACGCACCCCAATAGCGTTTCAGGGCGCCAGTCTGAATATCGAGTACTGCAACCCGCTTGTTACCGTACCCATCCGCGACAAAGATCTCTTCTCCATCGGGACCAATCGACACCTCGGCTACTCTACCGAAGTTTTCCGGATCATTACTACCCGTGCCCACTCCCGGTCGACCAAGCTGAAGTAGGAAGCTTCCGTCACGGGTAAATTTCAAGATGTGTCCATCGTCGGGGCCATTGCCTCCGATCCAGACATTATCCATTTGGTCGACAGTGATTCCATGGTTCGACGAAGGCCAATCGTATCCGTCCCCGGGCCCGCCCCAGGAGCCAACCAAATTGCCTTCAGGATCGAACTCCAGAACCGGCGGAGCCGGCGCGCAGCACTCTGCCGAAGCGGGTTCAGCGACCACGTTGAGTTCGGTTCCCGCATCAATCGTAGCCTGGCGGTGAATGACCCAAACATGGTCACGTGAATCGACTGATACACCAATCGTTGATCCGATGACCCAGTGATTCGGGAGCGGTTTGGGCCATAGTGGGTTAACCTCGAATACCGGTACCTGGACCCCGCCGGATTCGTTGTCGTTAACTCGATCAGCGCATGCTGATACAAATCCCAAAACCCCAACGAGTAAAGCTCCGCCAATAATGACGTACCGTTTATGCATCAGAATCTCCTTACCTCATCACGGACCTCAGGAACGCCCCTCCTTCTGATACTACCGCACCATACACGTTACCGGCAGCATCCACGGCTACACCTTCTGGGTTCGACCCCCCAGGATAGGCAGGGACCGCGCCATCGATCAGAGTAGTCGGGATTCCATCTCCTAGACTTCCTACTCTGATCCCAGGATTCCAGCCTGGATTTCGTTCTGCGTCAAAAGCCGATTCGGAATCGGCAACATAGATCACGTCATCATCAGTGATGTAAATGCCACTGGGGCGACTGAATCGGTCGAGTTCGCTCACGTACGTACCATCCAACTCGAATATCTGCAGGCGGTTGTTGCCACGATCACCGACGACTAAGCGTCCCTGGGAATCGATATCCAAAGCGTGAGGTGTCCGGAACTCTCCCGGCCCCGATCCCAATCCTCCCCAAGACATGAGGAACTCGCCATTCGCGTCAAATTTAGCGATTCGTGCCACCGTACCCGGAGGGGCGCCTGCATTTTGCCCTCCATGGCCGTCGCCCACATAAATGTTCCCATCCGCGTCGGTAACAACATCACATGGTGTATTCAGGAGTTCTGTGGTCCCATCCCCTGCCATACCCGGCTGACCTAGTGTGAGCAGGACCTCGCCTTCAGGGCTAAACTTGATCACGACGTGGCCCTTTCCATCACGGCCTGGATCAGTGCCATTCGGTCCCTGAGCGTCCGTCACCCATACATTGCCCTCGTCATCCACATGTAGGCCGTGCGGGAAAAGGATCAAACCACCACCGAAGCTCGTCACAAGCTCGCCATCCGGATCGAATTTCAGGATCGGATCGAGATCGGAATTGGCGCAGCTGTTGCCACCGCATCTGTCGATCGCCCAGACGTGTCTTCCATCGGGGTCGATATCGACCCCTGCGGTTGACCCCCACGTTCTACCATCCGGTAGCTGGGCCCAGCCATCTTCAGTGGCGTACGGGTTGGGTAATTCATTGAGCGGTCCCAGTGGCTGTTCACTCACTTCCTGCTCGCTCCCGCATCCCCCGAGCCCGAGAAGGACTAGGCCAACCGCCACCTTTAATGGATGTACAAATGGTCTATTGCTCATAATGGATTCTCCCTTCAAGGTACCTTGACCAACTCTTCTTTCTTCATCGTGCTGACGTTGGCTCACGCCGTGTGCTATACTTGTGGTCAACAGCTTCGACAGAACGAAAGTGCGGAACAGGACCGTATTAGCAAGCACTACCTGAATCCCTTGTTAGCCCACAGTGTATTGCAGTCTGATATGTTTCGGTTACAGTCTTTTTCAGTAGCAATTAGAACACAGGAGCTTTCGTGAGTTCCACGGCGACTCAGCTCAGTCCCCGTGAACGCCTAAACGGCGTCCTCCCGGACATTGAAATCGCGGCGCTCGTGCCCGTGATCGAGGAGATCGACGAGCTTAAACAGCTCCGCCGTGCCGTCGTGTTGGCGCATAACTACATGACGCCGGACATCTATCACGGCGTTTCAGACATGAGAGGGGATTCTCTTGCCCTTGCTCGTCTCGCCAAGAAAACAGATGCGGAAGTCATCGTGATGGCGGGCGTGCATTTCATGGCCGAAACTGCAAAGATCGTTAATAAACACAAAACGGTACTCATCCCCGATATGGATGCCGGATGCTCACTCGCTGAGGCCATCACCGGAGCTGACGTGCGCTTGCTCCGTGAGAAATATCCCGGTGTCCCCGTTGTTACCTATGTGAACACTTCCGCAGAGGTAAAGGCGGAGGCCGATATCTGCTGTACTTCAGGCAATGCAGTAGAGGTAGTCGAATCCCTGGGTGCTGACCGTGTGATCTTCTTACCTGACCGGTTCCTCGGCCAATGGGTCGCCAGCCAAACCGACGTAGACATCATACTCTGGGATGGTTCGTGTATGGTGCACGAACGATTCTCGGGCGAAGAACTACGTGTCTACCGCGATATGCACCCAGGCATCCAGATCATCGCACACCCGGAATGTCCTCCAGACGTCCTTGAAGAAGCAGATTTCGTCGGATCCACATCAGGGATGATCCAGTGGGTGAAGACCGAGCAGCCGAGACAAGTCGTCATGGTCACCGAGTGCTCGATGAGCGACAACGTCGCTGCTGAATCTCCAGAGACTGAATTTACCCAGCCCTGCAACCTGTGTCCGCACATGAAACGCATCACGCTTACAGGCATCAGAGACAGCCTACGCTATATGCAACATGAGGTCGTCATAGATCCGACCGTCGCTGAGCGTGCAAGTGCTTCGGTCGAGCGGATGTTGGAGGTCCGCGCCTGACCGACATCAGCAACGCGGATCGCTTCCTTCGCTTGGCCCTCGAGGAAGATTTAGCAGACGCTGGAGACATCACCTCAAGAGCAATCGTCCCGGAAGGGACTACAGCTCAAGCGCATGTCGTTGCTCGCAAAGCTGGATGTATCGCCGGACTTGAAGTGATGCTTCGAACATTCAACATCATTGATCCTGAGGTACTCACGGAATCTTTCGTTCAGGACGGCGCATTCGTTGAGGCAGATTCGCTGCTCGCAACTGTAACTGGATCCGCTCGTTCACTGCTCGCTGCGGAGCGCGTGGCCTTGAACCTCCTGGGACAACTCAGTGGCGTCGCTACGGCTACGCGCGAACTCGTGGATCGAATCGCAGGTACGGGCGCCAGCCTAGTCGATACAAGGAAGACAGTGCCAGGACTCAGGGCTCTGCAAAAAGCTGCGGTTCTTGCCGGAGGAGGACAAAACCATCGGATGGGGCTTTATGATGCTGTACTGATCAAAGACAACCACATCGCTGTCGCTGGATCTGCCGAAACGGCGATTCAGCAAACCCGTGCCAAAGTTGGGCCTGGCACAAGCATCGAGATCGAAGTTGAATCAGTGGAACAGCTCGAGGCTGCAATTGATGCGGGAGCGGATATCGTCATGCTCGACAACATGAGTGTGGACGAAATGCGCGAGGCCGTGTCTTTAGCAGATGGGCGATGCCGTATCGAGGCCTCCGGTGGAATCACGATGGCCACGATTCGCGAGGTCGCCGAGACAGGTGTAGACATGATTTCCGTGGGCTGGATTACTCATTCGGCCCCTGCGCTCGATGTCGCGTTGGAACTCGAGTATCTCAGCGCTGAGTCTATTTAGAGCACAACAGACTCAAGGCCCACTTCGACCAAAGTGTTTTCAGCACTCGAAGTCGGTCCGATGTTAGCAATATGCAATTCCACCACTGGACCGACATCCGGGTGACCCGGTGGCACTTACTCATCGTCCTGCTGTCACTAACAGCATGCGATCTATTCATGGCCCCATCCGTGGCCACCACAATCCGGCTATCACCCACTGAAGTCACGTTCGATGCACTGGGTGATAATCTCCGCGTGACGGCTACAGTCGAAGATCAGAATGGGAACGTGATGAGTAACGACACGGTCACCTGGACGGCGTCGGATCATGGCATCGCGACAGTCTCATTTTCGGGACTCGTGACTGCGGTTGGTCCTGGGACATCGACAGTCACGGCCTCGGCCAGCTCAGCGAGCGGAACAGCAACAGTCACGGTGGTCCAAACAGCCTCGAGCATCGAGCTGTCCGATACGGTCGTGAACTTTTACAGCCTTGGTGACACGGCCCGAGTCAGCGCAACCGTTCGTGATAAGAACCAAAACTTGATGAATGATAGCTCAGTCATATGGACAACATCGGATCCCAGCGTCGCCACGATTTCATCGTCCGGACTCATCACGGCTCAGGAAGTTGGAACTGCGACGATCACAGCAGCAGTAGGGTCTCTGCACGGCTCGGTCAGAGTCACGATTACGCTTTGGTCGTCAATCACGGCAGGTCAACTTCACTCGTGTGGGATCACGGTTACTGGTACAGCCTACTGTTGGGGACGAAATGGTTGGGGGCAGATCGGTGATGGTACTGGCAGTGACCGGTCCATCCCAACCCTAGTGAGTGGTGGACATATCTGGCGATCGATCTCTGCCGGAGAAGACCATACCTGCGCGGTGACCACTTCAGACGAAGCGTTTTGCTGGGGTCACAATCTTTTTGGGCGACTCGGTGATGGTACCGAGACAGAACAAGCCGTGCCAACGCTCGTTAGCCATCAACTAGGCTGGCAATCGATTTCCCCTGGAGCTAGTCACACCTGCGCGGTGACCACTTCAGGCGAGATATTTTGCTGGGGAGCAAACGCGAATGGCGAGATCGGTAACGGTAACACCACGAATCAGCTCACACCGACCTCTGCGGGCTCAGGACAAACTTGGCAATCAATTTCTGCAGGTGGTAACCATACCTGCGCGGTGACCACATCCTCCGAGGCCTATTGCTGGGGAGGGAATCTTTTTGGCCAAATCGGGGACGGTGCGAACATTGATCGGTCGATCCCGACCGCAGTAAGTGGCGGACATGCTTGGCAATCGGTCTCTGCGGGGGAAAACCACACCTGCGCGGTGACTAGATCAGACCAGGCCTACTGCTGGGGATCGAACGCGAACAACAGATTGGGTGATGAGACCAGCACGGACCGGGCCACTCCGACCGCAGTCAGCGGTTTAAACAGCTGGGCCTCGCTCTCGGCCGGAAATGAACATACATGCGGTGCCACTACCTCGGGTAAAGCTTATTGCTGGGGATTCAATGACTCTGGCCGGCTGGGGGATGGAACAACAACAGACCGTTGGGCACCACGAGCGGTGATCGCTCAGCATATCTGGCGATCACTCTCTGCCGGAGGGTACCACACGTGCGGCGTGACCACCTCAGATGAGGCATACTGCTGGGGTCTGGGATCCTATGGAGAGCTAGGAAATGGAATCTCCACCGCCAGATCGATCCCGACCCAGGTCAGGAATCCCAGCTAACTCTGTTACGCGCTGGCGTGGATACAGACACGGCATACATCTTGGAGGTTCATAGTGGATCGTTGCTCCGGAGGAAAGATTGGCCAAGAGCTATAACAAAGAGATCACGAGAAAGAACTTCTTGTACGGTGTGGGAACCGCGGTAGCTGGACTCGCCGTAGGACAGCTCCCGGCGATCTCTCAAGTCATTCTTAGGAATCAGGAAGCGCTCCGTATCGGTATCATCGGCTCCGGACGAATGGGTGGTGCTGTGGGCCTGAAGTGGGCCGAAGCAGGACATCACATCTTCTTCTCATCTCGACACCCAGAGGAGCTCACCGACCTGGTTGCCTCAGCAGGTGAAAATGCTCAAGCAGGCCTGCCTGACGCAGCAGCCAGCTTCGGTGAGGTGATCCTCATCGCAGTACCCTACGGAGCACTACCTCAGGTGGGGCGCGATTACGCTGCACTGATGCGGGATAAAATCGTGATCGATTGCGGGAACCCTCGCGAGGACCGCGACGGTCCTATGGCCAATGATGCGATCGCCCGCGGAACTGGAGTTGCTTCAGCTGAATACCTGCCTGGTGTGCGTCTCGTGCGCTCATTCAGCGCGTTGAGCTTTACCATGGTCCGGGATGCCCCTAGAACTCCGGAACGCATCGGCATCCCAATCGCTGCAGATGACCGAGAGGCAGCGGAAGTCACAGCGAGACTTGTAGAAGATGCAGGCTTCGATCCCGTATTCGTTGGTAACCTGGCGCGCGCGCGCGAATTCGATCGGGGAACCTCCGTCTACGTTCGTGGGATGTCTGCAGCACAACTTCGGGAGGCTCTGGGACTCTGACATCAACAATCCATTCAGCCCCCCCCCGGGGGGGGTAGCGCAAGGATAAAACCGCACTGCATCTTATGCGGCATGCGGTCACGGAATCTGAAAGAATGAGGTTCAAGCTACACGCGTTAGCGGCTGTTTTACTCCTCACAGGGTGTGGAGACAGTACCACGGCCCCGCCGACTCCTCCTA
>DCAD01000020.1:32875-33005 GCA_002311875.1 Gemmatimonadales bacterium UBA1142 | reverse complement strand
ATTCCGCTAGCCTCTACCGGTCTCTAGTCTGCCAGTATCTCCTGCATTTCACGGGGTTGAGCCCCGGATTTTCACAGGAGACTTAACGGACCGCCTGCCCGCCCTTTACGCCCAGTAATTCCGAACAACG
>DCAD01000020.1:8035-32684 GCA_002311875.1 Gemmatimonadales bacterium UBA1142 | reverse complement strand
ATTCCCCACTGCTGCCTCCCGTAGGAGTCTGGGCCGTATCTCAGTCCCAATGTGACGGGTCATCCTCTCAGACCCGCTACGCGTCATAGCCTTGGTGGGCCGTTACCCCACCAACAAGCTGATACGTCGCGACCCCCTCCTTGGGCGAGAGCTTGCAAGCAGAGGCCCTCCTTGATCCCATCCCCATTCGAGGACGAGACATCATGCGGTATTAGCCCGGGTTTCCCCAGGTTGTCCCCCACCCTAGGACAGGTTGGTCACGTGTTACTCACCCGTTCGCCACTCGGTTACAAGGAGCAAGCTCCCTGGTCCTCGTTCGACTTGCATGTGTTAGGCACGCCGCCAGCGTTCGTCCTGAGCCAGGATCAAACTCTCCGTTGAGAAAAAGCTTGAATAGCTCCAAGCGAACGCGACCTGTACTTCCGATCAAACGTTCGGAATCTACGTTGGTTGACCCAATCGACCCTAAGATCGAATGCGGTAGGACGTAGTGCCCACCGCTTGGGCCCGCTCAAATCACACTCGAAACCTCAGTTTTCAATCAGCTTGGAATGCTCGCACAGGAGTGTTCTTACGCCGCGGAAGCGGCAGGTAGGGAACTCCTCTGCGAGCAAAACGCAGCGACGGCAATCCGACGGCCGCCCGCTGCGAGGACAGAAGGATAATCACGCCTTACAAGGGGGTCAACAGCTCCCCACCCCCTAACGATACCCTACTTTGACGAACTATCAGAAAGGGTGGACGACCGGATTTGAACCGGCGACCTCCGGGACCACAACCCGGCGCTCTAACCAACTGAGCTACGCCCACCATCGATCATCACTGCAACAGTACTTGAGGACTACTCAAGAGAGGCTCCTCTCAAGAATTTCGCGCTTGTAAGCGCGAAAAGCTAAGCAATCCTAGATTGAGCGTAAACCTAATCTGGAAGAGGCTTTTTGACGCGCGCAAGATGAACCGAATCAGATAATCTGGACCTTATCATCCACGCAAAACTCTGAACTGGGGATCCGCTCAAGACCCCGACAACCTTCTCAGCAGAGAGTACCCAAATGGTCACACTGCAAAGATCACTATTCGTGCTTCTAACTTGTTTCCTTGGCTGCTCGGAACCAAACGCAAACACTTTCCGACATGATTCAGCCACCTACGCTACGCCTTGGTCCCATGACAGCTTCGACGATGCTGAGGGAAAGTTCACATTCGCTATATTTTCTGACCTGAACGGAGGAGAGCGGCAGCGGGTATTTGAGGTTGCGATGGAGCAGCTGTCTCTCTTGCGTCCCGAGCTCATCCTGAGTGTCGGTGACCTCATCGAGGGTGGAACTGAAGATGAGACACAACTCGTGAAAGAATGGGATTCTTTCGATGAGCGAGCTGCCCGGGTTGCGGCTCCTGTATTCCGCGTCGGCGGGAACCACGATCTGACGAACCAAGTCATGAGAGAGATGTGGGAGACAAGGTATGGCACCCGATACTATCACTTTATATACAAGGACGTGCTTTTCTTGGCGCTGGATTCAGAGGATTACACCCCTGAACGTATGCGCGAAATATACCAAGCTCGCGCAGCAGCTCTCAGTGTTGGAGCGGAAGATCCTGAGGGAGCTCAGGGGATGGAGTACTACCAGATGCCCGAGCGAATGACCGGCGAGATCGGACCCGAGCAGGCCGGTTATTTTGTCGACGTGCTCCGCGACTATCCTGATGTTCGATGGACACTGCTCTTCATGCACAAGCCTGTCTGGCAGAATGAGGATGAGCCCGACTTTGCAGCAATCGAAGCTGCCCTATTGAATCGTCCTTACACCCTATTCAACGGACACTTCCACACGTATTCGCACACCGTAAGAAACAGCCGAGACTACATCATGCTCGGCACTACAGGAGGCTCCCAATCATCGAGCCAGATGTCATTCGATCATGTTACGCTCGTTACAATGGGTGCCAACGGACCATCGATCGCGAATGTCAGATTAGACGGGATTCTGGATAGGACAGGTCATATCCCGGCTGGTGGTGATACCCTCTGCTTCCAGGCATCAGAGTGCGGACCTGGTACGTAGTATGGAAGCTGCCCTGCTGATGTGCTGATGAGTTCAGGCACGAGTCAAAGATCCTGTGCCCGGCTCAAGGATGGCCGGTCTGGGTATCGACCTAGGAGGGCATGAAGATCTTAATCGGTACCCGAACATCCTCGGCTAAACCATTGCCCAACTGCCCATAATTATCCCGGCCCCAGCAATAGGCTCCACCACCCACTGTCAATCCACAAGCGTGGTACCCCCCTGTGGATATTGACTCCCAAACGTGTTCTCCAGAAATCAGCGTCGGGATCAAACGGTTGCTCGTCGCACCATCGCCGACCTGACCATAACGATTTCGTCCCCAGCAATAGCCCTCTCCGGACGTAGTCACTCCACACGTGTGGTATCGGTTTCCTGCAGCAATAGCTGCCCACGTATGGCCACCACTCACCGGGGTTGGAACCGAACGGTGGTTGGTGCTTCCGTTTCCTAGCCGACCGTAATTACCATATCCCCAACAGTAACCATCTCCGGACGTTGCAACGCCACAGGAGTGATATCTTCCTGTGGAGATTGATGCCCACGTATGGCCACCGCTGACGAGGGTCGGAAGTGGACGGCTTGTGCGCGTGCCATCACCCAACTGACGCCAATAGTTATACCCCCAGCAGTACCCCTCACCTGACGTTGTCACTCCACAGCTGAAGTTTCCTCCCGCTGAGATCAATGCCCATGCGTGGCCACCACTCACGGGTGTCGGGGTCCACACGTCTATGCTATCACCATTCCCTAACTGCCCCTGCGGATTCTCACCCCAGCAATAGCCTTCACCTGAAGGAGTCACGCCACAGCTGTGATACCAGCCCGCAGAAATCGAACCCCAGGAGCGGGTGTCGGTCATCGCGGTCGGGACCGCGACATCTGTCGTATCACCGTTCCCGATCTGTCCCAGGCTGTTTTCACCCCAGCAGTAACCCTCACCTGAATGGGCAAAACCACAGCTGTGATCATATCGGGCGGAGACCGACTGCCAGGTATCCGGTGGACCAACCACATGCGTTGCTACCGACCTGTAGCTGGATGTAGCGGCATCACCCAATTGACCGGAGGCGTTATTGCCCCAGCAGTACGCTCCCTCTCCAAGCTTCGAGCAGGTGTGGTAGACTCCAGCGGAGATTGATGACCACTGGGTAACTATGACGTACGCGGTCGCGCTAGCGGATCCAGAAGTGGCTGTGATATCTGCAGTTCCGGTTGCGACAGAGGTAACTAAGCCCGTGGAAGATACAGTCGCGACGCCCAAATCTGAGGTTGACCAAGTCACGGTGTCACCAGCAACCGGGTAACCCTCTAGGTCTACGACCTTGGCTGTTAATTGAACCGTCACACCTGCTTCGGAGAAAATCAGCATGCTATCAGATAGCGCGACCGAAGCGGGTTCTTGATTAACAGTGACAGTCGCCGTTGCAGCACAGTTCCCAGAACACGAGGTAGCGGTGATCGTAGCCGTCCCTTCGCCACGCGAAGTTACCAAGCCGAGAGCAGCAAATATGGCCACTACATTCCGATCTGAGGTCGTCCAAGTTACCGGAGCCTCTTCCTTTACACCGCCATTCTCATCTCTGACCGTTGCCGTGAGTCGGCCCTCTTGATTCAGCGCTGTCAGGCTGAGGCTTGAAGGATCAATCGTAATCGATGTCGGCGTGGTGGGAGCCGTTACCTGCTCCGCATCGCACGCAGCGAACACCAAGAGCATACCACAGCAAAAAATTCGCACCGTGGTACTACCGTACGACCCCAACGTGGATCTTATGGACCTCAAACCTTTAGAGGTGGTTCTCGCCGGCACCGCCCGATATCGGGTTACCATGCTGCAAGAATCCTGACTGGGAGCCCACTCGTGGATAGTCGCCCATCACCTAGTTGGCCTGAACCACCAGAACCCCAGCAGTGGATCGCACCGTCCGTCGTCACTCCGCAGTTGTGGTACCAGCGTGAGGAGATCATTTCCCACTCGTGCAAACCATTTATCAATGTCGGACGGCGGCGCGTGCCTGACGTTCCATTACCTAAACGTCCTGAACCACCGGAACCCCAACAGTACCCCTCACCTATCACCGTCACCGCACAGGTGTGGGCATAGGCCGCAACGATTGATTGCCATCCGTCCATAATGTCTACCACTCTCGCTCTGGGCTCCGGAACTGTTGAGTTATATGTCCCATCACCGAGCCGCCCATTCCCGTTGTACCCCCAGCAATATGCTTCAGCTGTAGCCACTATTCCGCATGTGTGATAGCGGCCCGCTGAGATCGATTGCCATACGTAGCCATTACGCACAAGAGTTGGAGCTATACGGCTTTCGTTATCCCCATAACCCAGCTTACTCGCTTGTCCATTCCCCCAGCAGTACGCCTGGCTAGACGTGGTAACCCCACAACTGTGGTCGTATCCCGCCGAGATCGATTGCCAGGCATGACCACCTGAAACCAACCTAGGACTCGAGCGTCTAGTACGAGTGCTGTCACCCAGCTGTCGGTAATAGTTATCCCCCCAGCAACCCACTTCAGTGTACCTCGTGATTCCGCAGGTGTGACGCCTCCCTCCTGAGATCAAGCCCCAGGAATGCCCACCAATAACGAGAGTCGGGCTTGGGCGGGTCGAACCA
The DNA here is from genome assembly GCA_002311875.1 of Gemmatimonadales bacterium UBA1142. Taxonomy (GTDB): domain Bacteria; phylum Gemmatimonadota; class Gemmatimonadetes; order Longimicrobiales; family Gaopeijiaceae; genus UBA1142. The sequence goes on along the minus strand of DCAD01000020.1, from coordinate 27,989 downwards.
CTTGTACCGTCACCTATGCGGCTGTAATCGGCTCTTCCCCAGCAGTAGGCGTCTCCCGCTACGCTCACGCCACAAGTGTGCTGATCTCCAGATGAGATCGACTCCCAAGAGTGTCCACCGCTCACGAGAGTTGGGGTGCCAACCTCTGCTGTATCACTCATGCTATCACCGAGTCCTAACTGATCGTATCCGTTCGAGCCCCAGCAATACGCTTCAGCTGAAGTCGTAAGGGCACAGGTGTGGGACTGCCCGACTGAGACCGATGTCCACACCTTGACTATGACCGAAGCAGTAGCTTCCAGGGAGCCGGAGGTTACCGTAATTGTTGCATCACCGATTCCGGTTGCGGTAACCAAACCAGAATCGGAGACAGCTACGATGGATTCGTCAGATGTGGCCCAAACCACCTCAGCACCGCTCATCTCATAACCCATCCGGTCTTTAGGTGCGATCGTGAGCTGAGTTTCATCACCTAATGCTGAGAAGCTTAGCGCTGTATCAGACAACTCGAAGCTCGCAGGAAGCTGGGCGACCTCGATAGGTGCGGTGGTAGTAACTGAGCCTGAGGATACTGTGAGCGTAGCCGTACCATTCGTAACGGAGATGAAACGACACGTCTGTCCGGACCAGCACAAGACCTTCACAACAGACAAATCTGAGACAGACCACTTTACCACCGCGTCACTCGCGCCGCCGATACTGACAGCTGCTTGGATGGTGTCACCCAGCGCATCAAAACTTACGGTCGACGGATTAATCGTCAGTGACGTCACGCCGTTGGGAGAAGTGGGAGGGTCGCATGCCCCCAACAGCAACAAACTGACGAGTAAGTATTTGCGCACGATCAGGGCTCTATGCATAAACCAAAGTTAGGCACCGGCAAATCAACCTGCTAAGCCTCCCAGGATAACGCTAGTAGACTACTGAAGCTGTTCTTGCTCGACAGCTAGAAGCTCCTCTATGTCTTGCCGGATCCTAACCATCTCCAGCTCAATCGTACCGCTATAGACGCCTCGGATTCGTCTCTCGCCATCGAGCAACAAGATTGTCTCTGTATGGATAAGGTCGGTCCCTTGAGTGTCTCCAGCACCGGTGTCGACATTCACGAAATATCCATCTCGAGCCAACCCATAGAGTTCTTCATGGGTTCCCGTAAGCAGCTGCCACGTCCGGCGAGCCACTCCGTTCCGCTCTGCGTACCGCGCGAGCACACTCACTGAATCAGCTTCGGGTATGATGGAATGCGACACAAGCATGACTCGGTCGTCATCCAAGTAATCATCCTGGAGCGTCGAGAGTCTGGACTTAAGGATCGGACAAACTTGAGCGCAATTTGTGAAAAAGAAGCTCGTGATCACGACCTTATCGTCGAAATCTTTCTCAGTTACTCGCTCTCCCGCCTGATTAAGTAGGCTGAACTCGGGAATCCTATGGACACCATTGGCAGAAGCTTCATTCAGCCACACTGGTGTTAGATCGCGATCTATATAATAAGGGACCGGCGATTGGATTCCTTGGCATCCGGACAACACGAGAGCAAGACCCAGTGCGATTCGGCTCACGTCTCTGCTCCGACATCTATGAAGCTTACACAACCCTTCGCTCCGATCCTCCCGTACCTCCGTCCATCCATCACCACATAATTTGCGCGGAGTTCCCCGTCTTCATACCACATCCGCTGTAACCCGTCCTCGTGTCCCAACACGTAACGGAATTCCTTAAAGAGAATCCCGTCCTCGAACCACTCCCGAGCTAACCCCGAAAGCAAACCATCCTCAAATCGGAATTCGAACTTAAGTCCCCCAGTCAGATACCAGCCTCGGTGAAGTCCATCTTCATCACCCTCTACATAACGACGCTCATACCGAGGTACTCCGTTTGCGTACCAAGCCCGAGCCACACCATGCCGAAAACCATCTCGGAACGGCATACGCTCGACGACCGCACCGTCTTCGGCTCGACCCTCACGAGTGCCCATGAAAGGCTGGCCTTCGAATTCAAGAACACCGCCGCTCATGAATAGGCGGGGGTCATCATCAAGAACATTGAGGTTCGTGCTGCCAGAGCCAATAATTCCTGCTAAGAGCACACATGCAACAGCCAAACCAGGAATCATTTTCATCCCGACACCGTTCCCGCCGTCCCGTAGAACCCACTTCCATTGATGTAGGGGTCTTCTGCTGTGATGTGGTAGTGGTAGATCCCGTTGGGGTAATCATTAGTCACACCAACGTGGCCATGGTATTCGTCCAAGTCAGCGTTCGTGACTAGCTCTCCCGCCTCTTCCGGTCCATAAACCGGGAACCCGTCGAGCAAGAAGCCAACGAGACTATCCGTCCCAGACGTGACGGTGATATAGAGCGGCTCAATGTGATAATGGTACTCGCCCATCGGCGCAGGATGCCCGTTGTATTGGTCGAACGAATCGATTTCGAAAGTGAGAGGACGACTTGGACCGGCATACTGGTTGAAGATAGCCACCCCGTTCGCTGCAATCCCGATCGGACCGAGTGGTGTAGAACGTGGATTCGCGCTTGCCTTAGGGTCAGCCGGAATACGAAACGTGTACTGCTGCTCTACTATCCGGTTAGGGTTCAAGTGGAAATTCGGGTTCGTGCCGTTGTAGGCAGCCCAGCGAGAGTCATTCACATTGAAATACGGACTCGGATGGTTCGGGATGCCATTGGAGCGCAGTACGATGAAACTACCGGCCGAACTAATCTCCACAGCGTTGTCGAACTTGCTGAAGACTTCTGGCACCACAACATCCACACCGGTTATGTCTTTGTCAGAAGATGCACACGATACCACACTCGCCAGAACCCCAAACAAGACGCCCACTCTTAGATACGCGGTCATCACCAGGCCTCTCCTTTGGCAAAACTCTGAATAGAAAGATCGAGCCGCTAGTCTGAATTAAGTGATGGGATTTGGACCCCAAATGTTAAGGTCCTACCAAGGCCGTGAGATCCTACTCCAGAAGAACGCGCCTGCCAGGACTCGAACCTGGGACCCTCGGCTTAGAAGGCCGATGCTCTATCCAGCTGAGCTACAGGCGCAGGTGTCACAGTGGCTAAGCTAACCCTGGTGAGTGAGGCTTCTCAACGACTAGTCAAAAGGCTATCGGGGAAACCCTCCGCTTGACCCTCGTGCCACAGCGGTTGCAATGTTCCACCATCTATAGAATTACGTGCGTAGAAGAAGCGCCACTCAGTAGGAGTGACCGATATTCGTACTCTAGTCACCATGCTCATGACTACCACGGTTCTCGTTGCCGGAATGGGTTGTTCTGATCTGGCGCTAGAACCTGATCGGAATCCAACCGCTCTGTCCGTACTTCCGATCGACACAGTCTTGACGAAAGGGCACACCGCGGCGTTGAGAGCTGTCGTCACCGATCAAAATCAACAGCCGTTCACGCCACTACCAACGTGGGCCCGAACAGCTTGGTCGATCTCGGATCCACAGATTCTGAGAGTATCAGGTGACGGTTCCATGGAAGGCCTCAGGGGCGGAGAGGTGACGGTGGCCGGAGAAGTTGCCGGGCTCCTGGCTGAAACCCGAGTCCGAGTGAATCCAACCGAGGTCCAGCTTTCCGCACCTTTCGTTCACTTGATACAAAGTGTGCAAACTCTCACGGGCAGTGTTCCTCTTATCGTCGGGAAAGACGCACTGCTTAGGGTCTTTATGACCGGCGACCAAATGAGCTTCTTCGAACCTACGGTGAGGGCGTCGTTTTATTCCGGAGATGAGGTCGTCTACTCGGTCCGGATGCTGTCTCCGCTGTATTTTCTGCCCGTATCCCCGGATCAAAGCCAACTGAACAGGTCCTACAACACGCGTGTCCCGGGGACCGTATTACAGCCCGGCGTAGAACTGGTGATCGAGTTGGATCCTGAGAGAGTCATACCGCTGGCTGCCGGAAGCTCCGTGCGCGTACCTGAATCAGGTCGTACGGCACTCATCACCAGGGAAGTAGAGCCTTTCCGCTTGCGCGTCGTGCCGGTGTTAGCCCCCGGATCCCCCTTCCCGGCTTCCTCTGGTCAGATCTTCAATTGGACCGGCAACCTTTCTGAGTACGCCGACCAGGTGCAGTACACACGGCTGGTATACCCAATTTCTGAGTTTGAGGTCGATGTCAGGGAGACCTACACAACACTGGTTAATCTCACTGAGAAATCAGGATGGAGTAGCTTTCTCAGAGAGATCGATCTCTTGCGAAGAACAGATCCAGATGGACCGGGTCACTACTACTACGGGGCTGTTACCCTCCCCCAAGGATCAGCGTGGGGTGGACTTGGCTATATCGGTAGACCAACAAGCGTTGGGCGACCATCAGAGTTCACCCTAGCCCATGAACTGGGTCACAACATGCGCCTGCGCCACGCTCCTTGTGGAGGACCCTCGGGCCCAGACCAAAACTATCCCTATTCGGGCGGCTTTATCGGGAAATGGGGATACGATCCGCGCGGAGCTTCCGGCCTGGGGGAACTCAAGGACCCTGGGGTCATCAAAGACCTCATGTCGTACTGTAACCCTGAGTGGATTAGTGATTACCATTTTCAGAAATCCCTTGCGTTCCGCATGAACGAGGGGCCCAGTTCACGACAATCTGACAGGTCTCAGCCATCTGAAGATGTCCTGATCCTATGGGGGGGATCTGACGACGGCGTACTTACACTGGAACCTGCGATTCACATGAACGCACCAGCAGTTCTCCCGGATGGTGATGGTCCGTATCGGATCGAGGGATTCAACGAGAACGGCGGCTCATTATTCTCACTCAATTTCTCGCTTACCGAGACTGAGTACATCGACGGCGGTCATTTCTATTTCGCCCTTCCGTTTGATGCTGGAGCAGCTGATGAACTCGATAGGATCCAGTTGCTAGGCCCTGAGGGTCAAGTCGAACTTGGAGGCGCCGTGCCCGGTCCCAATCTCGCGGTAATCACCAACCGGCAAACGGGTCGCATCCAGTCAATAATCAGGGAATGGGATGAAACACTCCCAGTCTCGCCAGAAGTGGATGTGCTGGTCACAGACGGAGTTGTCACACGTCGAATTATCGGCGGTATGGAATGAGGACTCCCCTTAAGCGTGGAACATTCACTCTATCCCTATTTGTCTTTGGGATGTTCGGCCAACTCCATGAACCAGTGGGGGCACAGATATACGCTGAGTTCCGGGGAGGCACCGCAGTTGGGAGCCATACCGCCACTGCAGCTGCAATGGAGGTCGAGCCAGGGTTGTCAGTTGCCGGGTTAGTTTCCCTTCAGACGTCAGGAGCACTCGGCCTATACGTTGGATTCGTGCGAACTCAGTTTGGATGTGTCAACGGCTTCTGTACCGACCGTGATATCACGTTCACGGGAAACGACGTGCGCCTCGGGCTTACCCTGAGCCGCGGGGGTCCTTGGTTGCAGCTCGGGCTACTCTATGGTGGAACGGGCGTTGAAACCGATGACCTTAACGGAGGTATCGGTTTCGAAGCGGGTCTTGGCTTGGCTTTCTCTGCTGGGAAACTCCGATTCTCCCCAGGACTGATGTACCGACGACATCACGCGAGCACTGCGATCAGGAAGGACCACGCCGTTTCATTGAGTCTCGACTTGGGGATAGGACTTCAGCTCAGAAACTGAGCCTCCCCTGGGGCGTCAAGATCACAATTGTTTATCTATCCCCCACCCCAAGTCCTCCATCGGTAACGGGATCGCCAGTGACCTTGTAGCGATCGAACCAGTTCCTCAGCAAGAGTTGCACGCGTATGAAGTTAGTTGGGGGACGGCTTCGACTGTGCCATCCGTCCGTGAGACGAACCATCGCTGTCGGGATTTGGCGGAGCTTTAGCGCTCTATAGTACTGCTCGGTTTGCTCCATCGGCGTGCGCAGATCCCGTTCACCTGTCATGAGCATCGTGGGCGTTGTGACATTGCCGACGTACATGAGCGGAGAGCGCTGCAAATGCTCTGACGGGTCCTCCCAGAAGTGTTTCTCGAAATCGAAGTACCAGCTTGCTCCGTCAGTCGTACCGACAAAACTCATCCAGTTCGTCACGGGTGCCTTCGCTACAGCGGCCGTAAAACGATCCGTGTGGCCCACGATCCAAGACGTCAGCACCCCACCACCTGAGCCTCCATAAACGAAGAGGTTTCTCTCGTCGATGTAGCCTCGGGCTATTAACGAATCGACGCCAACCATCAAGTCGTCATAGTCCATCGAGGGATAGGCATAATTGATCGCATTCCCGAACTCCGAGCCGTAACCTGAGCTGCCCCGTGGGTTTGTGTAGAGAACCACGTAGCCATTTGCCGCATGATCTTGGTTCTTGAAGTCGAACCCGGAGTTATACATCGAGTGCGGACCACCGTGGATGCGCAAAATAAGTGGATATTTTTTTGAGCTATCGAAGTCCGGGGGCTTGTTGATCCACCCTTGGATTTGGAGCCCATCAACGGATTTGTACCAAATCTCTTCGACCTCACCTAATTTTACCTGAGACAGCACGGCCTCATTTGTCCCCTTAAGCACACGGATTTCTCCAGGGCTGTGGAGTGAGTAGGTCACCAGGCTCCCAGGCTCATAGTATGATGTCCGGATTCCAACTACCGATCCGTCATCCGCGATGTCCGTGGTCGAGAGCATGTGGTTCCCCTCGGTGATACTCTGCGGCTCTCCGTTAAGTGGCACGAACCAAAGATTCGAAGTCCCACGCATCGAGGCTGTGAAATAGAGACCACGTCCGTCCGCAGCCCAAGTCACATTGCCAATGCCTCCCATCTCGCGGGCGATGACCCGGGAGCCAGAACCATTCGCGTTCATTACGTAGAGCTCTCTTTCCGTGTAAGTATCCGTCGTGAACTCGTCACCTTGGTATGCGATCAAGCTTCCGTCCGGCGAAGGAAGGGGGTTGGTTTCACTTCCCCGTCGGTTCGTGATTTGTCGAATATTGCCCGACGCTACGTCTACCGAATACAGTGCCGATTCCCGGTATTGATACTCGGCATCCTCAGCTCTGAGACCTGAGAACAAAATGCTCTGACCGTCTGGCGTCCATTGCGGCGAACCATGGTCAAAATCCCCACTGGTCACACGCCGAGCTGTGCCGCCTGAGGCGGACACAACATAGATGTGCCTCGATCCCACAGGTGACCACCCAGAACCATCACGTCTGTAATTGAGCTTCTCCACGATCCTCGGAGGTGCCGTCCAATCTGCACCCTCGGGGCGCTGGGGCATCTCAATCTGCCATGCGGGATCCATCGGAGCTTTATCCAACACATTGAAGGCGAGCCAATTACCGTCTGGCGACCACTGAAGGCTTGATGGGGATTCTGTGAGCCTGGTCACCTGCGATACCGCCCCTTCTGCGTCCATCCAACGCACGAAAATCTGTGCACCCTGTGGGTCGCCCTGCTTCACGAAAGCAACCCTGGTCCCATCTGGAGACCAAGCTGGCGATCCGCCTTCTAGTAAAAAGCGGTTGCGGTCGCCATCGGCGTCCATAATCCAAACTTCAGATGCGTGCCTATCGTTGATTTTATCAATCCACTCACGGACGTACACCAATTGGGTTGCGTCCGGAGACAGTTGAGGGTTTTGTACGAACTCCCAATCGAGATAATGATCGACCTTGAGACGTGAAGAGCTCTCTTGAGCCGGTGCCTCTAGGCCGCCAATCACAAACGCGAGAACTAACAGTGTAAGTAGGCTACGAGATAGCGTGTAACGTCTCATGAGAAGACTCCCAAGGCGGGACAGACTGAAAGATGAATACGGGATTCAAGAATGTTCAATGGACCGGGCAGATGCGCTACAGCAACCACAGTCGGGAGTGTTGTCGTGTAGGGTTTATCATGCCGGAGACACGAAGAACTTCCTCATGACGGACTGAAGTAGTTAGTCGTCCAGCTCGAGGCTGGCCACTACAATCTCGCGATCAGGCCGGATGCCCAGAAGCGGGCGGAGCACGGCCGCCACGATCAGAGTTACACCGAACGTGCACACAAGAAGTGGGCCGGTCGCCAAATCCCAGTAAAACGAAGCACCGATGCCACTCAGGATAGCTAAAGTTCCAGCACCCCACGCAATCAGGAGCGCAAGTCCAAAGCGGTTTGTGTAGAGAAAAGCAATCACCGCAGGGATCACGAGCCCAGTGAAGACCATAAGTACCCCCGCAATCTCGACTGAGAGAGAGATTACGATCCCAAAGGTCACATAAAATACGAAGTCCCAAAGCCTAATGTTTCCGACCCGCTCTGGTGCGAAGGTCAGGGCCAAAAACTTTTGTCTCAAAACGTAGTGAAAGAGTCCTACGGCTGTGTACACCCCTGCGATCTTGCCAATGGTAGGCCAGTTAACCCAGATCAAAGTACCGGTAAGCGTCTCCCGGAGATGGTCGGACCCCTCCGCGGTAAGGCTGGCCAGTAAAATCACTGCAGCCGACGCCACGACATACGAGACCCCGATGATCGCCTCCTGAGGCACAGCCGACTTCTCCATGCGGGTCAGCGAGAAGAGCAGCGCGCCGAGAAGAGTGAACCCAAGGGCGAACAGCAATGACATCGTTGTGCCGGACTCGATCCCCATCAGAAGGGCCACAGTCGTTCCGAGGGCTGCGATCTGAGCGAAGGCGAGATCGATGAAAATCACTTCACGAGCAATAACGTGCAGGCCCAGGTAAGCATGGATCGAGAGGATGACAAGCGCCGCTACTATCGGTGGAATCATCAGGTCGAGCATTGCCTTATCCCCGTACGAAAATCATCGGCTGGTAAAGGCCTGGGAGAGCTCTGTTACCCACGTATCAACCAATGTGAAGTAATCATCCACACCTTCTCTGGCGTAGGGTGAGAGCGGAACCCGGACAAAAATCGCATCACCCCTACTTGCGACGGCCTCTACTTTGCTCTGGTCAAAGTACGTCGCGGAGAAGAGCACATTCAGATTCTCCTCACGCATGCGAGCTATGAGTTGAGCTACATGTCCGGGGGTTGGCGGAATGCCGGGCCTCGCCTCCACATAATCTGCACAGCGTACCTGGAATCGATCTTCGAAGTATGCCCAGTTCTTGTGATAGCAAATCATCTCTTGGTCACGGAAAGGGGCGGCTGTTTCGAGCCATCCACCAAGAGACCCTATCAGGGGGGCACCCTCAAATTCCTGTTGCTCTAGAAACTCGAACAGCGTCCGGTTCAGCGCGAGTTGCTCTAGGGTTTCTCCACCTATGAGCTCGACGAGGCGTTCCCCGAATAGCCGCTGGTAAATCCGTTCAGCGAAGTTTGCGAGACCGGCATCGAAGTGTGCAGCTCGATCCGGTGCGACTCTCTTGAGCCCCGTCGTGATGTTGCGGGCAACCTGTAGCGCCCGGAGTGGGTCGGTGGTCAGGTGAGGGTTACCGAAGATGTGAACATCTCCACCACTCCGATCCGCAGTGATGGGCACATCCAAAAGCTCAACACCCGTGTACGCAGTCACATAGCCACGCCCTCCTTCCAGGACGTCCGGATTACCAGCCCTATCGAGTAAGGTCGGCACCCACAGCTCTAGGTCGAGTCCGGTGGTGACGAACATATCAGCCCGACGAATATCGAGCGCAAAACTTGGTTTCGGCCGCACGAAGTGGGCATCCTCATTTGGGTTCGCGATCGACGATACCGTTACCTCTGGCCCACCTACCTGTTGAGTGATCTCTGCATAGACGGGTAGGGTCGCGACCACACGCACAGGGGCTCTGCTCTGCTCCTTGTGGCCGGATGGTGCAAGCAGCAGAAAGGTTATCAATACTATCCTCATCATCGTTTGATCTCCGTAGCGCACCCACGCACCTCGTCTAGACCTGCCATGATCTCAGTAGGTCTCATGCTTGTGGGGGCCCATTGCGAAAGTCACCTGGAGCAGCAGTCTCCCTTCCCGACCATCCATAAAACTCCTACCGAGCAAATCATACTCAAGTCTGAGTCTGACATATTCACTTTGCCACCAACTCAGTGTTGGCGAGATGAGCCAGGCCGTCTTATGGGGGTCTTCCGGACTTCCACTTCTACCTAGCCTGGCACCCATGAGCCAGCTCTGAGAAAGCCGAACCTCTCCCATCCCCCAAAATCCAAAAGCGTGCTCCGAGACCTCGTGCTCTTCCTCATGCTCTTCGTGCTCATCTCCATGAGCGATTACATCCACTGCCATGATGCCACCCCGGAAAGACAACCCTTGATACCGGGATCGCCCTGGAGGGCGCCATGTAATCGCCGCTTCCGCTCCATAAAGAGCGCGATCCAGGGATCGCTCATCGTCCTTGAACGTGCCGTTAATCCAGCTAAGGCCAAGATCAAGATCAGTCGAAGAAGATAGATTCCAGAAGCCGTTGATATGCCCTAATACCGAGAGACCGCCTGATTCACCGAATAGCATCTTGTTCTCACTGCGTGTCACTTCCAGCGTAGCTTCATACGTGCCACCGACACCACCGAAGGGTGCAAGCCAATGAAATGAAGCTCCTGTCTGCGCTAAGGATTCCGGGCCGATGAACGAGAGGTGTGGAAGCGAACGCGTCTGGAATGGCAGAGCGTGAGAATGCCAGCGGTTCAGTTGACCGAGTTGCTGGAAAAACTTTCCGAGCTTGAGCCCGATGCCACCTGGTAACCCAACCCACTCGACATAACCCTCTTCAACCGCAAAGCCTGAGCCGCCCTCGTGTTCCCCATGACTATGACCATCGGGTCCTTCCTTGAAAGGCGAGAGCTCCCCTCCCTCGTTGTGACGCGATATGAAGATTTTCGCACGCGAAAAGGGATCCAGATTTGAGACGATCGAGATCTCAAACTCCCGTGCAAAGAAATTATCCTCGCTGGTATCATCCGAATTCATGTGCCCAAAGAGATCAGTGTTGACACTGATCTCTGGGTTGAGCGCTTGCAACGAACGCTGCCGACCAACGAATTCTTGCTCCATAGGTGGATCTGTAGAACCTGCGGGTTCATCGATGGCAGCAGCCGCTTGGGCCGCATTCCGGAGTTGAGCAAGCGCGTCCTGGACTTCCTCTTCGGGACCGGAGATGCGGAGACTAGCAACTTCCCGGATGAGGCTGTCGACGAGTGCCGTAAGACGCTCGACCTCCGCTTGTAGAGAATCGACTCTTTCTTGGGCGACTGAACCCCCAGGACTAGCCAAGATCGGGATTGTGAGTAGGAGCACCCTCCATCCACGACGGATAATGCTCGCCCTACTAATGCACATGATGTGTTGCCCTCTTTCTCTCAGTGCTGACAGGAGTGGGCCCTCAAGAGTTACCCACTAGAGAAAGGTCGCTAGAGAGCGACCAGGTACTACGCCGTCAGGCCAGAGGTGGAGCTCTAGAGGGGTGTCCTTCAGCAAGCACGGGGTGGACGAAGATGTCCACTTCAGCTGGGCCACGATCCCGAACGACAACATGCTGTTGCTGCTCTTCGAGCCCAACCGAAGGTGCGGCCAAGTTTGCCACGACCTGGGTGCAAACGGTGTGGTCATGGGCGGGAGGGCAGGTCGATGGGTTGTGTTCGCTTTCTACAACCGGCTCGTGTACCAGATCAGCGCGCTCTAAGAGCGGAACCGAGATCCAGATGATGAGCATCACAGTGGAGAGGCACGTTGATACGGCCTGGTGCATCCACTTCCTATTTTGATTCATCAGAAGTTTACGGTAAACCTGCTGCTAAATAGGTGTCAATGATTATCCAGCCTGGGGTTCTATTCGTTCTTAAGGAATCAGGGATCCAGAGTAGTAGCCCCTAGGGAATCCGAGCGAGTGAGAGAAAGGTACCCGGAGCCTGTCCAGTCAGATTACCGGCTCTTAGCACAGGCACACCATTAACCACCACGTGCACCATTCCATCCGCGAAGCGTTGAGGATGATCCCAGTCAGAGCGGTCGATGATCACTTCCTTATCGAAGACCGCTAGATCCGCCGCATACCCCTCTGCGATCCGACCACGATCGTTAAGCCCGAGGAAGTCTGCAGGAAGGGAAGTGATCTTCCGGATCGCTTCTTCCAATGGCAGGACACCCTCTTCTCGCACGTAGTGCCCGAGGAAGCGCGCAAAGGTACCAGCCCCCCTTGGGTGTCCCCGACTAGACTCACTCCCATCCGCATAAGCCCCATCACTTGCGATCATGTTCCACCGCTGAACCATGAGGGCTCGAACATCTTCTTCGGTTATGGCTCCCAAGGTGATGTTGACTGGGTCGAAAGCTCCAGCGATAAGATCCATCACGGTGTCGAACGGGTCTTGTCCCTCTTCAGCCAGTTCGGAAAGGTAGACACCAACTAGCTCAGGATAGTCAGAGCTACTCACGACCCGCATGCTCGTATACCCCGTGGCTTTCAACCAAGCAAAGCCACCATCAATCCCATTCTCACTGGCTTCTTTGAGCGCTGGGCGGCGACTCGGATTAACCAGCATCGATCGGAACCGTCCGAGTTCATCAGTATCAACAGGTCCGGGGCCTCGTAACCCTGACGACAGACCTTGCAGATCTGTCATAGATGGCGGGATCACAATGATGCCAATCAAGGAAGAAGTGGCAGCCCCGTCGTACGGATACTGGTCAGACACAATTTGCACACCTCGGGAGCGAGCACCTTCGACCAGAGCGATCACGTCGTTAATGCGCCCCTCATTATGGAGCCCCACCGCCTTCAGGTGTCCAATCTTACCAGCTATTCCAGCACCCTCAGAGATCGCGACTACCTCCTCATCGGATTCCACGAATGCGTGGACAGGGTTGCGGACATGGGAGTCGTAAATACCACCAAAGGGAGCCACTTCTCGAGCGAGTTCGACCAACTCTGATGTCTCAGAGAACATTCCAGGTTCGTACATGAGCCCGGTTGAAAAGCCCAGTGCTCCTAATTCCATGCCTTCTCTGACTTGCACCCTCAACGCCTCAAGTTCAACAGAAGTGGGGGCACGCTGTTGATCCTCTCCCATAACACTCTCGCGCACTGCGTTGTGCCCAATGTACGCCGCGACATTCGTGCCTGACCCATTGTTTCGCAGGGCTTCAATCACTGAACGGATCATTGCGGGACCGAAGCCGCCATCTGGTCCTCCGATCACAGTTGTGACGCCCTGGCGCAGGACGCCCTCATTCATCCGCCTCTCAACTTCTATGAGCGCCGGCACCGTGTGACTATGGACGTCAATAAAACCAGGAGCTACGACGAGCCCTATTGCATCCAAGGTATCGGTGGCCTGTGCCCCATCCTTACCAATCCAAGCGATCCTGTCTCCATGAACGCCGACGTTCATCTGCGAGGATGGCTCACCAGAACCGTCGATCAGGGTTCCACCGAGAATAAGCAGATCCAGATCACTTGGGGCCAAGCCCTCACAACCGAGCACTATGGTTGATCCCAGGAGGAGCCCCGCAAGTTTTCCCGCCCCTATCTTGATCATTTAGCGGACAGGAATTTTCACTGAAAACTGGTGGGTATGAACTAGCACATTCCGTAATGTGAGAGGTCCTTCGGGTGCGATGATGAAATCATTCAAACTGTCCATCGTCCTTATTCCTTCGTCCCATTCCCATGCGATCCCAGGTCGTCCCGTGCCGGTTGTGAAACGTCCCGTATACCGGAGATCGACGTCAGAGAAATGGAGCACAGCACCCATGGTCGGCGACCACTCCATCCATGACTCCTCAAGATCCCGGAAGGACCTCTCGACGTGATTTATCTGCTCGAGTTCATAGTCATAGGAACGCATCTCAAGACCAGCCTGGAGCTCTAGATCTCCGAGTTGATGAGAAAGTCCTGTTCTGAGAATGACATTCGTGAAGAAGAACTCGTTCTCGATCGTCCTCCCCCCAGGCTCAATCACAGTGCCCGCGCTAGTGGTGACGCGTTCGTCTGCCTCCTGCCATGTTTCGCTCCAGATAGGTTGTAGGACCATATCAATCCCGAACGTTGTCCCTCCACGGGTCCGAGCAATCCCAAAACCTGCCTCGTAAGCCCAGGTGGTTCCGGGATCCCTAGGAATGTTCTGGATTTGATAATTTGGGATTTTCGGATGCGATTTCTGGTTCACGGTAGCGGTTACCCCGATCCGCCATCCAGGAGCGTCCAGATCCCGATCCCAATTCAGGTGGCCTCCTATGGTACGCGTTTTATCTTCATTGACCTCAACACGACGCCTAGCTAGGGGTGGGCCATCGCCTCTCCATATGAAATCGGTCCATGTCACATCATGTGTCATCGAAATTCTGTTGTAGACACCGACCAAAGAAAGCCGGTCACGCTCTCCGGTGCGATAGAGACCAAGGCGCACGTCCGAAGCACTTCCTGATTGATCAATCCGATCTGCTCCTGCATACAAAAGATCAACTCCATCGATCGCATTGAGCTTTGCTGTCGAGAATCCTAACCCGACAGACCATGGCCCAGAGTCCACTCTTCGCCCGATAAACCCTCGCGCGTAGAGGTTCCTCGAAGACACGTCACTGAGCCGTTGAGGCTGACTGTCCCAGATAACCCTAGGCTCGATGAAGAATCCCATGCGCTCGTCGGGGTTATCGATCTGCTGAACTGCCAACGTAGCGCCACCGAACCAAGCATCCCCTCGGAATAGTCCAACCATGGGAAACGTCTTACCACCACCACCATGATCTGAAATTCCATAGAATGTGGGGGCGCCCAGAAAGGAAGATTCACCAATGAAAACGCCCTTGGCGGGATTCACCCAACCGTCGGCCAAGGAGTCATCCACCGCGATAGTCACGCCACCCATCCCAAGCGTCTCGGCCGGAACCGTCAGAAACTGATCTCCAGATGCAACTGGAACCGTGCGGATCGGAATGAGCTGAGCAGTTAGTCCAGTACCAGCAAGAATTGTAAGCAACAAAACAGTCGGAAAAATTCTGACAAAATCTTTTACCATCTTATCCTCCTGGCTTCGTTGAGCCGTGTTATGGTATCCAACCTCCCGTCAACATGGGCACTAACACATTAAAGAGCAGACATTATACCAGATTATATGTACGGATTATAAACCGCTGTACCACAATAGTTTAAATACATGGATATGATGTGTAACCTTATGCGTTCTGCTGTCCGATCTTTTGGACATTATGGAATCTCAGGAGGACACACTATCGCCCTGGGTGTGCTGAATTAGAATCGCAACTATCGGAAGGGGTTCAATGGCGTGGGTGAAGAGACCGGGCGGTCAGACCTAATGGTACTCCTTTGTGAACCCGTTGCGGTTGTTCGTCACAGTGAAAGAACCATCGGCACGTGCAGAGACCTTGAGCCAGTGTGCCTCACCGTTGTGGATAGGAGCAGGAGAAACGCCCAGCCCCCGTAGAGGTCCTGTCATCGGAGTAATTGGCATCGTTCCCGGCTCGTCGTCGACCCCGTTTGCTATGAAGAGTCCGGGAACGGTGTACTCCTGGCCGCTCAGTTGAGAGAAATGCAACTGCCATAGGTCCTCCAAACCTGGAGCGGAGTGCAGAACCTGCATCGCTTCAGGCTGCCCGCCTTTCCTCGTTCCGTTGTTCATGATCGCCGTGCGAGCCTCGATCGCGTGGACCACGACCTCGGTGTTCGAGCTGGGTTGTCCGTGGTGGGTCACCACAAAAAGGTCGACGGTTCCGATAGGATTTCTGGGACACATTAGCTCGAACTCGGTGTTCGCAGTCAAGTCACCGAGATGGAGGACTCGAAACGCTCCGAATCGTGCGATGATCCCGACAGACTGAGCGTTCTCACCGTTGTCTTCCTGCTGCCGTGTGAAGTCGACGCAGTAAGGGTTCACTGCGCCTCCACCCCGAAGCGGCTGGTCGATGACCTGCTTCGCCGCTGTGATTACCCTGACGTCTACTCTCCCGAGGGGAATCCTATCTCCGGGCGTCACAACGGTGTGCTCACGATCCTGGTACAGTGCGCGATACGTAGTGCTGAGGAATTCAGCTACAGTGGCATTCGACTCGACGCTTGGCCCGTGGTCAATGAAGTGCCGGACCGGGACTTGCCTAGCCAGCTCTTGCATCGCGCCGTAATGGTCTCCATGCCAGTGGGTCGTGATCAGGTGATCGATCTCAGTGACACTGGCGTCGCGCATCGCGCTTATGATTCGACCGGCATCCCTGGCCGCTCGCTGTCCGCCGTTTCCGGTGTCGATCAGAAGCGTTTGGCCCGTCGGAGACACGAACAGTGTCGCACCTCCACCCTCGACATCAATCAGGTAAATCTCGAAAGCCTGCCCACGCGCTTCGACCGGAGAGACACCTGATCCGAGTGCGATCAGACCGATGGCAAATAGCAGGGGTCGGTTCATGTCCTTATTCTGCTCTCGAACCCATCAGGACCGCAACTTAAACGGAAGTCTCGCTGACGAACCGGGATTCGTCTTGAGGCGACTCTACAGGAGGTGACGAATGGACAGGGAAAGATACCTGGTGATTTCTGGTTCTATCTTCGGCATGATAGCCCTGCTCCATCTGGTTCGGATGCTTGGGGGATTAACCCTTACGATTGGGGTATGGACCGTACCTGTGTGGCTTTCTTTGGTCGCATTAATCGTAAGTGCCCTATTGAGTTATCGAGGCATCACCCTTTGGAGGAAAAACGGCTTCAGGTCATTCCGTTAATCCGGTACTGACTATTCCACTTGAGAAGCAGCGCTGCCATGACAACTACTGACTACCTCCTGGGGCGCAACTCAAAGAGCCAGATATCTCCCGACTCTACCTGTTGGAATGGGATGGAGGCCCCACCTGCATACTTCCTTCCTAATTCAGTCAATACTGGAGTCGCCACAGTTTCATCTCGGATCCTTACCATTTGGCGTTCGTAGAGCTTCCCATCAACTCGTAATATCGCACGACCATCTTCTTCGGCTTCTTTGGGCCAATGCTTCCAGACTTTACCCAAGAATGAGTTCATATAGCCGGAAGGAATGAAAATTCGGCCTTCATGTTCCATAATCCACGTAGTGCGCGAGCGAACAGGATCCAATAACTGAAACTCAACGGTGGAATAGTCTCGTAAGAACACCCAATCCGGCTCCTCCATACCCGTCTGCATTTCACCAGAATCAAACGGACCAGCCGCAACGATCGCTAGCGCACCCTCAAGAGGCCCGTCATGAAACCTCGCTACTGCAAAAACCCCCAATACAACCCCTATAACAAGGATCAAAAGTGTACTAAGAGTCCGAAATATAAGTTTCATTAAATCATTACTCCATAAATACTTAGATAGCTATATCTCATGTTACACTATAATATCAGGGTCGAAAATCCATATTCATTCAGCGCCAACTATCAACCAAATCCACGGCGATCCGTCCGAGAGCGGCTTCTAGTTCGAAGAAATCCCCCTGATTCTGGTTGGTAAACACAGCAACTACGGTGGGGCCACCCTCATAATAGAGAATCCCGACATCGTTACCAGCGTGAGGTGGCCAATCTCCAGTTTTATGAGCAATAGAGGCCCTGCCCCGCAGCTGTTGCGGCAACCTAGAGCTGTAGAATTGTCTTCGGAGGATACCGATCATCTCGTCACTGGATTCAGGCGATGCCAACTCACCTTCTTCGATAGCCTCAAGCATATGAGAGATCTCTCGGGCCGTAATCCTGCCCAGCCATTGGGTGGAATCACCCTCAAAGCCAAAACTGCGGACTGCGGCTTCAGGATCAGAAGGAAATCCTGACTCAAAAACCTCACGGTCTGAAAGAGAGGCATTACCGGGGTCAGCTAACGCTAATACAGCGCGAAACAACTCACCGGTCGTAGCACGGAGTCGGGTTTGCTCAAAGCCCAATTCAGCGAGCATCATGTTCACACGCTCCAATCCCAGGCGCTTTATCACCACATCCGTTGCAGTATTGTCACTCGTGATAATCATCTGGGTGATGATATCCCGATAAGTCGGCTCGATACCAGGTAGGAAACTTTGAAGGAGCCCGCTTCCGCGTCGCATGTCTTCTGGTTGGATCCGATACCGTTCATCAAGATCTAATGCCCCAGCATCGGCATCCTGATACGCCAGCACCATGATGGGAATCTTGATCACGCTAAGCGCATTCATCGGTTCGTCAGCACGAATAGCGATCTCGCGCCCTGACGGAAGATGCTTGGCGTAAAACGACGTCTTGGCATTGAGGGAATTGAGGCTTGTCTCAATACGGGAGGTCAGATCTCCACTTTGACTGACACTATCCTGCTCAGGTGCACATCCCCAGACCATCACAACCGCCAATAGAACGACACCTCGTATCTCAACCCTCTTCATGTTCTAGTCCTTGGTCTCGGGTAATTAGAACGCCTTGAGATAGGTCAATTTTACGATTCCTGTTCGGCGGAGCCACCTGGGATCCCGCGGAAGATCGAGGGGGCCAGTGAGGTAACCTGTATCGAGTACCACAAAGAGATCACTTCCCGGTGTGTGGATCCAATCGACTCGGATATTCGATTGCAGTGTCTGTGACACGTCATCCCATTGAACGAGGGCATACGCAAATAATTTTCGGTTCAGCGCGGCTTCTAAGCGAGTACTGATCAGTGTAGTCGTAAAGTCTCCATCATCTACTGGAAGTGATATGTCATTCCAACTCACACTCCCATCAACTGTGAGATGTTTATTTGCGATCCACACCACCCCTCCACCCAGTTCCGTCCTTGTCCCTGACCAAAAATCACCGAGTGCCATATTGAATTTCAAGCCCACACTGCGTGCTCGATCCGGAGTGAAGCCTGCGGATAAGCGTCGGAATCTGTAATCCCCGGCTGGCACCATACGACCGTTGATCCGTGCAGGTTCATCAACGCGCTCGAAGCGCTCTCGGACATCCAGATTAGCGTTGTCTCCTGATTGAAAGTTCAGGCGGGTCGTTAACCGCCTGCGATGAGATTGTTTTTCTCCTTCAATGCCCTGAATATGGTTTGCACCAAAAGTCATAAAGAACTGCCGAGCCCACGAACTATTCTCGAAGCGTGGTCGAATTCCGGCCTGACCACCCCATCTCTTTTGATCAGGCCGAGGAACAAAGCCGAGTGCAGGATCAAAAGCCTCTCCGATGACTGTGCGGGTGATCTCGAAGATGTACCGATCGTTTTCGAGGATAAGCTCAGCCTGTCCGGCAACTGTGCTCCCACCGGAAGCCGCATAGTCTGAATCCCAAACCTTAGCGGCCCATAGAAGGAAGGAGCTACTGCTCCAGAATCGGCTTTGGAGATCTGCTCCAGCCACTCGGTTATGTCCAGCGCCGGTCTCTTTGCTAGTCATGATTCCACCAACCGTCATCCTTGGAAGCACATTCCCACGCACTCGTGTCACTGAGTTCCAGGCACCGGCTCTTGTGTTGAGGGGGTCACCGACGGAGCCAGGCACGTTGATGCCTGAAGTTCTTAAGCTCATGGCACCGATAGATATCGGGCCCACTTGGCCAGTGAACCGGCCACCACCCAGAATATCGCTATCGAGACCTACCCGCCGGGAAAAGAACACTTCCGTCTCGCGCGGAGCTCCAAATTGGAAGAGCCCTGCTCGCTCCAGAAAAAACTCACGCTTTTCAGGGAAGAAGAGACTGAAGCGTGTCAGGTTCACTTGGATGTTGTCAGCTTCGACCTGCGCGAAGTCCGTATTGTATGTCAGATCAAGTGTGAAATTAGAGGTCAACGACGCCTTTACATCGATCCCCGCCTTGATCTCAGTATCGCTTCCGTTCTCGGTAGTGTGCGTGGCTCCTGATATCGCGTGTGGCTTCAATTCTATATGTCTGGCTTTCTGGAGATCACGAAGGCCTGTCATGCGTGCATACCGGGAGACTTGGACGATACCCGATCGGTACTCCTGTCCTATATGAGGCCAAAATACAGACTCGTTTTTTCGACGAATGGTTCGCGCGATAGCGATTCCCATCTCTGGAGCTTCGGTGTCGTTGAAGCGAATCGTTGTGAATGGGATCTCGATTTCTAGGA
>DCAD01000020.1:3734-7737 GCA_002311875.1 Gemmatimonadales bacterium UBA1142 | reverse complement strand
CTGGGATGGGTACAGCAACCGCTAATCTATCTTGAGCGAAGGCTGAATCCGCCAGCCCGATCACCCCTAAGAGAGCAATCCAAACATAGTGCTTCATCCTCCCCCTCGGTTCATTTCTTGGAGCCCAGTGTCGCAGGTCTCTGCTGTTCTGATGCAACCCTTACAGCCTCTTCTTACACGGATTTGTCAAAACTACGCCCGAAGCCCCGGCCCATGTATGCTTCACAGAACAATCATAATTGAGGGTGGCTACCACGTGGAAAACTATTTCAATACTGAATTCCATGAGGCCTTGGGTTTCTCGGCACTCGGCCGTAGGCTCTACTTGGGGTGTGGACTGTTAGAAAAATCTAAATAGGGAACTCTCAGACCACCTTTTCTATATACCTTTCGTGAAAGGGCATAGTACCGGAGAATCGACGATCCCCCTAGAAAGCCAAAGCCAGTCGGAAAATATGGGAAAAACATCCACAGGCTCCGCTGACACGAGCTCGATCAGTCGTGAAGTGGCTCATCTCGCGTTCACCAAAGTAAAGCAGGACGATTGGCTCAATATTCGGCAACAAGAGCAGCTCCGAAGAGCCCTAATGGCTCTCGGAGAAGCCCTGGGATGGGCGGTGACCTCTGCGAATAGCGAGGATCCGATCGCTGCTATCAGCAAGAGTACCAGGAAAATGATGAGCAACGGTGCACGGTCCCTTAAACGTAGCCTTGCTAAGAGGATGGCTACTAAGAAAGCCGAGATTACCGAGTTAAAGAAAGTCGCTAGGTCTATTCGGAGATTGGCTGAAAACCCAAACACGATCTACCCGCTAGAGATTACCTACTCCCGTTCAGCACGTGATTCCGTTCAGAGCATGTTTACCAAAACTGAAAACATCGAGGTCAATGACGCTCTGGAAACCCTGGGGTGTGCTGAAAGCATAGAGAGAAACCTAGACCATTGGACCACGCTCAGGGACCAAATGATCGCCGAACTGAAGGTGGAACAGAAACACCTGAGCGTGATGACCCAAACCCTCTCTCAGTTCGTCAAATCCATGCACCGGCTACTGGGTGAAGTGATAGCTACGCTGTCCTAAACCGTTGGTGTCATCGGCACCGGAACCGGTGTCCTGACTACTGTCATCTGAGAAGGCAACTACTGACTAGTACTTCCATAGCCGGGGGTCTCTTGGGATCGGACCCGCATGACGTGCGCCTTAGTTGTCACCTGGTTCAGGACCTTCTTCGAAAACGATAGGGCACAACAAGCGTTCAGCGCCCATTTCTTTCCTGATAGCGTGCACCACTCAGTACAGCCGAAAGCGCATAGTTGCCTTCATGACACGAATACTCGTATAGCATGTCATCGAACTTCTTGAACGGTATCTCTCCACCCCAGGGTTGAGTGTAAGTCCTTGGGTCCTCAATCGTGAACTCATAGAGGATCGTCTCCTCGTCCACCCTAGTGAAGCTCTCGATCACCTTCATGCCCTCCGAGGGGGGGATGCCTTGGAACGTCTGAGCTGGATGAAGGTTTGTCGTCTCCACCACAAGCGTATTCCCTTCCCACCGACCCCACGAATCACCGAACCAAGGACGGTTGTCCTTAGACAATGGCCGGGGCTCACCCAGCCGGATGATCCGTACGTCGTGGACCATCTCGGCTAGGATCATTACGTGATCGGCATTCTGTACGATCGTATAATTGTTGTTGTAGGCCGTGTTAGGAGTCATCGGAGGCCCAGCGCTTGACCCGAAAGACACGACGCACCGTTCTCCAAGAGGTCGAAGCTCCGGGTGGTCGTACTGGCCAAATTGCGTTCTGAACTCTCTGTACTCCCGAATGCGTTGCTCCCCCTCGCGCGTGAGTGGCGGACGGCGACCGTTTGATGGACGCGTCACCAAAGATGTTCGGGGTTCTCCGTTGACGATTGCTATCCGTGAACCTCGATCCCAATAGACCTCATTGTATTCCTGGCCGCTCAATCGAGCTTCATTACTCTGACCTTGAGATTGACGTCTTCCACATGCGACTGTGCCGGGGTTAGCAGGACATTCTTCTGTTACCCGCTCAATATCCTCTACTTCCTCCCACGTGAATATCGGACCTCTACCTAGTCGGCGCTGAAATGGAGTGAGCGTGACGTTTGTCCAATTCCCCTGAAGGTTGGGATGGCCATCAGATGTCCTTGGAACTTCCCATGTCCCAGTGTCTGAGGCCGCCACCTGCGCCGCGGCAGTCGAGACGACTCCCGGCGTTATAGTGAGAAGTGAAAAGAGCAGGATTCTCTTCATTGTCTAAGCCTCCGGCAGGTGCGGGCAGTGCTCACTATAATTCTGCTTCGACACCCCGCAGATCCGCAACTTACATTACGAGCTACGTACATCACTTGTAACCCCCTACTCGAGGCTGCCTCTGTATGGGCACAAGATCAGAGGGCATACGGACCAGATGACAACTCCCACCAGCAAGGGCTTTCATCACATAACGATGGTCTCAAGTGACGCTCAGCGTACGCTCGCCTTTTATCGTGATCTTCTAGGCATCCAACTGATCAAGAAGACTATCAATTTCGACGATCCGGGTGCCTATCACCTCTACTTTGGGAACGCCGAGGGCATGCCGGGCACGATTCTCACCTTCTTCGAGTGGCCACACACACGGCGTGGCCATTGGGGGGTCGGCGGAGTCCATCACCTAGCTCTCGAGGTGCGAAACACTGAAGCACAACTCAAGTGGAAGCGACGCCTTGAGGACGAGGGTGTACCTGTCAACGGTCCGATAGACCGTGGGTACTTCACAAGCCTCTATTTTGCGGATCCCGACGGCCAGATTCTTGAGATCGCGACGGCCGGCCCTGGATATGCAATCGACGAGCCAGCAGAAGCGCTAGGCCAATCGCTCCTACTCCCGCCCGTGGACCCAACCCCTGACGAGAAGGCGATCCGACTTCTAACGTACCCAGAACCGGTGCTCGAAGTAGCAGATGACATGCGACTCAACGGTATTCACCACATTACGGGAATCACTGATGACCTTCGCAAAGCTGGTGACTTTTATGAGGCCACGATCGGACTTCGTTTGGTGAAGAAGACTTATAACCAAGACGATGGAAAGACACTCCACTACTTCTGGGCGAGTTACGACGGTCACACTGTGACTCCACACTCCTCATTCACGCTCTTCGGATGGGACGGTTCAACCTTCCTAGCAAAGCCCGGGGGGGGGCAGACACACCACATCGCGTTTCGGGCCAAGGACGAGGAAGAGCAGGCTGCTTGGCGTGAGCACTTGCTCTCGCTTGGTGTTGAAGTAAGCCACGTGATGGATCGGGGTTACTTCCGTAGCATATACTTCCGCGCGCCAGATGGAATGCTACTCGAAATCGCGACCGACGTCCCAGGTTTCTCAATCGACGAACCGACGGATCGCCTCGGTTCGGACCTCAAACTCCCGGACTGGCTCGAGGGGAAGCGAGTCGAGATCGAGGGGATGCTTACCCCACTCAGCTGACAACTCGCACGCAAACATGCTCACACTCACATACGATATCACCCGTGCCACCCGCCCAAAGGACGGAGCCACGGTTGCGGTCCTGCTTCACGGTAGGGGAAGCCATTCCGCAGACCTCCAGGGTCTCAGGTCCTCCTTTCCGGAGAACTGGGCCCTAGTCACCCCACAGGGACCACACCCCGGAAACCCTTGGGGCTACGGACCCGGGTGGGCATGGTACCAGCACCTAGAAGAAGATCAGGTCGTTGAGGATACTCTCTCACAGAGCCTAGAGGCACTAGATGCTTTTCTCATGGGGCTGCCCAGAATCGTCGGCTTCGTGCCAGGGCGGATCGTGCTCGGTGGTTTCTCTCAGGGAGGGACAACCAGCATGACCTACGCACTCACACATCCCGGCTCAGTCATGGCGGCCTTGAACCTCTCAGGATTTCTTCCGAATTCGATTGATATTCCGGTGTCGGACTTGTCCCCAAATTCAACTCCTATCTTCTGGGGACATGGCCT
>DCAD01000020.1:477-3529 GCA_002311875.1 Gemmatimonadales bacterium UBA1142 | reverse complement strand
CCCGTAGCTCAGAGCAACCATCTTACAATCGGTGGACCCCAGGTTCACGTCCTGGCTAACCCACTGGGGAGTCACTAACTATTCGGGTGTCGAAGGGGGGGGTATGAATGCTGGCCATTTGACTCGTCGCCAGGTCCTGAAACACTTCGGAGCCCTCGGCGGCTCATCCCTCGTGATCGGCGCTATGGACGCCTGGGATCTGATGGGTCCCGAGTCACCTTCCCGGCCCATTTTGAGCGGAATGCAGCCAGATACTCGGGTCGTAATACTTGGGGGGGGACTCTCGGGCCTCACCGTCGGTTACGAACTCGGTAAGCTCGGGTATAACTACCAGGTTCTTGAAGCACGCGACTGGGTTGGAGGTCTCTGCTGGACCGTCCGGCGTGGCGCACAGCACACGGAGATCGGGGGCGAGACTCAAGTCTGTCAGTTCGATGAAGGTCAGTATTTCAATGCGGGAGCATGGCGAATCCCGAACCGTGACCAAGCGGTTCTCGGGTACTGCAGAGAGTTGGGGGTACCCCTCGAGCTCTTCGTGAACTGGAGCGACGCTAACTACTTCTATGAGGAAAACGCAGAGATCGGTCCCTTGTCTGGACAGCGCGTTCGCCTTAGGGAAGTCAAGGCGGACCTATGGGGTTCGACAACGGAACTATTGGCCAAGGCGGCAGATCAAGGCCAGATCGACGTGTCTCTCACAGAGGAAGACCAGGAACTCCTGATTCAGTTCCTCGTGAGAGCAGGATATCTGGATACCGAGGACTACGCGTATAGGCCTCCGACTTCCCGTGGGTCGGAAGAGCGATACGATCTAAGCGCTCTTCTGAAATCGGGATTCAGTTCCAGGGTGCGATCGCTCTACTCAGGCACTGGGGGGCCAGATCCTCTGTTTCAGCCGATCGGAGGCATGATGCAGATTCCGTTAGCCTTCCAGAAAGTGATCGGTGAACGCATCAAGCTCGGTGCTGAAGTGCGGTCAGTAAGCCAGACTGAAGATGCAGTGCAGGTCACGTATCGTGACACCACTACAGGGGAGGAACACAGGGAGATCGCCGACTACTGCGTATGCTGTCTACCCATGTCCGTGCTTAAGGAGATTGACATCACTCTTTCTTCAGACATGGCAGCTGCCGTTAATGAAACTGGCCAAAGCACATCTGCGAAGATGGGATTGCAGATGAGGAGACGCTTCTGGGAAGAGGACGATGGAATCTTCGGGGGCCACCTGTGGAGCAGAAGCCTTCAGCTCGGTGAATTTTCGTATCCGTCGAACGACTACTTTTCAGAGAAAGGCGTGCTGTTGGGTTACTACGGTAACGGTAATCAAGCCAATCTGTCGGACAAGTCAGTGCAGGGGCGACTAGATCATGTACTCACCCAGGCTAGCAAAGTACACCCACAGATCCGAGATGAGTTTGAGAGCGCGTACTCTGTGTGGTGGGAAAAAGTCCCCTACAGCCTCGGGGCGTACGGTAGGACCCCTGGCCTCGCGCTTCGTGAACAGCTTAGCAAACCCGATGGGCGCATATACCTGGGCTCAGCGGGTACGGGAACGCGACCGGCTTGGCTTGAAGGTGCGATCCAGGCGGCCTGGCGGACCGTCGAAACCCTGCATGATAGGGCAATGAAGGGCTAGGCAGTAAAGATCCAGGACACAATCTGATTGGAAATCTTGGGAAAAAGTATTGGGCTGTTCGACAAGAAGTATCACGTTCAGGTCCGACATCGAACACGAGAAGAAATTGAGAAGGATCTTGAAGCGAAACTGCTTGAGATTATGGGGAGGACTTCAGACTCCTAGAAATTCCCTTCCTCGAACGCCAGCAATCGCTTGTTAGAACGCAACCGCTCGTATCGCGGAGCTACCGCACTCGGATGCCTTGAGTCTCTTGGCCTCCCTGGTGTAGGACGAGGCTAGCAGCTCTGTCCCCATCCACTGCGAACACAACTCGCACGGCGTCGTCAAACGTAGGAATGAACACGTGATTTCCCTGGGCTCGTAGTCGAAACTCACCCTGGCCCGTAGCCCCGGCAAACAACTGCTCCTCCCTGACCGATATTGTGAGTTCCAAGCCAGGCCTGAGTTCGTAGACGCCCACGTACGCTCCCAACTCCTCTACAGCGAGTCTCTCCTCCAGAACAGCCGGGACTTCGATTCCGTGAACCCACTTTGCGATCGTCTCAGCAATGCGGCCGGGGTGAGCACCGGTAGTATTCGAGAGGACGACCACGTCAAGATCGGACTCGGGGTAGTGAGCCAGCATAGTATTGAAGCCGTTGATGCCACCCCCATGAGACACACGCGGGTTCCCCTCGAGGCTCCCTAGCCCGAGCCCAAAGCCATATCCCGTCGAGGAACCGTCGCTCAGAGTCGCAGACGTGGTCATCTGCCCATAGCTCGCTGTCGATACCACTTGTCCACCCCTCAGAGCGGAACTCCAGGAGAGCAGATCTAAGACGGTTGAGCAGAGGGCACCGGCGGCTCCCGGCTGGTTCATCGAGAGGTAGGCGTCATTCATCAGCTGACCTTCAACGACCTCATAGCCCTCGGCCCTTCCCGGAATGATAGGTCGTTCGTCACAGTACGAAGACCCTGTAAGGCCCAACGGTCCGAAGAGATGAGCGTCGATGTACTCGCGGTAGGTCGTGCCACCGGCTTCACCAACGACCATGCCCAGCATGTAGAACGCGGAATTGTTGTATAGATACCGCTCCCCCGGAGCGAAGTCGAAGGGTTCGTCCTTGAAGAGGGCCAAGAGCTCCTCGTCGGTCAAATCCAGAGTCATCTTGGGTCGCCAGGCCTCCAGCCCCGTATAGCTNNGTTGGATAGTCCATCAGGTGATCAGTGATCGGGTCCTCAAGCCCGATCTTGCCACCCTCAACGAGCTGCATGATTGCAGCGGCAGTGAACTGCTTCGTGATGGAACCGATCCGGTACACGGTCTCCGCAGTCGCAGGGACGGCGTTCTCGACGTCCGCCTCCCCGTAGCCCTTCGCGAGAAGGAGCTGGTCACCCCGCTTCACTCCAATACCCAGGGCGGCGACAGGACCT
>DCAD01000020.1:0-416 GCA_002311875.1 Gemmatimonadales bacterium UBA1142 | reverse complement strand
GGGAGAGGGTCGTCGCGGCCAGAGAGTCGATCTTGCTGACCAGCGCACCCCCCCATAGAGGCTCCTGGGCCAGCAGGATGGACGGGGTGGCAGCTGCGATCAGCAGGGCCAGGTAGGCCTTCGGAAGCCAGGCACGGTTAGCACGACGATTCATGAGTCTCCTCTTTGGCAACTCGGTTGCGCCCCAGGTTGCACTCTAACGTCACGCGATTCTGCTGCGCGGCACCCACGTACACAAGCGCGAATCGACATTTTTCTTGCATGCCCTAATTCTGCTTCTTCAATCCGAATATCCGCAACGTAGCCGGGAGCACCACACCGGACGCGCAAAACAGTGTTAGTAGGTGCGTTAGGACGGTTACTGAGAGAGGTACTGAGGAGCTAGTTCCCGCCTTCTAGGCCGGGAGGACAGGGGT
>DCAD01000039.1:4701-5300 GCA_002311875.1 Gemmatimonadales bacterium UBA1142 | reverse complement strand
CATTTCAAGAATCGTTTTTGAGACGGCGGGGGAATACAAAGTAGAATGACCCGCTCGATCCTGATGGCATTCGGGAGCTTAGTCCTTGCTTCTGCGCAGCCCGCGAGCGGCCAACTCCCTCCGGGCGCGAGGACACCCACCCTAGCAGAGATCGAACAGACCGTTCCCCCGATCGGCCGGGACGTTCCGTTTCATCTGGTGGACGAGTTCATCATGGTCGAAGGAGCCGTTAATGGGGAGTCCGGGTTCTACATGCTCGACACGGGTTCGCCATTCGCGTTGTTCCTGAACAACCATTTCCTCACGCTCGGCCCGTCTCGGCAGATCGCCTCCGGTTCCGCTGGCTCAGGTCAGAGAGTGGTCGTGCTTGCCCACGAGAACGTCGATTCTCTCACCCTGTGGGGTGACGTTCGATTCAGAGACGTGGGATGGGCGCAAAGTGCGGATTTCGGCTTCATCGAACAGGGTATTATGCCACAGTACCTCGGATTCATTGGACATGGGATTCTGAAGAACTTCGAGTTCACAATTGATTACGATCGCAGCAATTTGTTCTTCTCCCGGCTCGACCCCGATGGTGATGCGCTGGTAAGCCGTGT
>DCAD01000039.1:4337-4665 GCA_002311875.1 Gemmatimonadales bacterium UBA1142 | reverse complement strand
GATTGCGATGGCCAGAAGGACCAGGTCCCGTTCAGGCTTGGCGAAATCCCACTGACTCTCGGAATAGATACCGGGAATTCAGGCGGCCAACTCACCCTGACGGAGCAAACCAAAGCAGCTCTCGAGCATTCGGGCCACCTCACTGCTCAAGGCGAGTCCTATACCCTCGAAGGACTGGAGTACGAAGAAGTAAGCTTCTCGGTAGATGGTCTTCGAGTCATGGTGGGCGAGACTGATGGAGGCACGCTCGGCTATAGCCTCCTACAGCAGTTCAAGACGGTGTGGAACTACCAACTGGGGACCCTGGTCCTAGTCAGGTAGCACCACA
>DCAD01000039.1:1702-4286 GCA_002311875.1 Gemmatimonadales bacterium UBA1142 | reverse complement strand
TAGTCAGGTAGCACCACACCGGACGCAGCGCCACCAAATTTTTTTTCAGGAAACGGCGTTTCAGTGGCGGCGATTATGACCGTAGCGCCTTCCTGAGTATCAGCGATAACCATGATCACCATCAGGTCCATGTGTGAGCTAATCTACTGGCAGACTCCTACTTGTTCCTTTGCCCAAGAGATCCTATAAACACTGGCTAGAGGAAATGACCTTTCAGTGAAGAAGCTCCGCCCGTGACAAAATGGTTTACACCTCAGAGAAAGAAGTAACGCATTGAGACGGAGAGATTTCTTTCGGACTGCAACCGCAGTGGGCGCAGCAACGCTCGTTGCACCCTCATCGGCACTCGGTCAACGGCGGGCCGATCTTGTCCTTCGGGGTGCAAACGTCTTCGATGGTACCGGCCGGGAGGTTCGCGAGATCGACGTCGCGGTCACCGGAGACCGGATTACAGCCGTCGGGAACGCCCTTCCTGCGGGCTCGTCAGAGATAGACCTCCGTGGCTTCGCACTGGCCCCAGGCTTCATAGATATCCATTCCCATGCGGACCTGTCACTCCTCGTAAACAACAAGGCGGAAAGCAGAATCCGACAGGGAATCACATTGGAGGTCGTTGGTCAGGATGGAGGCTCGATCGGACCCTGGTCGGACGCTGGCTTTGAGGACACCCGAAACAGGTACCGCAGCAGTTACGGAATCGACATCGATTTCCGGGACCCAACAGGGTTCCTCGACCGCATCGATCGGGAACGTCCGGCGGTTAACGTCGCGACAATGGTCGGGAACGGAGCGCTACGCGGGCTGATAGTAGGCAACTCTGATCGTCCGGCGACCGACGCTGAGATGTCGAAAATGAAGGCGCTTCTAGCGGAACAGATCACCGGAGGGTGCATCGGTCTATCGTCTGGTCTGGAGTACACTCCAAGCGGGCTAGCTGACGAAGCAGAACTTGTTCAACTCGCAACTGTGTTGCGAGGTACCGGATACCCGTATGCCTCACACATGCGAAACGAGGATGATCGACTCCTGGGAGCGGTTGAGGAGGCACTGCACGTGGGCCGCCTCGCTGACGTTCCGGTACAAATCTCCCACCTGAAGGCCCAGGGTCAACGGAACTACTGGAAGGCAGACGCTGCGCTTAAACTCATAGAGCAAGCAAGGGCAGACGGTGTTGACGTTCACTTCGATCGGTATCCGTATACCGCCTACGCCACCGGCCTGTCTAACCTGTTTCCCAGTGCGTACCGGACAGGTGGAAATCAGGCGTTCCTGAGACGTCTACGGGATCCTGAGTCCGCGAGCCGTCTGGAGAAGGCGTGCCGGGACAAGGTGGCCTTACTGGGTGACTGGAATTCAGTTCAGATCTCAAGTACAGGTGCCTCCACGGCGTGGGCTCGGGGTGGCCTGCTCGGTGACTTAGCTCGTACTCGAGGTGTTGAGGCGTATGCACTCACGCTTGAGTTGCTAGAAGCAAACGGCGGGAGCGTAGGGATGATCGGGCACGGAATGAGTGAAGAGAATACGGCAAAGATACTCGCCCATCCGCTCGGAATGCTGTGCTCTGACGGTGGGAGCTACGCACCGTACGGCCCACTTTCAGGAGGTTCACCCCATCCACGTGGATACGGTTCGTTCCCGCGGCTCCTAGGCCACTATGTTCGAGATTCCGGTGCACTCACGCTTGAGACAGCGATCCATAAGGTGACCCAAATGCCGGCGCGGAAGCTGCGGCTACAAGATCGTGGTATCATAGAGCCTGGAGCGTTTGCCGATCTGGTTGCTTTCGACCCGGCGACCATTGCGGACCAGGCAACCTTCAACAATCCCCATCAATACCCAATCGGTGTGCCCCTTGTGATTGTCAACGGGGTGGTAACACTGCGCGAGGGGGAGCACACGGGTGACTTAGGCGGCCGTGGAGTCCGGGGGTCTGGGTACTAGGGGCGACCTACCAACCTTCGCTGACGAACGACTATTTTGAGGAAAACAGTGTTGTATAGCTAGGTGTGGCTGGATGCGCTTTTTTACGGCAAGGAGAATATAATCGAGGGGATCTTCATGAAGTTGAGGACTCTCAATTCATCCGTGATCGCCACCGCAAACTGATCGCAGGTACGGTCCTACATCTAAAGAAGTTTCAGTCATCGACGATTATTACCCTCCGTGGGATAGACTCACTCGATTGGCGCGGTTGATCATATCCCTTGATCGCTTCCTCAAGAGTCTCTGAGTTGCACTCATAGCTTGCATCTCGCTCAACTCGGGTTTCTTCCCAGACTTCTATGCTCTGGTAGCCGAGTGTGTCGAAGTCAGAGTTGTATGCCTCAGACCGAATCCAACCCCAAGCCTCCCGATGCTTTCGGTCGTATTCGGTCATGGCGAACCGAAATCAACCAGCAGGATCGTAGAACTTAGCAATCACGAGAACGTCCTCGGGAGGCTTGTCCCGAGTAGAGTAGCGAGGCAGTGTAGCCCGCATGATCTCCATGGTGATTAGCGGTCTGGCCTTCAGGATTCCATCCCCCGTGGAAGAATTCTTCGAACTATTCTGCCCCCTCGCCCCGCAGGACCGCAACTTAGTCGG
>DCAD01000039.1:0-1631 GCA_002311875.1 Gemmatimonadales bacterium UBA1142 | reverse complement strand
AGTGTTGTATAGTCCAGCGGTGGGGGTGACTACTACAGCCTGATGCGCACCTGAATACTGAGGGGGCAGAGCTCAACAGCCCCAATTGTGCAAGTGTAGCCATTTCCAAGAGCATCATAAAAGCATTGCTTCGTCATCCCCGTGGTTCTCTCGCCAGTCTTAAATGCCGTGACAGTTTGATTTTGAGCTGACACCACAGTCGATCCAAATGCGATTAGAGCCAGAACGAGGACGACGATTCTCATGGTATTAACCTCACTGCGATCAAGGTTCGATATTCTTCGAATTCCTATGCGCACGACCTTAGTCACGCTCCCTCATTTCTGGGAGCAGCTCAACTCCCATCGAACGTTTTCTCTCGATTTCTTCTATGATTTGAGTTAGCCGTACGAATCTCTCGGCATTACTGGGGTGAGAACTTGCGTAGGCTATCGCGCTGGGACTGATCTGGCCCATCTGTCTCCACACATCGGGAGCACGCTCCAGATCCATATTTGCCCTAGCGAGTATGTACATCCCTACATAATCCGCCTCTCGTTCAAAATCTTGGCTGTAAGATGCCGCCCCGCTATTCATAAAAGCCGCAGTATTCTCACCCTGAGTAGGGACGCCAGTTACACTTTCTGTGGCAACATCGAGCAGTGCGCCAAAGAGTCCCCCAAGCAGTGCGTTCTTCTTCTGGGCATCGATATGCTTCATTGCGTTATGAGCTATTTCGTGCCCCACGATCGTCTTTAGTTCGTCATCATTAGCGAATCTCATCATCGCCCATGTAAACACGACTCTTTCACCATCGGCGTACGCATTTATAGGACCCTCAATCTCTACAACAGCAGGGTAAGCACAGACACTCTTTGGAGTAACCGAAACCTCATTCTCCACTCCAACCCGCCTGATAGTCAGATTCACGGCTCCTGATAATCCAGCTAATCGGATACCCTCAGTGGCTGCCTCTAGCCCATCACCCCCAAGGGGTAACCGTGAACCCTGCACTGCAAGTAGCTCATCGCCTTCTTGTATCCCCGCTTCTTCTGCTGGTGAACCTGAGGAGACACTCGTGATCGTAATAACATCACTTAATCCCAGAGCAGAACGTGCAGCCTGCTCATACTCCTCTCCATATACATCGGCTGTGGTATACCCAATGCCTAATCTGGGAGCCACATCTTCTTGGCAAAGTCCGGCTGCTGCTGCAAGAAGCTCAAAAGCAATATCATCAAGGCGCTTCTGAGCCCTATTCAACTCAATTAGGACAATCTCTCTCTGTCTCGCTTCTTCCGCCCGGACCGCCACCGGGGAAACGGGAGCAAGTTGAGTCGTCGGCTTCACACAGCCACTAAATGCGGACATCCCAATCACAATAGCAAAGCTGACGTATCGCATTTAGCACCCCTTTTTCAGTTCTGCGCTTACGTTGCGCACCGAAGTGCTAAGAATCCAGTTGTCGCGTATAGTCCGCAATAGGGGGAGATCCAATGAGAATGGAGAAGTATTGGAGTTGAATCGCTTCTTCGGTGGGCCACTACGCCCTGCCGCTTTAGCAGTCTCCGTATGTGCTGTCCTCCTCAACTCGTGCGGAGATGGTGGTAGTTCGCCTACGACTCAAGCCCGTGGTAGCCTGACACCGATGC
>DCAD01000060.1:8904-9134 GCA_002311875.1 Gemmatimonadales bacterium UBA1142 | reverse complement strand
TCACTGCGAAGGCGCTCTACGATAATTGCGTCTTGTGCAGGAACGTGGTTCGCAAATATCGGTGAGCCGTACGTCGTCCGCAGACCCGCCACGGGCGTTAAATCCTTGATACCGACAGGGACACCACAAAGCACGGGCGATCCCGATCCGGATCTTATCGACGATTCCAGGGCCCGAGCGTCTTCGATCGCCTGTTCATTCAGTGTAACAACGGCATTAAGGGTCGGATT
>DCAD01000060.1:4379-8742 GCA_002311875.1 Gemmatimonadales bacterium UBA1142 | reverse complement strand
CCGTCAGTTATCGGCCAAAAAGCCTAATTCAAACTAGATCTTAGGGTCTGGTTATAGTCCTGATTCGCAAAAGAAAGGAGCCATAATACTTCATCCCCAAGCGACCTAAGACGTCCTTAGGCCTTATCACATCTCCAGGCTGATCGGTCTTATTTGACTCCACCCATCAGTCTCTTCACCTGCGGACTCACAATTATTGCGAAGATCCCAACTCCAGCCGATATCATTGCAACCGTGCGGAAGAGTTCGGCAGAAGCCATCGTCGCGAGCTGGCCTGCCATAAGACCAGCAAACAAGTTTCCGAGTGCGGCCCCCACAAACCATATGCCCATCATCTGACCGACTCTTCTTTCAGGAGAGAGTTTTGTGATTGCAGAAAGTCCGATGGGCGAAATGCAGAGTTCTCCAACTGTATGAAAGAAATAAGTGACTACAAGCCACGCTGGCGATACAAGATTATCAGGGGACGAGTTGGCTGCGCCCCAAGCAATAACAAAGAAACCAACCGCAAGGCCCAATAGGCCCAAGCCGGCTTTCATTGGAAGAGACGGATTCTTCTGACGGCCTTCTAGCCAGACCCAGACCATGCCGAAGACAGGCGCCAGTATGATGATAAAGAGGGCATTGATTGATTGTAGCTGTGAAGCCTGAATTTCTAGGGCACCATTGAACAAACTTAGGTTCGTCAAGTCACGAGCGAACAGGTTCAGCGAAGTACCTGCTTGCTCGAAGCCGGACCAAAAGACAGCAATCAGTAAGAAGAGCCAAAAGATGACACCCATCCTTTTGTTCTCTTCCACCGTATGCCCCCCCGCGGTCCATACGTATATGAAATAACCGGCGACCAATAGCAGCACCGAATAGCCCAAATAAGTCGCGATCTGCGTGAGTGTAAGGGCTATGATGCCGACTGAAACCATATAGCTGAACACCATGACCGTAGCGACCGCAGCAAAGAAGACACTGAAGAATGTGCGGGACTTAGCGGCAACCTGCTCCGGTGTGTCCCCGGTCTTGAGAAGACCGATATTCCCCATGTGTTTCATTCCGGCTCGATACTGGATGAGCCCTAGAATCATGCCGACTCCCGCAGCGCCGAAGCCGTAGTGCCAATTTATCCCCTCCCCCAAATACCCAGTAATCAGGGGACCGAAAAAGGCACCAAGGTTGATCCCCATGTAGTAAATGGAGAAACCAGCATCACGGCGTGCGCCACCTTCAGGGTAGAGTTCACCGACAATTGTGCTGACGTTGGGCTTAAGCAGACCTGTCCCAAAGATGATGAATACGAGCCCTAGAAAGAACGTGTTATTTGAAGGAACGGCCATCGTGAAGTGGCCGGCTGCGATAATCCAGCCACCTACCCAAATGGCCTTGCGCTGACCCCACAGGTTATCCGCAATCCAGCCACCAGGCAGCGCTAGGATATATACGAGGCTCGTATATAGACCGTAGATCGCACCTGCAGTCGCTACGTCATAACCGAGACCGGGATTGGTTTCGATCGTAGCAGTTGTCATGAACAGTGTTAGCAGAGCGCGCATCCCATAGTACGAGAAGCGCTCCCACATCTCGGTGAAGAAGAGCGTGGAAAGCCCTATTGGGTGACCGAAGAAGGTCCTAGAGGTCGTCACGTTATTGGGCTCCTGTCTGCGGGCCTGTTGAAAGGCCTGCTTGGCCATTTTGCTTTATGCCAAGGCATACTCATAGATCAAAAGGGTACATCAGGAATAAGACTGGTGCACGCAAGCCAAGCACGAAGTTCAAGCGGGACTCGCCCAGAGGACTCCCGCAAGTCTGTCTCCCACTATTCCATCCCACTCCAAGCAGCTCGGAGTTGCGCTAGGCGCAGAGGTGAGCCAACGAACAACTCTTCCGGGTAGGTCCGGTATTGAGCCATGTCCCGATAGATTGCGTCAGCCTCGTAAAGATTAACGCCGAGGCCAGCAAGGAACTGTAGTCGCAGGTTGCGATCTCGAGTGATCTGAGCATCAGCAAGCCATGGATCGATCTCAGGCTTCTTAGCAGCGAATGTCGCCATCAATTGGGGCGCTGAATAGAAACCCACCTCAGCTAGAGACTGTGCTACAGTGGCGTATTCAGGAGTGCGTAGCTTCTCGTCCATAGCATCGAGATCGATCGGTGTTGGCTCTCGCTGCGCAAGCATTACGACGTCGTAGCCCTGTCCCTGATTAAGGTTCGCAAAAACCATTCCGTGTGGGAAAACCTCCAGAAACGTGGCAACCTCACTCTTCACCGCCTCGAGGGTACTTTCATAAAGCTGCACAAATACAGTAATCACTCCGCCTGGGTTGAGATGCTCTCGAGCTTCGAGCCAGAATTCGGTGGTGTAGAGCGTCGCGGCTCCCTTCACCCAGGGGTCGAAAGGATCCGAGGTGATCGCGTCGAACTTCCTGTCAGTCGTCAACAGGTAATGTCGAGCGTCATCGATGACGACTTCAGTCTTGGGGTTGTCGACAACGTTGAAGTTGTGCTCTCCGAAGTGCCTGGATACAACCTCAGGCACCAACGGTTCAATCTCTACAATCGTGAGCTCTTCTACGGCCGGATCCACACTGACCGCTCCAGCCGTCACCCCGGCCCCACACCCAATCACCAGGACGGACTTCGGTTGGAGTGGAACGAGTGTCGTCAGGTGCCCTAGCATTCGCTGAAGACGCATGTCCTGTGGTTCACTCGATGCCTGCACTTTCCCAGCATTGTGGTAGTTCCGGATACCACCACCTAGATCAGATACAGCCATCGACGAGTTCATGCCCTCACCCACATAAACCCAATCGAAATACTCCGAACTTTGTTGGTACGTCGCTGCGTAGCGGCCATAACCCACCAGCAGAGGCGGCACCGGGGCTACCGTCCAAGCCAGAACCACGGTGCTTATTAGAATACCGGCACCTCTTAAGAAACTTCTGCCCCGTATCCTGACGAAACCCGAGTAATTCCTATCGGTAACCAGAAGAATCAACGCCCCGAGAGCCGCAATCCCGATCATCATGCGCTGGGTGGTCTGAGTACCCAGTGATCCAATCAACACCAGGGACGTCAGAAGCGCGCCGAGAATCGCACCCATGGTGTTGGCAGCGTAAACCCTTCCGACTAAACGACCGGGATCCTGACCTTTTGCCGCAACCGCTGCAAGCGCCAAAGGAAAGCTTGCACCCCACAATGCCGCTGCCGGCAGAGCGGTGAGGACGGCGCGCACAAAGTCAAACTGAAAATTGTACCAGGGCCTGATAGCGAGGTCCGGACTAACCGGCCAATAAGGCAGAGCTCGGGTAAGTAAATACGCCGCCCATGCCAAGCCGACCACGACAAGAAACTGTGTCCATCCGAGGGCATGGCGAGCATCCTGTACAAAGCGCGCCAGGACAGACCCTACTGCGCTTCCGATTCCGATGCCGAGAAGAAAAGAAGCCAGAATCAGGGAGAACGTGTACGTGGTACCACCGAAGTTCAGTGTCATAAGTCGAGTCCAGACGACCTCAGCTCCTAGCGCTGTCGCCCCCGATAATCCGATTACAAACAGGACTGACCTCGAGCCCGGCGACATCTGCACCGCGTCCGCACTCTCGCTTTGCTGCCTAGCCTCATAGGGAGTGCGTAGGGCAAGGGACAAAGCGAGCAGGGTCACGAGTACATTGAGCCCCACCGCGGCATAGGTAGCGATACTCACATCGTGCAACCGCAGTAGATAGAAGCCAGCCAACAGGCACCCTAGCACGGCACCGAAGGTGTTACCCCCGTAGAAGAACCCGAGCCACGAAACACCTCTCGGTGTCGTCTCCACCCATCGCGAGATCGCCGGGAGCGTAGCCCCCATCATGATCGTGGGAGGAAGTAGGAAAAGGGCGCAAAAAACTGCCCGTACCATGATCCCGAGCATCCCCGGGCCACCGATCGACGTATACAGGCCACCCACATGCGGCAAGAGCCATAGAGCGAGCAGTCCGAAAATGCC
The DNA here is from genome assembly GCA_002311875.1 of Gemmatimonadales bacterium UBA1142. Taxonomy (GTDB): domain Bacteria; phylum Gemmatimonadota; class Gemmatimonadetes; order Longimicrobiales; family Gaopeijiaceae; genus UBA1142. Next base: position 4,763 of record DCAD01000060.1, on the reverse strand, counting down.
GATTCCGGCTTCGAGCATGGCATAAACGCGGAGCGGATGCCTATCAATCGAGATGACGCTTGAGAGACCGATGCTTCCTATGCACATTCCACCCATGAAGGTGCCCAGCAAGACACCCAGCGATATAGCAGACGAGCCGACGATGAGCGAGAGCATCTGAAACCAGACGATTTCATAGATCAGAGCCGCGCAGCCACTCCCAATGAAAAGAATGACCAGCCAAGGCAAATACCGGTCGGACGGGGATACCGACCGGACATAGTCCATCGTCTCGCTCCTCATGGGGTCTCTACACACCTCCTGCGGGGACCGCCAGCCTACGGTCTTGGCAGTTCGAAGACAACGTGTACCCTCAGGGAATTAACTTTAAGAGATACACAGTCA
>DCAD01000060.1:3504-4284 GCA_002311875.1 Gemmatimonadales bacterium UBA1142 | reverse complement strand
TAGTTCGTGTCCCAAGATCTCGCTTCGAGAGTATCTAATGAGGCTATCATGACCGGATTTATCGAGTTCTTACTCTCGAACCCGATTTTACTGATTCTGTTACTACTTATCGTCGCGGTCGTTCTCTTCGCGGTGATCAAGAAACTTTTGAAGCTGTTCACGATCGCAACGATCGCAGGCATCCTCTACGTCTTGCTCGTTAAATACTTTGGATAGCCATTGAGCACTCTGACTCTTGGGCACTGGTACTAATCAGAGGGTGAGCAGCCTCGTAACGTTGAACCCTAGCCTCCAATGTTTCGGGCTAAACTGGTAGGGTGTTCCACCAAGAACCTGGGTCGGATTCATCCTATACTGGTTCGTTAGTACGATCTTGAAGAAGTGGCCACCAGTCTCGAGTTCGACTCCTAGGGTCCCGCTATCGTGCTCAAGGTCAGTCCGGTGCTCACTGATGATCCATTCTCCAAGCAAGCTCACCTGCTCAGAGAGATAAGCCTGCCCGTGGATCCCCAACACAAACGTGGTTTCTGATTTGGTATCCTGAATGCGGGGGTTTTTCAGGAATGTTGGTACGAGTCCAACTCCTAATCGACCTCCGATCAGAGCGTTGACCATAACTTGAGCATACGCCTGGGATTCGTTGTCGTCCGCCCCACTCCCACCGGAAGCTGACATATTCCAAGCAAGGCCGCCCATCAAACCGATCATGATTGGGACGGATTCAGAGCCACCCTCAAACAGGCGTCCCTTGGCGTTCAGTTCGATGTTGTCGTCGACGTT
>DCAD01000060.1:0-3400 GCA_002311875.1 Gemmatimonadales bacterium UBA1142 | reverse complement strand
GCGACCGGCCCATCAAGGCCCCACAGGGCCTCCAACCCCTCGGATACCGGTGGAAAGAACCTGTGGGAGATCTCGAAGAGCCATTCGCCCTTCGATATAGTCTGTGCCGTGGGGAGATTCGCGCTTTGTTGTGAGTGAAAGACTGTGGGGGGCACGATTACGGGCTGCTCACGCCGCTCGAACCGTTCGGGGCGCTGCTGCGCTGCTGCGAGCATCGGAAGCATGGTGGTACACATCGTGGTCACGCCTATCGCCCGGCGTACACGCTCAGATCTCACTATCAAACTCCGCAGGTTCCAGAATGAAACTGAGCTCAAGGCGAATCTGGTTGTTCAACTTCAGGAACATGATTCTGGGAATTTCAATGTCATGATCGGATAGCAGCACTGTGAATGAGCAATCCACATGGTACCCCTCATCCACCGGTGCCAAGTCACAGGTCAATACCCGCTCTCGTTCGACACCGTGTATTCCCAGGACACCTCGGGTGGTAACCCGAAACATCGCTCCGGGAAGAGAAGATACCTGCTCGATCACGCCCCCGAATGCTGCGTACGGGTATTCTTCAACCTCGAGGTAGTTATCCCGCATTTGGCGATCACGCATCCCTATCCCCGTGTCTAGGCTCGCCAGATCCACTTCGAAGTAAAGCTCAGTCTCAGTTCCGCCCGTGCGATCGGTAACCTCATCGGTATTGAGCAGGACCAATCCGTCGACCCTTTCCGTGGTGCCCTCGAATTCATCTATCGCAGCTCTCGAGGTAAAGCGTACAAGACGATCAGACTCAAGAGCGACCTGATACGCCTGCTGGGCCGACAAGACAGCACCCCAGAAAAACATCACAGTAAGCAAGAGGATTACTACACGCGCTATCCCCTTTCCTACTCGACAACTCAAGCTGAACACGGCATTTGTCCACTCTCGAACGTCAGTTGTTCGGCGCACCCGTGTTGATCCAATTCTTGATATTAGTCAGGTCAACATTATCGAGGGCACTGCCGCCCAGGGGCATCCTACTGCCGTTACCACTTCCTTGGCGGTTCTCCAGTTTCTTCACGAGATAGCTATTTTGAGCGTCGTTAGGGATAACGTAGACCTCACCCGAGTTTGGTGAAGTAACATTAACGAGACGCACATGGTTCGCGGATGCGGAGGTGCTGAGCGTCAGGCCACCCGATCCGTTCCCGTGACAGCTGCTACCGGTGCAGCCCTTCCGTGTGAATATTTCAGTAATATCATTGGCGAATGAGGGGTTGGCCTTGATCGTACGGGTATCGGACGGACCCCCGCCGGGATCCGTGGGGCTGTCGCTGGCGGAACAACCAGCCAGGAGGAGACAGATGAGAACAGGAAAGAGCGTCCGGTGTGAGATTCTCATGGCCTACCTCCCTTGCCGCCGGTCGTTACTGGCGGACATGTTCGCCAACGAACCAACTCGTTCCTAGTCACCATTGAACGCTCCGGGTACCTCATGGAAACCTTGAAGTCCTACAATCCCGCCACTGGAGAGGTCCTCGGTGAAGTGGAAATTACTCCTGCGGGGGAGGTCCCTAATATCGTTGCGAGAGCTAAGGCTGCTCAACCTGCCTGGAGTGACCTCGGCCTAGAAGGTCGTGCGGAACTGATCAATACTACAGCCGATATCTTCGTTGATCGGATCCAGAAGCATGGCGAACTCATGACGAAAGAAATGGGCAAGCCTATTAAGGAAGCCATCGGTGAAGCCAAATCACTAGGATGGGGGATTGCGGAAGAGTTGCGTGAAATCGTTGAAGCGCTGCAACCCGAAGTTGTAGAGGATGGACGGCTCAGGTCGACCATCTATCATGATCCACTCGGGGTAGTCGGTGCAATCACACCGTGGAACTTTCCGATGTCGATGCCAGCCTGGATGATCCTTCCATCACTGGCAGCTGGCAATGCAGTGGTCTTCAAGCCGTCTGAGGAAACGCCACTTTGTGGTCAAGCATACGCGGACGTGCTCAACGAAGTTCTCCCGAACGACGTGCTGATTGTTATCCACGGTGCTGATGACCAAGGCAAGGCGATCGTTCAATCTGATGTCGACATGATCGCCTTCACCGGCTCACGTGAGGCTGGCAAGCATATCATGCGCGAAGCAAGCGGGACGCTGAAGCGGGTTGTGCTAGAACTCGGAGGCAAGGACCCCATGATCGTTCTCGGAGATGCAGACATCGCGAGGGCAGCCAAGTTTGCGGCTTCGAACTCGTTTCGGAACGCGGGGCAAGTTTGCATCTCGACCGAGCGAATCTTCGTGATGGATTCTATCGCGCAAGAGTTTGAGCAGGCGCTCACCGAGATCGCTTCCGTGATGACCGTCGGCAATGGGATGGGGGATGCAGATGTAGGCCCCATGGTGAACGGTTATCAACGTGATCACGTCCTCGGGCAGGTAGAGTCGGCAATCGCGGCTGGCGCGAAAGTTCTCGCCGGAGGCGATGGGCACTATGAGAATTTCGTCGTCCCGACCGTACTCGGAAATGTCACTGATGAGATGGATATCGCCAACGCAGAGACGTTCGGGCCGGTAGCCTGTGTAACACGGGTATCGTCAGTTGACGAAGCTGTAGAGAAAGCGAACGACACCCACTTCGGTCTTGGTGCAGTCGTATTTGGTGGAGATGCGGAAGAGACTACAGAGGTCGCCCGACGTCTTACGGCCGGGATGATCGGGATCAACTCAGCACCGGGTGGTGCAGTTGGTACTCCGTGGGTCGGTGCTCTGCAGAGTGGATTCGGGTTTCACAAATCAGCTGACGGACATAAGCAGTTTACGCAAACCCGCGTAGTGACTACACGAGCATAGATCGAAGATGAATCACCCAACAGCCAAGCGCTTCTTGCTCATTGCACTCGTCATTGGTCTCAACAACTGCGGCTCAGATGGTACAGGGCCAGGTACCGGTAGCAACTCAGTGTCGATCTCCAGGACGTCCGTCACGTTAACCTTCCTGGGGGAAACGATTCAGCTGACGGCTACAGTACGCAATGACAAGGGCGTGCCTGTCAGCGGACAGGTGACCTGGTCTAGTGCTGCTCCAACCGTGGCAACGGTGAGTTCCAATGGGCTGGTCACCGCAATCGGCAACGGTGAAGCAACGCTAACGGCGACCTCCGGAAGCCTCTCCGCAACTGCGTCAGCGACAGTAGAGCAGGTACCCACCGGCTTATCGATCATATCAGGAAACGCCCAAACCGATACGGTTGGTCAACTGCTTGTGGAGCCACTGGTTGTTCGTGCCGAAGATCAGGGCGGCACCGCCGTATCAGCAGTAAGCGTCAACTTCTTGGTCAGCCAGGGTAACGGATCGCTCAGCGAGACGAGCGTAACCAGTGGCGGAGAGGGAGAAGCTTCAACCGCCTGGACCCTCGGTACCAC
>DCAD01000006.1:4768-17806 GCA_002311875.1 Gemmatimonadales bacterium UBA1142 | reverse complement strand
GCGCTGGCCAGTTTGATCAGTCCTCTACAGCTATGACGCTGATCTCAAGCTTGGCCGCACCGACTAGACCAGCGACCGCTACTGTAACACGAGCCGGGGCTTCTCTGGGAAAGTATTGCGTGTAAGCCGCATTCATTTCCGAAAAATCCGCAATGTCGGAAAGATACACTGTAGCACTAACGACATTCGTAAGATCCAAGCCAAGTTCACCCAAAAGCTCTTGGAACGACCTCATGATATTATGTGTCTCCGCAGCGGTCCGACCTTGGTTCATCTCCCGTGTTTCAGGTGTGGATCCGAGTTTGCCAGAAAGCCAATACGTGTTGTCAACCTGGATCGCGGGACTGAAGGGTCGGCCCTCCGTTGATTGATGGGCAATCCGAGGCCCCTGCTGAGCCATGGCTGGAAATGTGACCAACACCGCCGACAAGCCTAATAGCAACATCGCACGCTTCACGAGATCCCTCCTGGTTGGACCAGATTCATTGCAAGCGATGATGCTCGACAGAAGCGTTGCGAGCAAGCAGGACAATGCGAACGTAAGCTGTTAGTTGGGTCCAGCTATTTCGCTTGTTGGGTGGCGATGGTCAATCGGTCTCGGATAGCTTCGCACCATGGCACTTCAACTGACCCGCACTACCCGCTACGTCCGGAGCTGGCTGACTGGACATGCGGATGTTGTCGAAGAGGAAACAACTCTGGACCGCGATGGAACCCGCGTACCGGCCACAGTACTCAGACCGGCAGTGGTGGATTCTCCCTTGCCGGGATGGGTTGTTCTCCACGGGATCACCCGCTCAGGGCGAGCTCACCCACAACTTGTTCGATTCACTAGAACCGTTGCAGCCACCGGAATGGTTGTGATCATGCCCGAGGTGCCCGAGTGGCGAGAGCTTAGCCTAGAGCCTCAGTTGGCCTTGCCAACAGTGCAGTGCTCGATCACCGCACTCAAAGATGATCCCGGGGTGCAAGACAGGCCCTACGGTCTTATGGGCTTCTCATTCAGTGCTCCGCACGCACTGGCCGTAGCAGCTGCTGCGGAAGTGCGCGCTGATATTGCTGGAGTCGTAGGATTCGGTGGCTACTATGATCTCGAACGTACGATTGCTTTCATGCTGACGGGGCGGCACGAGTACGCGGGCAAGGCTTATCAACTCATTCCTGACCCTTATGGTCGGTGGATCGTAGCGGCTAACTACCTAAACAACATTCCGGGGCACGAGGAAGCAACCGACGTTACTCAGGGACTCCGTCGGCTCGCAGCTTTGGCCGGGGATATCGGTCGGCCTGCCCAGGATCCGTATTACGACCCTGCGAAAGCAGAAGAGCGCGCGAAGATCGACCCGGATCGGCAAATTTTATTCGATTTTTTTGCGCCCCTCTCCGGGCTCCAGCCAAGTCTGGCACATGCGGAGGAGTTCGGGCATAAGCTGGCCAAAGCAGCGATCCGGATGGAACCGAAGATCCAGCCCTTCAAGGCGTTAGAGGAGATTCGATGTCCGGTTCACGTGCTTCACGGCCGCAACGATAACCTCATCCCGTTCACTGAAGGGCTTAGGATGAAAGATGCGCTACCTGCTCAGAGCCACTCTTACGCTACCATTACAAGGCTCTTCGGACACTCGACACAGAACCGGTTCCCTTCTCCGTTCCATGCAGTTCAGGAACTGATAGTTTTCCTCCGCGCCCTCGAACGGATACTAGGGTTGGTGTAAGCACTCATCGCTCAGCAGTTCCAAATGCTTTCCTGCGTTCGTGCCAGATACACGGTACCACAATTTCCATCGTGATCTGGCGAGATCCTCTATTCGACGGGCAAACCGCTCTTCATACGATCCAGAAACCCACCATCTACAGCTGAGGATCCTTCACGCACCCGTCGGATAGCCAAGTCGGGGTGGGAAAAATACGCGGTATGATAAAGCTGGCTGGATCAGATCCAATAACCAAAGTTATTTTCACAGTTGGGATTCAGATACGCTACCGGATTTGTTGGGGGATCGCCTGATGAAGAGATTCGTGCGCCACATGCCACTGGGAATTTTCGTGCTCCTGGGCTGCACAGCTCACGATGTCAACCCACAAGGAACCATAGTCTTCAGGGATGTGGACGTCCTTTCGATGGAGAGTGAAACCGTACTTTTCGATCAGACGGTTGTCATCTTGGATGACGTGATCCTTGAGATGGGTTCATCTCAAGAAATCCAAGTTGTAAGTGGTGCAACTGTGATCGACGGCACCGGTCTGTACCTAATGCCCGGGCTCGCTGAAATGCATGCACATGTGCCGCCCGGTAACAGTCCTCCACGTGATCAAGTTGAGGACATTCTCTTCCTTTACATCGCCAACGGCGTGACAACGATCCGAGGGATGCTCGGCTCGGACTATCAGATTCCCCTGGCCCAAGAGATTGAGAGAGGAGATGTCCTTGGCCCGAATTTCTACGTTGCAGCCCCCTCTCTGAACGGTGGTAGTGCACCAGACATGGCATCCGCGGAGCGGCTCGTCCGTGAGCACAAGAGTGCGGGTTACCATCTCCAGAAGATCCACCCTGGCGTTCCATTAGAAGCCTGGGACCACATGGCCCGCATCTCAGAAGAAGTCGGCCTAACCTTCGGAGGACACGTCCCCGCAGACGTCGGTCTCGTGCACGCTATTGAAACAGGCATGTCAACTGTCGATCACCTTGATGGATACGTTCAAGCCGTCGTCTCTGATGACGTCGTTTCCCAGATCAACACGGGTCGCCCAATCAATCTCCAGGGCCTCGTAAGTGGTGTGGACGAAAGCAAGATCACTGAGATCGTGCGACTCAGTTTGGAGAATGACGTGTACGTCGTTCCCACGCTGTACCTGTGGGAGAACCTGTACGGGATGAACGACCCTAGTCAGTTCCTAACGCAGCCGGAGATGAAGTACGTGTCCTCAGCCCAGCGAGAGGCGTGGCGCCGACAGGCTGCCGGGGGGCCTAGGGACAGCCCTGGAGTCCTCAAGGCATTCTTTGACCTTCGAAAGAGAATCCTGAAGGCGTTATCCGACGCGGGAGTAGGGATTCTCATGGGAACCGACTCACCTCAGATGTTCAACGTGCCAGGTTTCGCTCTGCACAGAGAACTCAAACTTGTGGGAGAGTCAGGAATGTCCAACTACGAGATACTGCGCAGTGGCACTTCCTCCGTCGCACGTTACGTGAGAGACCATCTCGGGTTAGAGGGCAACTTCGGCACGATAGCGCCTGGACAGCGCGCCGACCTTGTGCTTCTAGGGTCAAATCCATTGGAGGATCTCAGCAATCTCACAGACCGAGTAGGGGTGATGGTCCGTGGACGCTGGGTACCCCGCACTGAGATCGATGAGGGCCTAAAGGCACTTGCCGACAAGCACTCAGTGGGTGGCTAGCCTTACTTGATGACTGCTTATGTAGTTTTGGGTGAATAGCAGTATGACTGCTCAGATTTCTCCGATGATCATCGGTTATCACTGATCGGACCATCAAGTTGTTCAATCGTGGCGGTCGAGGGTGGTCGATCACGTTGTAGGCGCCCAGATACGGCTTCCGCCTCCCTCATCACGCGGAGAACATTCTCTCCGGCCAACTTGCGCAGTTCTTCCTCTGTCCAGCCCCTGCGGGAGAGTTCAGCAAAAAGCAAAGGGTAGGTCGAGACGTCTTCAAGCCCTACAGGTGTAGAGTCAATACCATCAAAGTCCGAGCCAATCCCGACATGATCGATACCCGCGATTGCGATCACATGATCAATATGGTCAGCGACGTCAGATAGAGTCGCTTCATCACGGTCAGAGACAAACGACGGCACAAACGTCACCATGACCACCCCCCCGTTCTCCGGAAGTCGCCTAAGCACCTGATCCGGAACATTTCTCGGGTGCTCCCGGATACCATTTGCTGACGCATGTGACCAGATGACGGGTGCTTCAGCAACGTCGAGAGCATCATTCATGGTGGACGGTGAAGTGTGGGAGAGATCGACAAGCATCCCCATGCGGTTCATCTCGCGCACCACTTCCTGGCCGAAACGGGTAAGCCCACCGTGACGCTGCTCATCATTCACCGCATCAGCCCAATCGAGTGTCCCATTGTGCGTTAACGTCATGTACCGAACACCCATTCGGTAGAATGCCCTCAGCGCGCCCAATGAGTTCTCAATGGCATGCCCACCCTCTATGCCCAGCATCGAGGCAATCTTGCGATTTCCAAAAGCGCCCCGAACATCCGAGACATCCAGCGCAAGTTTGAACACATCCGGATACTTATCGATGATCTGGTGTGCTATGTCGATCTGCTCAAGCTGGACCTTGGCAGCTCCTTCCTCCGTTGCTTCGAATGGGATGTACACAGACCAAAACTGCGCTCCAACCATACCTGAGCGGAGGCGCTCTACATCGGTATGGAACGAAGTTCTTCCTCGCAAGTCGTGGACATCAGCTTCGACATCATGCGGGGCTATCTCGCTACCCCGGATCGCCCAGGGAAGATCATTATGCCCGTCGATCAAGGGTGTCGAAGATAAGACCCGTATTGCTACATCCATGTGGGCATCTTGAGCGCTCAAGGATAAGGATCCAGTTGTGAGGATTAGGAACGGAAGCAGCAATAGGATTGACCGTCTCATTATCTCTGAATGCTCTTGGATGGCAGTGGCATCGCTACGATAGGCTCCCGCGGCTTGTCATCCAAGACAAGACAAACTGGAAGCGCTAGAAAGACTTGGGAGGAACCTCGGAGCGGTTCGGCCACCTCTGCTGCTCAAAGGAGCTTATGGCTTCCGCTTGACGGAGCGTCAATCCGATCCGGTCGAGTCCTTCCAAGAGACACATCTGTCGGAAGTCATCAATTTCGAAGGAAGCGAGGAGTGCATCGGAGTCAGCTATAGTGCGCTCTTCGAGGTCCACGGTGAGACTTAGAGGCGCTTCGCTATAGGCCCGAGCTAGAAGTTCTCTTACGACATCCTCCTCCAGCGAGAGCGCTGCCAGCCCGTTCTGGTCCGCATTCTCTCGAAATATGTCCGCAAAACTCGGGGCTAGGATTGCCCGGAAGCCAAAGTCCCTCAATGCCCAAGCAGCATGCTCTCGCGACGAGCCACAACCAAAATTACGCCCAGCCAAGAGTATGGAGGCTCCCCTATAAGGCTCCTTATTCAATACGAATTCAGGATTGGTTGAACCGCCCTCTTCCTTACGCCAATCATGGAAAAGGAAGTCTCCGTATCCGTCTCGATCTACGCTCTTCAGGAACTGCTTTGGTATGATCTGATCGGTATCGATGTCTGCCCGATCCAGAGGCGCAACCACACCGGTATGCACTCGGAACGGCTCCATCACTGTCAGCAGCTACGGGGATCGGCTAACCGCCCGGCGACCGCAGTTGCAGCCGCTGTTGCCGGGCTCACCAGATGCGTACGACCGCCTCGGCCTTGGCGACCCTCGAAATTGCGGTTCGTCGTTGAAGCACAACGCTCCCCAGCGCTCAGGGTGTCGGGATTCATCCCGATACACATCGAGCATCCGGCCTCTCTCCACTCGAAGCCGGCCTCTCGAAATATTCTGTCGAGACCCTCCGACTCAGCCTGACGTCTTACTGCTGTCGAACCAGGAACAACCATTGCGTGCACGTCGGTGTGCACACGTCTCCCGTCCAAAACACGGGCAACCTCCCGAAGGTCCTCCAGTCTCCCATTAGTGCAAGAGCCGACAAAGACCCGGTCAACATTTATGGACTCCATGGGCGTACCGGGCTGAAGCCCCATATACTCCAGAGCTCGCTCTGCACTATCTCGGGCTTTTTCGTCCTTGATCCTACACGGATCCGGCACACTCCCAGATATCTCGGTTACCATGCCGGGATTTGTACCCCAGGTTACCTGGGGTTCTAGGTCGCTAACATCCATCATAATACTTCGATCGAAAGTCGCTCCATCGTCTGTCTTCAATGACTCCCATTCCATCTTCAGATTGACGAACTCCTCCGAGTTGGGCCCGAACTCTCGGTCTCTTAGATACTCGAAGGTGGTTGGGTCTGGAGAGATCATCCCTGCCCGGGCCCCAGCCTCTATTGACATATTGCAGATGGTCATCCGCTCCTCCATAGAGAGCGATCCAACCACCGGGCCGGTGTATTCAACTACATGGCCCACCGCACCCGAAACTCCGATCTCCCCGATGACCGCGAGGATCAAGTCCTTGGCAGAAATACCGGGTGGACGATCACCCTCCAGCCGAATCTCCATAGCCTTGGGTCGACGCTGTGGGATACACTGCGTGGCCAGCACATGCTCAACCTCTGAAGTGCCAATTCCGAACGAGAGGGCACCAAACGCGCCATGAGTGGACGTGTGGCTATCGCCACAGACAATCACCATTCCCGGCCGGGTCAACCCAAGCTCCGGTCCAATGACATGGACGATGCCCTGCCGTTCATCATCCACGTCAAAAAGTCGGATACCGTGGCCTTGAGCGTTTTCTCTCAACACTTCCATCTGCCGACGAGCGAGCGAGTCTAGTACTGGGAGCGAGCGATCTGTCGTAGGTATGTTGTGGTCGACCGTGGCCATGCAGAGGTCAGGGCGCCTGACAGTCCTACCAGCAACCCGCAACCCTTCGAACGCCTGTGCTGACGTGACCTCATGTAAGAGATGAAGATCCACATAGAGCAAATCTGGAGCACCCGGATCCGCGTGGACCAAGTGGCTATTCCAGATTTTGTCGAGGAGCGTACTCGGTTGGTCTCCGATCACCTCGCCTACACACCCCAATCGGTTCTAGCAGCGAAGTGTCGAGCCTCAAGCTCACGAGCCTGAACTGCCTTATTCAAGAGGTGCATATACGCTTGGGCCGAAGCTAGTACGACGTCTGTGGACCCACCGCGCCCTGTGAAGGTTTGACCGTCGACGCGCGCCCGAATCGTCACCTCTCCGACGGCATCTCGGCCGGGAGTCGCTGCACGGATCTTAAGATCTTCGAGTACCACCTTAAAGTTGTGAAGCGTGTCTGCTGCCGCAAACACCGCAGCAATCGGACCGTCGCCTTCCCCTTCCGCGATGCGTGGAACGCCGTCTTCATCGAGGACCGTGATCGTCGCCTCTGAAAGTTCACCCCCGCATATAACTCCCAGGCCATCAATCCGATACGCTTCTGGGACGTCCTCCATGACACCGTGATTCAGGATCGAAATCAGGTCCTCATCAAGGATGTCTTTCTTACGATCCGCAAGCTCCTTGAAACTGGCAGCTACCCTGTCCAACTCCTCCGGATCCAGTGTGTACCCCAGCTCCTGGAGTCGCGCCTCCAGTCCATGGCGCCCCGAGTGTTTACCGAGGACGAGTCTACTCTGGGGCACACCTACCATTTGCGGTGTCATTATCTCATAGGTACTGGGATCCTTGAGGACGCCGTGCTGGTGAATTCCAGCCTCGTGAGCAAACGCGTTCCGCCCGACAATCGCTTTGTTGGGTTGAGGATGGATGCCTGTTAGATACGAGAGTAACCGACTGGCACGGTAAAGACGCTCACTACGCACCCCAGTATGATGGCCCAACTCGTCCTCCCGAACCTTCAGACCCATCACGATCTCTTCAAGTGCTGCATTCCCTGCCCGCTCTCCGATCCCGTTCACTGTGCACTCAACTTGGTGTGCACCGGCCTCGATCCCGGCCAAGGAGTTCGCGACTGCAAGCCCGAGATCATCGTGACAATGAACACTCAATGTACAACCGTCCAATTCAGGCAAACGCGACCGTATACCCTCTATCATCACGTGAATCTCAGACGGTAGTGCATAGCCTACCGTATCGGGCAGGTTGATCGTGGTCGCCCCAGCCTGAACCGCAGCTCTAACCACTTGAGTGAGGAAATCGAGATCAGTACGAGTAGCATCTTCGGCACTGAATTCCACGTCGTCCACATAGCTTCGGGCAAGGCGGATAGCCTCCACAGCTCGGTCAATGCATTCATCACGGTTGATACCCAGCTTCCGCTCCAGGTGCGTATTGGAAGTAGCAATGAATACGTGGATACGGGGGTCATCAGTCTCTTGAAGTGACTTTGCTGCAGCTATGACATCTCCTTCATTAGCACGTGCGAGAGCTGTAATGATTGGACCTTTGATTTCCCTCGCGATGTCCTTGATCGCCCGTGCCTCATCGGATGAACTGGCCGCGAATCCTGCTTCGATTATGTCGACACCTAATTCCTCGAGTTCATGAGCCATCCGAATTTTTTCGGATGCCGTCATACTCGCGCCTGGGGACTGCTCCCCATCTCGGAGTGTCGTGTCAAAGATTTTTATTTGGGCCATTAGAGTCGATTGGCGCGGTTGGCCTGAAAAAGCGGCGGGCCCTCTCTCTAGAGAAGGCCCGCCGCCGATCTGGCTCCGTTCCGGTCAGGTTACCCGGTAAGAACCCGGCTGGGCGCCCCCTCTAGGGGCGAAATAAGGGAGAGCACTAGAAGCGTCCACAAAGTGAAGCCTAACGCAGCAGAATTTGTCATGTTTTCAGTCTCTTCAGTCTGACCATCCCACCCGTCATAAGACCTTCAGAACTGTGTGCAACTAACCGCAATTTGTAAGCACGGCTAGTACCCACGTCAAGGAGACTCACGAACAACCTGGAGAACCGCCCCTTCAGGGCCCGGAAAGGCCACTTACATTGGTAAGGTGTCCTTACTAAAGCTAGGGCATTTGGACTAGTACCAAGCAGGGTTTAACAGGGGGATTCCATAGCAAGGGTGAGATATACGTTCTCTTCTTTCCCGCAACTCGTAACGGACCATACCTTTGCTTTAATACCGAAGAGACGTACGCAAAGCTTTGGGGGCATCCCAGCACCCCTCAGGAGGATTCATGCGCGCACCCATCAATCTAGCCCCTGAAGGTCAACAAGCCTTGGCACGCTGCACGGTGCTCTCTGCAGTAATACTCTTTTGGACCGTGGCCTGTGACCCGGTTCCGAGTGACTTTCAGAGTCTGGCAAACGAGCACCTTCCCAAGATTGAGGGTACGATTGCGGTCCCAGGCCTCAAGGCTGAAGTCGAAGTTATCCGGGACTCGTGGGGTGTGCCTCATATATACGCCGGCAACCTCGATGACCTCTTTCTTGCCCAGGGCTTCGTACAGGCGCAGGACCGACTGTGGCAGATGGACATGTATCGGCGTGCAGGTGAGGGAAGGCTTGCAGAAGTCTTTGGATCAGACGCACTCGAACACGACCGGTTCGCGAGGCTGATCAAGTACAGGGGACCATGGACGGATGAGGAATTCAACAGCTACCATCCTGAGGGGCGTCGGATACTGGAAGCCTTCTCGTCAGGTGTGAACGCTTATATCCAGTATGCAACGGAGGCTGGCGAGCTCCCCGTAGAGTTCAAGTTGACAGGACTACAGCCTGATCCTTGGTCTGTCGAAACACCGCTGCTGAGGATCGCGACTGCGATGCCCACCGGAGATGCACGCAGAGAACTGTCATTGGCAAGACGGGTCGCAGAGGTCGGTACTGAGCAGGCTAACCGTGAGGCACGCCCTAGCCCATACCGCGACCTGACTGCTCCCGCCGGAGTGGACTATTCAATCATAGGAGACGAGGTGGCTTCGGGTCTCTCCGGCTTTAGGGGAACGATAGTCAGGCCCGATCTCGTGTCGCCCTATGACACGTGGCTTGACGCACAGGTGTCCATGAATCTCGGAGCACAGGAAACCTCCCCCGGCAGTAACAACTGGGCCATCAGTGGATCCCTTACCGCGAGTGGTGAAGTAATAGTCGCAAACGATCCCCACCGAGGCGTCTCGAATCCTTCTTTACGCTATATGGTGCATCTCGATGCTCCGGGCTGGACGGCAATCGGCTCAACAGAGCCCGTGCTACCTGGAGTGGCTATAGGCCATAATGGGCGCATCGCATGGGGGCTTACCATCGTGGGGACCGACCAGTCAGATGTCTATATCGAAGAGGTAAACCCAGATAACCCGAACGAGGTGCGCTCCGGGGATACCTGGGAACCGTTCCGGATTGAGTACGACACGATTCAAGTACGTGGTGCGGACGAACCAGAAATCTTGGAACTCAAGTTCTCCCGTCATGGACCTGTATTCTTCGAGGACACTGAGAACCTGAAGGCATACTCGATCCGTTCGACAATGCACGAGCCTGGAAGTACCGGCTATCTGCCCGCACTCCGACTGAACGTGGCATCAAACTGCGCGGAATTCCTTGATGAGCTGGACTACTGGTTTGCGCCAACGGAGAACATGATCTGCGGTGACGCTGATGGTAACATCGCCTGGCAGGCATCGGCGCTATCCCCGAAACGTGACGGATGGCATGGAAGGCTTCCCGTTCCCGGAACAGGTGAATACGAGTGGAGTGACTTTCGAGACGATCTCCCTCGCGAGTTCAACCCTGAACGCGGTTGGGTTGCTACAGCGAACCACGACATCCACCCCCCGGGATACGACCCCCCCCTATTCTTCAAGACACAGGGTCCATTCGCTCGCTTTGCACGTGTGACTGAAGTTCTCTCTAGCGGAAGAGATTTTACAGTGCAGGATTCCAAGGACCTACAACATGACGCGTTCTTGGCGTCTGCTGCCCAAACACTTGAACTATTCCGCGGTTGGACTGCTGAGGACCCGGCGTTAGAGCAGTACCGTCGAGAGCTCGCCGACTGGGACGCAGTCTTCCGGAGGGACGATCGTGCACCGGCCATCTTCGGTCATCTTCGTCGGGTCTTGGGCGGCAGACAACAGGGGGCATTGTCTGATGTCAATCCCGAGGAGGCACTGGCGACAGCGTTACGCATGCTCAGTGAGGAGCAGGGTGATGACCCATCCCAATGGCGCTGGGGCCGTACACACCGCAGTCAGTTCCCACACTCGCTAGTATCCGCCTACGACCTCCC
Organism: Gemmatimonadales bacterium UBA1142; assembly: GCA_002311875.1. Lineage (GTDB taxonomy): Bacteria > Gemmatimonadota > Gemmatimonadetes > Longimicrobiales > Gaopeijiaceae > UBA1142. Next base: position 6,901 of record DCAD01000006.1, on the reverse strand, counting down.
TGCTGCCGAACGTTTGGGTGGAGCCGGAACTGTTGCGGCGACAGGAGCCACATTCCGTGAAATCATAGACTTTTCTAACCTTGACGCGTCCGTAGCGACTATCGCACCAGGACAGTCTGAGCGGCCAGGCAGCGCCTTTTATGGCAACCTCACCGAGAGCTGGGCAAACCAGGAGTATTTCCCGCTCTCGTTCAGCAGGGAAGCCGTTGAGACTAACGCCGCATACAGATTGTTATTGAGACCTGGGAATTGAGGGAAACATCCTCATTAGTTCCCACTCAACGATCCGGTACTCTCCTCAACGGAGAATGTCCAAACCCGTGGCGGAAGGTTCTGAAGACCAAGGCCCGCAGCAATGGTGATATACTGACGCCCATCTATCGAATACGTAATGGGCGTCGCCGTCCCACGACCAACTTCGGACGACCAAACCTCCTCACCGTTCCGGGCATCTAGTGCGACAAGACGAGATCCGGTACCCCAAAACATCAGATTTCCGCCCGTCGACAGAGTGCCCCCATTTCCTCCGATTGACGGAACCCGCCAGGTCTCTCGATTAGCAGCAGGATCCCACGCGAGCAAGAGTGATGATGGTCCGGTCAGTTGAGGGCGTTCAGGCCTTTGCTCACTCCTGCCCCGACCTGTTCCAGTGTTCCACCGACCCGGAGTGTACTCCAGTTGCTCCGCCATCTGATAGTAGTAGGTGTTGTTCTGGGCGGGCAGGTAAACAAGGCCGGTGAGTGGATTCCATGACATTGGTCTCCAATTGTGGGCACCTGTAGGGCCAGGTGATAGCCACGCGCCTTTCCGATTCATGCCGTATCGTGCCTCGGGCGTCTCGACAGGGCGACCCGTATCAAGATCTACATGGGTGGCCCAGGTCAAATCATCAGCAAATGCCTCTGCCGAAATGAGTTCGCCGGAAATTCGATCAACCACATAGAAGAAGCCATTCTTCGGAGCCTGAACAATCACCTTGCGATCCTCACCTCCGATCGCAAGGTCCAGCAACATCAGAGGTTGCGTTGCGGTGTAGTCCCAGTCGTCACCCGGGGTCGTCTGATAGTGCCAAACGTACTCACCGTTATCGGCGTTGAGGGCAACGATCGAGGACAGGTAAAGGTTATCTCCACCACCCGGACTACGGTACTCTCGGTTCCAAGGAGCCCCGTTCCCGGTTCCAAGGTATACGAGGTTCGCGCTATCGTCGTAGACCATCGCATCCCAGACCGTACCCCCACCCCCAGCGACCCACCAGTCACCACTCCAGGTATCTGCGGCAACCCTCATCGCTTCGCTTTCAAAACCGTCTGCGGGGTTGCCCGGCACCGTATGGGTACGCCAAACCTGCTCACCTGTCTCAACATCATACGCGGTCACGTATCCACGAACGCCGTACTCCGCACCTCCGTTGCCGATGATCACCTTGTCCCGCGCAACGCGCGGTGCCCCGGTGATCGTGTAGTCTGATCCCGCAGGAGTTGTTTGAACGGTCCACTCAATCTTACCTGACTCTCTATTCAGAGCGACCAACCGGCCATCAAGCAATCCCACAAAAATCTTGTCCGTGTGAAGAGCTACTCCCCGGTTTACGTTCCCACAGCAGGCCCTGGGACCTCCGTGTTGTGCGTCGGGAATCGCCGGGTCCCAGTGCCACTTCTCCTCGCCTGTGCGTGCATCAAGGGCGAATACGAAGCTCATAGGTCCGGTCCCATACATGATCCCATCCGAGACCAGAGGAGTTGTTTCGAGCCGGGCTCCTGCCTTCGGAATATCCCACGTCCACGCTATTTCGAGACGCCCCACATTCTCTGTGTCAATCTGATTGAGTGGGCTATAGCGCGTCTCGGCGAAATCACGCCCGTGTGTTGCCCATTCCCCCTGCCCTGCGGCCGGATCGGGCGTTGAGCAAACCCAGAATGCCAATACCATCAGAGGGTAAATCACGAAGTGAAGAGATGGTCGTGAACACGCGGAAACGAATTTGAGATTCATCGATTAGCTCCTCTTACAATCTTCGTGAGCACGAGGGGGCAAACAACATCCCACGCTCTTGGATGCATACGCAACCCGAATCTCGGGCCCGATATTTCTATGACCCGGGTGGGGATCGAACCCACGACCTACGGATTA
>DCAD01000006.1:0-4714 GCA_002311875.1 Gemmatimonadales bacterium UBA1142 | reverse complement strand
TGCTCTACCAACTGAGCTACCGGGTCATCAGGAAGATAGAGCGCTCTGGCTCATCGTGAAGTATTTAGCACCTATAGGCGACATGGCGCTCGGTTCAACCGAGCATCCCAATATTGTTAAACGTCCAACTCATATTGGAGGCCGCCGAACGTGACCCGGTGATGGGAAGTAAGGCCTAACTTCTTGATCGCGGCGCGATGAGCGACAGTACCATACCCCACATTCTTTTCCCAGCTGTATCCAGGGTAGCGAAGTGCTAGACGGCGCATCAGACGGTCTCGGGTAACTTTAGCGACAATTGAAGCGCATGCTATCGAGTGGACTAAGCCATCACCGCCCACCACCGCATCGTGCTCCCACTTCAGCTTCTTAACCGGTAGTCCATCCACAACAATATGCCCAGGATGCTCACTTAGCTGAGTAACCGCCCGATTCATAGCTAGTGTCGTGGCATTCAGGATGTTGTACCTATCGATCTCCTGAACTGACCCAACTCCAATACCTACCGATGAAGCTTCGGCAAGGATCTCAGCATACAACTCCTCCCGGACTGTGAATGAAAGCTTCTTGGAGTCCCCTGCCCCTTCTACGTGGACGCCCTCGGCAAGCACAACTGCTGCGGCTATTACCGGTCCTGCAAGCGGACCTCGACCAGCTTCGTCAACACCGGCAACTGAACGACCGGTGCTCCAGAAACGACTCTCGTAGGCGAGTACGTCCTCGGGCCGCTCAGGGTTTTGAGTGCCCGGCTTCATGCCGCCCAACAGTCAACGGGCTTGGCGTTTCTCCTGTATCCGTGCGGATTTGCCACGCCGCCCTCGGAGGTAATAGAGCTTCGCACGTCGCACGCGTCCTCGTCTTACGACTTCCACACCAGTAACAGTCGGCGCGTGAAGGGGGAAAATGCGTTCGACAGCGATGCCACCGGAAATCTTTCGCACAGTGAATGTCTCGTCGAGCCCTCCACCCTTGCGGCCGATGCACACGCCTTCGAACGCCTGAATGCGCTCTTTGGTACCTTCGCGCACTAGGTAGAGCACACGGACAGTATCACCCGGAGCGAAATCGGGGATGGAGTCCCGCATCTCTTCCTTCTCAATTTCCTTGATCACATCTGTCATCTTCGGCTCCACGATACAACTGGATCCGCTATCGCATGGCCGCGTAACTTAACCGGGGGTCTTAGGAGCGTGAACCCCTCAGATTAGGGTATCGTTACTAGTTCGATATAGTGAAGTTGGCGTGATACTTAAATGGATCTGGAGTCCCTATGCGTATCCACCATGCGATCCCGATGTTATGGCTCACATTAGTATCAGCGTGCACCGAGATCCCCGACATCACTGAAGGCTTGTCCGACGATACGCTCCCGAGGGCCGAGCGCCTTGAGAGGCTTCTGTCTGTCCTGGCTGCCGATTCGATGCAGGGGCGGAGAACCGGTACACCGGGTGCGACTAAGGCCGCACTTTTTCTAGCAAGCGAGCTGGACAGGTACGGGCTAGATCCGGCTGGAGACGATGGCTTCTTCCAGAATGTCCCTCTAGCACGAATCCAAGTTGATGGCCCGAATGGTCCTCGTGAGCGTCTTACGCTACCGTCTGCTTCCCTCGACTTCGATTCACTTCCGGCAGAGAGTATCGTAGAAACTGAGGTTAACGTAGTAGGGATCATCCGCGGGTCTGATCCAGACATGGCAAATGAGGGGGTCGTTATCGGGGCACATTACGACCATGTTGGAATTGGTCAGGCAGTCAATGGAGACTCGATCTACAACGGCGCCGATGACGACGGATCTGGTACAGTGGCAATTCTCGAGATCGCTCGGGACTTGGTGCGTAATACACCCCCCCGCCGCACGGTCATCATCTTACTAAGCACGGCCGAGGAAATGGGACTTCTCGGAACGCTTTGGTACATAGACAACCCTGTCTTTCCGCTGGCACAGACAGTTGCGGATTTTCAGATTGAGATGATTGGCCGACCGGATCCACTAGCAGGTGGCTTCGGCCGCGGATGGTTGACAGGCTACGAGCGCACAACGATGGGCGAAGAGCTTGTGAAGAGTAGTTCTCCCATCGTGCCAGATCCCCGACCTGATCAAAATTTTTTCTTTCGCAGCGATAACATCGCTTTCGCTCGCATCGGTATCCCAGCGCATACTCTGTCGTCTTACAACCTACACGACGACTATCATAGACCTTCGGACGAGGTCCAGTATGTAGACTTTGATCACATGGCAGCGATCGTTGAGGCCGCTATTGAGGCCGTTCGCATTTTGGCAGATGGCCCGAGACCCAACTGGGTTGAGGGAGGTATGGACGGGTTGACAGGTAACACACCTTGACTTCCGAGAGTGGTAGATCCGGAATCACGTTAACGCGGGACGATTTCGAGAACGCTCACAGGCGAGTCGCACCTCATGTTTATCGGACTCCGTTACTAACATCCCGCTCACTCGACGAGGTGACTGGCTTCGACGTTCGACTCAAGGCAGAACTCTTCCAGAAGGGCGGTTCATACAAGGTAAGGGGGCCCACAAACCTCATAGGTCTACTTACGGAGGAGGAGCGCGGCAGAGGCGTTATCTGCTCATCGGCTGGTAACCACTCTCAGGGCGTTGCGATAGCTGCGCGGCAGTACGGGGTTCAAGCAGTGGTTTGCATGGCAAGAAACGCAACACCGTCTAAGATAGCGGCAACCAAGGGATACGGGGCCGAAGTGGTGTTGCATGGATCAATTTGGGACGAAGCTAATGAGAAAGCCCTCGAGCTTGTTCAAGAGCGAGGCCTGATTTACGTGCACCCATTTGATGATCCACGCCTGATCGCAGGACAAGGCACTCTCGGATTGGAAATCATAGAGGACTGGCCTGGAGTGGAAATGATCATCTTGCCGATCGGAGGAGGAGGATTGATTTCCGGTGTCTCCATGGCGGTGAAGAGTGTCAAACCACAAGTCAGAGTGATCGGTGTCGAATCATCCGGTGCACCTGCCATGAAAAAGAGCGTCGAAAGAGGACACCTTATCACTCTTGATGAGGTGGACAGCATCATCGACGGATTAACAGTGAAGACGGTTGGCGTGAACACTCTCTCGGTTGTCTCACGCTTTGTTGACGAGATCGTGACTCTTCCAGACAAGGAAATCTTTGATGCGCTTATCTGGCTGATGGCGAAAGCAAAGCTTGTGACTGAAGGCGCAGCCGCCGCTCCGGTCGGGGCACTCCTAGAAGGCCTCGTCGAGGCAGCTCCGGGGACAAAGATCGCAGTGGTCCTGAGCGGGGGAAACCTAGACGTGGAGCAACTTCGGGGGTTGAGTTGGAACTAGTAGTTTAGTCTAGCCGGTAGAGCACCCACACCCATGACGCCGAGGGAACTCCGCAGGTACTACCCGCCAGAACCCCTTTCTCGCTCTCGCGTCAGGTTGTCCTCCTGCTCTTCCTTCCACGCTGCAATTTCTTCATGCGCTCCGGAACGCAGTATTTCCGGGACCGAATGGCCACGGTAATTGGCAGGCCGTGTGTAAGAAGGAGCACTAATCAACCCGTCGTCATAAAACGAATCCGTGGCAGCCGCATCATGGTCTCCGATTGCTCCCGGGAGTAGCCTGACCACTGCGTCAGTGACAACCAGGGCCGCGATCTCTCCACCCGATAGAACGTAGTCACCGATCGAGACCTCTTCTGTCGCAAGATGGTCAGCGACTCGTTGGTCCACATCCTTGTAATGCCCGCAAAGGAGTGTGAGTTCAGGTTCCACACTGTAGCGAACCGCATCCGCATGCCTGAAGAGATGTCCCCTCGCGGAAAGCAAAACGATCGGACCCTCTGGTTCGAGATCATCGATCGCTTCGAAGAATGGCTCCGGTTTCATGACCATACCCGCCCCTCCCCCGTAAGGCCGGTCATCAACCGTACGGTGCTTATCGTGCGTATAGGAGCGCAGATCCGCGAGACGATATTGCACCAGTCCCACCTCTCTTGCGCGACCGGGAATCGATAACCTCAAGGGACCATCGAAAAAATCGGGAAAGATCGACACAATGTTGATCCGCATAGCTCTTTAGCCTAAAGATCAAGTAAGCCATCGGGCGGATCGATGACGATGTGCCTCTCATCCGCATTGACTTCGACAACTATATCTTTGGAGAAAGGGATCATGGTTTCTCCTTGGGAACCCTGCACCCCAAGGATATCGTTGGGATCAAGTTCATAAACCTCAGTTACCTCTCCCACCACGACACCAACACTGGTCTGAACTTTCATACCAAGAAGTTGGTGGTAAAACAACTCACCGTCTCCAAGCGGCTCAAGCTCTGCAACTTCACGAAACAAATAGTGCCCCCGCAATGGCTCTGAGTGATTCCGATCGTTGATACCTCCAAGGGCCACGATGTAACCATCCCTGTAGGGGCGTACCTGTTCAAGCCTGAGAGGCGGAAGCTCCGGGTCCGGCTCCTCGCTATCAGCATTACCGAGACGCAGAACCACCCCTGGGGTGTAGGTGCTCTCAGGGTGATCCGTCAACGGCAAGACCAGCAGTTCACCTTTGATTCCGTGGGGTTTCACAACATGCCCTACGGCTAAGAAGCGTGGGCCATCACAACCCATAGCTCAAGGAAGTCCGAGTATTACTCGGACTTCTCCTCTTCCTCGGCTGGCTCCTCCTCGGCCGGCTCTTCCTCGGCTGGCTCTTCCTCGGCTGGCTCTTCCTCG
>DCAD01000058.1:63341-63469 GCA_002311875.1 Gemmatimonadales bacterium UBA1142 | reverse complement strand
GGTTAACAGCCAGGCGCTCTGCCAATTGAGCTACACCCCATCCGCTCGAAGTTGTTCTTGCGTGCCGGCATGCGACATCAGCTCCAAAACTCGTGCGTCTGGACCGTAACGAAGATGGCCGCGATCCC
>DCAD01000058.1:55875-63189 GCA_002311875.1 Gemmatimonadales bacterium UBA1142 | reverse complement strand
CAACAGAGCACCGAGGAGACCTGGATTCCTAATTCAGCGCCTTGAGTGCTGAAACGATCGATCGGACATGTTCGGCACTATTCTCAAGCGCGGCACGCTCCTCGTGGTCAAGCTCTACCTCGATGATCCGCTCAAGGCCATTCTCGCCGAGCATACAGGGAACCCCCAAGTAGAGGTCCCTCATGCCATACTCGCCTTGGAGCCAAGCAGCACAAGGAAGAATCCTACGCTTGTTCTTCACTATTGCCTCTACCATCTGCACGGCGGCAGCGGCTGGCGCATAGTACGCGCTCCCTGTCTTCAAGTGGCCCACAATCTCGCCGCCGCCCTTACGCGTGCGCTCGATTAGCGAGTCGATACGATCCTGAGAAAGCAGTTGTGAGAGGGGGATTCCGCTCACCGAGGTATAGCTCGCAAGCGGAACCATCGTATCCCCATGACCGCCAAGCACGAGCGCCTGGATATCTTCAACGCTGACATCAAGTTCCAGGGCGATGAACGAGCGGTAGCGGGCGGTATCAAGTACTCCGGCCATTCCGATAACCCGCTCACGAGGGAACCCGGTCTCCTCAAGGGCAACCTGAGCCATCACATCTAGAGGATTCGTGATCATGATGACGATCGCGTTGGGCGCTACCCGTTTGATCTCTCTGCTAACTGAGCCGATCACTCCTGCGTTTGTTTTGAGAAGATCGTCTCTACTCATTCCGGGCTTTCGCGCGATCCCCGCTGTCACGACGAAGACCTGTGAACCTTCTGCTTCTGCGTAGTCGTTAGCTCCGATGACTCGCGAGTCAAACCTTTCGATCGGAGCACTCTCCCACTGGTCCAGACCCTTCCCCTGGGGTATCCCTTCGACAATGTCGAGGAGGACAACTTCCTGGGCGAGTTCTTTTTGAGCCAAAAGCTGGGAGCAGGTAGCACCGACATACCCTGCTCCAACGACGGCGATCTTTTTTGTAGTCACGAGAAGATTCTGCTCGAGTAGTTTGATCCTAGGGGATTAACGGCCTAGGGTAGCGTTGAGGAAGTGGAGTGTAAAAGGCCCGGTCGAAGAGGTCTACCCGCCAGTCTGAGATAGGGCCACAAGCCCTCCAGATCCTACGTCACTACCCTGGACCAAGTAGTGGCGTTCGGGCTTAATTTGGAGCGTTTCCTCAATAAGTGGACGCAGGTCCTGACCGGCACGAAGAGGATCACGCAAGTTCGTCTCGATCTCGCCGAATAGACATGGCCGGAGCTGTCCAGCAGCAGTGAGACGCATACGATTGCACCGATGACAGTAGTTGTGACTCATCGGAGTGATAACTCCGACGGTGCCAGGTGCACCCGGGAATCGATAGTAGTCTGCAGGACCATTCCCGAAGGGCCCGTCAACTGGTTCCAGCTTATCCATCGCTCTCACACGGCGGAGAGCTTCCTGACAAGAGACAAAGCTATTAGCGCTCAGGTCGAGGTTCGACCCCGTCGGCATAACCTCAATAAAACGTACATGCCATGGCCGCTCCTTAGTGATGCGAGCGAAGTCTTCGATCTCATCATCGTTCCGATCACGAATCAGGACAACATTGACTTTGATCGGAGTGAAACCCACGCGTTCAGCGGCTTCCAGCCCTTCGAAGATCTTGTGGAACGAACCGGGTCGGCGTGCGATCTCATCGACCCGTTCCTGTTGCAGGGAGTCGAGTGAGATATTGAGGCGTTGAATACCCGCATCTTTGAGCTCTTGTGCCTGATCCGCCAGCAGAACCGCGTTAGTTGACAGCGAGAGGTCTTCAATCTCTCGGATAGCAGAGATCTTCCGGATAAGATCCGGCAGATCTCGCCGGATTAGCGGCTCACCCCCGGTAATTCGTACGCGGCGGAGGCCCATCCCGGCCATCGTCCGGATAACGGTCTCAATCTCTTCATAATCGAGAAGCTCATCCCGCTTCAGCCAAGTTAGTCCCTCAAGCGGCATACAATAGATACAGCGAAGGTTGCATTTGTCCGTGACGGACACGCGCAGATATTCTACGCGACGGCCAAATTGATCAATCATGCTAGCCCCTCATCCGCTAGGGGGAGCGCATGGGTTGAGCCGTCTAGGCCAGTGCCCGGTGGGGTAGTACCCTCGACCCACTCTGAGACACCATCCGCGTAGTGCTCCTTCTTCCAGACGGGTAGCCGTCTCTTAATCTCTTCAATCATGTACCTAGACGCTCCATACGCTTCTGCCCTGTGTGGACTGGAGACAGCAATTCCAACGCTGACGTCCCCAATCTCGAGCTCACCGAATCGGTGCACCACTGCGATCCTATCAGTGCCTAAGCGCTCGCTAGCCTCTAGGGCAATCTTGTGAAGCACTTCCGTGGCCATCTCGGCGTACACGTCATAGCGCATGCCTTCGACTCGTCTTCCTTCAGCATGGTCCCGAACAACACCTATAAAGAGAAGCGCCACCCCGTCTTCATCCGCACCGACTTTGGCGAGCAAGCCAGCTGCATTGATCGGGTCGGAACGCACTTCGGCGAAGACCACTGCTAACCACCTGCCACTGGTGGAATGAACGCCACTTCATCACCCTTCATAAGTGGTTCGTCTAGAAACGAGTATATCTGGTTAACGGCCACAGCCGGTTCCTCGGGAAGCACATCAAATGGTGCTCCTCGGCCTCTGAGTTCGGCGACGAGATCGGCGACGGTCGAGCCGCGCGGCAAATCGACGGAAAGTTCAGAGACACCAAACCTGTCACGGTAGGCGGCGAAGAACAGAGTTCGGACAAGAACTGACATGGACGGTATTTGGAAGGAGGAGATCTACGTAAGGGAGATTGAAACACCCCGAACGCCCCGTCAACGCTTCAGGGCTGGCCCACGGTTTCCTAGAACGTCTGGTCTATGAATCAAGCCCGGGACGCGGCCATCCATCTCGTCGCCCCGTCCAGGACCATCCCTGCCACCACGAAGGCGTCTGATCCGCTCTCCGAGCTGCTCCCGCATATTCTGGAAACGCACCAACTGGGATGGTGAAAGGATCTCAAGGAGCCTCTCCTGCTCTCGTTGAAAGAGTTCTAGTTCTTGCCTTCGAAGGGTGATCAATCGATCCAGTATCTCACCCGCCTCCTCATCGTCCTCACTACTTTCCAGGATCAACACGTCTACACGGAGCCGGAGTGCTTGCTCTTGACGCATAAGAGCACGCCGCTCCTGTTCGAAATCGCGGGCCTCGTCACCGATCTCCTCCCATTCCTCCTCAGTCAAGTCCAGGCGCTCTCGAATCATCTCATCCATGCGGACACGCACTCGCTGCTGAAGTCCTACCGGCTCAGGCGGTGGCGGTCCTCTTCTACCACCGCGTCGTCCGCGCTGCCCCTCAAGCGGCGTCACAGTCATGAGGGAGAACGCGAACCCAGCCAAGAGCATCAGTTTAGTTCTTTGTGTAAACGTCACGCAGCACCTCCAGACGTACCTACCATAAGTTCATCTAAAAGTTGAGCCAACGCCTCATCCGATAGTCCTTCCAGCATCGGCGCACCGGCGATAAGACCGTCGTCAGTTAACCATAGATTCTCACTCTCAAGTTCGAACCCAGACTCCACCAATGGCACATCGGGTAGCCCAGAGCGGTCCAAGATCACATTGAATCCAATAGCCAATGAAGCCACAGCGGCCGCCGTAAGTCCCCACCACCTGCGACGATTGTTAACCGTGGGACTGTGCACCACTGCCTTAATCTTGTCCGCCAAATCTTCCGGTTCCACCGCGCGACTAGAGAATACGAGATACGCGAGATCAAGTTCGTCACGGCACTCATCACAATTTTCAAAGTGAAGGTCGGCTAATGCTATTTCGTCGTCAGCAAGCCTACCTGCCGCGTGGTCCGGTATAAGCTCCCGAGTCCACTCGCACGTTGTTCTGTTCATTCCATCAACTCCCTGAGACGCCGAATCCCATGAAAGTAATTCACTCTCGCAGCGCCTTCACTGGATCCGATTATTTCTCCCACTTCTTTAAAGCTCAGCCCCTCATCTATCCGAAAAACTACAGAGAGCCTCTGCTTTTCAGGTAACTGCTCCATCATCCTCCTTGCACGGGCCGCCTCCGACGCGATCACCGCGGTCTCATCTGGTCCTTTGTCCTCCGACTGCACCGGCGCTGCCAGGTCTATGGCTGTCTCCTTTCGCCGTCCGATTCGTCTTATCACACCTCGCGCTTCGTTGGCCGCGATAGTGAGGATCCACGTCCGAAACGACGCTTCTCCTCGAAACCCCACCATCGCCTGGAACCCTTTGATAAAAGCATCCTGAGCCACATCCTGAGCGGCGCTTTCGTCACTCAATATCGAGAGCGCCACTCGATATACCGCTCCATGGTGCCGATTGACCAAAATGCCTAGGGCTGAGTCATCGCCGGTCTTACCCCTCTCTACGAGCTCCTCGTCGGAAAGAATCACTTCTGACCATTCATCATCACTCACCGAACTTCAGATGCATGGGAGAGAAGAAACGTTAAAGCTCTCCTTGTGTCCGCTCCGACTCCGACAGTGGGTCCTTTCAGTCTGCCAGTTCGTCTAGTCGTGCGACACTAGCACGCAGATGCTTTGAAGGTTTGAAGACGGGCACCGAACGAGACGGCACCTCAACCGGGTCACCCGTGCGGGGGTTTCGAGCCATCCGTGTCTTTCGTTTACGCACCTTGAAGGTGCCGAAACCCCGGATCTCGATGTGATCTCCCTTGCTGAGAGCCAGCTTCACCGCATTGAGGAACCCGTCCACGACGAGCGCAGAGTCCTTCTTGGTGATACCGGGACCGATCGCTTCGGTCACCTGCTCGACCAGGTCCGCCTTAGTCATCGTGTCTCCATCGGAGGGTCTCTCTAGGGCCATCAATCCTTGGCTTCTCGCCTAGGGGGCAAAGACGGTAACAAGGCCAAATCGAGGCCGCAAGGTGATGGGAGTCGTTGTGACAGACGGACTTAACTGCCTCTCCGCTCCTCCATCAAGCCGATAAAGGTATCGAAAAGGTAGCGACTGTCGTGGGGGCCAGGAGCAGCCTCCGGGTGATACTGGACCGAGAGCACTGGGAAGATCCGATGCTCCACTCCCTCGACCGTTCCGTCGTAGAGGTTAACATGGGTGAGCCTAAGGCCCGGTGCACCAGGTATTTCATCCCCTACCCCACCCCGGACTGCGAAGCCGTGGTTCTGAGAGGTGATCTCGACTGTTTGCCGTTCAAGGAACTTGACTGGGTGGTTCCCACCATGATGCCCGAACGGGAGTTTGAAGGTCCTTGCCCCAAACGCACGACAGATGAGTTGATGACCTAAGCATATACCGAAAACTGGGACGTCTGCCTCAGCGAGTCCCAGAATCGCCGCCTCCGCCCTCTCTACTGCCGCTGGATCCCCTGGGCCGTTCGACACAAATAGTCCGTCCGGAGGATCCGAGAGGATCTCCTCTATAGGGGTATCGGCGGGTATCACTGTCACACGGCAACCACGCTCAGAAAGAAGCTTTGGAGAATGAGCCTTTACACCGAAGTCGTAGGCGAGTACGTGGAACCGCTCGTCCCCGACTGCGGCAACCTCATAGGGCTCGACAGTCGAGACGCCGGATGCCAAGTCGAGCCCCTCCATGTGGGGGTGGTTTTGGACTCTGCCCAGTACCTCCTCTGCTGGCATATCAGCTGGGGCAATCGCGCCCCGCATGGCACCCTCAGATCTTAGATGGCGAGTGAGCGCTCTGGTATCCAGATCGGAGATACCCGGTATACCGTGACGACCAAGATACTCATCCAGTCCTTCCTCCGATCTCCAAGAAGAGTGGACGCGGGACGCTTCACGGACGATGAAGCCAGCAACTTGAGGCACCGGTGACTCCCGGTCCTCTGCGTTGACGCCATAGTTTCCGATTAGAGGGTAGGTCATCGTCACGAGTTGGCCCGTGTACGACGGGTCGGTCAGGACCTCCTGGTACCCGCTCATACAGGTGTTGAATACCACCTCGCCGAGGGCAAGTGCTTCGGCACCAAGCAGGTCGCCGTCGAACCGACGTCCATCTTCCAGAAGCAGATATGCAGTGCGTAGCAGAAAACCCTCTCTTGTTTGCCTGTGCCGTTGTTCCGGGAAAGCTAGCGACGGCCCATGTCGAATCAACCAAGCTATGCAGTGCTCTCCCAAGTGGCTTACACCGTAGTTACGTTGAGCAGTCGACATCCCATCGAGAGTAAGTATGAGCCCTGATACGATCTTTATCCACGCTGACGAATCCTGCCTGGGCAACCAGTTCCAGACCAGAGCAAACCCGGGCGGCGCAGCAGGCCTTATGGAGGCCTGGCAAGATGGGGAGTGGCAGCGTAGGGACTATTGGATCTCCGAGTTGGACACTACGAACAATCGGATGGCACTGCGTAGCGCAATCGAAGGGCTACGCATGCTGAACCGGAAGTGCACGGTCTATTTCGTCTCCGACAGTAGGTACCTCGTTGACGGGATAAGGCAATGGTTACCCAACTGGAAGACGAACAACTGGAAGAGAAAGGGTGGTTCGATTCTCAATCTCGAGCTCTGGAAGGAACTCGATCGTGAACTCCAGGACCATGATGTTCGTCCCAAGTGGGTTCGCGGCCATGATGGCCACCCCGAGAACGAGTACGCGAATTACCTAGCCACTAAAGCCGCAAAGGATAGGACTGAGTCAGGTGGACTCATTGAATCAGGCTTCCATGAATGGCTTAACGGACTGCGCGACAAGGGCATGTACCTGGACTACCTAGAGTTCGAGGGGCCAGGGACGCGTTTCGGTAAAGGTTGAGCTCGGTTGTTTGGAGGGTGCACCCTGGAACCCTGCTCGCCACGTGTGATACCGGTTCCGGCGCAGAATTCCATACACGCGAAGCGGCCCGAACCGTAGCAAGCTACGGCCGGGCCGCTTCTTCTCGAGGAATCCGGATTGCCGCTTCACGCTGCGACCTCCGCTTCCCTAACCGCGCTGGTGGAATCCTGGCCTTTGCTTGGATCCGCCCTCGTGTGGGCGGCTAGGCCTCTCTCCCTCAAACCCCCGTGTTGTCGCACGGTCTGCGACCGGGAGCGCCCCAGAGCTCTTTAGGGCTTTCGATAGGGGCCAGCGACCTCCCCCATCTGACTTATCGGCTTTCCAAGTTCCGACTCGCCCGTGTCACCGCTGCGCCGTCGCACCCGGCAACTCACCTTTCAGATTCATCAGAGGGATGACCAACGCCATCGTCTTCAATGAGCCGCATCTGAAACGCACACGATAGTTACCGGCTCTCAGGGGAGGACGCAAGGATTCTATAAATAAACAACTGTGTTTTT
>DCAD01000058.1:41144-55853 GCA_002311875.1 Gemmatimonadales bacterium UBA1142 | reverse complement strand
GACGTCTATTCGGGTTTAGGTGTAAACAAATGAATTATCGAACATAAACTCCCTATTGACGGGCATTCTAGAATCTGAGATTCGCTATTTTTTGTTCGGTACACCCGGCATAGTGAGCATGAGTAGTACAAAGATTTTTGTTGTCTAAACTACATGAATTTAGCAAGTAAACACCTGCTCGAAGCTCTCTACTATGCACTTCTTGACCTGAGTCATAGGCACCGCACACTGCAGCTCCCGCTCAAGCGAGCTCACCCCACGATCTCGGATCCCGCATGGGACAATGGTCTCGAAGAAATCAAGCTGAGTGGAAACATTGAGGGCAACACCGTGAGACGTAATCCAACCAGAGGAGATCCGAACCCCGATAGCTCCGAGCTTGCCCAGCTCTGTGAAGACGCCCGTTCCGCTTGGATCCCGATTCGCCTGAACGCCGAACGAACATGCAACCTGAATCAGCACACTCTCCAAGTCCCGTAGATACCGATGCAGGTCTTTTCTGTCTGGTTTGAGATCGATAATAGGATAAACGACTAGCTGGCCCGGACCGTGATAGGTCACGTCACCTCCCCGGCCAACCTTGAAAAGCTTAATGCCCCTCTTCTCAAGTTCTTTCTTACCGATTAGTACATGCGTGAGATCAGAACTCGAGCCGAGTGTAATGACGTGCGGGTGCTCAAGAAGCAAGATCGTGTCGGGTATAGTCGCTTCTCGCCTCTCCTGGACGAGGCAGGCCTGCAGTTCTAACGCCTCCGAATACTCCATGACGCCCAGGTCACGAACAGCAATTGACCTAGGCGCGGAGTTCATGCGTCTTCGGGGAAGCTCTCCAGCATCTCCTTAAGAGCCGACAGGAATCTGGCGGCATCCGCTCCATCCACGATCCGATGATCGTAGCCAAGAGAGAAGAGTGAGCGCTTACGGATGGCTATGACGTCAGCCTCAGTCTGCTGGTCGGTCACCGCAACCACGCGCTTCTCGATAGACCCTATTCCTAGGATTGCGGAGGTTCCCTTAGGGATCACCGGTAGCCCGACCATCGTCCCCAGAACACCAGGGTTCGTTATCGTAAAGGTGGCTCTCTGGATCTCATCCGGAATGAGTTTGCGTCCCCTCGCACGTGCCGCGAGGTCTACGATCTTATTCCCGATACCAACAAGTCCAAGATGATCTGCATCATGGATGACAGGGACGATTAGGCCCGGATCCAGATCTACTGCCATCCCTAGATTCACATTCCCTCTGTAGATGACATTGTTCCCCGATACGGCTGAGTTAACCATGGGGAAATCCCGGAGTACGCGCGACACAACCCACGCCACGAAAGCGGTATAGCTCACTCGAGCGTTCTGTGCCTCCCAGCGGCTGCGACTTGCGGTTCGTATTCGATCGATTACTGAAAAATCGATCTCGATAAACGAGTGCACATGAGGGGCAACGCGCTTGGCGACCACCATGTGCTCGGCAGTGAGCCGCCGGATCTTGTCCATACCCTCGACCCGATCGGCTGGCCGCACCGGATATTCCGGATGTCGGGCCTCTTTGTAGAAAGAGGCCCAAAAATCTGACTGCTCCGACTGAATTGCCACTCCCTTTAGATCCTGTGATGTGGGAGTTACAGGTGCGTCCATCCGTGTGGTACCAGAAGATTCGATGAATGCCATGATGTCCTGCTTCGTAACCCTTCCCGCATGGCCGCTGCCTATGATGTTCGCTACATCAATCCCGTGTTCCGTAGCAATCTTGCGCACCACCGGAGTGGAGCGCATCCGTAACCGCTCCTCTGCGCTCTGGCTGACAGCCGCAGTCTGAGTTACTGCCACAGATGGTTTTACCAGAGCAGGTGACTCCTGTATTCCTTCAAGTCCGGTAGGAAGATCAGCTTTCACGGTTTCTTCAGGTGTCGCCTCGACTAATGCTATCCCTTCCGGATCTATCAGGGCCACAACAGTACCGACCTCGACAGTCTCTCCTTCCCCAACCATTACCTCAACTAGTGTGCCTGCAGAGGGTGCTGGGATCTCCGCATCCACTTTGTCAGTAGAAATCTCCAAGATGGGCTCGTCACGCTCGACTGGATCACCGACCTGCTTCAGCCACTTGGAGACAGTCCCCTCGGCGATCGACTCGCCCATCTGAGGCATAGGAACTTCTATGCGAGCCACGCTAGGTCACTCCGCTTTGGAGGGTGTATGCGAAACCTCGCGGCATGCTTAGTACGCAGCAAGATACCTCCCAGCCGTAACGATATCCTCGACTTGTGGGAGAAAATAGTCCTCCAGAGAGCCCGCATACGGGACAGGAGAATCAATTGCGGTAACCCTGAGAATCGGCGCATCTAGCCACTCAAACGCTCTCTCGTTCAAGCGGATCGCTATCTCACCCGCTATCCCCCCTGTGCGCGTATCCTCGTGAACGATAAGAACTCTTCCAGTGCGCTTCATACTCTCCACAATCGCATCCTCATCAAGGGGCAAGAGCGTTCTCAGGTCTATGATCTCTACTCCTACTCCATCCTGTTCCTCAAGCTGCACTGCTGCTTCGACAGACTTGTGGACCATCGCACCATACGTGACAAGGGTTAGGTCCGAGCCCTCTCTGACGATGCGAGCTTCGCCGAGCGGCACAACATAGTCTTCTTCGGGCAGCACTTCCCTGAGAGCAGGAGCCCGGTATAGCACTTTATGTTCCTCAAAGATGACCGGGTTGTCATCTCGAATCGCCGCTTTCATAAGTCCCTTGGCGTCATAGGCCGTACTAGGGTAGACAATTTTCAACCCCGGGGTGTGGAAGAAGGCCATCTCTACATTTTGCGAATGGAAAGGCCCTCCCCTGTTCCCCCCTCCCACGGGCCCACGTACCACGATCGGCATAGGGCCAGCACCCCTGTAGAGGGAGGTGGCGATATAGTTCGTGAGTACGTCGTATGCTGGCGAAATGAAATCCATGAACTGCATCTCGACGACCGGTCGCAAACCCATGTGGGCAGCTCCGGCTGCAGCTCCAGTGAACCCCCCCTCTGCGATGGGAGTATCTATCACGCGCAGGTCTCCGAAATAATCAAGAAAACCACGAGTAACCTTGAATGCACCGCCGTAGACGCCGATATCCTCGCCCATCAAGAATACCCTGTCGTCCTGAACCATTTCCTCAAACAACCCTTCGCTGATTGCCTCCAGCAGGGTGACGGGCTCCCCGCGTGCTGTCTTCTTTAGATGCTCGGGAGCGGGACGGTTCATGTCTTCAACTCACTGGTAGCCCTTTTATCAGGCTCGTCCGTCCGCGTCCAAGGGTGCGGCGTTACAGTATCGGTGTAGATACCTTTCACTGCCTCCGGACCATAGGGAACCGGTTCGCTAACCGCCTGCTCTGCCGCCAACCTACAATCCTCTTCTGCGCGTCCACGGATCTCCTCAAGCTCGGGTTCTTCCGCCCAACCCTCCTCCAAGACCCTGCGCTCGAACAAACTAATGGGATCACGTCCCTCCCACATGGCAAGCTCATCGGGATCGACTGACTCCTGGGGATCGTGCTGGACATAGTCGAGACGTCTGTAATAGCTCAGTTCTACCATCTGGGTACCTTCTCCTGCTCTAGCCCGCTTAGCTGCGCGGCTGACCGCTTCATACACGGCCACGATATCGGTCCCATCCACAGACTCTGAACCGATACCATATCCAGCTGCTTTATCAGTAAAGCTCTGGACCCGGGTATTCATGGTTGTGGCTGTCGAGAACATCCACTGATTAGCCTCGACCATCAGAATTAATGGGCAACGCTGCACCGCGGAGAAGTTCAGGCCTTCGTGCCAGGCACCGGTTGACGACGCAGCGTCACCGTAGAAGACGATACCGACCCGAGGCTCACCCCGAACCTTGAAAGACAGAGTGATTCCAGCCATGACCTCTAACATGGTTCCAAGCGGTGAAACCGGACCAACGATTCCTTTCTGGAAGTCAACCCAGTGAACGCTCGCCTCCTTACCACCGGTCGGACCCGTCGCCCGTGCCATGTACTGGCGAAAGAAGTCCACTAATTCCCCTCCGAATAGGAAGAGGGCACCGGCAGCTCGTACGGTCGGTGCAAGGAAATCACCTGTCCCATCCGTGCGACGATCGAGCGCGAAAGCAGCGCCTACTGCACCGGCTTCTTGTCCGAGCGAGCTGTAGACCTCGCCGGTCACATGGCCTTGCTTGTGCAACACCTCTAGCCGTTCCTCAGCAGCTCGCGTCACCACCAGGGAATGGTAAAGTACAAGGAGCTGGGTTCGGTCAAGTCCAGCAATTGGAGAGTCAGACATGGGTAGCAAAGATAGAGCTGCAGGCCCCATGAGGGAGGCCGTCAGGGCCTCCGGATACCACCGAGCGTTCCCTAGTTACCCGAATTTCCCGGGTCTTCGGTTGTACCTGTTGTATCACCTTCTGTGGGCTCCTCGCCGAGACCTGGAACCACTGAGACAGGAGCAGGCGCCACCGCAGGCGCCTCAACCTGGATCACTGACTCGGGCTGCCCGGCACGTGACGACATCACCGATAGTACAAGCGCCAAGACCAAGAATATCGTGCCTGAAATCCATGTAGCTCTGGTCAGCATCGTGGTCGCTTGTCGCCCTCCGAGGATCCCTTCGGTCATCGCGGCGCCGCCACCGACCGCGGCTAGGCCACCACCTTTTCCAGACTGAAGCAGGATTACGACCGACATAAATATACCGTCTAGTACTAAGACAGCTAGCAAGAATGTGTACATCTTCCTTGTATTCCCAGCCGGGGTGAGACGCTAAACGTCGGAGAGCAATCGAGGGGTGTCAACGGCACCTTCAGCCACTCGCACGGGCGATCTCGGTGAACGATTCAGGGTTAATACTGGCACCACCGACTAGGACTCCATCTACATCACACGCTGCAAGAAGTATTGCCGCGTTGCTTGGTTGGACTGAGCCTCCGTAAAGAATCTCCGTCCGAGCTGCAGTTGCCGCACCCATGGCCCGCTCTAGGCGCCCTCTAAGCGTCCCGTGGGCTGCCGCCGCATCCAGGGGGGTCGCTGTCTTTCCGGTACCAATCGCCCAGACCGGCTCGTACGCGATTAAGAAACGGGTTTCAGGGTCAGGAATCGAGACTAACGCCGAGTCAAGCTGGCGTAAGATCACCTCATCCACCCGGCCCGCTTCACGCTCTTCAAGCGTTTCACCGACACACACTACTGGTATAAGATCGTGCCGCAAGGCCGATGCAACCTTGAGCGCTACTTGTTCATCTGTCTCACCGAATACGTGCCGCCTTTCGGAGTGTCCCAGGAGTGCGTAGTTGGCACCAGCGCGAACCGCCATTGAAGCAGAAATCTCCCCCGTGAACGCACCCCGATCCTCCCAGTGAAGGTTCTGTATACCAAGTTGGACTCGTGGATCCCTGTACTCGCATTCACAAGCAGTGAAAAGGGACACAGATGGAGGAAAAATCACGATCTCGTGATCGGCCATCACGGGATCAACCTGGAAAGCACAAAAAAAGGCGCGAGCCTCTTCCGGAGCCATGTGCATTTTCCAGTTTCCTGCGATGACCGCCACGTTTATTCCTTATCACTCAAGGAGTAGACACCAGGTAGTGGGTTTCCGGCCAAGAAAGCCAACAAGGCACCCCCACCGGTGGAGACATGAGTGAGTCGGTCAGTAACCCCTGCGAGGTCAGCCGCCATTGCAGAATCCCCACCCCCAACCACAGCCAGAGCGCCCCTGTCACAGACATCCGCCACCGAATGGGCAAGATCGATAGTCCCAGCACCAAAGGGTGGGGTCTCAAAAACCCCCATAGGTCCGTTCCACAAGATCGTCCCAGCGCTATAAGTCACTGCTCTAAAAGCAGCAGCTGTCTCCGGCCCAATATCTAAGATCCTGTCGGTCTCCTTCACCTCCGTACACGCTACAACTCGATGGGGCGCACCCTCTCGAAGATCTTCGGCCACCACACAATCGACAGGCAACAGCAACTTTTCCCCGCTCTCAGTGAGGAGGTCTTTGGCCACTGGAACGCAATCATTTTCCACAAGAGATGCTCCGGTCGACAACCCCATTGCCCGGAAAAATGTGTTTGCCATAGCACCACCAATCAGCAATCGGTCCACACGCTTAAGTAAGGAGGAGATCACGTCGATCTTCCCAGATATCTTCGCTCCACCAAGGATCCCCACAAACGGGTGCTTAGGATCGTTCATCGCCTTTCCGAGAATGTGAAGCTCTTGGGCCATAAGTAAGCCTGCCACGGCTTCACCACCCCTCGCTCTAATAGCAGACGCTAAACCTGCTGTCGAAGCATGAGCCCGGTGTGCAGCCCCGAAAGCGTCATTCACGAACAGATCCCCAAGTTCCGCCCAAGATTCAGCTAGATCAGGGGCGTTCTCCATTTCGCCAGACAAGAAGCGTGTGTTTTCAAGCATCACGAGATCTGCAGACAGGGGCTGCCCCTTTCCTAGTGGATCCGCCCTGAACTCGATGTCCGAGAACAGAAGCTCCGCAAGGCGTTCGGCAACCGGCTCCAGGGAGTACAAGCGACTTGGACGCCCATTCGGACGCCCTAAGTGAGAAAGGAGGACTACACGGGCACCCGCCTCACGGAGGAGACGGAGAGTCGGAAGCGATGCGACGAGGCGATGGTCATCCGTAATCTCGCCATCCTGCATAGCCACATTGAAATCCGCTCGTAGTAGCACCGTCCGACCGCCGAGCTGTCGGTGTTCGAAGTCCTGGAGCGTCTTCTTGCCGCACATGGACTCCGTCAGTCCCTTATTGAGATGGGAAGTCGCTCCCCCACGAAACTCACGAGGTCAACGATACGATTTGAGTAGCCCCACTCATTGTCATACCAAGCCAGCACCTTGACCATGCGACCATCCATAACTGCAGTCGAGAGGGAGTCGACTACCGAACTGTGTGGGTTTCCGGTGTAGTCGATGGACACAAGCGGCTCATCAGATACACTCAAGATACCCTTGAGCGATCCAGAAGCAGCTTCTCGGAAGGTTGCGTTTACCTCGTCCTCCGTCGTGTTCTGGTCCACTTCAGCTACAAGGTCTACGAGCGACACATCCGCAGTCGGAACTCGGATCGACATGCCGTCGATGTGTCCTGCAACCTCAGGAAGCACAAGACCTGTCGCTTTTGCTGCTCCCGTGGTCGTCGGGATCATTGAGAGTGCAGCTGCACGAGCTCTCCTAAGATCCGCGTGCGGCAGATCGAGGATGCTCTGATCATTCGTATACGCGTGAATCGTAGTCATTAATCCGCGTCGGAATCCGACGGTCTCCGCCAGAATCTTGACCACCGGTGCGAGGCAGTTCGTCGTACAGCTCGCGTTAGATATCACATCGTGAGTGTCGGGATCGTAGGCATCCTGGTTAACCCCCAGCACCACCGTGAAATCTTCGTTTTTACCAGGGGCAGAGATGATCACCTTACGCGCACCAGCGGCAAGGTGATTCGCAGCACCCTCACGATCACGAAACATCCCCGTCGACTCGATTACGATGTCGATTCCAAGCTCGGACCATGGCAGTGCGGCGGGATCCCGTTCGCTTAGCACACGGATCTCGTCTCCATCCAAAACCAGACCATCCCCTGAAACCTCAACCGCCCCCGTATATCGCCCGTGAACTGAATCATACTTCAGCAGATGGGCGAGCGTCTCTGCATCCGTTAGATCGTTGACCGCGACGAAGTCTATGTCAGTACGGCCAGCCTGCTTCGCACTGCGCAGCACGTTACGTCCGATCCGTCCGAATCCGTTAATAGCAACGCGGATTGGCATAGCGTATAAGCTCCTCACCCTGGAAATAGGAATCAATCAGAGCAAGAAGATAACGCCTGCGATAAGGGAAAGGGGGCACACAGGAGTGCCCTGGCCCAGGTCACGATATCGGCTAGACTAAGATGACGAAATTCAATCGGCCAGACTCTTTTCCATCGCAGCACGCATAGCTTCAACCGGGGCGGGCATCCCCCACCATCTCTCGAACGAAGCAGCCCCTTGCTGAACCAGCATTTCGGCCCCGTCAGTGGCCCGAATACCCATCGCTTCCGCTGCCCTAACAAAAGGTGTAACACGACTCCCATATACGAGATCCATCGCCACTCCAACACGACTCATAAGCTCGAAGTCAAACGATGCGGGATCGTTTTCCTCAAGCCCGAGACTAGTAGCATTCACCACAAGGTCGAAACCTTCGCCCTTAAGATCATCCAGGGCCCGGATAACTCGCGTCCTCTGTCCGCCAATGCGCCGTGACATCGCCCTAGCACGCTCGGGCGTACGATTGAAAATCACGACCTCATCTGCTCCTTCTTCGATTAGACCTAAGAGAGCAGCTCTCGCCGCTCCACCACCACCTAAGAGGAGCACTCGGATTCCAGAGGACACCTCACCAATGAAGGAGCTTAACGCACTTCTAAAGCCATCTACATCAGTGTTATCTCCATGGATTCGACCTTCTGCATCACCCCAGAAAGTGTTGCAAGCTCCCGTCCGAAGGACTGCCTTACTCGCAACTTCGACGATCGCTGCGGCCTTCTCCTTATGAGGCAGGGTAATGTTTCCCCCACCTCCACAACGAGCGAGGCCAAGCATGAGGCCCGCTAGGTCTTCTTCCTTGCATTGCAACGCGACATAGACGCCATCGACTCCCGCAGCTTCAAACGCCCTATTCTGAATATCGGGCGATCTAGAGTGTAAGATCGGGTCACCGAGAAGCGTTAGCAGCCGCGTCTTTGCCGTGAAATTCATCTGTATCCCAAAGGACCGATCCGCTGTAGAACCTTGTCGACCAGGTCTCTAATCAACTCAAACGTCTCCGAGTATTCCTCTTCTGTTCCTCCAGCCGGATCGGGGACGGACTCCAACATTACTCCACCTTCCCGGCCATCTGCGAATGAAGTTATGAGTGACGATACTTCACCGGCTCCAAGCTCTGTGACACTCATAAAGTGCGTAACAGACATAACTAGGATCAAGTTTGCCCAGTTCGCGACCTCTCGAGTCAGCAACGTGGCACGATGTCCCGAGAGGTCGAGGTTGTGCTCCACTACGGCTCTTAGTGCGCCACCTGAAGCGATATCTCCATCGAAGGCACCGATACCGGCTGAGCGCACCTCGAAGCCGTCCCAACCGCGCTCCTTGATCTCACTCCGGGCGATAACCTCAGCCATTGGGCTCCGACACGTATTACCAGTGCACACAAATAGTAGCCGGAAGGAGTTATCGGCCTTAGATGGCTTGTTCATGTAGCTCCGGTATCACCTCGCTCAGCTTCTTGATCTGAACCCTGCCCTCTCGAAGAACCTCTGGTGGCTTTACCGTGCAGTCCACGATCGTGGACGGCTCTGAAACCGGTAGCGTACCGGTGTCGATCAGCACAACGTTGTCCCCGTTGAGACGACTAATCACTTCAACGACCTCAGAACCCGATCTTGCAGGTGGTTCACCGGGACAGTTCACGCTCGTGGAAGTGAGGGGGCCGCCCAACTTCTTCAATATGCGGTGAACAATCGGATTAGAGCTCACGCGTACTGCAACTTTCCCAGCCTCGCTTCGAATTCCAGATGGGAAGATACCCCGAGGGTCACCGAGTACTAGGGTTAATGCTCCGGGCCAAAAGACCGATGCAAGCGCATGCGCCTCATCATTCCAAACCAATTCGATGACCTCTTCAGCTGTTGGAGTAAGAACGATCAGCAGCTTCTCAGACCGTCTACGTTTCAGTGCCTGGATGCAAGCAATCCCCGCTGTTGTCGGCAGAGACCCAAAGCCATATACCGTCTCTGTTGGATACGCGATTACACCCTCTGCCTGGACGTGCGCTACTGCCAGATCAAGATCTGCTTCAGGATCACTGTGGAGATCAACCCTTACGGGTGCTTCAGACATCCGCACTTTGGAGACGCAGAATTGCTCGCGCAATCACCATATCCTCAGGCTGAGTCACCTTGATGTTCATACCCCCGTCGTCAACCATTTGTACACGGACACCGAGTGGCTCGAGGAGCGCAGCGTCATCGGTTCCAACTTTCCCACTCTCGTAGGCTCGCCGAAGGAGATCGGCAGGAAAAACCTGAGGCGTGTGTGCATGCCAAAGTAAGTTTCGGTCCGGCGTCTCCACTACCTGGAACTCCTCGTCAACGAACTTCATCGTGTCGATAACCTGGCAACCAGCCACTGCACATATACCGGTGTTCGCCACATCAATACATTCTCGGACTGTAGCACTCGTCACCAGCGGGCGGGCGGCGTCGTGGATGGCAATGATGTCTAGATCTGTAGGAAGCACCCTCACGGCATTCCTGACCGACTCAGTGCGGGTCGCCCCGCCTTTCACTAGGGTGACCCGGTCATCCAGCGTTGTTATCCAGCCAGGTACTTCGTCAGCATCCTCAGGGGCAAGCGACACCACGACCGTCACCACACGATGATCATTAAGGAACGGCCGCAAAGCACGCATCAGGAGAGGTTCACCATCAAGTTCCATGAACGCTTTACGAGTACCTCCCATCCGGAGGCCTGATCCCGCTGCGGGTACCGCGACCCCGACTCGAATCGCCGACTCCCCGGATTCCTCCGGTCCGATCACGGACTAGAGGTCGACCTCTCAGGATCCGGCGTCGCTCCTCCTGAGGTTCTGGACACCGAATCAAACCGTGTATACGCCTTCTGGAAGTACAGCTCCACTACGCCCGTTGGACCATTTCTCTGCTTCCCAATAATCAACTCCGACTTCCCCTTCAACTCGTCTCGCTTTTCCGGAGGAGCATAGTATTCGGGACGGTACAAAAACATCACGGTATCGGCATCCTGCTCTATCGAACCGGAATCCCTAAGATCTGAAAGCATCGGGCGCTTGTCGGTTCGCGCTTCAGGTCCGCGGGAGAGCTGCGAGAGAGCCACAACCGGAACATTAAGCTCACGAGCGAGTGCCTTTAAGCCTCTTGAGATTTGACTCACTTCCTGGACCCGACTCTCGGAACGTTGCGTGCCACTCATTAGCTGCATGTAATCAATGACGAGCATTCCGAGATCCTTGCCATCCGCGCGAAGTTCTGATTGCAGGCGACGCGACTTGGCACGAATCTCTAGTACGTTGGCACCCGGTTGATCATCTATCCAGAGAGGAGCTGTGTTAAGATATCCCGCTGCCTTCGCGAGACGCTCATGCTCTGATTGAGATAGACGCCCAAGCCGAAGCTTTTGCGCGTCGACGCGACCTTCCGAGCACAGCATCCGCTGCACCAGCTGCTGAGCCGACATCTCGAGAGAGAAGACAGCCACCGGAATATTCTGCGAAATCGCGGCATTAGCTGCGACATTGAGCACCAACGATGTTTTCCCCATCGAGGGGCGCCCAGCGATCACACATAGATCACCTTTTTGGAGCCCTGCGGTCATCCTATCAAGGTCCGGGAAACCCGTCGTTAGGCCAGTAATTCCGGACTCAGATTCTTGGAGTGCTTCAATGTGCTCGAACGTGGGCCAGAGGATCTCCTTGATCCAGACGAACCCTTCACGCTTGTGAGTCTCAGCGACCTGGAAGATGCGGGCCTCAGCTTTATCCAAGATTTCGTCGACGTCGCGCTCACCCTGATCGTAGACATCACGGATGATCTGGGAAGATTGTTCGATGAGTCGACGAAGCAGGGCCTTCTCTCGCACGATCTGGGCGTGGTATTCAAGATTCGCAGCCGTCGGTACTGCGTCCACGAGTGAAGAGAGGTAGTCAAACCCTCCAGCAGCGTCGATCTCTCCGGTCTTTTTAAGCTCCTCCGCCACCGTAATGACGTCTATAACGCCACCACGCTCGAAGAGCCTCAGCATCACACGATAGAGCTGGCGGTTGGCTTCTCGATAGAACATTGAGTCGTCGAGATGCTCGACTGCCCTGGTCACTGCCTCCCCATCAATCAGCATCCCCCCAAGTACCGCGGTCTCCGCTTCCATCGAGAAGGGAGGGCTCCGGTCCGGAGAGTGCTCAGGAAAATTAAGTGAGGCTTCCATCATGTCCTACCTGAGATACGAGCTTTCGTAAGAGCAGCTCAGCCACTGTTCAGTACTTGGCGAAGAAGTTGCAAGTCTTCCCAGAACGCACACGTCCACTTCGGGTTCCGAAGTAAGGCAGCAGGATGATAGGTCGCGATCAACGGAACACCCTGATAGTTATGCACTTCTCCCCGCATACGACCAAGCGCAGTCTTCTCTCGCCCGGTCAAAAGTCGAGCCGCAAAGGATCCGACAGCAAGCAGAGCTTCAGGTTGAATTAGCTGGATTTGCCTCGTCAGGAAAGGTGAGCACGATTTGATCTCGTCGGGCATGGGATCTCGATTACCCGGGGGCCGGCACTTGATTACATTGCAGATGTATGTGTTCCGCTCTCGAGACAGGTCGACCGTCGCAAGCAGTAAGTCAAGGAACTTTCCTGCTGCACCGACAAATGGGAGCCCGGTATCATCTTCGTTCGCACCTGGGGCCTCGCCGACAACCATCACGCAAGCATCTTCGACGCCGGCTGAGAACACTACATTCTTACGACTCTCAGCGAGGCCACACCTGGTGCAAGTTAACGCGTCATCCCGGAGTTCTGTGTAGGACGTAGTCGACTCGGGACTGGAGGGACTCTGTAGATTTGACCCCACCACTGCGTCCTGAAGAATTCCTGAATCCGAGGAATCTGAAGGGGGTGGTTGTTCACGGGAGGCGGACACAATCTGCAGAGCTTCCTCTCTCGTTAAACGAGCGAGGAAAAGATCTTGGCTGCTGATTTCTTGCCGCTGCCGAAGCAGCCGAGCAGCTTCCTCATTTTGAGAGCGCTCGATGTTCATAGCTCGTTAGTCAACCGGTCACAGATGCGATCAAGGATCACTTCTGCGACACTTAGCTTGAGCATCAATGGAAGCTCTTCCGGCTCGCTTCCCGGCGAGAGAATTGTCACCCGATTCGTCGGCACATCAAAACCGGATTCCCCTTCAGTTACATCGTTTGCGACTAATAGATCAAAGGATTTCGCTATCAGCTTCTTCTCAGCGTTCTTGATCAAATCACGCGTCTCAAGCGCAAAACCTACCGCCACACTACCTGGCTTGCGTCTAGATACAGTGTCACCCGCCACGTCGGGGTTCCCGGTGAAGGAGACCGTAAAGTCTCCCTTTGTGTCCGCCCTTTTAAGCTTTTCCTCCTCCGGGTTCCCCGGTCGGAAGTCGGCAACCGCCGCTGCAAAGATCGAAACATCCATGTCAGGAAGAGCGTGATTCACTGCATCATGCATCTCACGCGCAGTTTCAACCGAAATCAAGTGGACACCGACCGGGGGCTCCATCCACGACGGGCCAGAAACCAGGTGAACCTCTGCACCACGCCTCCATGCTGCCTGTGCAATAGCGTAACCCATACGCCCCGAAGAGCGATTCCCGATATAGCGGACTGGGTCGACAGGTTCCCTGGTAGGTCCAGCAGTAACAAGCACTTGCTTCCCAGTGAGAGTACCAGTACCTGCAAGCGCCTGACCAACGTGCTCCACAATCTGCCAGGGCTCAATCATTCGACCAGGTCCGTCCGCCTCACCCACGGCCAGAGCACCCTCAGATGGGCCAGCAATCGTGTATCCGAGCTCTGATCTAAGGTGAGTGAGATTCGTCTGGACCTGCGCGTGTGCGAACATCCGTTCGTTCATCGCAGGGCAGATCACTATAGGAGCCCGCGTAGCCAATAGCGTAGTACAGATCAAATCATCGGCCCTGCCCTGCGCGGCTCGCGCGAGGAAGTCAGCTGTTGCAGGAGCGACGCAGAGGGCATCGGCATCCCGGCCGAGTCGAACGTGTAGTGCTGCACCCTCGGCCGAAAACAGATCCGTGAGAGCTGGGCGACCGGTAACTCCTTCGAAGCTGAGCGGCCGTGCAAAGTTCTGAGCTGACTGCGTCAAAACAACATCTACCCTAGCACCCAGCTGTGTCAGGTCACGAGCAACCTGGATCGACTTGTATGCCGCGATGCTTCCAGTTACACCCAGAACGATGCGACTGTCCTCCCAGGGACGTCGGGGGGTCATCACAGGTTCCTTCATTTCTATGGGCCCTACGTAGAAGGATACGGGTTCGGGGAATCTTGCAGCGGGTTAATCCAGTGCTCACTCCTCTTGCTTCCTACGCATCACAAGACGGAACTCGATTTGCCCAGAGGTTAGAGCCTCTAGTGCCCTCGTCGTAAGCTTCTTCTCCTCCCCCAACGGCATCGCTTCACTGGGAAGTGTGTTGAGTTCGCGAGAATACTTAGCCGCCACGAGGACTCCCAGGTACTTACTCTCGTTACCTGCCGCGACCTCATCGGGTGTGAAAACCCTCATTGATCTACTCCTTTAAATAACCTTCTGATAATCCCTTTCAAGGACTCTCGCGATGCCCTCACGACAGACCTCTATATTCTCCATGGATCCTGAGCCCAAGCCAACAAGCTCTTTCCGTCCCATGATCCCTCTAATCTCTTCCACACAGTCATCAAGATTTTCGTTAATGACGATGTAGTCGAAGTCCGGAGCTGCTTCCAGTTCCTTAAGAGCAGAGCGAAGACGCAGTCCTAATTCTTCCGATTCCTCCGTACCCCGAATCCTCAAACGCTCTAATAGTATGTCGATGGAAGGCGGCAAGACGAAGATAAGCCTCACATCTCGAACCGCATCCCTTATCTGGCG
>DCAD01000058.1:34317-40997 GCA_002311875.1 Gemmatimonadales bacterium UBA1142 | reverse complement strand
GATCATCTCATCGAAACCGCCGCTGTCCACAAATAGATAGTCGAGCCCATGCTGTTCACCCGGCCGCGGAGCTCTCGTGGTAACAGACACGGACAACACGAACTTACCGGATCCCTCAACCAAGCGGTGAGCGAGGGTTGTCTTCCCTGTCCCACTGGGAGCCGAAAGAACGACAGGAGCCGCGCGTTTCATTCTACGTTTTCCACCTGTTCTCGGATACGCTCGACTTCCTCCTTGAGAGCCACCGACACATGCGAGATCGTTAAGTCATTGGCTTTGGAACCGATCGTGTTTGCCTCCCGATGCATCTCCTGAACAAGGAAGCCCAGTCGCTTTCCCACTGGCTCGGATCCGTCAGCCGCAAGAGCCTCAAGGAAGAGTTCAACATGGGATCGAAACCGAACAATTTCCTCGTTAATGTCCCATTTTTCCGTTAGGTAGGCGATTTCCCTAGCGAGTCGATCTTCGTCTATTCGTGTGTCATCCGTTAGTTCCTTCACCGCTTCCCGAAGCCGATCACGCTCTGAGACGAGCCGCATGGGAGCTCTCTCTTCCACCCGGTCTAAAGCTCCCTTAATTGAGGCGAGAGAACCTTCAATGTCGGAACGGAGGCGCTCACCCTCAGACTCTCTCATCTCGCGGGTTTTCCTAGCAGCGCGCGCTGACAACTCCCGAATCCAATCTGGCTCGATGGCCTCCGTGTGGTCAGTCTCTGGTGACCGAAACAGTTCGCCAAAGCGAGCCAGCATCGCCAAGTCCACAGCTCCGGGGAGTTCCAGTTCAGCCCTGAGAACTTCCAGGGCTTCACGCACTTCCTTAGCACGCTCTATATCAACACGAGCGCTAGACTCTTCTTCGCGAGAGAACGGTTCCAGGGTCAGCACGGCCCTGACGTGACCCCGGGGAAGACTCTGTTTTAAGGTTGCCACAATGTCTCGCTCGAATTTCTCAAGGCGGGCCGGAGTCTTGATGCTGGCGTTGAAAAAACGGTGATTGACCGTCTTCACCTCCAGCCGCAGGCGACCCATAGGTGACTCGCGTTCCGCTTCGCCGTACCCGGTCATACTCCGGATCATGGTCGACCTCCAGAGAGCGGGGAAAGATAATGCCGCTGCCAGAGGCTACGTAGTGCGCTAGTCGGAAACCTCCTGATAGTCAGTGTGATTTGGATCTCCTTCAGTTCCAGAGCGACCACCGGATGCCATAGACACTCCGCAACGCCGGGAGTATCCGGCCGGGGAAGGTCTGCAGATTGCGGTTCACCGTGATGTTCTCCCAGGCGACGAATACTCTCAGGGTCAGTACCCGGACCTGAATGCGTCCGTACCAGTTCTCATAGAGAGGCACAGTCTGCAGTGTACGGTCCTCCGGTTCGCTGCCTCCTCTTAATACATGAACTTTCATCGGATCGTGTCCGCGCACTCCGAGTGTCCCCCAGAGCTCTAGGTTGCCTGAGTCGAGAAAGCTGCGGTGGAATACTAACGCGGCTTTGTAGATCTTTTTCGGCAAATACGGAGCGGCCTCTTGCCACTGCTGGACCGACCCCTCCAATCGCAACCCTCCTAGAACCGCTGGCAAGCTACCCCAGACCTCCCACCCCTTGCTGATTATACCTGGTAGCAAGGGTGAACCCCGGTCTAGCTCAATCCCTAACGGGATCAGAGAATCGGACTCAATTCGTAGTTTTGCCGCAGAAATGGTCGCATCTCTCCAGGCGATTCTGGCGCCAAAACGGGTTGCAGCACGCTCGGTGATACCGAAGGGATCAGATCGTTCTCCGCTGGTCACGTGATTCAGTGACTCTCCAGCCATGATCGAGTCAGATCCTAAGACACCATCCATGAGTGGCAGAGTGCGCGAACCATGGGCACCTGATTCCCAAGATCCGAAGAAGGAAAAGCCAAGATACGGTTGTGTCCACACACGCACACGCTGACTCATGGTCGTGGTCTCATACCATGAGGCTCGTGCCGCATCCGCAGCCACTCCCCCTAGGACTCCGAGGTCTAGGCCCGCTTGGATGTCCAACCGATCGTTAGGTAAGTCTCCACCGAAAAGTCGGTATTCCGCCCGCCCCCAAAGTCCACGGCGTCCATAGCCAAGCCTAAGCCCGTGCTGAGCTCTGCTACCACCCTCGAGGGCATAGGCCTCACGAATATCCTCAACTCCGTGGCTAGAGTTTCCAGTATACGCCTCTGCGACGAGATTATCGGAGAGCCGCGCCCGAAAGCGGACCGCCCAATCGGTTCGCGTCACAGAGGATGCGAAGTCGGTAACGGCTGTCTTCGTGCCCATCCGTCTGAAATCCAATGCGAGACCAGCGTCATTTCCTCGATGAAGCTGATAGCGGACCCAACTCCCGACCCGATTACCGCTCTCTTTTCGCCCCGGGCCTTGTGTGTCGACCCGCTCTAGAGCCAGCCCAAGACTACCTCCCAGCGCGGTTGGATCCGCGTACAAGCCTCGGAATAGGTTGGTTTCTAATTCTCCGGTTCCAGCCTCGATGAGTGAATACGGACGGCCATCGTCGAACTCATGAGACCACATCTCGACTAAAAGCTCTCCCAGAGAACGTTCCAGTCGCACACGCCCAATACCCCCTAGCCCAACTCTAGCCAAATCAGCTACTCCCCCATCAACTGGAAAGAGTTCGAAGCCATCACGTAAGATCCGCACTCCTCCTCCTCCAGATCCAAAAGCGCTTACCGCCGCAGGTGTGCCGTAATCACCACCCAATAGAACAATGACCCCAGGTACTTCAGCTACGAGTTCGGCAAGAGTGTTCGCCGAGCTCGCCATAATCGCCGCTCGATCCCATGACCAGACACCTGTCTCCCACCCTTCCGGAGCCCCGCCTTCGAAACGCGGAAGGTTGTAGTAAATCGTGTCTGCCGACGCACTGTCAGAAATTAAGACAGCTTCCAAACTGTCGACTAAGACACTGTCCGCTATGACTTGAAGTGTATCCGGAGGATCCTGAGCTCGGGCTTCGCGCATTCCGAAGCTGATGAGGACCACCAGAGCAAAGACTCCCGAATGTGCGAGCGCCCCGACCCGGGATCGGGACCGGGGCGCCACATGCGTACGGAAGGATCTTGTCACCCCGCACGACTCCGCACCCAGTGGATCAACATCCGAGTTGGAAATCCGTATGCCCCTTTCCGTTGATACGGAAGTTTCCCATCCCCGTAGGCAGTGCCTGCGATATCAAGGTGTGCCCAGGGCACCTCGCCAACGAATTCAGAAAGGAAGATGGCAGCAGTTATCGCTCCTGCAGGTCGGCCTCCAACGTTAAGGAGGTCAGCGGTCTCGCTGTCGAGTTGCTCACGGTAAACATCCCACAGCGGGAGTGGCCAGCAACGCTCACCGGACGACTCTCCTGCACTCACTAACTCATCGACCAGATCTTCCCGGTTACCGAGCACTGCGGCTGCCTGATGCCCTAACGCGATCACAACCGAACCAGTGAGGGTAGCGCAGTCCACCATCGCAGCAGGTTCTAGTCGGGCCCCGTAGTGGAGCGCATCCGCCAAAATCAGCCGACCCTCCGCATCTGTATTGATCACCTCAACCGTCTTGCCCGCTAGAGTATCAATGACGTCGCCGGGCTTTAGCGCGCTGCCAGAGGGCAGGTTCTCTGAAGATGGGACGATGCCCACAACATTCGCGGGCACCCCTAATTCAGCGATCGCTTGCATGGCACCCATAACCGCCGCACCCCCTGACATGTCAAACTTCATGTCCTCCATACCCTTAGGCGGCTTCAGAGAGATTCCACCCGCGTCGAACGTGAGTCCTTTGCCAACGAGCACCAACGGAGCTTCACCGTCGGCACCACCGTTGTGCTTCAGTACGATGAGGCGTGCCTCTTCTTCAGATCCACGAGAGACAGCGAGGATCGCATGCATACCCTCGTCTCGCAGTCGCCTCTCGTTGAATACCGTGATATCTAGCCCCACCTGAGCAGCCATCCTTTCCGCTTCCTCTGCAAGGTGGGCCGGCGTGGCAACGTTTCCGGGGCGCGACTGCAGGGTACGGGCGAAGTTCGTGGCGACCGCAATTTTGGCGCCAGTCTCAACTGCTCTTGATACCCCCGTGATGTCATCCACCCCTACGATATCGACAGCAGTTACCTCAGGGGGATCAGTAGATGAGGCGGTCTTTAGCTCACGGAATTTCCACCCTGCGAGGGCAGCACCTTCGGCCGCCGCCTGAGCTGTAGACGTTGCATCAATATCTGAAAACGCGTCGAGTGAGATCGAGAGTGACTCCAGCCTCATCCGTTCAGCAACCCGAATAGCACGCCCGGCCGTCCTTCGCACGGATTCCCAATCCAGTCTGTCAGACTGTCCCAGGCCGAGCAGGAGTAGTCGTCTGAATCCAGTGTTTCCTGACCCATAAAGGACCAACTCGTCGCCCGACTTCCCTCTAAAGTCTCCAGAAGAGAGTGCTCTACGGATCGCACCACCGAGTGCTGTATCGAGGATCGCTAACCAACCGGTCAGGGTCTCCGTACCCTCCAAAACCCCAACCGTTAGCATCGGCGTTTCGTGCTTCAGCGGTTCTACATCGACGTAACGGACCAGCATGCCGTG
This sequence comes from Gemmatimonadales bacterium UBA1142, assembly GCA_002311875.1. Classification (GTDB taxonomy): domain Bacteria; phylum Gemmatimonadota; class Gemmatimonadetes; order Longimicrobiales; family Gaopeijiaceae; genus UBA1142. The sequence goes on along the minus strand of DCAD01000058.1, from coordinate 36,402 downwards.
GTGTCTCCGGACCTGTGAACTACGTGGTGGCGTCACACCCCAATCTGCTACATGTGCTGGATAATCGCCTCTCCAAACTGTGAGGTCGACACCTTAGTCGCACCTTCCATCTGTCGTTCGAGGTCGTATGTCACGGTCTTCGCTCCTACCGCGTCCTCAAGCCCCTTGTTCACGAGATCAGCCGCTTCGTTCCATCCCATGTGTTCAAGCATCATCACCGCGGACAGAATCAAGGAGCCTGGATTCACCTTATCCTCACCGGCATACTTGGGGGCAGTACCGTGGGTTGCCTCGAACACAGCGATCTCATCACCCACGTTCGCTCCGGGTGCCATCCCTAAACCACCTACCTGCGCAGCACAGGCGTCGGAAATATAGTCGCCGTTTAAATTTGGCGTTGTCAGGACATCGTACTCGTCCGGACGCAACAACACCTGTTGAAACATCGCGTCGGCAATCCGGTCTTTGACCAGAATCTTGCCTTCTGCGCTTGTACCATTCCAGGTCTCCGCCTCAGTCACGGTCTGGTCACGGAACTGTTCCTCAGCAACCTCATAAGCCCAATCACGGAATGCCCCTTCCGTGAATTTCATGATGTTGCCCTTATGGACAAGCGTGATTGAAGAACGATTTCGCTCAATTGCGTAACGAATCGACGCTGCAACGTGGCGCTTCGTTCCGAAAGGGCTTATCGGCTTGATCCCAATCCCACTGAACTCACGGATGTTCACGCCCATCTCGTCGGCAAGAAAGTTCCTAATCTTGTCTGCCTCAATGGTCCCCGAGGCCCATTCGAACCCCGCATAGACATCCTCGGTGTTCTCTCGGAAGATCACGACATCAAGTTTTTCGGGTTCCTTCATAGGCGAAGGCACACCCCTCACCCAACGCACAGGCCGGATACAGGAATAAAGATCCAGCACCTTGCGGATCGTGACGTTGAGGGATCGAATTCCTCCCCCGACCGGTGTTGTAAGAGGTCCCTTAATGCTGACCTTGAATTCGGTGAGCGCGTCGAACGTCTCCTGGGGTAGCCACTCACCCGCTTTGGCGTTCGCCTTCTCCCCGGCGTATACCTCCATCCAAGCAATCTGGCGCTCGCCACCATAAGCTTTCTCGATAGCTGCTTCGACAACGGACCGAGTAGCGGCCCAGATGTCAGGGCCGATTCCGTCACCCTCAATGAAGGGAACGATCGGCCGGTGAGGAACACGGATTTCTCCATCCTCGAATGTGATCCTGTCTCCGTCGGGAACCTTTGCGTGGACGTAGTCAGACAAGGGGAATTCGCTTTTTAGAGGGTGTGTCGAAGCTAGGAATCCAGTGTGTTAGCGGTAGGTAGGCACGCACTGAGAGGCGGAATTTACCGGAACCGTCACGAGACGAGCAAGACGTTCGCGTGAGGGGTCATCCGTCTCCTTCCAAGCCCCCCGCAGTCTCAGCGATCAGGTGGTCTACAACAGCCTTAAGGTCGCCAGTTTTCTCGAATACGGTGAGTTGTCGATCCGCGCTTGACCCCTCTTTGAGGATAGTAAAAGCATACTCTATCTGCTCTCGGCTACCGAGTTCATCCATCACGTCATCGAGAAACCAATGAATCAACTCACCAATGACGTCTTGCGCCGGACGACTACACTCCTGTCCCAGATCGAGCAGGTTACCCCGCACACCATAGCGCACTGCCAGCCACTTATTTTCCTCAATCAGTGACATCGGATAGACACGGAATGTCATGTTGTCCCGACGCAGCTTCCACAGCTTTGCCACGATCGCTTGGAAAATCGCAGCGAGGCATACAGCTTCGTCGACTTTGGTACAGATATCACAAACACGGAACTCAAGTGTCGGATATAGATGATGGGGTCGGATATCCCACCAAATCTTGGACGCATCCGGAATACAGTTCGCGTTGACCAGCGTATGCAAGATGTGGTCATAGTTCGCATAGGTGTCGAATGCTGGAGGAATCCCTGTGCGTGGGAAGTTCCTGAATGCGACACTGCGATACGATTTGAGACCCGTATTACGGCCCATCCAGAAGGGTGAGCTTGTCGACAATGCCAGGATGTGTGGTAAGAAGTAGCG
>DCAD01000058.1:20938-34246 GCA_002311875.1 Gemmatimonadales bacterium UBA1142 | reverse complement strand
ACATGCATGCCAAAAATGAGGTTTCGTTTGGCAAGCTCCTGCAGATTCTCAGCGACACCCATATAACGCTCGAGTGGTGTGATCTCCTGCTCCATCCAAGACGAGAACGGATGCGTGCCTGCAGCAAGGATCTTGAGATCTTCTTTAGCAGCAAGGCCGATGACCGCAGTCCTGAGCCGTACAACCTCTTCGCGGATCTCAGAGGGTGTATGACAGATGCTGCTTCCCACCTCGAGCACCGATTGATGCAACTCTGGCTTAACATCCTCGACCGTGATCCGGCCATCCTTCAGGATTTGGGTGATGTAGGAGCGCAACTCGCCGGTCTCAGGGTCGACAACTTGGTACTCCTCCTCAATCCCGAGCGTGAGAGATGGTGCCTTCATGGATTATCATTTGGTAGAGCGAAACCGGATCTGATCATATCTGGGTATGTGTCTACGGTCACTCCCGCAGGCAGGCATCGCAAGGTAGAAACCCTACTTGCATCCCCTAAATATCCGGTCTAACTTCTAGCCCTATTTCGGTTTTTATTCGGTTAATGGTTAGGTCCCCGGTACCGGCGTGGGTGGGTGGTGTGGCGCAGCGTCGGGCGCCGGGGACCTTTGTCTCTGTCTATTTCGTTTATCTCAAACTGCTATGTCAAAGCTCTATCCAAGTGGTCATGGCATCTTCCAGGATGTTCCCATTCACGAGTGGGATCCGACTGAGAACAGACAACCCGCGGGATGGGCTACAAACTCATCCAACATCAGGTGGGCCTACGGTCCTGATTCAGACTCAACTCTTTACTCTACGCCCGGACATATCTCGGCGGGGAGTCGTCGGGCACTCTGTCTTTGGCTTCCCACCTTCGAACTCCGTCTCGAGCTCCTTCGCTCCCCTGAACTCGACACCACGTCAGTCGCACTCCTTTCTCCGGATGAGAGCATCCGCAGTAAGATTTGGCAGGTGTCCGAGCGTGCCCACGCAACTGGTGTCCGGCCCGGCCAGTTCATCTCCCAAGCAGTTTCTCTCTGCCCCTCCCTAACGCTCCTCGAACCCGATCCAGCCCACTACAACGCCGCGGTTGAATCCATGCTCGACCTACTCTCTGAGTTGACCCCAATCCTTGAGCCCGCAGGTCGTGGACGAGTCTTCCTGGGGATGGACGGCCTCGATCGTCTTTTTGGTTCTCCGTCCCAGCAGGTGAATCTGGTCCTACGTTCACTCTTCCGGATTTTCCCTGCTCCTCTTGTAGCCGCGACCCGTGCAGGTATGGCTCCCGGAAAGTTCGGTGCATGGGTCGCTTCAGCAGCCACACGATCAGGTGAGCCCGTGATCGTAGAGGAAAGCGAGCTTGTATCTTTTCTCGCCCGCTGCCCTGTGAATACGCTCCCTGTCAATCCGTTGATCATCGAGCGTCTGGAGCGACTCGGAGTCGAAAGCCTGGGAAATCTCGGACGTTTTCCTGAACCGTCGCTGATCTCCCAGTTCGGTGAAGAAGGGCGGAAAGCACTCATGTGGGCCACCGGCAGACGTATCGATCCCGTACGACCGTGGCATCGTCCCAAACCGATCCGTGTGTCCTTGGAATTTACCAATCCAGTAGGGCTAACCGAAACACTCCACACGGCGCTGGATCGATTGATCGAACTCGCCCTCTCCCGGCCGGCCCGCCGAGGTCGAAGTGTGGTGAGCGTCCGCGCAGGTGCCCATCTCGAAGGTGGAGGATCATGGTTCGTGGAAACGGTGCTTAGGAAGCCTACCACTCAGCGAGATAGGATCGCCTCTCCACTTCGTATGAAGATGGTAATCTCACCACCATCTAAGGCCGTGATAATGCTCTTCATCGAATTCGTGCAGTTCGGCATATCAAGCACACAAACTACACTCTTCGACCGGAAAAAAGCGGGCGGACGTGCTCTAGCAGGCCAGAACCTGACTCAGGAAGAAGTTCCAAATTCACTGCGAGATGCCGTAAGGGAACTCAAGCTTCGGCTGGGATGTTCCCCGCTCTACCGGGTGGTTGAGGTCGATCCGTGGTCGAGGATACCCGAGCGACGTCACGCGCTGTTAAACTTCGATCCGTGAGCGACGCACCACGTCTGCGCCCTCTCGGTCAACCACACGTTGTGACCGTACACACAGACAAGTTCGGAGAACCCGAGTTCGTAAGCCTTCCGGATAAACCTGCACGCCATGTCGAGATTATCCGTGAGTGCTGGCGCATTGATGAAGAGTGGTGGCGGCAACCGATATCTCGTGAGTACCGTACAGTCGTGCTCGACGATGGCGGGAACATCACCCTATATCACGATCTCCTCAAAGGACTCTGGTATGTCCAGCGGGTCTGACCTCTTAATTACCCGCATCCAGCCACTCCGGCCTCGAGGGCTTAAGGTGCTCATCCACACCGACTGTGGTGAGCCATTCGAGGTCACACTCGAAGCACTTGAACGGAATCGACTCGGGGTCGGCGACCCCCTCCCAGAAGATCGCCGTCACCATCTACTCAACAATGACGCGGACGTGCGAGTACGTGACTCTGCACTCAACCTCCTGTCCTACCGAATGCGGACACGCAGCGAACTGAAACGTCGACTTCGGCAGAAAGACTTCCGGCCAGACCGTATTGACCTGTGCTTAGACCAGCTCGAAGCCAAAGGCTTGCTCAACGATGAAGCGACTGCTGCTGCTTTCGTTCGTGATCGCCTACGACACCGCCCTCGAGGAAGAGCCCGTCTCTCTTCGGAGTTACGGGCGAAAGGTCTCAACGCGGATCTCGCACATCGAGTGATCGACGATGTCTTCGAGGCTACGGGCACCGACGACTTATCGCTCGCACGACAAGTAGCAGAAGGATGGCTGAGACGACAGAACCGAGATGTGGTAAAAGCGCTCTCAGACACCAGCCGTTCCCAGGACCGCGAGAAGGCTCGGAGAAGACTTTACGGCCATCTGACCCGCAGAGGCTTCCGCAGTGATGCCCTGAGGGTTGCGATCGAAGAAACAATCGAGGTGACTCAGCGCTAGCATCCCCGATCATATTTATCTTCTGCAGTGGACCTCATTCTTACCAACACAGTTATTACATTCTTGCATACTTAAGATCCGGGGATCACCCCATGCACTGTGTACGTCGACATCTGACAGTTCGGACCCTAGCAACCCATCTATTGAACACGTCCTTACTGGTATCCCTCGCCTCTCCGCTTCAAGCACAGACAGCCCGTGAGATCATCGACCGTGTCGATCGACTTCTTCGAGGTGAATCAAGCCGTGGACGGGTTACGATGGAGATCACAACCGAGCACTGGTCTCGCTCTCTGGAGATGGAAGTCTGGTCACTGGGTGTGGAGCACTCCTTGGTTCGTGTCCAGTCCCCTGCCCGTGAAGCAGGTACCGCCACCCTCAAGGCTGGCCAAGAGGTGTGGAACTACCTGCCCCGGGTCGACCGGACAATCAAAGTTCCACCTTCACTCATGATGGGCTCTTGGATGGGGTCTCACTTCACGAATGACGATCTCGTGAAGGAAAGTCGGATCGTCGATGACTACGATTTTGAAATCTCGTTCGAGGGTGAACGAGAGGGCGTTGACGTCTGGGAGTTCCAACTCACTCCACGCCCGGAGGCCCCGGTCGTCTGGGGACGCATCGACGAGCAGGTTCGCAAGGCCGATCTGATGCCGACCTGGGTCCGCTACTACGATGAGGACGGTCAGCTAGTGAGAACGATGACCTTCTCGGATTATCGAACGATGGGGGATCGGCTTGTTCCTGCATCAATGCTGGTGACTCCTGCGGACAAACCGGAGGAACGCACCGTACTCACGTACCATGAACTCGATTTCGGCATCAGCCTCGACGAAAGCTTCTTCAGCCTCCGCAACCTCAGAGCACGACGCTAACGGATGGCCCACGACCGACTATGGTGGCGGATAGCGTGGCGGAATCTCTGGCGAAACCGCTTGCGTACACTGATCACTGCTTCCGGGCTAGCGTTCGGGTATCTTGGAGCTGTCCTGATGGTAGGATTGAGCGACGGGATGATGATAGAACTCATCGAAAACGGTACGCGCCTCATGCTTGGAGAGGTGCAAGTCCACTCCGAGGACTATCTGCCGGAACGCAATATGCACCACACGATCGGTGGATATGAAGGGACTGATCTGGAGGTTTTCCTGGGCCGGATCGCTTCACAAGAGGACGTGGCCACGGTAGCGCCCCGCCTCTACGGCGGCGGCCTCCTTTCCTCTGGTGAGGAAACCCAGGCGGCACTCCTCATGGGTGTGGATCCTGACCGTGAGCCACGTGTCAGCACACTTCTCTCTAGGCTCGTGAGCGGTAGGGCTCTAGTCACCGGGGCGAATGAAATCCTGGTCGGATCCGAGATGGCCGAACAGCTTGGTGCGGTGCTTGGAGGCGAGATCGTCGTTGTCGCGCCCGCCGCGGACGGCTCAATGGGAAATGACCTCTTCACGCTCGTGGGAACGTTCGATACAGGAATACCGGCGGTTGACCAAAGCTACGCCTTACTCGCCCTACCCGACCTCCAGTTCCTGATGGCGATGGGCCCAGACCGTATACATGAGGTTGCGATGACCGTCGGCAACGCGCAGGACAGCCCTCGCATTGCCGGATCTCTTGGGGATTTACTCGCAGACAGCGAGCTACCAGTTCAAGTCAGCTCATGGACCGATCTGCGCCCTGAACTCGCGGACATGGTCAGTCTCATGAATGCCTCTCATTTCATCATCGTAATTGTTGTCTTTGGGATGGCAGTCTTCGGTGTCGCAAATACCATGCTGATCGGAACATTCGAGCGCCGCCGTGAATTCGCTGTCATTCGTGCGCTCGGGACTGCACCAATTGGTATCGGACAGACAGTTGTGTACGAGGGAATTGTTCTCGGCGTGATTTCGCTGATTGCTGGTGCGCTGATCACTTGGCCAATACTCGTCTGGTGGCATAACTCGCCATTAGACCTAACCACGATCATCAGTGGCTTCAGCGTCAGTGGCTCTCAGTGGAGACCCATCCTCCGGGTGGAGTACTCTGTGGATACACCGATCATAGCTGGTCTTGGTTTATTCTTGACCTCGATTCTGGCCGCAGTGTACCCGGCTTGGAAGGCAACCCGAGTTCTTCCTGCAGATGTGCTTGCCGGCAGATGAGACTCACGGTTCTTCTTAAGCTGGCAATGCGCAGTGTGGGCCGAAACACGCGCAGGAGCGCATTGACTGCAGTGGCGATAGCACTCGGCTTGGCGCTCCTGGTATTTTCCCGCAGCCTGGCTGAGGGCGCCTACGATGAGATGATCGATTCGGGCGTCCGGATGGGAAGCGGTCACATAGCAATCCAAGCCCCCGAGTATCTAGCAACCGGGAAGCTCGAGCACCGCCTTGAAGGAAAAGAGGTAAGAATCGCATCAAAGGCCGTAGACGATGTTCTCAAGGAATCACTCCTCGCGTGGGCTCCTCGCCTCTCGGTCAACGGCCTTGCCAGCTCCACTGCAGGAGCGGTTCCCGTTCGGATCGAGGGAGTGGATCCCGAACGAGAGCGGATATTCTCGAACATCGAAGGCAAGCTGCAGGAGGGCCGTTATCTGGAAGCAGGAGACCGTCTGCACGCATACATCGGAACTGAACTAGCCCAGCGTCTCGACCTGCAAGTAGGGAACCGCTTCGTCCTTACCGCTCAGAGCGCCTTAGGCGATGTAGAGGGTCAACTTGTTCGCGTAGCGGGTATCTTTCAGACAGGGATTCCTCAGGTCGATCAATCGCTAATCCATATACCGATCGATACAGCGCGTGAATGGCTCCATACCCCCGACGCCGCTTCAACTCTGGCATTCCTACTCAACCAGTCAGGCCTGACAGATATTGGAGTAGAAACGCTACAGCAGGAACTAGAAAACGAGCCGAAGATCCGGGTTCTTGGATGGCGGGAGTCATCCCCAGAGTTAGCAGCAGCTATCCGCCTCGACTCAACCGGCAACTACATCTTTCACTCAATCCTTCTTGCCATCATCGCACTCGCGATACTCAATGCGATCATGATCTCAGTATTGGGGCGTCGTCGCGAGTTTGGTGTTCTACGGGCAATGGGACTTACGGCTGCAGAAACTGGATTGGTTGTTTTCTTGGAGGGGCTTTTTCTCACGGCCGCCAGCGGTGTGGCAGGTATCACCGCTGGCCTACTTTTCACGTGGGGATTCTTCAGGGATGGGCTCGATTTCAGCATCTTCATGGAAGAAGGGGTAGAGTTCGGTGGCTCACTCATGGACCCCGTTATCATCCCGCGCTTTAGCGTGGAGCAGATTCTTATCAGCACCTTTGTAATTGTAACTATCGGGACACTCTCATCCCTTTACCCGGCATTGCGCGCATCCAAGTTGGACGTCGCCGAGGCTATAAAATTCGAGCAATGAGGAAGACTGCTGTCCGCACAACCGACGTTTGGAAGATCTATCCGCAAGAGCCCGATCCGGTCGAAGCCGTACGAGGCGTCTCGCTCCAGGTAGAGACTGGTGATTTCGTTGCGATGGCAGGGCCGTCGGGCTCTGGTAAGACGACCATGCTTAATCTGATCGGAGGACTCACCCGACCGAGCCGGGGTGGGATATGGATAGATGACCGAGAAATCACGGAGATGAGTGATAAAGCTCTAGCACAGCTAAGACTCGAACGAATCGGCTTTGTCTTCCAGTCATACAACCTGCTACCCGTCCTTACTGCACTCGAGAATGCAGAATTTACGCTCCTACTTCGTGGCGTCGCCAAGGATGAGCGTCGTCGAAAAGTACTGGAACTCTTCCACAAGATAGGACTGGAAGGACTCGAGGAACGTAAGCCTGGTAAGCTCTCCGGAGGGCAACAACAACGCGTAGCTGTGGCCCGGGCAGTTGTGGCGGATCCTGCTCTCATCCTCGCCGACGAGCCCACTGCAAATCTCGACTCGACAGCAAGCTCAGATCTACTCGATGTTATGGAGCAACTGAACCGAGACCACGGAACGACATTCCTTTTTTCCACGCATGATCCTCGAGTCATGGAGAGGTCGAGACGTCTGATCACACTGGTGGACGGGCAAATCGAATCGGACAAACGCCGTAATCACTTTTCCGGTTCTCCGTGAGGAGAGCAGCCGCTCTTCTACTCTTAGCGACCGCTTTTCCTAGCATCGCTCGAGGGCAACTGGAAGTTTCCGGATATGTGCTGGGTGTTGGAGCATACCAGGGTGCTTCTGCTCTAGGTGCATCCGGAAGCACATTTCTAGCACGTACACGACTCATGCCCGTGCTCACCTCAGGTGGCTTTACCTTTGATATCGCTTATGAGCACGTATTGATGCGAGCACCGGGCTCAGGAGGATTTTCGATTACTGTGCCAGGAGGGTCAGCTACACGAACAGGTGATTGGCTAGGCCTGGACTGGGACCTTCACTCTGGGTCCAACACTGAGTGGCGCCACCGCCTTGATCGGATGAGCATCGGCTTCTCAGGTGGTCCGGTGGAGATTACGATCGGTCGTCAAGCAGTCTCGTGGGCTACCACACTGATCCTGACACCGGCCGACCCGTTCGCACCATTCGATCCGTCAGACCCATTTCGGGAGTACCGGGGAGGAATCGATGCCCTGCGCATCAAGATGTTCACCGGACCTTTCTCTGAAATCGAGACGGTTGTCCGCCCCACCGAAACCGCGTTTGGCACAACGCTCACTGCGCTCGGCCGCGCCCAAACATCTAAGAGTGGTTGGGCATTCGGAGCGTGGGGCGGCATTCTCCACGATCAGCCGGCCGGTGCACTATTCACAACAGGCGCGCTAGGCACCACCGCAGTTAGAGCAGAGGTAGCGATTCGGGAACACCGAGATGCTGAAGTGACAATGCGGGGTGCAATAGGACTCGATCGGTTCTTCACCCCGAAAGGGAAGGACCTTTACATCACACTAGAACTACAGTACGACGGATTCGGAGCCCAAAATACATCGAAACTACTTGATATAATTACTTCTAAATCATTTATTCGTGGTGATATGCAGACCTTAGGAGAATGGACCGTCGTGAGCCAGATGTCGTACCAAATCCACCCACTTGTGAGCGTGAATGGATTTGCACTGGCAAATGCACGCGACCGGAGTGTGCTCGTCTCACCAAGGCTCACCTGGTCCGCAACCGGGTCGTTAACAGTAACCGCAGCCGCGTTCAGAGGTCTGGGTACGGAACTAGCATCGACAGGAACCCTGGGATTGGGATCTGAGTACGGGTTCATCCCAGCCATAGGTTACATCTCCGCATCCTGGTTCTTTTGAAGCCTCGTGCATGTTACCCAATAAGCAAGTGACAACTTCAGGGCACTAAAGCGCTATTTAGGTTGTGCCAAAGTCTCGCAAGACTAACCCAAACCTTGGGGAAGGTCAGGTGAAAGTCTCCCAAGTGGCTCAAGATCCTGAGACCGTGCTCCCCTGCGATAACGCTTGCCTAGAGGGTAACACGTAGCGATCCTCCCCTGCTCCGTGTCTCTAGGCAACCTCAGAGAAGTGAGGATCGGGCTGATGGCGATCGCCTCCCCACCAAAAGCGCTCTTCGCAGATCGTGTGCAGCGGATCGGCACCGAAGCGGCGTTCGTCCTTGGGGGGCGGATATCGGAGGTGGAATCCGGGGGCGACGGCGTAATCCGATGTAACCTCGGCCAGCCAGACTTTCCTCTGCCCGGCCATATCACAGAGGCCGTAAAAAAGGCCCTAGACATGGGGCTCACAACCTACTGTGACCCCCAGGGGATTCCCGAGTTGCGTGCGGCCGTGGCTAAGGCGATGGGTGAGAAGCATGGGCTCGACGTTGATCCTGTGCGAGTCGTGGTCTATCCGGGTGGGCGCCCTTCGATCGGCTTCACGCACATGGCCTACAGTGAACCGGGGGAAGAGGTGATCTACCCCTCGCCTGGTTACCCGCTCTTCGAGTCGTTTATTCCTTACTTCAGATGCAAGCCAATGCCGGTCGTTCTTCAGGAATCGGATGGCTTCGCCCTGAAACACAAGAACCTCGAACCCCTGTTGAGTGACCGAACGGGACTGATCTTCTTGAATTTTCCATCGAACCCAACCGGCGGTGTCGCGACAGCAGAACAGCTCAGTGAGCTTGCTGAGCTCATACTTGAACGAACGGGCCCCAACGTGCGCGTGTACTCCGACGAGTCCTACGAAGCAATCACCTTTGATGGTGACAAGCATATCTCAATAGCCTCAATGCCAGAAATGGAGGCACGCACGATCATCGCGTCGAGCTGCTCAAAAACCTACGCTTGGACAGGCGGTCGGGTTGGTTGGGCGGTATATCCAACCGCGGAAGAGGCCCTGGCTCATCGGAAACTCGCTATCAACTATTTCGCGTCGGTTCCACCGTACAACCAATGGGGAGCCGTCGAGGCCCTAGAATCACCAGAAAGCGCAGACTCTATTCGAATCATGGTCGAGGCATTTCAACGTCGTCGTGACTTGGTCGTGTCAGGCTTGAACGAAATCAGTGGAATCACGTGTCAGAACCCGAAGGGAGCCTTTTACGCCTTTCCAAACGTGGAAGGGGCACTCCAGAACATGGGTGGGATTGAGGCGTTTGATGAACTGCCCGCGGACATCCGTGCTGACTCGAGTCCAGCTACCCTCTTCCAGCTATTCCTACTGTACGAATACAAGGTTGCGACAATGGACCGACGTTCGTTCGGCACGTTCGGCAGCGAAGACCAGCACTTCTTACGTATATCGACAGCAAATGCGGATGAGGAATTAGCTGAAGCCATCAGCCGTATTGGCACTGCGTCAAGGGATGCCGACGGTTTTCGGGCCTTTCTGGATTCGGGCGTTCAGCTGACCTTGTAGAAATGACAGATCATGAGTTGGACAGTACACACCTCGTAGTCCGTTGACCAACAACGAACCCGGAAGAAGATGACCAAAGAAGTCTTGAACGATCTCAGAGTCACGAGAGTGACTACAATTGAGTCTGAGCGGAGGGTTTCCCCCCACGCGGTGGAGGTACCGGCATACGATAGGGAGTACTTCGATGATGTAGCTTTCATGACCTCGATGCTCCTGGTTCTCCTTGGCAACTACAGGGGGTCGGGCCACTTCGGAGGGCCTCTCGCTTACACACCGTTCAACGTTGCCGTGCATCTGGGTGGACCTACACTCGGAGGGCTTTCGTACGACATCCGAGAGCCTAAGCACCCCTTCGCTGACCGATTCATGCTCGCCGGCGGGCATTGTATTCCCACATGCTACGCGCTCTGGATGATTCTCTACGAAGCGATGGCTCGCAGGCATGCCGCAACTGGAGACGACCGGTACGCTTGTGACCCCGAAGTTTCCATCCTCTCGGTCGACGCTTTGGGATTTCGGCGAAGCAAGGGTGCGATGGCCAAGATCCTCGACGAAAACAGTCTCAGTGACCATCCATTATTCGCTCAGGCAAAGTTACGTGGAATACGGCCCCTCATGGGGCATGCCGAAAGCACGGATGTCACCAACGACGTCAACGGGGGGCCATCAGGCATCGGTATAGCCACAGCAGCCGGCAAGGCCATGTTCTGGGACTTCATCGGTGCGCCCTCCACCCTCAAGGTTATCGCACTAGAAGGCGAGTTTGCGATGACCGAAGGACACGCCCAGGAACTCAAGACCGCCGCGGTTGCACAGCAGGTCGGGAAGCGCCTACGAATTTTCCTCAGCTACAACAATGCCGGTATCGATGATTCACTCATCGGCGGAGTAGTCAAGTCGGAATTCAAGGGCTACGACATCGCACAACAGTGGAGTTCCTACGGCTGGAATGTTCTGGATATCCAGAACGGCAACGACTTCGACGACATCTTCGCGGGCCTCAAGCTGATGGAGGATTGGCCAGAGGATGACCGGCGACCAATGGTACTTATCGGTGCCACAGTAAAGGGGTGGTGGCCGGGAGCTGAGAACGGCGAACTAGCCGGTATCGGGGACCAGATTGTTGGCTTCCCCAGTCATCCCTATGGCTTCGGAATCAACTCCCCTTACTTCGTAGCATTGGCTGAGTCCTTCGAGAGGCGCTATGGGGTGGAGTTCGAAGGTATAAGAGATGGTGCACCAGGATCAGAAGCCGACAAGCTTATCCAGTTCAAGACCAACGTCGACATTCTCCTTTCCATCATGGACGCGAAGCCGGGATTAGGTGATTGGATCTCCGATCGCCTTCTTTCCATCGCGGAGAGCTTAGACCGCCAGATGACTGTCGATATCGACGATGCCAAAGATCCATTTCTGGACAAGAGGCTCACTCCTGACGGGCTACCGACCGAGCCAGTAGAATTCATAGCAACGGATCCGCACTCGGGGGATACTGCATCGGGCACAATTAATCTCTTCTTGCCACCAGGGGAAAAGAAAGGAACGAGGAGGGCGATAAGCGAAGTGGGCCGGTGGCTCAATTACGTGACGGGAGGACGGTTCCTAACTATGGCGGCAGACCTGTCCAGCTCGATCAACGTAGAGAAATCACACTTCTTCGGGCACTATGACCCTGTGGATAACCCGGGGGGGACACGCCTCAAGGCACCGATCCAGGAAGCTGTCATCGCATCAACAATCATCGGACTAGTGAACCAATCTGCTTCCACTGATCCATCAGTTCACTCAGGGCTGTGGGGCCTCTCAGGAAGTTACGGTGCATTCACACCTATGATGTACACACCAGCCCGAGTGTTCAGCCAACAAAACCAGGACAGCCCGTTCCGCTTGGGAGTGCTGACAATCTTGGCTGGCCATTCCGGCCCGGAAACCGCGGCTGATGCGCGTACCCACTTCGGGATCTTCGCTCCCCAGGTCTGGACGCTCTTCCCACGTGGCCAGATCATCAACCTCTACTTTTGGGACTATAATGACGTCGCCCCGGGCTACTTCGCAGCTGTCGCCAAGGCAGCTCGAACTCCGGAAGTCGGGATCATTACAATTCACGTCGCCAGGCCCGACATTCCGGTTGCGGACCGAAACAGATTCTCCGATACCGACCTCAAGGCAGCCGCCAAGGGCATCTACCTTATTCGGGACTACGATCCCGGCCTACAGGCGATGGGAACCGTTTGGGTTCAGGGTGCCAGCTCGACGGTGAATCTCGTAAGCCTCCTCGATAAGCTGGGCGCTGAGGGTATCAACATCCGTGTCGCAGCGGTGATCAGTCCCGAGTTGTTTAGAGATCAGTCTGAGGAGTATCAGCAGCACATTTACCCACACACTGCACGCTATGACAGCATGGTTATCAGCACCATGACCAAGCGTGTGCCCCCACTGCCCGACCTGGGTCCGCTCACCGAAGAGTACTCCCTCTACGGGGATCAGGACGATCGTTGGCTAAGTGGAGGCACCGAGGACGATGTCATCGCAGAGGCAAAGCTCGATTCAGATTCTATCTACCAGGCCATCGAGCGCTTCGCCCGGAAACGGGAGGACCGACTTGAGCAGCAGCGCAGGGCACTGTCGGAGCTTTAGGCCGAGCCGGCGGGGTTCAAATCTCCTAGCCGTGGGAGGAGGAATGGACGACAGCTGCTTCATTTATTTGACATTGGACCGCCGCACATTCCTTAAGCACCTGAGTTCGGTGAGCCTAGTAGGAACCACTCTGCCGCTGGTCGGTTGCATCAGTGACCGGGCGCTGGAGTTGGAAGAAGTACCAGCTGAGACCCCACCGGAATCCGCATTGATACGCTCAATTAACCGACCGATCCTTGTGCTGTGGTCCGCAGACACCGTCAGGATTCTCAACCCCACCTCAGTACTGCCCCTAGCATATGTGTCGCTCGGGCTTCGTCGCGTCTACGTAGACAACCCATTCAGGGACCGAGTGATCGGGCTCTTGAACGCGCACGTGTCGGTGAGCACAGGACTTTGGCGGATACCCCTACAGGGAGATCGACCGGAACAGCCGCTCGTCCCTGGTGACACTTCACGAGAGTTCGAGGTGGCTGAGATCTGGGATTGGGACCCGAAGGCAGACCCTACCGAAGGTGACTTCCGTATCATGCCTGGTGGTCGCGTTAACATCCGCGTCCACTTCAGCTGTCAACCGATATCAGGCAGGGATGAGTGGTTTAGCGCCGGACCGTGGGATATCGACCAATGCGACCCCTCGCTAGACGGAGCTTGCCGAGAGGACTTTCAGGAGGTCGGGGAGGGAAGCCGGCACGCGGAGCGGGATTGCGGCCGTCGGACGGAAACTATTCGCTACCTGACGTGGGCCTGCAGCAAACCTCCTAAAGACCAGCCCACAGTGAATTTTCCGGAGTGAGTGCGCTCCCTA
>DCAD01000058.1:5708-20908 GCA_002311875.1 Gemmatimonadales bacterium UBA1142 | reverse complement strand
GCAGCTAGCTTCTTGGTCTGCTCCCCATTTCCTGGAGTGAGGGCCTGGTGTCGGCTTGTGCGACATTCCAACTCGTCTGGTGAACCAGGCGGACGATACGCGTCATCTTCTCGTATTCAATCCGGTCCGGTGTATCCCCTGCACGGTGGTAGTCGGGGTGGAGTCCAGTGTGGAACCAAACCGCTGGTACGCCGTTCTGTAGAAACGGCCAGTGATCTGAGCGCCGGAGTAGGTTCGACTCATTATTATCGTAGCGCATCCTAAGCTCTAGCCCGAACGTGTTCGCCTCAGTGATCTGAGCGGTTAAGTCAGGCGTTCGACTGTAGCCGAGGATATTTGTCGCGTTTGAGTTAGACTCGGCACTCTGAACTTCAAGTCCGCGGAAACGACCGCCACTATCTTCTGGCACTTCCTGGTGACGTCCGATCATATCGAGGTTGAGCTTTGCCACCGTGCTCTGGAGAGGAAAGAGCGGTCTCAGCGTGTAGTACCAGGCACCTAGGAGACCCCTCTCTTCTGCATCCCAGATAGCAAAAATCACCGAGCGCCGAGGGCGCTCACCAGCTTCCATAGCTCTGGCATAAGCACCCGCAATTCCCATCACACCAACAGTTCCCGAGCCATCGTCGTCGGCACCCGCGAACACGGTCTCACCATCAGCGCCGTCATGGTCGTGGTGAGCACCAATGATCACGACTTCATCGCGGAGATCGGTATCGGAACCTTCAACCATTGCCAAAACATTACGACCTGTAATGATGTGACGCTCGACAGCAACCGTAAGGCTGGTTTCTGCACCCGGAAGGGCAATGGCACCGAGTCCCTCACCAGCTGCTTCAGAGGCCACGGAAAGTTCTTCAAGCGTACGCCCAGAACCGTTGACAAGTGCCTCCGCAAGTTCCACCGAAATCTGCGCTGCAGGAATCGTAATATCTTGCACCCATGCCCCTAGTAGGAAGCGTTCGACCCGGCGCGGCTCTTCAGGCCAACTACCCCTGTGTGACTGTTGCCAATCGCCGGTCTCCGGTCGGTTGTGCACGTCACGTACGAAAAGAATACCGATCGCTCCGCGCTCCTGGGCAGAGAGTGCTTTTCGCCAGGTACGCGATGCTTCCGCAGTGACTACCCCGTCGAATGGGCTGGACGGGTCAGTGACACCGGGCTCTCGCTCAAGCACGAGTACAAACTTGCCGCGGACATCTCCATCCCTGTAGTCGTCATAGCCGAGTCGGGGCTCAACGATGCCGAAGCCAACAAAAGCTACCGGACCAGTAGCGGTCTTTGTTGCGCTGAAGTTTATCGGCGTCCAACCTTCGCCAGGCTGACGTGCCCCCTCAGCTCCAGTGACTTGCAGTAGGTTCGGGGCACCAAGCCTGAACCAAGCCAAATCGAAATCCTGATAGTAAGAGCCATCATCTCCAGCCGGTTCAAGGCCTAGCATCTCGAATCGTTCAGCGATCCACTCTGAGGCAGTAGCAAGTTCAGGAGAGCCAACAAGGCGCCCCCGCATTTCAGGTGAAGCCAAGAAATGGAGATCGTCCGATAGGTTCGATTCAGTGATCGAGTCGTTAAAGGGTGCGCCTGTATCCATGCACCCTGTAAGCAGCAGCGTAGCTACAACCGTGCCGACCGAGGAATGTACTCGACTCATACTGCCTCCACCTTTGGAACGGGAACAGCTAAGAATGAGCGTTCCCAGGTGTTAGCACCACTTTCGACCAACCTTCCTCCCTCGCCGCGAAGCTACGGTAAGCCTCGACACCCTGTGAGAGCGGAAGTCGGTGGCTGATCAGCTCGCTGATCAACGCCATATCACGCTCAGCGAGCCTTAGGGCGGCAGGCATATAATGTCGTGCCGAACATCGCCCTCCGGCATAGCGGAGATTTCGGTCATAGATCTCTCCGGGTGAGAGCGCGAGATGGGCTTCGATATGGACGCCAAGTGCCGCTAGAGATCCACCGGATCTAAGGAGTTTAGCCGCCGTACGAGTCGCTTCTGGCGAGCCAACCGCTTCGATCGCACAGTCAGCACCTCGACCTTCCGAACGAGCCATTACTACTTCAAATGGCTCTTCCGTTTTGAAGTTGACTGGGGTTGCTCCAAAACGTCCGGCGAGTAGGAGCCGGGAAAGAACTGAATCAACAGCCACAACCCCACAGGCGCCCTTCTCTAGAGCCGCCCGGACACAGAGCAAACCGAGCGGGCCGCATCCAACCACCACTACCAAATCTCCTGGTTGCACCCCAGCCAACTCAGCTCCGAACGCCGCGGTCGACAAGATGTCTCCCGCTAGAAGAGCAACTGCTTCATCGAGACCATCCGGAACAGCAACAAGCGTTGAGTCTGCCATGGGTACTCTGACAAACTCCGCCTGTGCGCCATGCAGGCCTGCGCCATCCTCGACCCAACCGAAAAGCTGGCCAGTTTCACAACGGGCCGTTAGCCCGGATAGACAGAAGAAACAGTGACCGCAATTCGTTGTGAAAGGAGCGACCCCGATATCCCCGACAGCGAATCCTTGAACGGCCGCACCTAGTTCTACGACCTCACCCAATAGCTCGTGCCCCATGACTGTCCCGTAGTCCAGACCTTGCTCTCGACCGAAGTAGGGGTGGAGATCAGAGCCGCATATTCCGGCTACTGTGACACGAATAATCGCGTCCGTTGAGTTGATGAGCCCCGGGTCGGGAAGATCCTCGTAAGCGAGAGATTCAATACCCTGGAATGTGATCGCCTTCATGCGAGGCGAAGATGTACCAATCACCGAAGCCGCGACAGGTGTCTTGTCCCAGAAATTGAGAAATCAGATACCTCCCAGAATGCTTACCACTTTGTGGCTGCAGTCGTTAAGCACATCACTCGCTGAAATTGAGCAAGAGCTTATGATTCAGTAGCATTGAATTTCTGTGAGGAAAGGCAGACGGAGATGCGAGATACTCAGTGGTATGACCTTTTTCACAAGCGCGGGACGCGACGCGATTTGTTGAGAGTCGGGGGCAGCGTCGCCGGACTCCTGGCCTTGGCTTCCGTGCCGGCATGTAGAGCTGACTCTCGGCTCCGCACCATAGGTTCGTATCCGTTCAAGTTAGGAGTCGCATCCGGTGATCCAGAGCCCGACCTGGTCGTTCTTTGGACACGTATCGATCGGGAGGCCTTAGAGAGCATTGGCGCACACGAAACATCAGTGGCCATCGGTTACGAACTTGCCCGAGACGATAATTTTAGGGAGATCGTTCGGACTGGTTCGGCAATCGCTTACCCTGAGTTCGGACACTCAATCAGCGCCGAGGTTGGCGGACTGGATCCGGATCATGAGTACTTCTACCGAATGATCGTCGGTGGTGAAGTCAGCCCTGTGGGACGTACCAAAACCGCGCCAGCTCCCGGTAGCACCCCTGACCGTATGAAGTTCGCATTCGCTTCCTGCCAGGATTATGAGGACGGGTACTTTACCGCGCTCCAGCACCTCGCCCAGGAAGACCTCGACTTTATCGTCCACCTTGGCGACTACATCTATGAGTCTGCAGAGCATGACCAGGATGCCGTGCGTCACCACACGGGCCCAGAGATCCAGACCCTGCAGCAGTACCGTGACCGATATATACAATACCGCTCAGATCCAGCATTACAGGCAGCCCACGCGGCCACGGCATGGGTCGTGACCCTGGACGATCACGAGGTGGACAACGACTGGGCTGACGACTCGACAGAAGATGATCAATCCCCAGAACAGTTCCTTCTTCGCAGAGCCGCAGCTTTCCAGACGTATTTCGAGTTTATGCCGCTACGCCAGGCTTCAATGCCTAGTGGCCCGAATATCCAGCTCTACCGCAGGATACGATTCGGGAACCTTATGGAGATGAGTATCCTCGACACCCGACAGTATCGCAGTAACCAGCCGTGTCTTGGCAGAAATAGTCCGAGCTGCCCAACTCATATCTCACCCGATCAGTCCATTCTCGGCACAAATCAACGGGAGTGGTTGTTCGAAGGGTTAACGAGGTCTGAGGCACGCTGGAATGTTCTCTCTCAGCAGGTCATGGTTGCTAGGCTACTCGGTAGGGATGACGAAGGCCAAGAGACATGGTCAATGGATAAATGGGATGGATACCCGCTAGAGCGCAGTGCGATGATCAACCTCATGGCAGACGCCGGAACCCCGAACCCTGTCATCTTAACAGGGGACATCCACTCAAATTGGGTAACTGACCTCAAGCGGGATTTTGAGGACCCGTCGTCGGAAATAGTTGGCTCTGAATTCGTGTGCACGTCCCTCAGCTCGGGAGGAGATGGACAGGACATGACTTCTGGTGGTGAAAGACTTCTCCGTAGAAACCCCCATCTAAAGTTCTATAACGGACAGCGCGGTTACATTACCGCTAATGTCACGCCCAATCTGTGGACATCAGAATTCAAGGTGGTTCCAGTCGTAACAGAGGTCGGGGGCTCCCTCGAAACGCGTGCCAGATTTGTGATCGAGGATGGACACCCAGGGGCCGAGGAAGCTTAGTCAGCTACCCTACTAGCTCAAGTACTGCGAGAGCCATTACTTGAGCAGATGTAACGAGATCATCAACTGCACAGGATTCATCGGGTTGATGCGCCTCCTTAAGCGGCCCGGGTCCATAGGCGACGCAGTGGTCTACACCGGCAATGCGAGACACATGCTTCTGATCGTACGTCCCAGGGCTGGCAACAAGCTCAGCTTCGCACCCCCGCACGCGTCGGATTGCCGTGGAAAGAGCCGAGGTGAGTGGTGAGCCCTCTGGAGCCCGAGTCGGAAGTACCGACATACGATCTTCGATCCTGAAGGAGCTTCCCTCCTCCTCTTGTTCCACTGCAGCCACCACTTCGGCTACTTCACGCCTAACCTCGTCTAGTGACTCCTCCGGGATGAAGCGGCGATCGAAAGTCACCACGCAACGATCCGCCACACAAGGCGATTGCTGATTCTCAGATACTTGACCACCCCAGACCGCGTTCACATTGATCGAGGGACGACGCGCCTCTTCTGGGACCACCGGCATCACTGAGACCCTACTCGCCAGCTCCGGCTCAAGTCTTGATCGAATCGCATATAGAAGCACACCTATGTCGCTGATCGCACTCCGACCTAAGTGCGGCATACTCCCATGTGCTACTCGGCCTTCCGCAATGACATCAAACCAGTAGACGCCCCTATGGCCGATACAGATCCGTTCCGGTCCGAACGGCTCCGAGATAATGACATAGTCGGTGCGTTGGGCAGTCAGGTAACCCGCTTTACATAGGTGTGCGACCCCCGCGTAACCCCCGCTCTCCTCATCAACAGTGCCACTGACCTCTACAGAACCCGACGGAGAAAACCCAGACCTCCGTATTGCTTCTATAGCAAAGGCTGCAGCCGCGAGACCGGATTTCATGTCCGAAGCTCCCCTTCCATAGATCCGACCATCCCGAACCTCTCCTCCGAAAGGATCGACTCTCCACCCTTCACCTGGGGGTACGACATCAAAGTGACCGTTGAGGTGGATGCACGGCCGTAACGCCATCCCCTCGATCCGTCCCACTACGTTCACTCTGGGGTGCTCGGGTGTATGCTCAGGTCGGTTCTGAGCTTCCACAAACTCCACATCCATCCCCCATGCACTTAGTCGCTCGCCGATTAATTCGGCGCATTCCCGATAGTACTGACCTGGAGGATTGACTGTGGGAATCCGGATCAGAGAGGCGGTGAATGCGAGGAGCTCATCGCGGCCAGCTTCGACCGCGGTAAGCACGCGGTCTATGGCCACGGCATGAGTCATGGGTGCTCAAGCTACGGAACTGGAGGTGCGGCGAAAGACTGGTAGTCCTTGCCTCCGTCGTTCCAGCACGGGACATTTGCCTAGTCTTTGTAGAGGCGGTGCATCGGAGTGTACCGGTGCGCTCGTTCGACCTCAAAAGGAGTAACAACGTGAAAAAGGTGACTGCAGCGCTAGTGGCGCTGACCCTCCTAGGCACTGTTCCGGCCTTCGCTCAGGATGGCAGGATGAATTTCTTCATCACGAGTGCTGGACCTGGCGACGGAGCTAACCTCGGCGGTCTAGAGGGTGCGGATCAGCAATGTGCAGATCTCGCCTACGCAGCAGGGTTGGGGAACGACCTGTTATGGCGGGCCTACCTCAGCACAATTGCAAGGAACGGTATGTCTGCCGTCCATGCCCGTGACCGTATCGGGGGTGGACCTTGGTACAACTACGCGGGCGTGATGATCGCGCGTGACGTAACTGATCTTCACTCGGAGGATGTCAACCTCACCAAGGAGACACAGTTAAATGAGAGGGGTAACATCGTAAATGGCCGCGGTGACTCGCCAAACATGCACGATATCCTCACCGGATCGAATCTCGATGGTACCTCTTACGAGGGTGGTGAGGGGTACACTGCTTGTGACAACTGGACTAGCAACAGCGAGGGAAGCACCCGCGTTGGCCACCACGACCGTCAGGGGGGAGGTGAGAACCCCAACTCGTGGAACTCTGCCCATAACTCCAGTGGCTGTAGCCAGCAGAATCTGCAGGCTACTGGAGGAAATGGATTCTATTACTGCTTCGGCTTAGAGAATGAACTATTGGGTGTGAAGCCGAAGCTACCTAGGGAGTAGCGAGTCTTGAGCATGCGAAAGCTTTGGATCGGGGCCCTCCTGTGGGGGGTCCCGATCTCGCATGAGCTAGTGAGAGCTCAAGAGAATCCGGTGACAGACCCCTGGGGACTGACGGCCGTTCCGGGCCTTGAGCTCGGGCACCACACGCTTAGCGAGAGAGCAACAGGATGCACCGTCATTCTCGCCAGAGACGGTGCGACTGGAGGGGTCGACGTGCGTGGAAGTGCACCAGGAACCAGGGAGTTGGCACTACTCGACCCCGTCAACAGCATCGAGCACGTAAACGCGGTCTTTCTCTCGGGTGGAAGTGCATTTGGGCTGGACGTGGGCTCGGGTGTCATGCGGTACCTAGATGAACAGGATATTGGTTACCGGGTTGGACAGAAGGTCGTGCCAATCGTCGTAGGCGCGATCCTCTACGACTTGGGATTGGAGGGAGATAGGAAGATCCGTCCTGGACCTGAGTGCGGTTATACAGCTGCTGAAACTGCGTCGAGTGAGTCTCCAGAGGAGGGTTCGGTCGGAGCAGGAGCGGGTGCTACAGTCGGGAAAATGGGTGGAGGCAACCCCATGAAAGGCGGCTTTGGTACAGCATCGATCATGCTTGAGAATGGTCTGGTGGTCGCGGCTGCCGTCGCGGTGAACGCAGTTGGTGACATCATCGACCCAGCAACAGGTGAGGTGGTCGCTGGGATGCTCACCCCCGACGGCAAAGGATTCCTCGATGCACGCAAGGTACTCCGTGGGGAAGTTAGCCGGGAAAACTTCGAGCTTGGAATCGAGAGCGGTGCAAATACTACAATTGGTCTGGTGGCAACCAACGCGAAACTCACGAAAGCTCAGACGACGAAAATAGCCCAGATGGCACAAGACGGACTCGCTCGTACAATTTATCCGGCTCACACGATGGGAGATGGTGACACAGTCTTCGCTCTAGCGACTGGAACGCACGAAGGGCAGGAGAACGTGACACTAATTGGTGCGTTAGCAGCTGATATGATGGCTGAGGCGATCCTTCGAGCAGTGAGGTTGGCCGAAGGGCTACCAGGGATTCCGAGTGTCTCGGATCTGGGCAGGTAGTAGCAGAGCACTCGCCAATGCGACCTGCAACCAGAAAAGCCAGAGCTAGTTGAGTTTGGACACAGAAAAGGGCGTCGCGCTCCAACTCGGAATCCTTATAGGCTACTCAGCCGCTCTCATTCTCTTCGGCCTTTGGGTCTCGAAGCGGGTCCGGGGGACCGAGAGCTTCTTCGTCGCGGATCGAAAGCTAGGAGTCGGGCTGATTTTCTCGACGTTCCTTGCAGCAAACATCGGTGCAGGATCAATCATCGGTGCAGCGGGTCTTGGTTATTCGAACGGCATCTCGGCATGGTGGTGGGTCGGATCAGCTGGCATCGGATCACTATTGCTCGCCGTCTGGCTTGGACCCCGTATTTGGCGGATTGCTTCCGCTAACGGACTCTACACGGCCGGTGACTATTTGGAGCACCGATACGGTAGCTCGGTACGTGCGACAATCGCGGTCCTATTGTGGGTGCTCACGCTAGTAATCCTCGCGGCACAGCTCATAGCGATGTCGCAGATCCTTGAGTGGGTACTTGGAGCACCTCGATGGGCCGGAGCCCTCATTGGTGGCGTTGTGATGACTGCCTACTTCAGCGCCGGTGGACTGCTGGCCTCCGCCTGGGTGAATACGGTTCAACTCGTGGTACTACTGCTCGGTTTCGCAATCGGCGTCCCGCTAGCCTTATCGATCGCCGGCGGGTGGGATGCCGTCGTCGCGGCAGCACCTACACCGGAGTACCTGAATTTCTGGTCGGGACCCGGGTCAGGCATTGTTTTAGTTGCTCTACTCGTTCCAGCTTTCATCATCTCACCCGGCCTGCTCCAGAAGGCTTACGGTGCCACGAATGAGCGCGTGCTACGAATCGGGATTGCTGTGCAGGGACTTGTTCTGCTCGTATTCGCACTGGCACCACCACTCATCGGAATGATCGCGCGCGTATACGTCCCTGACTTGCAGCAGGTAGAGTTCGCTGTCCCTACCGTGCTAACACTTGGGTTGCCGACGGTTTTTGGTGCGCTGGGTCTTGCTGCCGTCTTCTCGGCTGAAGTCAGTAGCGCGGATGCGATCCTCTTTATGCTCTCCACATCGCTGTCGAAAGACCTCTACAAGCGTTACGTCGCTCCCGAGGCCACCGATGGGCAAGTCCTCAAGATCGCCCGCTATGCGGCTATCGCGGGCGGTGTCTTGGGCATCTTATTGGCGATTGTGATCCCAACGGTGATCGATTCGCTTAGGGTATTCTACTCAGTGCTGAGTGTCAGCCTGTTCGTGCCAATCGCCTTCGGTCTACATACACGGCAAGCGGGTGTACCGGAAGCTCTCTCGGCTATCGGGGTGGGGATCGCTGTACTTTTCACTGTTCGTCTCCAGCGCCTCAGTGAGGTATCCGCTCTACTCGACCCCACACTCATGGGGATCATGGCCTCAGCAGTCGCATTTTGTCTCGTCTTCTTGGCCCGTAAGATACGCACTCAATAAGAGACTACAGTCTAAGCTTAAGGAGTAAATTGATGGTTTCGATGTTCAGTCTCGAAGGGAAAAACGCAGCAGTGGTAGGTGGCGCCTCAGGAATTGGGGAGGCAGTTGCAATTGCGTTTGCTGAACACGGCGCATTCGTACTTTGCCTGGACGTTGATATCGAAGGAGCGCTGGACACAGCTGCGACAATCACCGAGATGGGCGGTGAAGCAGATGCCAGCCAACTCAACATCTTAGACGGGGAAACCGTCACTGCAGCCTTCGAGTCCTTCAATGTGAAGAAAGGCTCTCTCGATATCGTCGTGTGCACGCCCGGCGTGAACGTCCGTAAGCCCATTCTCGAGTACACGGATGAGGAAATCGACCGGGGTGCTCGGCGTAAACCTCAAAGGGAACGCGCACGTGATCCAGGCCGCTGGACGGATCATGGCATCCCAAGGATCGGGCTCAATCATTCTCTTTTCTTCGATTCGTTCAGTAGTTGTTGAGCCTGGCCAAAGCATGTACGCGGCCACTAAGGCCGGGATTGTGCAGATGGTTAGGGTCGCAGCTGCTGAACTGGGTCCTTCGGGCGTGCGCGTTAATGCGATTGCACCGGGTGTGATCGATACGCCGCTCACAGCACCGATTAAGGACAAGCCAGCATGGTACTCGGCATATGCTGACCGCAACATCTTCAAGCGCTGGGGGGGAGCGCGGGAGATGGCCGGACCCACCGTATTTCTAGCGTCTGAAGCCGCAAGTTATGTGACTGGAACGGTCCTGTTTGCAGATGGCGGGTGGACGGCAATCGACGGACGCTTCACACCCCCGGGTATGTAGATTCGCTGCAGCACCATTCGAGTTAGCATGGTGGACGCACGGATCCCCCGTCTGCTATTACATTAGCGCTATCCTGAAACGAACAGCCCCACCCACCACCTAAAATGCCGATCGCCACACCTGATCAGTTCAAGCAGATGCTCGATTCAGCTCAGAGCTCTGACTACGCCTATCCGGCAATTAACTGCACATCGATCCTTACACTAAATGCCGCGATGAAGGGCTTCGCGGAGTCAAAATCCGACGGGATCATCCAGTTTTCGACGGGAGCAGGACAGTTTGCATCCGGACTTGCCAATAAGGACGCGGCTTACGGGTGCATCGTGCTCGCAGAGGCCGGGCACATGCTAGCCCGGCAGTATGACGTGCTGATCGCTATGAACACTGACCACTGTCCGCCTGACAAGGCAGAGCACTTTCTTAAACCGCTGGTACAGGCCACGGCAGAGAGGCGGGCTCGAGGTGAGACGAACCTGTTCCAAAACCATATGCTCGATGCCTCAAACCTGCCATTGAATGACAACATGGCCCTGTCCCAAGAGTACCTGCGCATGTGCGCGGAGCATGAGATCGTGCTTGAGGTAGAAGCCGGGGTTGTCGGGGGTGAAGAAGACGGTGCACATGGAACTGCGGACACCCCTGAGGAGAAGCTATACACTACGCCAGCAGATATGCTTTCCGTGTACGAGGCACTGCACAAAATCGGCCGCTTCACATTCGCGGCAACTTTTGGGAACGTACACGGCCACTACAAACCGGGGGCTGTGAAGCTACGCCCGAAGATCCTCAAACAGGGACAGGTTGCCGTGACTGAAAAGTACGGCTCGGAAGCCGAGATGGACCTCGTTTTCCATGGAGGCAGTGGAAGCTTACTTGAAGAGATCCGTGAGACACTGGAATACGGAGTCGTCAAAATGAACGTCGATACCGACACCCAGTATGCGTTCACGCGACCGATTGTGGACCACGTCATGACGAACTATGAGGGAGTTCTCAAGGTAGATGGCGAAATCGGCAACAAGAAAGTGTACGATCCGCGGTCGTACCTGAAGAAAGCCGAAGAGGGAATGTCGGAAAGAGTATCAATCGCATGCAGCGACCTTCTCAGCGAAGGCAAGACACTCTTTGGCCAGGTGTAGTGACGAACTCTCTAACGTGCTGCTGATGGCCTCCCCTGAAGAGTTGGCTCTATTCAGGAACTAGGCACCTCCAGTCGATACTCCGTTGTGATGTCGATTGCGGGTGACAGCGTCTTGTAGACTGGGCATTTATCGGCGTGCATCTCATGCACACGTTGGACAGTATCCCGGCGCTCCTCTTCTGCCTCTAGCTGATATGTGACGTGAATCCGGCGGATGACGAGTATCCCATCCTCTGTTTCAACTTCCCCTCTGACCCCCGCGGTTAGTGTCCCGTCACTGGCTTTGATCCCGCGCGCCTCCAGCGCGCCTCCAAATGTTCCCAGTAGTCAGCCGCCGGTCGAGGCGATCACGTAGTCCAGTGTGGTGGTGATTTCGCGTTCGGGTTCCACGCCGTAGTGCTCCTGGATCGCGCCGTGAACACCAAACTCGACTGGCCCTTCATGAGCCGGAAGCCAGGCGTGGCGGTGTGGGCCCTTGATACGCACGATCTCGATAGCAGCGGTATATACGACATCGGACATGGGTGTACTCCGTTAAGGTGGAGCGCATCGTACAGCTCTGTCAGGTACCCAGGCAACAGCAGGCCCAAACCCTATTTCGAACTCTAGGGCACACTTGTAAATCGCCTTTGCCCATTTTCACAGCAAGATATTCGGTTTATCTTCGGTTTCTGCACTTCGGGATGAAGTGGGGTGAGCCCACAACCGTGGGATCACAGTGATTTCAAGCACTCGGTGATGCACCGGGTGGGTATGTGCGGAGGCCGAGGACCTGGTGACGATCCCCTACATCGAGTTGCACTGCCATTCTGGCTTTTCCTTCCTGGACGGTGCGTCCCACCCGGAGGAGTTGGTCATGCGTGCCGTTGAGCTTGGTTATCCAGCCTTGGCCCTGACTGACCACAACGGCCTCTACGGTTCGATGGAGTTCGCGCAGGTGGCGCGTCTGTCTGGCCTCCAACCGATCACCGGTGCTGAGGTCACCCTCCGTGAGTGCTTTCCGAATGTGGAGGAGCCCAAAGACGGTCACCATGTCACTCTCCTGGCCGAATCCTCTTCCGGCTACTCTAACCTGTGTCGGCTTCTCACCGAAGCACACATGGGTTCGGAGCGGGGTGACGCCCGACTCCCGCTCTCCTCTCTATTGGAGCGTTCCGAGGGGTTGATCCTACTCACTGGATGTCGGAAAAGTCCGATCGCGGCCGCACTCGAATCCTCCATGGCCGAAGCGGAAGCGTTGATGAAGCAGTTCGTGCAATCCTTCGGGCCTGGAAATGTCTTTGCCGAACTGCAAGACAACTGTGTCAAGGGAGATGCGGCCCGTAACAAGGCACTTGCTCGCCTCGCGGGTCGTATGGGGCTCGGGGTTGTTGCCACCGGAAATGTCCATTACCACCGACCCGAGCGGCATCGACTCCAAGATGTACTGGTCTCAATCAAGAACAGGACCACGCTCGAAGGTGCGCACAGAGCGCGCCGGGCGAACCGGCTCTTCCATCTTCCGGAGCCCTGGGAGATGCGGCACCGTTTTGAAAACCGGTTAGAAGCGCTCACGAACACGCTCCTGATCGCCGAACGTTGTGCTGCCTTCAACCTGACCGAAGACCTCGGCTATGAGTTCCCCAATTTCGAAGGATCAAGTCATGGTGATGCTCTCAAAACGCTCGCTGCAATTTGTACGGCGAAGATCTCGACGCTGTACGAGCCTGGGAGCACCGAGGTAAGAGAGGCTGAAGAACGCTTGTATACCGAACTCGCCCTCGTGGATCTGCACGGGCTCGCAGGATTTTTTCTCGTCTACCGCGACATCATGTCACTGGCTAATGAGGTCGCACGGGAAGTTCGTGGAGATACCCCTCGAGCCCAGTCCGGCTTACCCCCGGGCCGAGGCCGAGGCTCTTCAGTATCGTCAATTATCTGCTACTTGATCGGACTCTCACACATCGACCCGGTGAAGAACAACCTCTTCCTAGGCCGCTTCCTTAACGAGGCACTCCAAAACGTTCCTGACATTGACCTAGACTTCCCAAGAGACATCCGAGAAAAGCTGATCCTTCGTGTTTACGAAAAGTACGGATACGATCATACGGGACTCGTCTGCACCTTTCCGACATACCAGCTTCGCTCGGCAGTCCGAGAAATTGGCAAAGCACTTGATCTCCCTATTGGTGAACTTGAAAAGCTGTCCAAGCTTGCTGAGCACCGCTCAGCCTCTAGGCTCGCCGAAGAGATTACCGCGCTCCCTGAGTTTAAAGCCCGAGCAGATGCTCAGCTCTGGCGACTGCTTGGTGAACTCGCTGAGAACATCGCTGGACTTCCACGCCACATTTCTCAGCACGTGGGCGGGATGATCATTTCAAGCCGTCCGCTCATAGAGATTGTCCCCCTTGAGCCCGCTGCTTGGGAAGGCCGAGTCCTCTGCCAGTGGGATAAGGATTCGTGTGAAGACGCGGGCTTCATCAAGATCGACTTCCTCGCGCTCGGCATGCTCTCACTGGTTGAGGACAGCATTAATCTGATCGCCGAACGTCATGACGAAGCCCCTGATCTATCACGCATCAACTTCGAAGAAGAGGCGATCTACGACCGCATCTGCTCAGGTGACACGGTCGGCCTGTTCCAGATCGAGAGCCGTGCCCAGATCCAGATGCTTCGGCGCACTCGTCCGAGAAACCTCGCTGAACTTGCTATCCAAGTAGCGATCGTACGGCCTGGGCCAATCGTGGGCGGTGCGGTAAACCCGTACGTGAAGAGGCGCGAGATAATCCGGGAAAATCCCAACTACGAGATCCCCTATCCCCATCCCCTCCTGCAAGAAGCACTCGGTGAAACACTCGGTGTGGTCATCTTCCAGGACCAGGTTCTCAAGATCTGTCAGGCACTCGCAAATTTCTCAGATGGTCAAGCAGAGGAACTTAGACGTGCAATGAGTCGAAAACGCTCCAAAGAAGCTCTCGTGGCCCACTGGGGAAACTTCCGGAAAGGCGCGTTAGCCAACGGAGTTGACGAGACAACAGCACGTGAAGTCTTCGCACAGGTGACAGCCTTCTCCGAGTTCGGATTCCCAAAATCACATGCCACTGCTTTCGGGCTCTTAGCGTATCAATCGGCCTGGTTGCGGCACCATTACCCGACCGAATTCTATGTTGCACTCTTCAACAACCAGCCGATGGGATTCTATTCACTCGACGCCCTCGGTCGGGATGCACGCCGCAATGGGATTCAAACACTGCTCCCACACGTAAACAAAAGCGACGTGGTGTGTACCGCCGAGGGAAACAACTTGCGTATCGGACTCGGCTTCGTGCGGAATTGGGGCGTTGAAATCGCCGAGCATACTATCGAGGAACGCAGGTGCAACGGCCCTTACGCTTCTCTCACCGACTTCTTACGCAGAACACCGTCTACGCTCCAGCGGCCCGCGATCGAAAACCTCATCTGGGTGGGTGGCTTCAGCGAGTTTGGTCTCACCCGGCGCGAACTCCTCTGGCGGGCAGGGCTATGGCTCGGACCCGACACGAACAACAACTGCAAACGCAGCCGTGAGAATCATGCACAGACCGAGCTCGCTTTGGACAATCCGTATGAGAACCTCCCCTTCCCAGACATCGGACAAACCGAGCAGATGATCGCCGAGTATCGGATACTCCACTTCTCAACTGAACTCCACCCGCTATCGCTGCTTAAAAACGTCTTACCGAAAGGCACCTTGACCTCCGACCGGCTTCCGCTTCTTAGACAAGGGAGCACAGTGCGTGTTGCAGGGCTTGTCACGACACGTCAACGACCAGGTACCGCCAAGGGGTACATCTTCGTGTTGATAGAGGATGAACATGGGCCGATCAATGTCATCGTGAGGCCCGATGTCTATAAACGGGACCGCAACGCCGTTCGCATGGAAACGTTTCTGGCCGTAAGCGGTCGACTGCAGAAGGATGGCGCTACGATTAATGTGATCGCTAACGATGTCCAAGCACTCCGTGTCCCCGGTGCACCTGTACATCAACAGGAGCTGCCAAAAAACTCTTCGCCTGACACCGTGGAATGCCGAACTGAACCAAACCGA
>DCAD01000058.1:0-5627 GCA_002311875.1 Gemmatimonadales bacterium UBA1142 | reverse complement strand
CATCAAGAGCTTTACCTGAGCTGCAACTCTTGAACATTACATCGATCATGTGATCGATACTAAGGGAGTTGCCCCCGTGGCCAGAAATTGTTGGTGCGATCCACATCCGGAGTGTACCCGTCGGGATCGATCTCGACTCGTATCACTGACCCGGCTTCGCGTGGAATCTCGATCTCATACTGAGTGTTGCCGGCGAGCCAGTGCTCTACAGGAATAAATTCTTCTAACTCTTCACCACCTGACGTCCTTATACGCACCGAGGCCGGGAATAGGGCAAACCCTCGGTCTTCAATAACAACAGTACCCCCACCTCCGGTACGGGGGCGGACCAGACCCACCGCGTGGTCGAGGCTCCATGTATTGAAGTAGAACGAGGTCCAGAACCAGTCGAGATCCTGCTCAGCAAAGCGTTCGAACGTGGAAAAAAAGTCCCACGGGGTCGGATGCTTAAGTGCCCACTCTGCAATGAAGGCACGATACGCAGCTTCCCACTTCTCTTCTCCCAGGAACTCTCGGAGTGCCACCATCAGCGTGGCCGGTTTGGCGTAGGAAGCAATTCCGTACCCTGGCCCTGGCTCGTACCAGTCCCCGTGCCGCATCATGCTCTGCTCAAGCCCCGCTGCGGCTACCCCCAAGTAGCTTTGGGCTTCCACTCGATGGTGGTCGACCCCAGGCCAGAATTCCATCCGACTTTGATCTTCTAAGAACGTGGTTGCACCCTCATCCATCCACGCATGGCGTTTCTCATTGGATCCGACAACCATTGGAATCCACATGTGAGCGAGTTCATGTGACGTGACGCTGAACAAAGCTTGTGCTTCGCCCCCTTCGTACGGGCCAATAAGCGTCAGCATCGGGAATTCCATCCCACCATTGATGATGTCCGCACCCTCGACCGAAGTCATGTGCGGCCAAGGATAGCTGTAACCCGTATAGGCCGAATGATGCTCGATCGATTGTTTCGCGTATAGCCACTGTTGCGTCCACAGCGGCGCCCTATCCGGACGCCAGAACGAGTGGATTAGTACGCGGTCATCCTCACCATCATCATCTCGGTCGGGAACCAACGCCGAAGTTGCATCCCAACGCTGTATGTTGGATGTCGTCCACGCGAAGTCTCGGACGCTATCCGCGGTGAACCGATAGGTCAGCATTCCCTCGTCCGGATACGCTGTGACCGCCTCCGCATCTCTTTCGGCCTGTCCCGCGATCGTAACCAGTTCGTCTGAGATGGCAGCTTCCTCGAGACGGTTAAGTGTCAGGGCCGAGAAAACCTCCTCAGGGTTCTCGAGTGAACCGGTAGCCATCACTGTCCAACCAGTAGGTACCGTCAAGGCAACTTTGTAGTTTGCAAATCCGTCATAGAACTCGGCGTTCCCGAGATAGGGCTCTGCATCCCAGAGTCGTAGATCGTCGAAAACAGCCATCTTCGGGAACCAGTACGCGACAAAATACATCTCCCGATCTGAGTGACCCATCCGGCCTGAGCCGTTCTGAGGAAGGGTTACCTCCCAGCTGATCTCCAGTTCGAGTGTGTCCCCCTCCTCAACCGGCAAGCTCGGCCGGAGTTCAACCAGCGTGCCATCGACCCTGTAGCTGGGGCCAGCTTCTAACTCTCCTTCACTCAGTTCCTCTCCGTCCGCAAAGACACTGGTCAGAGTCACACCGCCAGTGATCTCCTCGGAGTTCGAACGGGGTGAACCCTCCTTATGAAGGTTCTGCAGCAGATACAGGTAAACGCTCTGGAGCGTCGCGGGTGCATTGTTTGCATAACGGATCCGAGCCGTACCCTCTAGATGCCCTGTCTCAGGGTTGAGCAATGCATCGAGATCGTATGTTGTCGACTGCTGCCAGTATGAATGGCCCGGACTCCCATCCTCACTTCTCCACCCGCGAGTGAGCGCTCTTTCGTAGAATTGTGGAGGAACTACTGGTGCTGGAATTGGCCTTAATGACGAGTCATCTTGCTGTAACACTGCGGCAGCCGCGGGATGTATCGCGATGAGCGCCACGAACGTCATAACCCCTATGACTTTCGCACGAAGGGCGGATACCCGATCTATCAAATCACCTTCCCCCATGTGTTGAGGTCTATCTCCATTTAAGGGTTTCGTTTCAGGTAGAGAGCTACCCCTGCCCAATCTATCGACGCGGAGAACATGTCGAAGTAGCGGATCGCCCGCTCTCGACCCATGTATTTTGCCAACTCTTCACGTACTTCCTTACCAAACCGCTGCGCGTCTTCGTCGTCGCCATTCGCTAGGCTGATTCGCACTCTAGCCTCGAGGTCATCGAGGCGATCCTTAAGCTGAGTGCAGCGCCCATCAACATCGTCGTAAATACCAAAGTGAGTTACCGCAAACCTTTCTGAGCCGAGTTGACGGATTTCCGAGAGCGTGTCGGCCCAAGCGCGCAGATCCACCGAAGGTGGCGGTGTCGGGGGATGGGTCGGACCACCTGACAGGACGATTCCCATCGAGTCACCCGAAAAGAGCGTGCCATCCCGTTCATCTAGATAAGCTACATGGTGGGCGATGTGGCCAGGCGTCGGCAAAGGACGGAGCGCCCTCCACGGACCGCTCTTTCCCGGGTACCAGGCCCGTATGCGCTCACTCGCGACCGGGTTCATCTCCCCCCATAGGTGATCATGTGCATCTCCGAACGTTCTCCTAGTGCTAGCTACCAGCCGTTCAGGGTCCACCAAATGTGGTGCTCCATCTTCGTGGATATGCACAGTTGCGTATGGAAATATCTGGCACAGGTCTCCGGTAGCCCCCGCGTGATCTAGATGAACGTGCGTTAGTAGCACATGCCTAAGATCTTCACTACCAATCCCGTGGGCGGCGAGCTGGGACGTAAGCCTTTCAAGCGTGGTTGCTGGACCCGGATCAACGATGGCGGGCTCTTCTCCATCGATCAGATAGCATGCAATCGCACCCTCAAGCCCCAAGTGGAGGAGATCTATGCAGACTGGCGTGCTCACTGCCTTTCGCTCACCCACGCTCCCCGATGGGTATGTAGTCACGCTCATCCTCTCCTACAAAGATCTGACGCGGACGAGCGATCCGCTGCTCCGGATCCCTGAGAAGCTCCTCCCACTGCGATAGCCATCCAACAGTTCTCGGGATCGCGAAAAGGACTGGAAACATTTCCACTGGGAAACCCATCGCTTGGTAGATCATACCAGAGTAGAAGTCGACGTTTGGATAGAGATTCCGCTCGATGAAATAATCCTCATTCAGGGCAATTCTTTCTAGATCTAAAGCAATGTCTAACAGTGGGTTACGTTTTGTTACCTCAAAAACCTCATCAGCTGTGCGTTTGATGATGCTGGCACGGGGGTCATACACCTTATAAACGCGGTGACCGAAGCCCATAAGCCGTTCTTTCTTCGTTTTCACAAGCTCGATGAACCCAGGAACATTCTCAGGCGTACCGATCCTCTCGAGCATCCTGAGCACGGCCTCATTAGCACCGCCGTGTAGAGGTCCATAAAGAGCTGCCATTGCCCCCGCAACCGCCGAATAGGGGTCTGCGTGTGAGGACCCGATGGCACGCATCGTCGTGGTCGAACAGTTCTGCTCATGATCTGCATGAAGGATGAATAAAACGTCGAGGGCTCGCTCTAGTACGGGATTCGGCTCGTAGTCTTTAGCTTCAGTACGAAACAGCATGTTCAGGAAGTTTGACGTGTATGAGAGTTCATTTTCAGGATACACGTACGGAAGGCCACGAAGACGCCGACAAGCATACGCAGCCATTGTCGGCATCTTTGCTACTAGGCGCACAATCTGCTGCCAACGCACGGCCGGATCGTGAACGTTCTTCGCCTCCGGATAGAACGTGGAGAGCGCGCTGACCGCACTGACCATCATACCCATTGTGTGTGCGTCGTCGGGGAAGCCCTCTAACAAATCCTCAACGTTCTCGTGCACGCACGTGTGGAGCGTAACGTCGGACACGAACCCTTCGAGTTCTGCTTCAGTTGGCAACTCGCCCTTCAACAGAAGATAAGCGACCTCTAAATGGGAACTCTGATCGGCAAGCTGCTCGATCGGGTAGCCGCGGTAGCGAAGGATCCCTTTACCGCCATCGACATATGTCACCGTGCTGTGAGTCGATGCGGTATTGGTGAACGCAGGGTCGTAGGCCATCATTCCGAAGTCACTGTCCTCGACCTTGATCTTTCGCAGATCCATGGACCTGATAACGTCACCCTCGAGAATGTCGACCTCGTAATCCCGCCCCGTCCGATTATCACGGATCGTAAGGGTGTCCCTCGGCTCAGTCCCGTTGTCTCCCATCGTTTCTCCAGCGAAGCCGCTGCCCCTAGCGACATCTCTCTCGGGGCCAGACAGCCTTCTTGGTGCAATAACCTCTTAATTATACAGATGTATAGAGGACCCCCCAAGGGGATCCGTGACAGCGCGATCCGGCTGTCACGGATTACGCTCTGCTTATCTCTTTGTCAAAACTTGCGGTTAACCCATGGTAATGAGTACATCACTGTTAGAATCTGGTTGAGCCAGGAGATGGCGGTCCGTCTAATCTGACATTCCAGCGTGACTGCTGCCCCCACTCTAAGGAGTTGAGTAATGACGGAAAGAATAAAATCGATTCTAGGTGCGGCTTTTGTTGGGGGGGTGATCGCTTATTTCGGATATAACTCACTGTTGGTTCCTGCGCTGGAAGCTAGTCCATCAGGTGAAGCCCTCCTCGGCCGACCGTGGGATCTCGTTGTATACGTGGTCCTCGTCATCCTCATCTTTGACTGGGCTGTTCAGAAGATAGGTAATACCTATCTGACAGCGATGGTATTTGCTGTTCCGCAGATTCTAGCGGTCGACGTTTTTTACGTCCTGAACGGGACTCGAGCAGCTTATCCTGCTGTGCTGAGTGCAGGTATACTTTTAGCTGTCTTTCTAGGAATCGCATTCGCCTACGACGCACTAGCTGATGGGGACTCGGATGGTGGAGACGACTCGGGCGATGACGACGACTCCGATGATGGAGACGACTCGGAAGAGCCCACTACAGCAGAAGCACCCAGCTGGGGTGGAGATACTTCGAGCGACTCAGGCGACGATGCTGAAGAAAGCTCGGATGCCGGGGACGAGGGCGACTCTGATGAAGACTCCAGAGACTCAGATGACCAAGGATACTAGGAAGATCTGAGGCGGCCTTCTCTTTAATCCGAAGGTCAAAGCAAGTACGAGCCCCGCAGGGTTATAGCCCTGCGGGGCTCGCTATGTTGGGAGCCAATCCAAGCAAGTGTATCACTCTTCGACTCCTCAGTGCCGGGGGCGGGATTCGAACCCGCACGCCCCGAAGGACAGCGGCTTTTGAGGCCACCGCGTCTACCGTTCCGCCACCCCGGCAGCGGTCTCGTGAAGGACATCCTTCATTCGCTGGTAGTATTTAACATGTCTCGCTTTATGAACCAATTGTAGTGACCACCAACCTGCTGTTGGATTCTGGTGTCGATCAACTCCATACACTCCCTAAGCAGAAGCTTGAAGCATCCATATTTGATTCAGTTGTAGCTCTCTCGTAGCATCTGTCTTATGAACTACCTCTTAAGAAAGACTAGATAATACGGCTCAACCCCAGTGCTTTGATGGTGCCTC
>DCAD01000054.1:4548-7651 GCA_002311875.1 Gemmatimonadales bacterium UBA1142 | reverse complement strand
GAAGACGATGCCGCTGTTCACGCCCGCCTTCCCTTCCACGTCGAAGCGCTTGCGCATCGAATGGCCCATCTGGTTAAGTGAGCTGACCAGAAGTGGGTCCAGGTTCGGGCTGACCGGGTTCTCAAAGGGTGGCATCCAAATTCGGCCTGGGAAGGGGCTGCTCTGATGCTGGTTGTAGACGATCTGGGGGAACCAGTTGTGGTAGAGCTGCCGCGTAACAGCCTGGGTCTCGACTTGCGTAAGCATGTACCAGTCGCGGTTGTTGTCGTGACCGATGTAGTGGTGATAGAGTTCGGGCACCCGTGACATCTCGAACTCGGTCCCCACGTTCGACATGTACCAGTCCGCGACGATGTTGAGACCATCCGGGTTCATGTTCGCCATCAGGAGGAGGATCGTATTCTCTCGGATCTGCTGCGTCTCGGGAGATTCATCGGTCGCGAAGTGGTACGCCATCTCCGGCATCACCTGTCCGTGCGCGACCTCCGTTGCGTGCAGCCCGCCGTCGATCCAGATGATCGCCTTCCCCTCCTGGGCCAGCGCCCGAGCCTCGTCCTCCGGCAGGATCGTGCCGTACCCCCCATCCGGGTCTCGCGCGTAGGCGAGCGTACGGGCGATCTCCTTGTAGCGATCCATCCGAGCGAGGTTGCCTGGCGTCGAGATCGCGGCGACGTAGAGCGGTTCACCGCGGGTGCTCTCTCCAATCTGCTCGAGGTCTATCCGGTCCGTGGAAGCCGCAAGCGCTTCGAAGTACTCCGAAACGAGTCCGTAGTTGGCGAGCTTGTAATCCTCTCCAGGTGCGAAGCCGATGATGTCGGCTGGCCTGGGCACACCTGATTCTCCGGGCGCACACGCATAGGTAGACAGGAGTGCGATGTATAGCCCCGCTCGAACGAATCGACACGAAGATGGATTCCGACACGCCATGGTGCTTTCTCCATGATTGAAATCGCGGGCTGTGATTTTTCACAGTAGACACAGCCCAAAGTTCAGAGGAGTGAGACCTGGCTAGCTCCGTAGGTTCTCGACGAAGCTCAACACTCTCACGCTCTCTTGGGGGGAGGAGGAATATGACGGATGCCGAACCCCCCGAGCGTGCTCGACACCATGGTCAATTCAACAGCTCTTGGCTGTCAGGGATACCACTAGATCAGCAGAGGGGAAAGGCCCTCCCACATAAGACAGCAGACGTACAAAACAGCTCTAGCCCTTCGTTTCTCTCCTCNNTCGCCACAGTGCAGTAAGCACTCAAGTCGGATCCTCGTGGCTTCAGCAGACCTATTCCTTCCACGCGTCAGTGTTCTTGGCTAATGTAGCCACCCCGCCGGGGATTCCAGCATGCGCCATCCACCAGCTCGCATGCGGGCTGGTTAGTGCGACCGCTTCGTCGCCGGAGCTGAAATGCGTCTCGATCCTCAGCTAAGAGACGCGCCGCACCGCTGCCATAAGCTTGCCTCCTCGTCCAACTCGGCGTGCTCACACGAGCTGCAGACCTGTGCGTTCTCACCGATGCCGCTGAGCCGGCATTTCTGGAATAATGTGGTGGGGCCAGTGCAGATCCTACGTCACACGCTTTGATGTCAGACTACCACGGGATGATGGCCTTGGTTGGGATCGAATCCTGTATCTGCGTGCAGTCAGAGTTCGACGGTGAACGAGTTGACTCTGTGCATCCACCACGATCCAGCAAGGCGCTCACAGGCCCAAGCCTTCCGGAAGCACGGAGCGAACCGATGAGACCTTCACGTTTCATGATACTGCTCCTCATCTACCTCGAACCCGGAACACGGAACCTGACGGCCGGCAAGGTGACCGTGTCGGGCAACTGAGTCATGTCGCCGGTCACAGCGAAGTGTAGGATGCCAGCGCGAAACTCCTCTGACGCGCTCATGGCGGCCTGGATGGCACCGTGAGGGCCCCGAATGACTGGGATGAATTTGTTGTTCTTGAAGTACGGAGTGAGCTCGAGTGCGTTCTCGTAGGGGGTTGACGTGTCCCATGTGCCGTGCGCGATGACCGTCGGAATCTCTGTGTCGAAGTTCTGACGGAAGCTGTCTCCAAGATTGCTGTCCCATACCGGACAGCCCGCGATGTACGTCCAGTTCATGCGGAAGAGCACGGCGTTCGCGGGATCCGCGGCCTGCTCCGCGAGGCGTTCTGGCGTGATTCCCGAGCCGCAGTCCAGCTGAAAATAGCTCGCGGTCCTATACTGTGGATCGGACTGGAGCTGGAGCGAGCGGAAGTAGAGATACCCCGCGGCGCGGGTGAAATTCCCTTCCGCCAATTCGATTACGTCCGCAGGCCAACCCGGCAGCCCAGTTACAGCATCCAGCGGAGTCGAGAAGCCCCGGGACAGTCTCTGCATGGCGTAGCCGTCGAAGAGCACCTCGTGCCGACTCCCATCCCTCGTATCGATGAAAGGCACCGTGAATGGGTTCGCGGTGGCGCTCCTGGAGATTTCTTCGAACGCCGCGACGAGCCCACCATCGGGGATCCGCCCGCCAAGTTCGATCGACGCCTCAGCCTCCTCGGCTACACGGCGAAAGACGTTCCAGAGGTGGCCGGGGTCATCATAGGTGTGATCCGGACCCTCCATCCCCCGGAGAATCGCCCGCTCGATGATCTCGGGATGTAGGCGCATCAGGCTCATTCCCCAGTGCGAGCCGAAACTCCCGCCCCACAGGATAATCTTGTCGTAGCCTAAGGCTGCACGGACCTCGTTCACGTCCTCTGCGGCCTCAAGCACCGTGAAGCCGGAGAGGTCGAGTCCGCTCTCTTCCCAGAAGGCACGCTCCTCGGCGAGCACGGCCTGGAACTCCGCCTCGGCTCGCTTGGGATCGTACGCCACTTCGGCCGGGTCGATCGTCGTCGTGGTCTCGATCGTCGTGGTCGGCTTCGACGATCCGATCCCACGCTGCCCGACGACGATGACGTCCGAGACGTCCGTCAACGGCAGCCAACGCTCTTCGAACGTGCCGATGTCTTCGAGTGCGTCTTCGAGCCCGTCGAAGCTCGGTCCCCCATGAAGGAAGAAGACCGGCGGGGTGCCCGCTAGGGCTTCGGGCGAGGCACGGAAGCGGTAGACCTCGACGCCGAGGACGCC
>DCAD01000054.1:0-4432 GCA_002311875.1 Gemmatimonadales bacterium UBA1142 | reverse complement strand
GGATAAAGGAACATCGACCCCGCGGGAGGCGCCGGAGCAACCGCGGTGTGAAATGATGTGTCACTGGCGGGCTCGGCACACGCTCCGGTGACTGCAAGTAGCGTGAGTACTAGTAGGCTTTTCTTCATTGGTTATTACTCGAAGTTATGCGGCCAGTCTTGGTCTCAGTAATATGTGCATTTTTAGTTTCAGGGGGAAAAAGCAAAGCTTGGCAGCGGGTGTAAGCTGCTGGAACTCAGGATCCCCGCCACTGAAACGCCATTTCTGAAAAAAATTGGTAGGTGTTTCTGGGTCCCTTGATCGATGTGCAAGGCCCTAGTGGGCGCCACCCCCCCTATTTCACTGCACCCACCGCTGGACTATGCAACACTGTTTTGCGTGTCCGGTGTGGTGCTCCCCCTAAGTTGCGGTCCTGCGGCCCTCCGCGAGCAGGATCGACTTGTTTGCCGACACGACCTGGCTTGCCCTTCGTTGTCCTCCACCCCATCGTCGCGATCCGTTTCAGCCCCCATTTTGGAGCCAGCTCCATGAGCCGCACTGCCACGCTTGTTGCCGCCGCTTTTCTCGTTGTTTCCCCTGGTCAGCTCGAGGGCCAGTCTTCGTGGAACGACCTGGTCGACCTGTTCGGTGAATGGCGCGACTTTGAGCGTCCGGCGTTCGTTGACGGGGTGCCTGACTACACCGCGTCGGCCATGGCCCAGCAACAACAGGTGCTCCGGGCGTGGAAGGACCGGCTGTGGGCGTTCGATGTTGGGGATTGGCCGGTCGAGCAGCAGATCGACTGGCATCTCGTCCGTGCGGAGATGAACGGGCTGGATTTTGATCACAAAGTTCGACGGCCATGGGCTCGTGATCCCGCGTTCTACGTGAAGATGTATTTGTCCGAGAGCGACGTACCAGCACATGAGGGTCCGGTCGCCCACGGTTGGATCGATACGTGGATCTACGAACACCCGCTTTCGGCGGATGACGCGACTGAGTTGGCACGACGCTTCGGTACGATCCCGGCCTTACTCGAACAAGCTCGGGAAAACCTAGCGGGGAGCAATGCACGTGATCTGTGGGAGGCGGGGATTCGCTCGTTCCGTGGTCAGGCTGCGGACCTGAGAGCTTATGGTGAGCAGGTTGTGGGGACGAGCGAGGTGCTAGATCGATCTCTGGCCAACGCTGCCCAGGCTTCAGAGGATTTTGCTGATTGGGTCGCGGGGGAGCTTCCAGGAAAGACGGGTCGATCTGGTGTAGGTAGCGATGCATACACTTGGTACATGCACAACGTCCACTTATCTCCGTTTTCATGGGAAGAACAAGTGACCCTGATGAATCGGGAACTTGCCCGCTCGCACGCCTCGCTTCGAATGGAGGAGAACCGTAACCGGGATCTTCCAGAACTCGAACGTATTCAAGGGCCAGCAGAGTACGATCGTCGACTCAATGAGTCTGTAGATCTCTATATGGCATTCTTAGAGCGAGAGGAAATCGAAACCATCGAAGATTGGATGGATACTGCGGTACGCGCCGTCAACGGCTCCTTCACGCCTGCTGAGCCGGAGGAGATTAGAAACTTCTTCCAGGAGGTGATCTATCGAGATCCGGATGCTTTCCGCCCGCACATGCACCACTGGATCGAACTGGCTCGCATGAGAGAAGTACCGCATCGGAGCCCGATTCGAGCGATACCGTCTCTCTATAATATCTATGACCACCGCTCCGAGGGCCTCGCCACCGGAGTCGAGGAAATGTTCATGCACTTGGGTCTGCTGGATGAAAATTCACCACGGGCCCGTGAACTGGTCTGGATCATGCTGGCTCAGCGAGCTGCTCGAGCGACGTCGGGTTTGATGCTGCATGGCCACGAGTTCGTAATGGAAGAGGCTGTTGATTTTGCGGGCAAGTGGACGCCGCGCGGGTGGCTACCTGATGGCGATCTAGTACGCGGTGAACAGCATCTCTACCTCCGCCAGCCTGGCTACGGTACGAGCTACGTGGCAGGGAAGATCCAGATCGAACAATTATTGGCTGAGGAAGCACTACAGAATGGAGATGACTTTACGATCAAGCGTTTTTTCGATGATTTCTACTCGGCTGGCGTGATCCCCACTGTACTTGTGCATTGGGAGATGACCGGAGAGAAGCACCCGATCCTCGATATCGGTGGGGTCCAGGAGGCGCCCTGGCGATAGAGGCCAGAGCACGCAATGGAGGAAGAGCCTGTGGGCAAGAGGACCAGAGGACCGGTGGCAGCCTACACGCTCCGGCGGTAATCTGACCGGCCCGTGGCCGCTCAGGAGGATCGATCATGACGAGGCGCTCAGCACTCCGCCCCACCACCGTTCTGCTCATGTTCGTACTTGCGGGGGCCGTACCCGCCTCGCTAGCGGGCCAGAGTACCATCGCGATCGTCGGTGCAACAATCATCGACGGGAACGGCGGCCCACCACTCGCGAACGGAACCATCGTCCTGACCGGAAACCGGATCAGCGCAGTGGGGCCGAGTGGAAGTATCGATGTGCCGAACGGAGCCCAGGTGATAGATGGGACGGGCAAGTTCGTCACGCCCGGCTTCATCGACAGCAACGTGCACCTATCTCTCTACGGAGCTGGAGAGACGATTGTCCGCTACGAGTCGCGCAATGCTGACCTGGTACTCGAGTCGGCGCAGCTTGAGCTCAAGCATGGATTCACCACGGTCCGGGACAGTTATGGATCACTGTTGCCGCTCATCGAAGTGCGAGATGCAATCGCGCAAGGAGAGGTCGTCGGTCCTCGTATGCTCGTGGCCGGTAACATCGTTGGGTGGGGTGGCCCGTACTCCATCACCTTCTCTCTTATTCGCGGGACAGGCCTCACGCTGTTTCAGGAGCAGTTCAACGACTTCATCACGCAGGGCTCCGGAGAGGGATGGATGCACATGGAGCCCGAGGAGCTTCGCGTCGCCGTGAACGCGTACCTCGACAAGGGTCCCGACTTCATCAAGTTCGGGGGCACGAGTCACTTTTCGAGTCCGATCATGATCGGGTTCAGCCCACGGGCTCAAGAGGTCATGGTCGAGGAGACGCACAAGAGAGGACTGGTGGCCGAGACACACTCGACGAGTCCGGAGGGTCTGCGGCTTTCGGTCGAGTCAGGCATCGATCTAATTCAGCATCCGGAGGTGTTGCCGAGCATCATATCCGATGCACTGGCCGGGGACATCGTGCGACGTGGGACCATCTGCGCCATGCTCTCCAACACGCTCACCGGTGAGCCGTGGGAGGAGCATCTGAAGCAACAGGCAGACCGAGAGGAAAGTGAGGAGGAGGAGTCTGAGGACACGGCGGAGGAGCGGGCGAAAACCTCTGCGGAGTTGCGGGCCGAAGCGCGAGAGAGAGGAGAGGGCATCGAGATCCGTCGGCAGAATGCCGAAAAACTCATCGAGACCGGATGTGTGACGACGATTGGCACCGACAACTACCTCGGCTCAGCGCCTGAATTCAGGCGCAACTCTAAGAAGGCGCTCAACCAATCGTTCGGGACGGGGAGCGTGCTCGCGACCGAGGGGTTGGTCGAGTTGGGGATGACCCCTATGGAAGCCATCGTAGCCGTAACAAAGAACGGCGCGCTGGCGTGCCTCATGCTGGATGAATTGGGCACACTCGAGGATGGCAAGCTCGCGGACGTGCTAATTCTGGGTGCGGACCCGCTTGAGGATATCCGCAACATTCGTGTGCTGGACACCGTCATTCGGGACGGGCGGATCGTCGACCTCGATGCGTTGCCGAACCAGAGGATCTTCTCGAGTCCCGCGGATACGTTAGCGCATCCTGGGCACGAACAGCCGCCCGGACACTAGCCGCTCCGAAGCGCAGCTACCAACAAAGGCTCATGAAAATATTCAAACATCAACAATGGCATATTCTAATATTGTGTGGATTATTATTCACCCTATACTCTTATCTGGAAACAGATACCACTGTTCTCAATGGAGATTTATGGGGAATAAGCACTTTGACTTGGGCCACTTTTGCCATTTTGGTTCCTATCATCCATCAATGTTATGTGCTTGTTTGCTGGCGGTATGAACTGCATTACCAAGGACTCTCGAGACTGTTTGGAAAGAATGGCTTTAAGTTCTATAAGACAGGTTTCTCGATCCTCGCTTTTTCTCGACCTGTACTGATTGTTCTGCTCGCTATCTCAAGCAGTATGACATTGAGCATCAACCCCACTTTGTCATCTGTGTTATCAGGGTTATTGCTGATTCCAGCAGTTTATCTTTTCTATTCGGTAAAGAAATATTTTGGATTCGATCGAGCTTTCGGAATAGATCATTTTTACCCGGAAGAATACAGACTAAAACCGTTCGTAGATCAGGGTATTTTCAAGTACACTCGCAACGGTATGTATACCTTCGGGTTCTTCCTCATGTGGGTTCCGGGATTTCTGCTCCAGTCAA